>CAVXTM010000006.1:0-46582 GCA_963764725.1 uncultured Gammaproteobacteria bacterium | reverse complement strand
TGGTCACCGACCGGCACCTTCGACCAGCAGATCAAGGACACCATCAAGCAGTTCGCGCAGGTGGGCGCGATTATGGGCCACGCCGAGCATTCCGGCGATCTGCGCAGGTTCATCGCCGCAGGGAAAGAAGATTATCATCTCCACGGTGCAGAAGTTCCCGTTCATCTTGGACGAGATCGGCAGCGAGCACCGCGGGCGGAGTTTCGCGATCGACATGGACAGCTACCGGGTCGAGAAGCGGCGCGGCGAGATTCAGCTCCCGGACACGGACGCGGAGATCGAGCCGGTCCCGGCCGCTGGCGGCGGACGCAAGCCCGAACCGAAGCTCGACCGCCTCTCGAACATCCTCAAGACCTTCAACGACCAGTTCGGCAACATCCCGTGGACTGACGCCGACCGCGTGCACAAACTGATCACCGAGGACATCCCGAATCGCGTCGCAGCCGATACGGCCTACCAGAACGCGAAGAAGAACTCGGATAAGCAGAACGCTCGCATCGAGCACGACAAGGCGCTCGCGCGCGTGATGACGGCGGTGCTGAAGGACGATACGGAGCTCTTCAAGCAGTTCATGGACAACGAGTCGTTCCGCGGTGGATGACCGACACGGTCTTCGGGCTTACCTACGAATCATCGGGGGAAGATCCGCGAGCGAGCATGCGACGCAGCGATTCGGGATCTCCGGTAGATTCATGCACAATTTCCCGAGAAGCTCTCAAGAACGACTCGAGCTTGTTGACGTGGCGAGTTTACTCGCTAGAATGATGCCTTTGTGCACTGCGGCAATTGTTGACCCGAATGCGACCCGCCATACGCCCGACGCGACCGTTTTTCTCTTCGGGGCCTTGCGCCAAACGGCCCGGTTGGAGCCCGGAGGTACTGGCGGGCGCCGCTACCGGCCGTTCACACCGATCTCGCGCGGGCAAGGCTAAGCTTACGGAAGTCTTGGAGCGTACACGTTCGCTCTTGCGATTGCCGGACGGTTACCGCATCGGCCTCGTCCCGGCTTCGGATACGGGGGCCGTGGAAGCGGCGTTGTGGTCGTTGCTCGGGGCGCGGGGCGTGGATTGTCTCGGCTGGGATAGCTTCGGACACAGCTGGCAGCGGGAAATAGTCGATGAGTTGCGGATCCAGGACGTTCGCTGCCTGAGCGCCGATTACGGCGCGCTGCCCGATCTCACCGAAGTTGACTTCGATCGTGACGTCGTGTTCGTCTGGAACGGCACGACCTCGGGAGTCAAGGTGCCCAATGGTGACTGGATCGCCGATGCGCGCACTGGGCTCACCGTCTGCGACGCTACCTCGGCCGTATTCTCGGTCGATCTCCCCTGGCCCAAGCTCGATGTGACCACGTTCTCGTGGCAGAAGGTGCTCGGCGGCGAGGCTCAGCACGGCATGATCGTGTTGAGCCCGCGCGCGGTCAGCAGGCTGGAGGAATACACACCTCCGTGGCCCGTTCCGAAGGTGTTGAGCCTCAAGAGCAGAGGCCGGATCAATGAGGATATTTTTAGCGGCGGCGCGACCAACACGCCCTCGCTGCTCTGCGTGGAAGACTATCTAGACGCGTTGCGCTGGGCAGAAATGGCCGGGGGCCAGCCTGCGTTGATGCAACGTTGCTCCCAAAACTTCGCTGCGCTCGCCGCGTGGGTGGAACGGACCCCGTGGATTGACTTTCTGGCCACGCTACCCGCCACGCGCTCGACGACTTCTGTATGCCTGAAGATCACGGCCCCGTGGTTCACTGAGCAGCCGGATCCAAAGCGCTGGGAGCTTGTACATGATCTTTGCAGCTTGCTGGAGGCCGAGGGTGTCGCCTTCGACATCGCTGCTCACCGGAACGCGCCCCCGGGTATTCGCATCTGGTGTGGGGCCACGGTGGAAACCACGGACCTCGTGGCGGTGCTCCCGTGGTTGGAATGGGGGTATCGAGTGCTGCAGGCAACCGCAATCGAGATCAGGAAATGACGCGGGTGCTCATCGCCGAAGCGATCGCGCCGGACGGCATTGCTTACCTTAGGTCGCGTCCCGGGATCGAAGTGGATGCTCCCAGCGGATCGGATTATGCCGATCTCTCCGCACGGCTCCAAGGTTGCGATGCTTTGATTGTGCGTAGCGCGACGCGCGTGACCGGGGCGCTCCTAGCCAAAGCGCCGCGGCTCAAGGTGATCGGCCGGGCGGGGATTGGGGTAGACAATATCGATGTCGGCGCGGCCACCGAACGCGGGATCGTGGTGTTGAACACCCCAGATGCCAACGCCACGACCACTGCCGAGTTAACGGTCGCGCATCTCTTGTCGCTCAGTCGCCATCTCCCGCAAGCCGATCGATCCGTGCGCGCCACGGAGTGGAAACGAACCCAATTCATGGGCACGGAGGTCGCCGGCAAGACCATAGGGATCATCGGCTTCGGCGCCATTGGGCGGGTGGTAGCGTCACGCTGTCTCGGGCTCAAGATGCGCGTCATCGCTTACGATCCCATGGTGACGCACGAGGTGATGCTGCACGAAGGCGTCGAAGCGATCGCGCTCCAGGAACTGCTCGAACAATCCGACTATGTGAGCCTACATTGTCCCCTCAACGACAAGACTCGCGGTCTCATCAACGCCGAGCGCTTGGCGCGCATGCGGGGGGGCGCGCGGCTCATCAATTGTGCCCGCGGCGGCCTGGTTGACGAGGCGGCGCTGCTCGAGGCCTTGGACAAGGGGAAGCTCGCCGGCGCCGCGTTGGACGTCTTTGAGCGAGAACCCCCGCTCGGATCACCTCTCATCGAACATCCCAAAATCGTGCTAACACCACATCTTGGCGCCTCCACGGCTGAGGCTCAAATCGCTGCGGGTCTCGCCATCGCCAAGCAAGTCGCGCAATTTCTGGAAACCGGAGAGGCGATCAACGCAGTCAACCTACCCCGGATCCCGGCCGAGGATCTCAAGCGCTTGCACCCTTATCTGGCGCTGGCCCGCCGCCTCGGGAGGGTGCTGGCGGCCTTAGCCTCGCAGCCCTTGACCCGGGTCGAGGTAACATTAAGGGGGCGCGCGGCCGAGCTCGATTCGCGGCCGCTGTCAAGCGAGCTCCTGGTCGGTCTACTGGAAAGCGAGCTCTCAATCCCGGTGAATCGCGTAAACGCGTGTCATCTCGCGCACCGTCAGGGGATCTCGCTAGTCGAAAGCCGCTCCGAGGAGACCGAGGAATATGTGTCGCTAATCACCGCGGCGGGACACTACGACGGCGGATCAACCTCGGTCGCGGGCACGCTGATCGGTGACAGACACCTCCGTCTCGTCCGCATCGACGACTACGAAGTGGAAACCGTGCTCGAGGGGACCTTATTAATCACGCGCCACGAGGATCGTCCAGGCGTGATCGGGGCCTTGGGTACCTTGCTCGGCCAGGATAATGTCAACATCTCACGCATGCAGGTCGGCATCGCACAGGGCCCCGAGGCAATCGCGGTGATCGGGATCTCGCGGCCGTTACCGCAAACGACGCGCGATCGAATCGCGCAGCTCCTGGCCATCCACCAGGTATTTCAAGTCAGTTTGTAATCCGCCGGGCTGTATGGCGGCGCGTGCCGGGTTCGAGGTTATTTTTTTCGATTGCGACAGCACCTTGAGCTCGATCGAGGGCATTGATGCGCTCGCGGCGCGCGCGGGCCGCGAGCAGGAGATCAGCGCGCTCACGCATGCGGCCATGGACGGGGAACAACCCCTCGAGTCGATCTACGGCCGGCGCCTTGAGACGCTCCGGCCGGACCGCCAGGCGATCGCCTGGTTAGGAAATCAGTATGTGGCCGCGAAAGTGCCGGGAGCGAGGGCGGTGGTAGCCGCATTGATCTCCCTCGGCAAAGAGGTGCATATCGTCAGCGGCGGGATCCGCCAGGCGGTCGTGCCGCTCGCCGCCGTCCTCTCCATCCCTCTCGCGTGCGTGCATGCCGTGGATGTGTTTCATGATGCGTCCGGTAACTACACCGGTTATGACGCATCCTCACCCCTGACGCGCTCCAGGGGCAAGGGTGCCGTTTGCCACCGCGTGGCAAAAGGCCGCCGTGGGGCGATCGTCGGGGACGGGATCACGGATCTCGACCCCGCCGCCTACGGTATCTTCACCGTCGGTTTCGGGGGGATAGTCCGGCGCGAAGCGGTGCAGCGCCGCGCCGATGCTTACGTCGCCGATCGTGCCTTGACCGGGGTGCTGGAGTTTCTCCTCACCCGCGAAGAATTTCGGCGACTGCCGACAGCGTGACTAAAAATGATAGCTCAATCGCACTAAATGGAAATTGATGCCGGGGTTAGAATCGCCGATCCCGGCATTGGATAGATGCTGATACCGGTACCCAATCTCGTATCGGCCCTCGTGCCCGAAGCGTATACCGGCCCCCCCAAGTGATCCGAAAGCGAATTCCGTATCGAAGTTCTTGTCCCCAATCTCGGTATCCGTCATGCCGTGGACGCCGACGGCCGCTTCTAGATAGGGCAGTACGCCATAGATCGGCGTTTGTGTCTGCCAGCGAAAGACCGGTGTCAAGCCGAACTCCCCCAAGGAGTCGTTACCGGTAAGGCCATCGTCCCCGTCCCAGTAACTGGCGCTTAGCTCCCAATACCCGCCGAGATGCCAGTCCCCCAGCGGCAGCCATTGCACCCCCCAATCCCATTGCAACGCCATCCCGTACCGGTTAATCCCGTCATCACCGCTGCCGCCTTCGACTGCGACGGCATCGAGCGCGCATACAGGCTGAGAGCTGATACAGGCCGCCAAGCCGGCCAAAGCCGCGAATTTTCCCGCGCGCATAGGGTTTATCCTCGTTCTTTTCCTCATACGCTACAACAAAATAGAATCGTTGCAAAGGTCCATAGCTTCACTGGAAAACCACCCGGTATAGCGCCGACGGGTGCGCTCTTGCAGTTCCGCTCGAGATCCTGAGCTATCGATAGCCGTGAGCACATTGAGATCCTGTGGCGTAGCGATTGCACCTACGGGTCATACGCCAACTCGCTGTCGGGATCTTGTCAGAAGCTAAGGACGGCTTGCCTGAACCCTCGGCGCACCGGCGCACTTGTTGTCCGAGGGGGGATACGAGATGGCTCTAAAAACGTGTGAGTCCTTAAAGCGGTCCCGAGATGTGGAACCGCGCCCGTTGTGCATGCTATGCCTTATCCTGCTGCTATGCTGTAGCGCCAAGACCAACGCCGCGCCTCTCGATTTAAGTAACGGATCGGCTTTTTCGTCCAGAGAGAATTCAGACGCCGCGGAGGATAGTGTGCTCGCGCTATTGCCGGGATTCGTGAAAGAGTTCTTGCGCGATGGGATCAGCTACCGATTGAACCGCTATCAGAGCTTGAAATTAGACCTCCTCGGCGCCGCGGGCACCGGTGATCCGGAATTCGGTCAAGTGCTTTTGCAGTGGTGCGTAGCGCTGGACTGACGCGCCAAGGTGGTCGGCTCGCAGTCCCTCCCGGTTCGGTTTGCGATCTATGATATTAGGGGTCGATGAATCTGCGGCTCAGATCGCCGTAGGCATCGATGCGGCGATCGCGCAGGAACGGCCAGTGCGTACGAGCTTGCTCCGTCTGGCCGAGGTCGATCGGCGTGACGAGAATGGTTTCCTCGGCAGCCGGCGCGCGCGCGAGCACGGCCCCGCTCGGCGCGGCCACAAAGCTTTGTCCCCAAAAATCGATGCCATGCCCGGAGGATGCTCCCGGCGTCGGCTCGAACCCCGTGCGGTTAACCGCCACGACGTAACATCCGTTGGCAATGGCGTGGGCGCGCTGCGAGATCTCCCAGGCCTGGTGTTGTTGTACGCCGTAAGTCTCGTGTTCCTCCGGATGCCAACCGATCGCCGTGGGGTAGAATAAGATCTCGGCGCCGCGGAGCGCCGTCAGCCGCGCGGCCTCGGGGTACCACTGATCCCAGCAGACCAAAACACCGAGGTGGCAGCGCGAGGTGCGGAAAGCGAGAAAGCCGAGATCCCCCGGCGTAAAGTAAAATTTCTCAAAATAACGCGGATCGTCGGGAATATGCATTTTCCGGTAGGTCCCAAGGACCCCGCGGTCCGCGTCGATCACCGCCGCGGTGTTGTGGTAGAGACCGGGCGCGCGGCGTTCGAAAAGGCTCACGATCACGACGATCTCAAGTTCCTTTGCCAGCGCCGAGAACGCTTCGGTCGAGAGGCCCGGCACCGGTTCGGCCAAGGCAAAAAATCGGTGCTCCTCGGTCTGGCAGAAATAGCGGGACCGGAATAGCTCCGGCAGACAGACGATATCGGCGCCTTGCCCGGCTGCTTGGCGCGTCATCGCCAAAGCCTTGGAAAGGTTGGCGCTCGGATCTTCGCCGCAGCGCATCTGGATGAGACCAAGATTGAGGGTCTTGATGGGATGCACCGGGGGCTTATCTGGCTCGGCGATCAGTCCACTGGCTTGTAATAAGTGCTTTGCGGGAAGCACTCCATGTATTGCTCCAGGAGCTCCACGCCGGCCTTGGGGCGAATGATCCCCTTCTCGATCTTTTGGCGGATGAGATTATTCATCCGGCGGTGGAGATCGTTCGGGAAGTATTGAACCAAGGCTAGCTGGTCCTGGATCGAGGTGCCCGGTATGATCTTCTCGATGTAATAACCCGCGGGCTCTTCGGCGTCGGCGTACACGTGGGCCTCGGCGACGCGGCCGAAGAGGTTGTGCGAATCACCCATTATGTCTTGATAGGCGCCCATGAGGAAAAACCCGAAATAGTAAGGTTCCTTACCTACGAGATCATGGACTTCGAGAAACCGCTTGTCGGAATTCGATGAAACGTAATGAGATACCTTGCCGTCCGAATCGCAGGTGAGATCTACGAGCACGGCGCGGCGGTCAGGCCGTTCATTCAAAAATCGCAACGGCATGATCGGGAATCCTTGGCCTATCGACCAATGATCGAGAATGGACTGAAAAACCGAAAAATCGCACAGGTATTGATCCACGAGATGGTCGTTGAGCGCCAGCAGTTCAGTGGGAACCGACTCCGGCGCAAGGCGCCCGATCCGCTCGTGTATCGCCTTACAGGCTGACCAATACAGGCGTTCGGCCAGTCCCTTCTCTTCGATCGGGAGATACCCTAGACCGAACAAGGTATCCGCTTCCTGGCGTTTTTCGACCGCGTCGTGGAAAGCCTCGCGCAAATCCGATAACTGCCGCTTGTCTCTGCGATTGGTGGCGTCTTTTATTCTGTCGAGAATTTCATACAGTTCGCGAACCGTCGGGTTGATATCCGTCGGTGGGGTAAATGCAGGATCCAGGAGGTCCTTGTTATAACTGCCTAGCGCCTCCACGATCAATACCGAATGATGCGCCGTAATGGCCCGGCCGCTTTCCGAAATTAGGATCGGATGCACCACCTGCTCATCGTCGCAGACTTCCTTGACGGAGTAGACCACCGCGTTGGCGTATTCTTGCAGCGCGTAATTGACACCATCGTGATCGCCCGAATAACCCGCGCCGTAATTAACCCCCAAGCCGCCGCCGACATCCAGGTACTGAAGGGGTACGCCGCGCTTGAGAAGCTGGGCGTAAACTTGGGTGATTTCCTTGACGGCTTGCTTGACGATCTGGATATCGGAGATCTGGCTTCCGAGGTGGAAATGCAGCAGCACCAGCGCATCGGTATGATTGGTTTCTTTCAAGCGTTGAATCAGCATGAGCAGCTCTGGAATCGAGATCCCGAACTTCGATTGATCGCCGCCCGATTCAGCCCATTTCCCGGATCCGCTGGTCCCGAGACGTACCCGCACTCCGCAGCGGGGCCGCACGCTCATTGCCTGGGCAACGCGCAGCAGATGCTCAAACTCCCCGTACTTCTCTATGACCGGGATGACGTTTTGACCAATCTGCTGGCCGGAGAGGATGAGCCGGAGCATCATCTCGTCTTTATAGCCATTGCAGATCAGTAGCGCCCCGTCCTGGTCGAGATGGGGAAGCGCCGCCACCAGCTCCGCCTTGGATCCGCTCTCGAGTCCCATCCCATAGGCGCGCCCAGCCTCAAGCACTTCCTCTACGACCTCGTGTAATTGGTTGACTTTTATTGGATATACGCCTTGATACCGGTTGCGGTATCCGGAATCACGGATGGCCTTGATAAAGACCTTGTTCAAGCGTACGACACGGGCTTGGAGGACATCCTGGAAGCGAATCAAAGCTGGGAAAGAAACATTACGCTGCCGCAGATCTTGGACCACAGCATAAATGTCGATCGACAGGGACTGTTGCTGCAGCGGTCTGACCGCGACGTGACCGTTCTCCTTGATGAAATAAAACGAATCACCCCAAGCCTTAACGCGGTACAATTCCTCCGCATCCTCGACGGTCCAGTCAGCACGTCCGTCCGCGGCGGCGGCATCAGTCGTTGACTCGAGATCTTTGACGGAACGCATAGCGATTCCTCGGTCTCAGTCGTTATGCTTTAGCCGCAGGTCGCCAGCACGCAGGCGAAGATGAGTGGCGCGACGATCGTGGCATCCGACTCGATGATATACTTTGGTGTATCCACCGCCAATTTCCCCCAGGTGATTTTCTCGTTTGGAACGGCGCCCGAGTAGGACCCAAAGCTGGTCGTCGAATCGCTGATCTGGCAAAAGTAACCCCACCGCGGTATGTCCTTTAGCTGTAAATCCTGTTCCAACATGGGCACGACGCAGATGGGAAAGTCCCCCGCGATTCCGCCGCCGATTTGGAAAAAGCCGACGGAATGCTCGGCCGCAGTGCTCTGATACCATGCCGCGAGCGCGATCATGTATTCGATCCCGGTGCGCACGGTATGGACGTTTCTTATATCCTTTCGAATGCAGTGCGCGGCGTAAACGTTGCCGAGCGTAGAATCCTCCCAACCGGGAACAAAAATGGGCAGGTTTTTTTGTGCTGCCGCCAGCAGCCAACTGTCTTTGGGGTCGATTTGATATGCAGCTTTCAAGCGCTCTTCGCGAAGGATGCGATACAGAAAATCATGGGGAAAACGTTGCCGGCCGGACTGGTCAGCCGCGGTCCATTCGCTAAGGACCGCGGCCTCGATACGCCTGATTGCCTCATATTCCGGAATACAGGTGTCGGTAACGCGGTTTAAATGGCGTTCCAAGAGTGAACATTCGTCCGCGGGGGTCAAGTCGCGATAGTGGGGAATACGGACGTAGTGCTCATGGGCCACGAGGTTGAAAAGGTCCTCTTCTAAATTCGCGCCCGTGCAGCAGATTGCATGTACCTTACCGCGGCGGATCATCTCTGCCAGCGACAGGCCGAGCTCGGCCGTGCTCATCGCGCCGGCGAGCGTAATCAGCATGTGCCCGCCTCCCTCCAGGTGCTTGTTGTAACCCGCGGCGGCATCCACTAATGCGGCGGCATTGAAATGCCGAAAGTGCTGCCGTATAAAGCGCGCGACGGCGTTAAACTCCATCTTTTGCATCCCGGTGAAAAACTGCGCGAAGATTAGGAAAATATTTAGTCTACCGCAAGCTGTTTGAAAGATAACCGCTCCGCATCGCCTGACGAGCGCTCAGCGCAAGCCTCGGATCCCGGAGTGACGCAGGGTGCGATATTCTTCCGCTCATGCAACTGCAATATAATGTGTTCTAATGGATGAACTTCCTGAGTATATTTATCCGGCGCGGCTCGCTCAGCAGGGGCGCCGCTTGCGTGGCCTAATGCGGCTCACGAACATGGCGCGTCTCGCGGAGTGGATCGAAACCCGCGATGGATGCGTCGCAGTCGAGGCGGCGTTTTTCGACACTGAAAAAGGCCTGCATCGCGCGCAGGGCGAGGTGTCGGGGACGCTTACCGTCCGCTGCCAGCGCTGTATGGAGCCGATGGAGTTGCCGGTACGCTCGGGGCTGAAACTGCAATTCGTCGAGGAGGCAAGTAAGATTGAACCGGAGAACGACTATGAGATCGTACGCATGACGCGGGGACCCACGTCGCTTCTTGAAGTCATCGAAGACGAGCTGATACTCGCGCTCCCGATCGCGCCCATGCATCCCGAAGGCCAGTGCGGCGCGACTGTGACCACACACTCGAGTAGGAGTCCGCTCGCGGAGGCGTCGGAGCTTTTGCACAGGCATTAACATTCAAAACAACGGAAAAACAGACCTATGGCCGTACAACAAAATCGCAAGTCCGCCTCGAGACGCGACATGCGCCGTTCACATGACGCGCTGACGCTGCCGGCCCTCTCCATCGAGCCGCAAAGCGGTGAAGTTCATAGGCGTCATCACATTAGTCCGGATGGGTATTATCGCGGGAAAAAAGTCATCCATTCGATCAAGAAAGAGAAGGATGCGTGAGCAACTGAAAACCGCACTTCCTTTGGAACGCGCGGTGTTCATCCGCTCTCGCGTGCGAGCCGCCGCGCACCCTGACAGGGCATAACTCTACGCCGTAGACTCAAGGGAACGAGATGCGAATCGCAATCGACGCGATGGGTGGGGACCATGGACCGCAGGCCGTGGTGCCGGCCGCAGTAGCAGCCTTACGCAAGCACGTGAATTTACATGCAGTTCTTGTCGGCGACGAGGCTATCGTGACCAAGTCCTTGAGTGCCGAACAAGGAGTTCCAAGTATGCGGGTCTCGATTCGCCATGCCACGCAGCAGGTGGAAATGGATGAGTCGCCATCACAAGCCCTGCGCACCAAAAAAGATTCTTCGATGCGCGTGGCGATCGACCTGGTTAAAGAAGGCGAGGCCGATGCTTGTGTGAGCGCCGGTAACACGGGAGCGCTGATGGCCAAGGCTCGGTTTGTGTTAAAGATGCTCCCGGGGATCGATAGGCCGGCGATCTGCTCCGCCTTACCGGCCATGCAGGGCCATTCGCATGTGCTCGATCTGGGAGCGAACGTGGATTCGAGCCCCGAGCAGCTGCTCCAATTCGCACTGATGGGTGCCGCTCTGACGAGCGCCGTGGACAATAAACCGGCGCCGAGCGTGGCGCTGCTGAATGTGGGCGAGGAAGTAATAAAGGGAGACGGACGGGTTAAGGAAGCAGCCATGTTGATATCGCAGAGCAATCTGAACTATGTCGGCTTTGTGGAAGGCGACGCCGTCTTCAAGGGGTCGGTGGATGTGATCGTGTGTGACGGATTCGTCGGCAACATCGCGCTCAAGGCGAGCGAAGGCGTGGGCCGCATGTTCTTGCATTTCGCAAAAGAAGAATTCTTACGCACCCCCTTTACCCGTCTGGCCGCATGGGTATCGGGACCGGTGCTGAAAGCGGCCGTGCGCCGGATCGACCCGCGGCGCTATAATGGCGCGAGCTTACTGGGTCTGCGGGGGATTGTGATCAAGAGTCACGGCAGCGCCGATCAGGTCTCGTTTGCATACGCCATAGACGAGGCCGTCTTGGAAGTCGAGAAGCGCGTACCCGACCTTATCAGCAAAGATCTCGAACTAATCTTCGATCAGAGGCGGGCCGTTTGAGGTATTCCCGAATCATCGGCACCGGCGCGTATTTGCCGGAACGCGTCCTGACCAATGCCGATCTGGAGGGCATGATCGATACCAGCGACGAGTGGATCGTGGCGCGGACGGGCGTTCGTAAGCGGCATATCGCCGCGGAGGGTGAAAGCACCTGTGATCTTGCGGAGCGGGCGGCGCGCCTCGCTATCGAAGCGGCCGGTGTCGCAGTTAACGACCTCGATTTAATCGTACTAGCGACCACGACCCCGGATCGGATCTTTCCCAGTACTGCCTGTTTGCTGCAAGGACGCCTTGGGATGTCTCGCGGCGCGGCTTTCGATATACAGGCGGTGTGTACCGGGTTTATTTATGCGCTCGATATCGCAGATAAATTTATTAAATGTGGCACGGCGCAGCGCGCTCTCGTGGTTGGCGCGGAGACGTTTTCGCGCATCATTGATTGGACCGACAGGAGCACCTGTGTGTTGTTCGGCGACGGCGCCGGGGCGGTGGTGATCGAGGCCAGCACGGATCCCGGCGTGCTCAGCTCGCATTTACACTCGGATGGGCGTTTCGAGCATTTACTGCATGTCCCCGCGGGCGTATCTCAAGGTTTTCAACACCTCGCCAATGGCGAGGCCTACGTTAAGATGCAAGGCGCCGAGGTCTTTAAGGCGGCGGTTAAAGCGCTCGACCGAATCGTGGATGACGCCTTGGCAGCCAATAGCTTGCAGCCCGCGGACATCGATTGGTTGGTGCCCCATCAGGCGAATGCGCGAATCATCGTGGCCACCGCAAAGAAGCTTCGACTCCCGTTAAGCCGCGTGGTCATGACGGTGCATGAACACGCCAATACGTCCGCTGCCTCGGTTCCGCTGGCGCTCGATACCGCGGTGCGCGATGGCCGAATTAAACGGGGCGAGACACTGCTGTTGGAAGCCTTTGGCGGCGGTTTTACCTGGGGCGCAACGTTATTGAAATACTAACGCTTATATTGGTGTCCCTAGCCTAGGCAACCGTCACGCAACTCAGTTCAGACGAATAGTTTTACGATGTCTTCGGACATGCAGATTGCGCTTGTCACGGGCGCAAGTCGTGGGATCGGTCAGGCCATCGCCCTGAGTCTCGGCGGCCGGGGGGCCTATGTTATCGGGACCGCAACCTCTGAGCAGGGATTAGAAAATATCTATAAGGCATTGAACAATAATAAGCTAACAGGAAAAGCAATGCTATTGGACGTAGGCAAACCCGAAAGCATTCAGGCGATGATGGCCGAGCTAGCAGAGAGTGAGTGTGTACCCACCGTACTGGTGAATAATGCCGCGATTTCGCGTGACAATTTACTCCTGCGCATGAAGGATGAAGAATGGTACGCGACGCTCGATGTCAATTTGACCTCCGTGTATCGACTCTCAAAAGCATGTTTGCGCGGTATGATGAAGGCGCGTTGTGGCCGGATCATTAACATCACCTCGGTCGTGGGGGTCACCGGCAATCCGGGCCAATGCAACTATGCGGCGGCCAAGGCGGGAATCATCGGATTTACTAAGGCGCTGGCGCGCGAAGTAGCATTGCGGGGTATCACCGTAAATGCCGTGGCGCCGGGTTTTATCGACACCGATATGACCCGGGCCTTGTCCGCGGAACAGCGAGCGCACCTGCTGAGCAGCATTCCGCTCCAGCGTTTAGGAAGCGTGACGGAGGTGGCCGCCGCGGTGGCATTTCTGGCCTCACCGGAGGCGGGTTACATTACCGGACAAACACTGCATATCAACGGTGGAATGTGCATGGTATAAGTATGTAAAATTTATTATTTATAAAATGTTAATAAATAATATTGACAAATAACATTAACCTCAGTTGCAAGTTGTCTCATTTCTACTAAACTAACATCCACCGTTGGTCAACGGTTTATCCGAAGGGAGGAATTCCTTGCTATGAGTAATATACAAGAGCGCGTCAAGCAGATCGTTGTGGAACAACTCGGCGTCAAAGAGGAAGAAGTCACCAACGAAGCATCGTTCGTCGACGATCTGGGAGCGGACTCACTTGACACGGTAGAATTGGTGATGGCGCTGGAAGAAGAATTCAAGACCGAGATCCCGGACGAGGAGGCGGAAAAAATTACTACTGTACAACAAGCCATTGATTACGTGACCCGGCATGTAGCTTAACGTCTTACCGATAATGCTAGGCTAGAAGGCCGCGTGATTGATTCTCTTATCGCGGCCTTTGGCTTTTCTATGAGGACCGAAAAGGGTGAAAAAAAGTGACTAGACGTCGAATCGCGGTAACTGGACTGGGTGTCATCTGTCCAGTGGGTAATACCATCAAAGCCGCATGGGATAACATTCTTGCGGGCAAGAGCGGTATCAGACCTCTTTCGCATTTCGACGTGTCTGGTTTTTCGACGCGATTTGCCGGGACCATCAACGATTTCAGCGTGACGGACTACATTTCGCCCAAGGATGTGAAAAAGATGGACCCCTTCATGCACTATGGCCTCGCGGCGGGGATCCAAGCGTTTCAGGATAGCGGTCTCGAGGTACGGGAGGAAAACGCCGATCGCATTGGCGTCGCGATCGGTGCCGGAATAGGAGGCTTGTGGGGAATAGAGCAGGGCCGGCTGAGCATCGAGGATGGAGGACCGAAGAAGATTTCACCCTTTTACATCCCGAGCAACATCATCAATATGATTGCCGGTAACTTGTCGATTAAGTTCGGGTTGCGGGGACCGAACTTCGCGATTGTCACGGCATGCTCCACGGGCACGCATTGCATTGGCGATGCCGCCAGGATCATCGAACGCGGGGACGCCGATGTGATGGTGGCGGGCGGCGCGGAAATGGCGACGACGCCTACGGGACTCGGGGGCTTCTGCTCCGCCCGGGCATTATCGACTCGCAACGACGATCCGGAAACGGCGAGCCGCCCCTGGGACCGCGACCGAGATGGTTTCGTATTGAGCGATGGGGCGGGCGTGATAGTGCTTGAAGAGTACGAACATGCAAAGAGGCGTGGGGCCCGAATTTACGCCGAAGTCACCGGGTATGGCATCAATGCCGATGCCTATCACATGACTGCCCCTTCTCCCGGCGGGCAGGGTGCGGCGCGCTGCATGCAACTCGCTCTTAGAGATGCGGCTATCGACTCGAGCGAAATCGATTATATCAACGCCCACGGCACCTCCACACCGGCTGGGGATAAGGCGGAAACGGACGCGGTCAAATTGGTATTTAAAGATCACGCCTACAAACTCGCTGTCAGCTCCACGAAGTCAATGGTGGGGCACATGTTAGGCGCCGCGGGAGGCGTGGAGGCGATCTTCTCCATTCTGGCGCTTCGCGATCAAGTGGCACCGCCCACGATTAACCTGTTTACCCCTGATCCCGAGTGCGACCTGGACTATGTCCCCAATGAAGCGAGACCGATGAGATTAACGACTGTGCTCTCGAATTCGTTTGGATTCGGAGGCACCAACGGGACCCTCGTTTTTCGTAAGGTGTGATTCGCCCGCGGTGCGTTCTAAGCTTGGTTTTGTTCGGAGACAAGGTTCCGCAGTAAACCGCGCCTTCGCCCTGGGGACGGATAATCGTTGAACGAACAAGCAGTATCCCCGGGCCCCCTGGCGATCCTGGTCAACGGGCTGCCGGATGCTTGCGTTAACGCGTCCGATCGCGGTCTGCACTATGGCGACGGTCTGTTCGAAACGCTGGCGATCGTCAACGGCACGCTCAGGTATTGGGACCGGCATTACACGCGCCTGGCACTGGGCTGCGCGCGTTTAGGGTTTCCGCGGCCCGAAGAGCCGTTGCTTCTAAAGGAGGCGCAGGAATGCCGCAATGGCGTGCAACGCGGGGTTCTAAAGCTAATACTGACGCGGGGAATCGGTACGCGCGGTTATCGCGCCGCTATTCCTGTCATTCCCACGCGGATCTGGGCACTTTACGCGTGGCCAGATTATCCGAAGCATTATTGGCAACGCGGGATCACGGTCCGCCTGTGCACGACCCGCCTCGCACGCAACCGGAGCCTGGCAGGTGTTAAGCATCTCAATCGTTTGGAACAGGTCTTGGCCCGTAGCGAGTGGGACGACCCTGGGATTGCGGAGGGTCTGATGCTGGATACGGCCGGTTTTCTAACGGAAGGCACGATGTCCAATGTATTTCTGGTGCGAGGCGGAGAACTCTTCACTCCGGATCTCTCTGTGGCGGGGGTTTGCGGCATAATGCGGGGCGTGATCGTGGAGGCGGCAAAGCGGCTCGGTGTCGAGACGCGGGTCAAAGCCATGCGCTTAAGCGAATTATGGTGTGCCGACCACGCGTTTATATGCAATAGCGTGATCGGGATTTGGCCTATCGCACAGGTTTTCGCGCGCCGCAAGCGCCTCTTCGAACCCGGTCGTTTGGTGCGGGAAATCGCTCTATCCCGTCAGACACACGTTGATTAAACTTCACACGGCGATGCCTTCGACTGCGATCAAACTTATCATTCTCGGTATTGCCGCGCTGGGCATCGTCGTGATGGGATACTGGAGAGACCTGTTGGCGTGGTCCGATCGCGCTATTTTCGTGGTCGGCAAACCGATCGAATATACCGTTGTCCCGGGAGCCACCGTTGAATCGATCGGGGAAGATTTGAAATCCATGAAAATCCTGTCGTCCTCCCATTACTTCGCGTGGATGGCGCGATCCTCCGGTAAAGCTAGAAACGTCCAAACGGGAGAGTATTGGGTTATCCCCGGTATGACGCCGCGCGGCTTTCTCGACGCTCTTGTCAACGGCCGCGTCATTCAACACAAGGTTACACTCATTGAAGGCTGGATCTTCGATAGGGTCCGCAGAGCGCTCACCGAGCATCCGAAAGTGTTGCAGACACTCGCGGGCCTCGATCGCCGGCGAATCATGGAGCGCCTCGGGTTTGCGGGCCGGGATCCCGAGGGTTTATTCTTCCCGGATACCTATTACTTCACGGCGGGCACCTCGGATTTGGAACTATTGCAACGCGCCTATCGGCGCATGGAAGAGTTGCTTCATCGTGAATGGTCCGCGCGCGACAAAGGATTACCGTACAAGACCCCCTACGAGGTCCTGATCATGGCCTCGATTATCGAGAAAGAAACGTCGATTGAATCGGAACGTCCGGAGATCGCCGGGGTATTTTTGCGGCGCCTGGAGCGTGGCATGCCACTGCAAACGGACCCCTCGGTCATCTACGTTTTGGGTGACGCCTTTGCGGGCGATTTGAAACGCAGTCATCTGAGCATTGATAGCCCCTACAACACCTACCGCAATGTGGGGCTGACGCCGACGCCGATCGCTTTGCCTGGGGCCAAATCCATTCGCGCGGTGTTACACCCCGCGGCTGGCGCCGCGCTGTATTTTGTCGCCAAAGGAGACGGCCACCATCATTTCTCGGGTACCCTCGAGGATCATGAGCAAGCCATCGCTCGGTATCAGATCGTCGGTCGAAAAGATTCGCGATGACTGCCACTGCGCGGCGTAGCAACCGCGGGCTCTTCGTCACCCTTGAGGGAATTGAAGGCGCAGGTAAATCGACACAGGTCAAGACAGTCGCGGCTTACCTCCGGGGGCAGGGTCGAATTGTAATCGAGACAAGGGAACCGGGAGGCACAGCTGTCGGTGAGGCGATCCGAAGCGTATTGCTGCAGCCTTCGCCGACGCCGATGGAACCTGAGACTGAGCTCCTTCTGATGTTCGCGGCGCGAGCTGAACATGTGCACAAGGTTATAGAGCCCGCGCTTGTGAGCGGTCATTGTGTGGTCAGCGACCGCTTTACAGAGGCTTCCTATGCTTATCAGGGAGGAGGCCGCAACGTACCGCGGGCGCGCATCGCGGTGTTGGAAGATCTGGTTCAAGGAGCCTTACGGCCGGACCTTACCTTGTTACTGGATGCACCCGTACCCATGGCCCTGAACCGCGCACGGCAACGAGATGGGACGCCTGACCGGTTCGAATCGGAGGCGGCCGGATTCTTCGAGGCCGTCAGACAGACCTACCTGGATCTCGCCCAGCATGCGCCCGAGCGGATCCGCGTGGTCGACGCTACGGCTGCTCCTGCAGCGGTAGCAAACGAAATCCGAACGCAACTGGGACGCTTGCTCGGCTCACCATGAGCCCTCCATACACATGGCAGACCGAGCAGTGGCACGGGCTATGGAAGCTTCGCAGCGCCCAACGTATGCCCCATGCAGTCTTGATTCGCGGGATGTGCGGAATGGGGATCTCGGAATTCGCGCGCGCACTCGCCGCATCGTTGCTGTGCGCGGGTCCCAACGGCGAAGGCGAGCCTTGCGGGCAGTGTAAGAGCTGTGTTCTTTTTACCGCAGGAAGTCATCCCGAATATTATCGGATCACTCCAGAAGCGAAGAGCGCCGTGATTAAAATCGAACAGGTTCGCGCCGTGCCTGATTTCGTCGGTATGCGAAACCTGTTCGGCCCATTTAAAGTCGTCCTGATCGATCCCGCCGATGCGATGAACCGCAATGCGGCGAATTCCCTGTTAAAGGTGTTGGAAGAGCCGCCGCCGCAATCGGTGATTTTGTTGGTGACAGAGAAGTCGCGCCGCTTACCGGCGACGGTCACCAGCCGTTGCCAGCGCATTGACTTCTTTGTTCCCCCCCGGGCGCAAGGCCGGGCCTGGTTGCAGATACGGGTTCCGGATGCGGAGGTTGAACTCTTGCTCGAAATGGCCGATAACGGTCCACTCAAAGCTTTGGAATTATGGGAAGCGGGTGCGCATAACAAGAGCTTGGCAATTCTTGAGAGCTTTCAAGCCCTAGTGAGCGGGCTGGCAGATCCGGTAGCCGTGGCGCAAGATTGGTCCCGGGGAGATCCCGAGTTTATCAGCGAAAGCTTATTTAAGCTGTTCGCTGACCTGGCGGTCCTAAATTGCGCGCAGGGCGCAAGAAAAATCGCCACTGCCGGCGAAGAATCGCGGCTGAGAGCGATTTCAGAACGGCTTAGAACACGGGATCTGTTCGCCGCCTATGATCGATTGCTCCGCTGCAAGAAGCTATTGAATAGTGAGCGGAATATTTCAGCACACAATGTGTTTGAGGAATTAACGATTAATTGGTGTGGTTTATTGCCTCCCTGACCTATCATCATGAGCGTACCGGCAAAAGACGTCCATCAGGGAATACTGTCGCTGACACTCCGTGACACGCACGCCCTCTATGTCACCTATATGCCGTTCATAAGAAACGGGGGCTTGTTCATTCCGACGACGAAGGCTTACGGCCTGGGTGATGAAGTCTTCATGATCCTAAACTTACTGGACGGTAAAGAACGCTTGCCGGTCGCCGGGCGCGTCGTCTGGATCACCCCGGCGTCCGCGCAAGGTAATCGTACCGCGGGGATCGGCGTGCAAATCAGTGACGCGGACAAGGGCGCGACGCGCAACAAAATTGAAACCTTGCTGGCAACGGCCTTGAAGTCCGATCGGCAGACGCATACGATGTAGTGTGACACGCAATTAACTTCAGGAAATCCCGGCAAAGGCCCTATGCAATGCTGGCCAGCGACCCCGATCTGTGATTGAGAGTATAGTCGGCTTGTTTGACGAGTGACGACCGTCCATACGCTCGAAGTCAATGCTTGTCGATTCTCATTGTCACCTGACGCTGCTCGATCGCGAGCATCACGGTAGTACGGAGCAAGTCCTTGCGGCGGCCAAGCGTGAAGGTGTCGACCGTCTCCTATGTGTTTCGGTTGATCTCGAAACCGCCCCCCACATCATTCAGTTGGCGCGAACCCATCAGGGAGTCTTTGCCTCGGTCGGCATGCACCCCAATACCGCGGCCACGATCGAACCGGGGTTCGACGAACTGGCGGCGCTCGCGGCCGAGCCTTGTGTTATCGCCATCGGGGAGACCGGATTGGATTACTATCGCAGTGAGGGCGATCTCGCGTGGCAGCGCGATCGGTTCAGAACGCATATCGCGGTTGCAAAGGCGCTGCGCAAACCGCTCATCATTCACAACCGCGAGGCCACCGAGGATGTGCTCAAGATCCTGCACCTAGACGGCGCTCATGCCGTGGGTGGTGTAATGCATTGTTTCGTCGATACGTGGGAAACTGCTCAGCGAGCAATGGATCTCGGCTTCTATGTTTCTTTCTCGGGGATCGTGACTTTCCGGAATGCCAAGTCCGTCCAAGAAGTCGCCCGGCGCATGCCGCTCGAACGAATGCTCGTGGAGACCGATGCTCCCTATCTGGCGCCCGTACCGCATCGCGGCAAGAGTAATCAACCGGCGTACGTACGCTATGTTGCGGAATATATAGCCGAGTTGAAGGGGATACCGGCACACGAAGTATTCGCGGCAACGACTCGCAATTTCGTCGCCTTATTCAAACCGCCCGCGCCGCTTCACTGAGCGTTGTCAGAGGCGATCACCCGCACGCGCGCGAGCATTCCGGCTTCGTAGTGACCTGGAACGTGGCAACCGATTTCGAGCTCGCCTACTTCGCCGAACTGCCAAACGAGGGTTTTCGATTCGCCGGCTTCGAGGGTGATCGTATTTGGATCATTGTGGACCATGTTGGGATCGCGCTTCATCATCTCCGAGTGTGCGCGCTGCTCTGTTGCATCGCCGATCATGAACTCGTGCCGTAACTTCCCGTCGTTTTTTACCTCGAAGCGGATGGTTTCACCGGGTTTGACGGTAATCTCCGGCGGATCGTAGCGCATCGTATCCGAGGCGCTCACTGCAATGCTTCGGTCGACGCGATCTGGATGTCCCGGTTGTCCTACCGCCCGGTTGCCGGCGCCATGCGCGCTATGGTGGTGGCCATTGTGTGTCGCTGCTTGCCCGTCATGAGCGCTGTGATCCGGATCGCCACCCGATGCCGTTTGCGCGGCGAGCAATCCAACTAAGAACATGAGGTGGAATTTCATTCGCTGCACTCCTGGAGTCTTTTTCAGAATTCTAGCCCCGGCGTTGGTTCGACACACGATGGGTAAGAAAAGTGCGGGTGCGGCTAAATACCCGGGTCAACCACGAGAGTTTCTGTGCCGAGGCTCGCTTCGATGCGTTTTGCGTTGGCTTCGGCTTCGGCACGGCTGTCAAAGGGACCGGCTAAGACTTGGTGATAGCCCCGGTTAGCCACGGCTCGGGCGGGGATCGGCGGGCCTAGGTGCTCGATGATCGCGGATACACGGCGGGCGGCGTGCAGATTCTTAAAGCTTCCCGCCTGGACGTACCATGGGCGGCTCGGGGCGGTGGCCGTGGCCGTCAGAATTGGTTGCGAAGCGGCCCGTGATACCGGAATGGCCGCGAGCGCGCCCTCGATATCGGGCTGATTACGTTCGACCGGTAACGGTAGACCGCGGCCGAGATCGAGCAGTTTGTCGATCCGCGGCCAATCGATAACACCGCGCTCGGAAGCTATTTCGTCCAGCCGGGTTCGCAGTTGTTCTTGGAGAGCGGCCGCGCCGGGCTCCGGGTCCAGGGGTTCATGCGCTTCAACATATAGGATTCCGTCGCGCCAACCTGCGAGGTACGGCTGGTTCACGATCCGCACCGGGGTACCGATCGGTATTTCTTTGAACAGGGTATCAATGTCTTCGGGGAACAGTTGAATGCAGCCGTGGCTTACGCGCAAACCGATTCCGGCGGGTCTATTCGTTCCGTGAATCAGATAACTCTCAAACCCAAGCCGCAGGGCGAACTCACCCAATGGATTGTCCGGCCCGGGCGGTACCACCGCCGGCAAGGGATCGCCCTTCGCCGCGTGTTCGGCGCGAATCGATGCGGGGACGTTCCAACTCGGTTTGGCGACTTTGCTTACAACGGTCGTCGCACCCTGCGGCGTCGGCCAGTCCTCGCGTCCGATACCGATGGGATGGGTAACGACGATCTGCGACTCCGCGGGTTTGCGCTTCGGAAAGAAAAACAAACGCAAGGCCGAAAGATTAAGCACGATTCCTTCGCGCGGGGCGTCTGGCAGAATATGGCGTGCCGGTAAGATCAGATGCGTGCCTTCCTTCGGAAGCCAAGGATCGACGCCTGGGTTGGCATCGCGGAGCTCGTTGTATCCGAGGTCGTACTCGCGCGCGAGATCGACAAATGTATCTTCTTCACGTGCGGTAATGACATACAATTCCCCGATCACGTCAGAGTCGTCCGCCAGGACAAAGGTATCTTGACGCGCCGGTGGCTCGGCAGTAACCGGAGTTTGCGGTTGTGCAACGTCCGGCGGCGCAGGGGCGTCAGGGATTTCGCCATGTAGGCTGTCGATTGATATGCGTGAAAAGTTTTGACAAGCGCCGAGGGAAACGACGAGTAATAGGAGCACGAAACCGCGTTTAATAAGGGCCATCATCATGTTTCACTGTGACTGAAGCTACTTCGCCGAGGTCGCATTAATCTGATATTGTCTATTAGCATTATATCTGAACTCAGTGGGGGATAAGAGTAGCGTGTTTGAGCTGATCAAAGCGGGTGGCTGGATGATGGCGCCCATCATCGCGTGCTCGGTGGTCGCACTCGCGATCGTGGCTGAGCGTTTTTGGACCTTACAGACAAGACGCGTGACCCCACCGACCCTGGTCGCGCAGGTGTGGCAATGGTTTAAGCACGGCCATTTGGATGCAAAGCGCATCCAAAGCTTAAGACACCATTCGCCCTTGGGCCGGATCCTGGCGGCGGGCCTCATGCAATTGCGCCATGATCGGCAAGTAATGAAAGAAAGCATAGAAGACGTAGGCCGCCACGTCGTGCATGAATTGGAACGGTATCTCAATACGCTCGGTACCATCGCCACGGTGAGCCCGTTGCTCGGCTTGCTGGGCACGGTGACCGGTATGATTCGGGCGTTTTCGGCCATCAGTGAGCATGGTGTGAGCGATCCGAGTGTAGTCTCCGCCGGCATCGCCGAAGCGTTGATCACCACCGCTGCCGGGTTGATCGTGGCGATCCCGGCACTGATGGCTTACCGGTATTTGCGCGGGAAAGTCGATGCGCTCGTCGTCACCATGGAGCAAGAGGCATTGAAGCTCGTCGAGGTGATCCATGGCGATCGGGAAGGCGCCGATCTCACTTACCTGGGGAGGGGGCGATGAAACTGAAACGTCTGCGCCAAGATGACGTTGAGATCAATCTTATCTCGCTAATTGATGTACTGCTATTTCTCGTCATCTTCTTCATGGTGTCGACGACCTTTGTGGCGAAATCTCAATTGTCGTTAACGCTGCCCGAAGCAGCGTCAAACGAGGAGAGTAATCGCGAGAAGGCGATCGAGGTCACCTTAGACGCCAACGGTCAATGTAATGTAAACGGAGAGCCTGTGGTCGATGCCAAGCTTGCTACGATCGAACAAGCGCTTGGCAAAGCCGCGAAAGGAATGAATAACCCGACGATCGTCATCAGCGCGGATGCCAAGGCCACACATCAAGCGGTGGTGACGGTTTTGGATGCGGCGCGCCGCTTGCGCCTCCTCAACATATCGATTGCAATCCAAGAACCCGATGAGACGTGAGGGTCAACCTTCACCCCGCGTGGCGCCGGCGCTCGCTGATCACGCCTTAAGCTAGGGGTCGTGTCGTCACCCCTGCCAGCTTACTGTGACGCATCGAGTAGCTGAAGTAGACGACCAATCCCGCGATCAACCACACCCCAAAAGCTTGCCAAGTTTCAACCCTCAGGCTAGCCATGAGCCACAGGCAAAAGCCGATACCGAGCAGCGGGATAATGGGACCAAAGGGTGTGCGAAATCCTCGCGCCATGTGCGGATGCGTGCGGCGCAATGTGATGACACCGGCGCACACCACAACGAACGCGCCCAAGGTGCCGATGTTCGTTAGTTCCGCGAGCCGGTCGAGCGGCAGGAAGCCTGCCAGGCCGCACATGATCGCGCCTATCATGACGATGACCCGCACCGGGCTCTTGGTCCGCTCGCTGATGTGCGAGAAGAAGGGCGGCAGTAGTCCATCGCGCGAGATCGCGAACAGAATCCGCGTGATTGCAAAATAGAGCACCAGCATGACCGTGGTGAGGCCAGCGATGGCGCCCAACGCAATGAGGCCGGCCGCCCACTCTTCGCCAACCTTGAGCAGCGCGCTGGCCACCGGCGAGGCGGTCTTAAGCTCGGAGTAAGGCACGATTCCGGTCAACACCCCGGATACCGCAATGTACAGCACGGTGCAGACCGCGAGCGAGCCGATAATACCGATTGGCAAATCGCGCTGTGGGTTCTCGCACTCCTCGGCGGCCGTCGATACCGCGTCAAAGCCGATATAGGCGAAGAAGATGGTGGCCGCACCGGTTAGCACACCCGGCCATCCGAAGTGCGTAGCCCCGTCGGGATCCGTGACTGGCGCGGGGATGAACGGACTCCAGTTGGATGGCTCGAGGTGGTCGATCGCAACCGCGAGAAATAACAGAATAGCCGCCATCTTCACGAACACCATCACCGCGTTGAACTGAGCGCTGATCTTAGCGCCCATCGCGAGCAGCACGCCGAGCGTGGCGACAATCGCGAGCGCCGGCAAGTTGACCATCCCCGTCTCCCCGCCGCTAGTCATCTCCCACGGACCGTGCAGGAGAGTTTCCACGAAGCCGGCGCCGAATAGCGCCTGCAGCCCGTTGTTGAGATACCCCGACCAACCGACCGCAACGGTGGAGATAGCCACCGTATACTCGAGGATCAGCATCCATCCGATGACCCAGGCCGGGAACTCCCCGAGCCCGGCATAACCGTAAGCGTAAGCCGAGCCGGCACCGCCGACGCTCGAGGCAAGCTCGGCGTAGGCGAGCGCCGCGCAGGTGCAGGCGATGCCGGCGATCACGAACGACAGAACGATGGCCGGCCCGGCGTCGGTGGCCGCGGCCCGTCCGGTCAGCACGAAAATGCCGGCGCCAATGATGGCGCCGATACCGAGCAAGGTGAGATCGAACGCGGTAAGACATCGCTTGAGCCCGCCATCGGTAAAATCGTGTACGGTCGTCGGTTTGGTACGAAAAAGTTGGTTCATGTACTAATCTCCAGCGTAACAACGGTCGGGCCTGGGTAATATCACACAGTGTCGATTCAAGTATCGCAATTGTACGTTACCCGCTAAAGCTAGGACATCGTGATATTGGCCAGGAACATAGATAACCGTATACTTGCCTCGTAATTGCCTGCTGCCGAAGGCTTGCGGTAACGTCATCGCCGAGGCCAATCCGTGCGCCCGTAGCTCAGCTGGATAGAGTACCTGGCTTCGAACCAGGTGGTCGGGGGTTCGAGTCCCTCCGGGCGCGCCATAAATCAAAGACTTACGTTGGGTAAAATTTGGCCACTGTGCTATAAAACAGCTAGTGTGCTATTGA
Organism: uncultured Gammaproteobacteria bacterium; assembly: GCA_963764725.1. Taxonomy (GTDB): domain Bacteria; phylum Pseudomonadota; class Gammaproteobacteria; order JACCXJ01; family JACCXJ01; genus USCg-Taylor. The sequence continues at coordinate 21,846 of CAVXTM010000006.1, read as the reverse complement.
GCAGGTTTCACCCGTTCTGGTTTGCGCCGGTAAACCCGCTGGGTAAGCGCGGCATCGGCATGGGCAAGGAGTTGCCGAGCGCGTTCTAAGCTCGGTGCGTCAGAAGCACACTTCGCACGCAAATCGTGCTCGGTGAACCGGTCTTTGACCTTGGTATTTGCCAATACTTTGGTCATGAAGCGTTGCCAGAGCGAATCCCAGCCATTGGCCGTGCCATCTGCCTTCACGTAGGATTCTCCCCGGCGAGTACAAAAAAGCCACGGTGCGATATCTTTAGGCCGGACGGCAAGCGCGGCCTCCACAGCTGAACGCAAGCTTTGTGACCATTCGATAATCAGCCGCTTACCAGTGGTCTTAGCGGTCTTGCGGGGCGCCACATGGATCCCATCCTCGCGGATATCCGCCATGCGCAGCCCAAGGAGATCGGCGCGTCTCAAACCCGTGAGTAGTTTGATCGATATATAGGTGCGTAGGACTGGGCCTGCCACTGAGAGCGCCTCGACGATCTCCCAATCTTCGACATAGCGAGTGCGCGGCGGTGTCCCCGCGCGTATCACCTTGCCCTTAATCGGATGGGCCTCAATGAGGCCCCATTCGATGGCTTTGGTGTAAGTATGAGAAAGGACCTCGATCTCGCGCTTGGCGGCCACACGCGCCCCGCGCTTGTCGAGATATTGGTATACGTGCTTGGGCTTGAGGGCTTCCAACGGCATGTGTCCGAACACAGCCTTGAGGCGCTTGATCGCCGGTATATTGCTCTGTTGTGTCTTGGGTGCCTTCGCTGGCACGACCTCTGCCGCGTAGCGGTCGAGGAGATCACCAACGGTCCTTGCCTCACCAGAGCCCGGTATGCGCTGTGCCCATACTCTATATGCATCCGGCAGCGTGCGCCCGAGTTTGAATTTTCGCTTGGCGTCCCATTGCATCTCGAGCCCGGGTGGTACTTGATAATAATACGCACCATGTTGATAACACCAGCGCAGAGGCAGGCCTTTATTCTCAGGGTTACGCTTACGCGGCGCCATTGAGCGCACTCCAATCGGGTTCCGCGGGGGCTTTAAGCAAAGATTGATGCACACCCATCCGCCTAAACAAATAAGCCCTAAGCACCAAGGGCTTGCCATCAATGCGGATTACGTGCTCGATGCCTTCGGCACGCAATGCGGCAATCTGCGCAGTCCACCGCTTGCGGCCGGTAAGCTCAATCATTTCACTGGTCGTGAGAAAGGTGCCAGCGTTTATCATCATAACACGAGCCAAATGTGACGTTTCCGAACCCGCTGGAATCATCGCGCTCAACCGCAGCATGGCGCCTTGCTGCCTCAGCGACCTATATTGCGACCGGAGACACGCCCCAATGGTCAGGTGCTTATTATCTACAGGGAAATCATATAAACGTCAAGTCTAACTTGTACTTTAGGTGTGATGCCATTCGGTGCTCGTAAGCGGGAGATTTAAATTGCTTAGCACATGACCGTTTTTGTGGGACTGCAAGAATCTCTTTGAGGTCGCCGACTCCGGTACGTCTAGCAGCGACCGCTTAAAAGCCGGGCAGGAAGGGAAAAGCTCGCTTTAATTTTCTGAACATTAGAGGCGATTTAACCGTATTCGTATTACTCACGTTTCTTTAGAGTAGTTACGCGATTCCGGCGTCGATACTTGCGATGCTCAACCATCGTAGCGATCACCCGACCGGGGTTTCGCTGATCGATCACAAGCATCGGGTAGTCGTCATTCATAGGTGCTAGTTCTATGACCGGTTTACCTTTGTTGTCGAATCCCCGGGGACGGTATTTCCTGAAGGTGATTTTCTCTTCTTTATCAAACTTGGCGGCGACAAAGTCTCCGGGTTGACGCGGCAGTTCTGGATCGAGGATCACGATATCCCCGGGGTAGAACTCCTCGAGCATGCTCTCGCCCTCGATAACTAGGCCGAAGGAACGGTCGCTCAGGTTCTCGATATTCGTCCAAACGTTTTCAGTTCTCGCGGTAACCGGGTAAGGTTCGTCGCTAGCGGTCCACTCTGCGGCTTGCTGGTAATCGCAGACGGGCACTATTTGATCACCGTAGGCGGAGACCACCACATTGTCTCGGTCACCGATGAACGGTTTGCCACGCCGAGGGCGCCCTCGGGAAGGAGGCACATCGAACAACAATTCTTCGGGGGTCGTATCAAGTAATTCCGCGACAGTCTCAATTCTCTTCCTGCTCGGGGCCGTTGCATCGGCTTCCCAGAGTTGCACCGACTGAGGTTTGATCCCGATTTGGCGCGCGAGATCGGATTGGGTCCAACCTTTTCGGGCCCGCGCCGCGGCGATTCTCTTTCCGATAGTCACGAAGTCACTATACAAGTGGTGCTTGTTTTCTGCATTATACACAAGAATCTCTTGACTTATAAAGCTGAAACTTGTAAATAAGTCATGCCATGACTACCGCTTTACGTATAGCCATAGAGCTGCTGGGGAGTCAGGCGGCGCTCGCTCGCCGCGTAGGGATTCGACCCCAAGCCGTACAGCAGTGGACCGTCAAGGGCCGCGTCCCCGCGGCGCGCTGCCTTTCCGTAGAGCAGGCCACCCGGGGTAGAGTGAGCCGCTACGACCTGCGGCCCGATGTCTTCGGTCCCGAACCACTCTACAGAACCGATACAGATCCCGCCACCAACATTCGCCAAACCCCGCGCTTTGACAGGCTGGGGCGAGCCAGCTAGACGGATGATCACGGGGCCTGAAATCTCGCACGGAGCGGCAGCCGGACCCGAGAGAATTGCGGATATTTTGTGCCTTCTCAACGGCCACCTCCGCTCGCTGACGGATGTGTATACCGCGAGGACAGTGGCGGTATGACGAAGCGAACCACTGAGAGCGTAGAAGAAGGCGACACGCTCATACAGCAGACGCATTTCGGTCCGGCGCGCGAACTCAAACCCGTCGATCCCATTGAACCAACCCCGATGCGGGTGGCCATCGACCAGATCAAGGAATACGACCGTAATCCGCGTCGCGAGCGTAACGAGGCCTACGACCTGATCAAGCTGTCGATACGCCAGCGCGGTTTCCGCGGATCACTGCCGATCACACGTCGCCCAGGCGAAGACATCTATATGGTCGCTGAAGGCGGCAATACCGTGCTGCGCATCGTGAAGGAATTGCACGAAGAAACGAAGGCTCCCGAGTTCCATACCCTCCAATGCCTGTTCGAACCCTGGGTCAGCGAGAGTGAGACCCTGATCGCGCATCTCGTCGAGAACGACAGCCGCGGCGAGCTCATCTTCATCGACCGAGCGCGAGCGGCGCACGAGTTGCGCATATTACTCGAGCAAGAAACGGGTACACCCTTGAGTAATCGGGATCTGGCCACGCGGTTGCGCGCACGAGGCTATCCCGTTGACCACGCATCTTTCGCCAAGATGGACTATGCCATCGAGACGCTCTTTCCCTGCATCCCGGTGGCATTCCGTGCGGGACTTGGGTTATCGCAGGTTGAACGCATCCGCACGCTGGAAAATATCTTGGTTGCCTTCCTCAAGAACCGCAAACTGGAGGGAAGCGCAGTGGACGAGGCCCGGCGGTGGTTTCTCGGCTGCCTCGCGCGTTACGACGGCGCAAACTTGGCCCTGACATTGGAGCCGATCCAACGTGAGATCGAGACCCGCGCGGCCGAGCTCTGTGACGAATCGGTGGCCAAGGTGCGCGCCGACTTTGGTTTCATTGAAGCGACCGGCCGACCGGGTCACGACGCGCCGCCGCCCGAACCATTCAAGCTCCGCGAGCGCGAAGTATCGGCGCCCCTTGCTATCCCGGGCCAGACCACAGACACGAGCCCAGAGCCATCGGAGCGTGTCCCTGGAACTACGGCTGGCCGCTCCCGTTCTGCTGTTGTATCGGACACAAACACTGAAGTGGGTGGGGAGTAGATTCGAGCACTGATTGATGAATCAAGGAGTTAGGCGGTCACTGGGTCTGTAATATGACACTTTTGTTTGGTGGGTGGATGAGATGAAGGGGCAGGACATCTCACAGATAATAGGGAGTTGTCGAACAAACCAAAATCCGGAGGACTGCCCCGATGAGAGTTTTACATGAACAGGCTGGGTACGCTAGTGTTGAGAGCGCCTTTGATCGTCTGCAGGCATTTTTAGCACGGCGGCGCTTATCGACTGAAGCGGTCGATGAGATGGAGGGTTTTGAGCGCGAGCTGCATGAGTATTTTGTGGCGGCCGAGCGTGAGGTATTGGCCGAGGAGTTAGCACGGTTGGATGTGGATCTGCCGGCGGTAACGGTTGAGGGTGAGTTATACCGACGGGTGGTGCGCTGCGAGGAGACCTATGTGAGTGCGGCGGGCCCAGTTCAGGTGATGCGGAGCTTATATCGGCGTGGACGAGGTGAAGAGCGCACGCTGTGTCCGCTGGAGTTGCGGGCGGGTATTGTGGAGGGGCGCTGGACGCCGCTCGCGGCCCGGCAGGTGGCTTTTGTGGTTGCGCATCTGACGCCGCAAGAAGGCGAGGATCTGTTTCAGGAGCTAGGGAACATGACACCTTCGAAATCGAGCCTTGACCGGCTGCCCAAGCAACTGAGCGCACGCTGGGAGGCGAAGCGGAGCCATTATGAAGCTGAGCTGCGTGCAAAGGCACAGATGCCGACGGAGGCGGTCACCCTGGCCGTCTCCCTCGATGGGGTGATGGTGCCGATGAAAGACGGGGCGCGTGCACAGAAACGCGAGGAGTCCCAGGCACAAGATAAGCGCACGTGCGGCCCGGCGGGGTATTCGGAAGTGGGCTGCGGTACGTTGACCTACTATGACGCGGAAGGCAATCGACTATCCACGGTGCGGATGGCACGGATGCCTGAGCGGCACAAGGCGGGCTTGAAGACGATGCTGACCCAGGAGATAGAAGCCGCACTCAGGCAACGGCCCGATCTCGGCTTGGTCAAGCTCGCCGATGGGGCGCGTGATAACTGGACCTACCTCCGCGCCACACTCCCGCCGGGGGTCGAGCTTATCGATTTCTATCATGTCTGTGAGCATCTCAAGGAGGCTTTCGATACGGCCTACGGTGAGAACAGTTCGAAGTCGAAAGCCCAGTTCGAGAAGTACCGCTATATGTTGCGCGATGGGCCGGCGGGCGTCGAGAAGATCATCCGGGCACTGACTCATCTCAGAGACAGCCAGCCGCGTAAAAAGAAGCTGGCCACCGAGCTGGCTTATTTCCGCCGCCACCGCCCCCGGATGCACTATGCCGAAGCCCAAGTGCAGAACCTCCCCATTGGCTCGGGTGTGGTGGAGGCCGCCTGCAAAACGCTGGCGACCCAGCGAATGAAACGCTCCGGGATGCGTTGGCGCCATCGCGGTGGCCAGGCCATCTTGACTTTCCGTGCCCTGCATCAAAGCGAGCGCTTCGAACGAGCCTGGAAACTATTATCCGCCACCTACAAACGTACCATCGAGATCCCGGAAAACGTCGTGCTGTTTCAAAAGCGGACGGTACATTAATGTGTCAGTGACAGACCTACACCCAGTGGGTGACAGCGGTGAGCCGGACCTAGAGGCGTTTCCAGACCACCGCGCCTTCGACGAAGCGTTCGGGCACGACGGCGAGCGGGGCAACGAAGATGCCGAGCAGCCACCACTCACGCGTTCTGGTGCGCCGCCCTTGGTTGCAGTCCGCAAGAACAACGACCGCCCCCAGGATGTGAAAAGCCTGCGCGGCCGAATGTGGACGTTGGCGACGCAGCTCGCACAACGCCATGGATTGAGCAACTGCGTCTGTCTCTGTCCGAAAGGATGCGGGTTCATTATGGATCTGCCGGATCAGCCGTTGTATATCGGCGAGCACCCGGCGTCCGCCGAGGAAGCCCAGCGGGTGACGCTCTGGTGGATGCTCGCCGCGCTCTCGGACGAATGGCCTTACGGCATCGATCAAGCACCGGCGCTCGATTACCTGGAAGACGCGAGCATCTATCCGGCTATCCGGGCCGTATCCGAGGGCGACGAACGCACCGCCACCGAGACCCTTATGCCGAGGGTGAGTTTTCCGCCCTCGCTCGATCTCGCCGCGCGGCAACTCTTTGCCGTTCTCGATGAGCACGACTACACGCGGCTCATCCAGCTTATCGACGCACGGCGCGCGCTCCAAACCCACTGCGGCCGCTTGGGCAAGCGCATCGTCTGGGAGGTTTGAAACTGTGCAAAACGTGAGGGGGAGATGAGCTATGCGCATCCGTAAAGAGGCCGAGCTCAACACGGCCATCCTGCACTTCCTCGCCAAATGCGTGGCCGAGGGCGATGATCAAACGCTGGCTTATTTGGGCTTGGACCGCAAAGACGCCGAAGCGATCGAGTCCCTCCAGCTTACCGATATCGATCATCTGAGCTCGGTACACTTCGCACTGCTGTGTAAAGCCTCCATCGACCGCGATCTTATGCACCGGCTGATCAAGCGGGTCCGCGATCTACGTCAGAGCACCTCGGTGCGCGATGACCTGCTGACGCTGGATGCGCCTTTTCCTCTGATGCAAGCGCTCTTCGGCATGGATGCAGGTGAATACGCCGCACGCGGATGGCGACTTCAGGTCCGGCGACATAGCGGCCGTCCCGCCGCGCCCCGCGAAGACGAGGAAGCGGCGGTGTGGCAAGCCTATGAATCCCTGCAGAAACCAGAAGACCACACACTCAGCCCTGAAGACTACCTCACCGTCTGTAAGACGACCGGGCTGTCGGCGCGCACGGTCTGGGGTGCCATGCAGCGGCTGCTGGCGGCCGGCCCGTCCGTGACGGCTGAATTCCACAAGCTTGCAGGGGACCAAAGTCGATAGGCCCAGCGACCAGGGTCACGGAGCCAGCCGAATCGCCATCATCTGAAAAGCATTAGCACGCGAGCCGTGATCCCCGATCCCCACACTATCGATCCCACCACCCGCGCCCTCGAAGCCTATATCGAGGCCAGCGTGGAACAATTACTCCGGGGTCCGGCGGGCCCGTCTCAGCACGGACTACTGTTCTTAAGCGCGTGGCATGAAGCCATGCCGGCGCTGGTGCACTTGGATCCGGTGCTCGAACCGGTCGATTCGCGTGTGTTTGCCGTGCTATGGATCTGGGCCAAGCAACAAGGGCGCGGATCGACCGCCTTCCCCTCCTATGACTATCTTCTACAGCGCTCGAACATTCAATCCCGCGCAACTTTGTCCCGGTCACTCGCCATCTTGCGCATGACCCGTTGGGTGACCCTCTGCCGGCGGGTGCGAGACCAGGGCCGCAATCGCGGCAATATCTATGCATTGCATGACGAGCCGTTGCCACTCGCGGCCACCCTCTACCTCGACCCCGGCTATATGGAGTTCCTCGAGCGCGCTAAACGTCATCACCATGAGCATGTCGGGCGGGTTGCGCAGGTGTTACTCCAAAGCCTGCAGGAATCCATCGACGAGGGGGAAGATGTTGTCGCTGCCCCGGTAGTCTCCCCCGTAGAGCGGCGTCTTGAGGCCCTCACCACGATCGCAGGCGAGGGGCCTACTGGTCCCTCACCGGCGTTCCCCAGCTGATGGCGGTGGCAGCGGGCCAGTTTTAATACTTCATGCAAGCGCCGAAGGTGTGCCAGTGTGAAGCCATCTGTTCACCGACGGGATGCCTCTCCGCAGGGAATATTTTTTTGATTAATATAAGCGCTGCGGGCAGCGACGTTTTGGTGCCTAAAGCGCACCCCGATCGTTCACCGGTAAGGTGCTGCGGACATCGCCATGATATCGATGCGCATAGAGTCTATCGCTGGGACGCCGGAGGGATTCATAGACCTCAAGAACGCGATGATCGAAATGCCCGAAAGCAAGGGTGTTTACGTCTTGGTCCTTTCGGTTAAGAAGACTCAGCGGCTCGTCATCGGCCGGTTGGGGAGGTTCACGTTTATCCCGGGATTTTACGGGTACCTCGGAAGCGCCTGCGGCCATGGCGGCATTCGAGCTCGCCTCAGCCATCATCTTGCATCCGTTGGCGAGCCCCACTGGCACATCGACTATTTGCTCGGTTTCACCACGCCCATCGAGGTATGGTATGCCCTCTCCGACCGCAAACTGGAGCAGGAGTGGGCTGAAATGCTTCAGCATTCGGCGAGGTTTCAGACCCCGATCGCGCGCTTCGGTGCATCGGATTACCGCCGCAGCCGGACGACGCATCTGTTTTATTCGAAACAGCACCCTTCGTTTCGGTGGTTCGAGGCGAAGGTCAGGGAGGTCTTCGAACCGAGCATCCGACCGCAGCAGATGACGTTGGCGACAAACTCCGGCGCCTGACGCTAGCCCACGATTTTGTTAATGAACACCATGCAACACGACAGGATTCCGTGACTATAGGGCGGCGCTTAGCAAGCACCGAGGGCCAGAACGTCGACCCGCTGCTCAGGAGGTTCAAAACCTTATCCGAAAACTCTCAGGCTCCGTCTTCGGGTGGCGAGTCCCGCGTATCTTCGGGGAACTCCGTAAGCTCGGGATTCCATGTCGCAAATCCACCATGGTGAGAGCGAGGTGGCATCGATGACCAGAGTTTTTCGGGTACACTACTATACCCTGGGGTTGTGGCTACTGGAGCCAAGGAGGTGGTCCGACGCCGCGGATGCGGAGCAATGCGTCGCGCGCGTCAGTATCGTCGGCCACAGAAAGCGCCGGAAGCTTGAATTCTCCGGCCTGGATCGATCGCGCGATACCCTGGATGTAAGCGAAGACCCACGGGAGAAAGCTCATGACCATCTCGATGTACCAGGCCTCGGTGCCTGCCTTCATCCGAATGCTCGACAACCTGAAGGGGATCCTGGAAAAGGGCGCCGCACATGCCGAGGCGAAGAAGTTCGATCCCGCCGTGCTGATCAACAGCCGGCTGTATCCGGACATGTTCCCGCTGTCGCGGCAGGTTCAGATCGCCACAGACAATGCCAAGGGATGTCCGTCGCGACTGGCCGGCATCGATCCGCCCAAGTACGAGGACACCGAATCCACGTTTCCGGAACTGTATGCGCGCATCGACAAGACGATCGCGTTTCTCAAGACCTTCAAGCCCGATCAGATCGATGGCTCGGAGGAAAAGCCCATCATGCTGAGTACGCCCCGCGGCACACTCAACTTCAAGGGCCAGGCTTACCTGTTGGACTTCGTGCTGCCCAACTTCCATTTCCACGTCACTACGGCCTACAACATCCTTCGCCACAATGGTGTGGAGCTGGGAAAGACAGACTATCTGGGCGCGCCGCAGCAGTAGGGCGTGCGGGACTTATCGGCACGATGCGGTCGGGGCTCAGACTGGAGGTTCGACAATACCGCCAATGATCTTGACGCGGTCACCTATCTGCATCGCGCCGGTTGTTCGAACCTACGGATTTCAGCCCGGCGCATGAAGGAGATAGGTCATGAAACAGATCGTCATCACAGACCACGGCGGACCCGAGAAGCTGAAAATCCAGGAATCGCCGGATCCGACACCCGGCGACGGCGCACTGCGCATTCGCGTGAAGGCGAGCGGCATCAACTTCGCCGACATCCTGGCGCGCCAGGGGCTTTATCCCGATTCACCGAAGATTCCCTGCGTCGTGGGGTATGAAGTCTCCGGCACGGTGGATGGGGTGGGTCAGGGAGTCAACCAGGCCTGGGTCGGCAAGGATGTGTTTGCGCTGACGCGCTTTGGCGGCTATTCGGATGTCGTTGTTGTTCCGGTCGGCCAGGTATTCGAGCGCCCTGCTTCGCTCCGTCATGAGCAATGCGCCGCGATCCCGGTGAACTACCTCACCGCCTGGCAACTGCTGGTCGTGATGGGCTCGCTCAGCAAGGACGAAACTGTTCTTGTCCACAACGTCGGTGGCGGCGTAGGACTCGCGGCGATTGACATCGCCCGCCATATCGGCGCCCGCATCATCGGAACTGCCAGCAGCAGCAAACACGCCTTCCTCAAGGAACGCGGGCTTCACGAGGCCATTGATTACCGCACGCGGGACTGGTCGGTGGAACTCGACAAGCTGACCGACGGGCGCGGCGTGGAACTCATCACCGATCCGCTCGGCGGCAAGCACTGGAAGAAGAGCTGGAAGGCGCTGCGCAGCACCGGACGGCTGGGAATGTTCGGCATCTCCGTCGCAACGGAATCCGGCCTGTTCGGGCCGCTGCGACTGCTGCCGGTAGCGTTCGGCATGCCGTTTTTCCATGCGATCTCGCTCATGAACAACAACAAGTCGGCCTTCGGCGTGAACCTGGGCCACCTGTGGCACGAGACTGCAAAAATTCGCCTGTGGATGGACACGCTGCTGCAGGGTGTCAGGGACGGCTGGGTACGCCCCCACGTGGACAAGGTCTTTAGCTTCGCACAGTGCGGCGAGGCGCAGGCCTACATCGAGGCGAGGAAGAACGTGGGGAAGGTGGTGCTGAAGCCATAAAATCCGACCCGAGTCGGAAGGTTGAACCAGAATTCTTTGCGATAGGTTTTCATAGTTAGGACTTGCTGCCCCCTCTTAGTGATTCACGCATTCGTGCAGCAAGCGTCTCTTGACTATTCAACGGTAGGAGCGCATCAATCCGACAACGACACCTTGGATACTAACGCGGTCAGGTGCAAATTCCATCGGCGCATAGGTGGCGTTCGCAGGATGCAAGATGATGCGGCCCCGATGTTGTTCGATCCGCTTCAGCGTTGTCTCATGGCCGTCGATGAGCGCGACGACAATTTCGCCGTTGCGAGCCTCCTCGCGATGTTCGACGATGATCTGATCCCCATCGAAGATCCCCTCCTCCACCATCGAATCCCCCTTGACCCGCAGTACGTAGCACGGCCGGCGCGTGCGTAAACTGATAGGCACTTCCACCGTCTCCTCATCAGAGACCGCTTCAATCGGACGCCCGGCCGCTATCGTTCCAAGCAGCGGCAATGGCTCCGCTCCCGCCTCACTGTGCTGGCTAACCAGCCGGACACCGCGCTGCTTGTGATCCATCGGTTCGACGAGTCCCGCATCCACCAAGGCCTGAATATGGCGATGCAAGGACCCACGGGAACTGAGCTTCAGTGCGCGACACAACTCATCCAAGGTCGGCGGATGGGGAAAGTCGTCCGCCTGTTCCTGGAGGTAGTCGTAGATCTCCTGTTGCCGCCGCGTGAGCCTCACCATTCCTGCTTGCTCTTGCACATGATCGAAGGCTCCTATATTCTCACAAATAAGAACCAATTGAGAACAGCCATGCGTAACCTCGCCGAGCAGCCAACGGATGCTACCCGCGCGCGCCCCCTTAGCGTCGACACATTCATCGCAGGCCTCAAACGCAAATACGCTGGCCGGATCACCGGAGAACGCGTCATCCCCGCCCGCGAAGGTCGGTATGCCGAATTCCCGCCGGAGCTGGATTTAAGACTCGTGTCCGCGCTCCGTAAGCGCGGCATCGAACGGCTCTACCGACATCAACGGGAGGCCTGGGACTTAGTTGCGCAAGGAAGGCCGACGGTGATCGTCACGCCGACGGCTTCTGGGAAGACGCTTTGCTATAACCTGCCGGTACTCCAGGCGGCGCTCCAGGACCAAGCCAAGTCGCTCTACCTATTTCCGACCAAAGCCCTATCGCAAGATCAAGTCGCTGAAATTCTGGAACTCAATCAGGCCGGTGGCTTAGGCGTCCGCGCGTATACCTTCGACGGTGATACCCCAGGCGACGCCCGCAAAGCGGTGCGCACTCGGGGCGATATCGTTGTCTCCAACCCCGACATGCTGCACCAGGGGATCTTGCCCCACCACACCAAATGGGCTCAATTCTTCGAGGCCTTACGCTTTGTCGTCATCGACGAATTGCACACCTACCGCGGTGTCTTCGGTTCGCATATGGCGAATGTCATCCGTCGGCTGCGACGGGTATGCCGCTTCTACGGATCCGATCCGATTTTCATCTTGTCGTCTGCCACGATCGCTAATCCCGCCGAGCTCGCCGAAGAGTTGATTGGCTGTCCGATAGCCGCCGTGACAGACAGCGGTGCACCGCAGGGGCAAAAGCATCTTCTCCTCTGGAATCCGCCGGTCATCAATCCCGACCTCGGTCTGCGTGCCTCGAGTCGTTCGCAAGTCACTCGTATCGCGAGATCCGCTCTGGTACACGGACTGAAAACCATCGTCTTTGCTAACTCGCGGCTGATGGTCGAAGTGCTGACCAAGTATCTCAAGGATGTATTTGATCGAGATCCGCGCAAGCCATCGCGGGTGAGGGCTTATCGGGGCGGCTACCTGCCGAGCGAGCGGCGCGCGACCGAGAAGGAGCTGCGCGCCGGCCGCTTGGACTGTATCATCACGACCAGCGCCCTGGAATTGGGTGTCGACATCGGTGCTCTCGATGTCTGTCTACTCAATGGCTATCCCGGCACCATCGCCGGAACCTGGCAGCGGCTTGGGCGGGCCGGTCGCCGCCAGCGGGCAGCACTCGGCGTCTTGGTCGCAACCAGTGATCCCTTGGATCAATTCCTGGTCCGCAACCCCGATTTCTTCATGGGCAGCTCCCCCGAGCATGCGCGGATCGCACCCGATCAATTGCTCATCCTCATGGACCACGTCCGCTGCGCGGCCTTCGAGTTACCGTTTAGGGACGGCGAGCCATTCGGTCAAGAACCGCTCGATGAGCTCCTGGCTTATCTCGAAGAACACGGGATCCTGCATCATGAAGCGCCTCAATGGCACTGGATAGCCGACAGTTATCCTGCCAATAGTGTGAGCCTGCGCTCGGTGGCCGAGGGTAACTTCGTGGTGATCGATACGACCGGCGGTAAGCAGGAGATCATTGCCGAAGTCGACTACTCCAGCGCACCGATGACGATCTACGAAGGCGCCATTTATCTCATCCAAGCCCAACCCTGGCAAGTCGAACGGCTCGACTGGGAAGGACGCAAGGCCTTCGTCACCCGTACGCAGGCGGACTATTACACCGATGCGATCGACTATACGAAACTGAAAGTCCTGGACGAATTCGAGCAACAAGAGCGTTCAGGTTCCGCCTGTGCTCGTGGCGAAGTGCATTTAGTTAGGCGCATTGCCGGTTACAAGAAGATCCGCTATTACACGCACGAAAACATCGGCTACGGCAACATCCATTTGCCCGATCAAGAAATGCACACGACCGCTGTTTGGTGGCAAATAAACCCTGCGGCGCTGGAAGCCGCCTTTCCCGCCCGATGGCAAGCTCTCGATGGATTTCTCGGCGCCGCCTACGCCCTCCACCACGTCGCGGCACTGCTCACGATGTCTGAACGGCAAGATCTAGGACGCTCGGTCGGCGATAGTCAACACACGTGGTTTGCCGTGGCGGGTCCGGATGGACGCGGACGGGCGCAAGCCTTCGATGGCGGGACTATCGATATCGAACAATCAACGCAAGCCTTCCTTCCTACGGTCTTCCTCTATGACAACTATCCAGGCGGCATAGGGCTATCCACGCCGCTCTATGATCTCCGTGACCAAAACCCATGACTTGATCGCCGCGTGTCCCTGCCTCCTGGGATGCCCAACCTGCATCGGTCCTATTCTAGCGTCCGATGAAACGCATTCACCGAAGGCGGCCGCCTTGAGTGTGCTGGCGCTATTCCAAAGGTAAGTGCTCGTCGGTACTGAGACTAACTACCGCGGCGCATGGATCTGAAAGCACGATTGTCGGCTCTGAAAGGCCAACGCGGCGCGCCGGCAAGTGCCGAACCTGCCATCCCAGAAACGACTATCAGTGAACGCCTGCGACGCCTCACCGTGCAAGCGACCCACACGAAGCGCGACTGCACCGATGACCAAGAAGTCGCTGCGCGCTTGCAGGGGCAGGCTCTCGCACCCGGACTGATCCGTATCGAGCAGCGTCGATTACTGGCGCATGTACCCGGTTGGGAGAGAGTCTCGGCAACGGCGTTTACGCGCTTCTCCCTACTTACCAGCGGTGACGCCATTGAGCCCAACGAGCTCTTGTTTCTCGACACCGAAACCACAGGCCTCGCGGGAGGCACGGGGACGCTACCGTTCTTATTAGGGCTCGCGCGCATCGATGGCGATGAGCTGCACGTATGTCAATGGTTCCTCACGGGCTTTCGGGGCGAAGCCACTTTACTGGAAGATGCATGTAGCTGGTATGGCCAGGCACGGCATTTGGTGAGTTTCAACGGTAAGGCCTTCGATGTACCACTTCTCACAACGCGTTACCGCCTAGCGCACCTCGCGGAACCCCTTTCGGTAATAAAACACCTGGATCTCTTGCATCCCACGCGCCGCGCCTTCGGGAGCCGTTGGCCCGATTGCCGTCTGCAGACCGCCGAACGCGAATTGCTCGCCTTTGAACGAGAAGATGATTTGCCGGGCCACCTTGTGCCCGAGGCATGGGCCGCGTTTGTACGCTCGGGCGCGTTCACCGAGGTGCCGCGCATCCTCCATCACAACTTGCTGGATTTGATAACGCTGACGGGCTTACTCTCCACGTTGGTCCGCGTCTATGCCGAACCCGGATATGGGGAGTCCGATACACACGCCATTGCGCGCGGTTTCCGCAAACGAGGTCACGAAGCGATTGCTTATCAGTACTTATGCGGCCGAGCCGACGAACTTGATGCGGCGGGGCTCATGGAGCTGGCCGATTTGCATCGGCAACGCCGGCTTTGGCGGGAAGCCGTGCAGATCTGGACGCGACTTGCTTATGAGGATCATGCCCTAGCGATGGAACGCTTAGCGAAGTACTATGAACACGTGCGCCGGGATCCTCGGACGGCCTTGCTATGGAGCAGCCGACTCTTGCAGGTACAAGCGGAGGATCGGCAACACCATGGCCGTCAAGCACGCTTGCTTGAGCGGATAAACGCAAGCAGCTAGTCTATTGATCTCCGCGCTACTTCCCCCTCACCCCATCGGCGGTTTGATGCAGCGACGAGTCGCCCATCTGGACATGGATGCCTTTTATGCATCGGTGGAGCTCTTGCGGTATCCACAATTGAGAGGCTTGCCAGTGGTGATTGGCGGTCGGCATCACGGGCACCTCCGGACGGGGGACACCTTTCCTCGCCTTCGTGATTATGTTGGGCGAGGTGTCGTCACCACCGCGACCTATGAGGCGCGGGCATTCGGCGTCCACTCAGGCACGGGCATCATGAAAGCCGCGAGGCTCGCGCCTGATGCGATCTTGCTACCGGCGGACTTCGAACAATATCGACATTACTCTCGCTTGTTCAAAGCGGCCGTCGCCGAAATCGCACCGGAAATTGAAGACCGTGGCATCGACGAGATTTATATCGATCTGACCAACGTTTCACGGTGTCACCGTAGAACTCGCGCAGCGCATCAAGAGCAAGGTGCGACGCGCAACCGGTTTGTCTTGCTCAATTGGGATCACACCCAATAAGCTCCTCGCCAAGCTCGCCTCGGAGCTGCAGAAACCGGACGGATTGACGGTACTTTCCTATGCAGATCTCCCCACCCGTATCTGGCCGCTGCCGGCGCGGAGCATCAGCGGCATCGGCCCGAAGGCGAATGCAAAGCTCGCTGCACTCGGTATTCACACCGTTGGCGACCTGGCCCACACGGATCCCGCAATGCTGGTAGCGAGGTTTGGCCTGCACTACGGGACTTGGCTGACTGACGCCGCCCACGGACGCGATGAACGCCCGGTGGTCACGCGCCGAGAGCCCAAGTCCATTAGTTGCGAAACCACCTTCGAACACGATTTGCATCCGAAGCGTGACCGAGCGGCCCTGTCCAACATCCTGCTGGGGCTGTGCCAGCGCGTCAGTGGCGATCTCGGCCGTAAGAGTTACCTCGGGAAGACCATCGGTATCAAACTCCGCTATGATGATTTCCGGACCGTGACCCGCGACGTCACGCTAGAGCAAGCGACGGCGGATCCGGAGAGCATCCGAGCTGCAGCGCGAACCTGTCTTCAGCGGGTAGCGCTCGATCGAAAACTACGCTTGCTCGGGATCAGGGTCACGTCGCTTAGGCCCTCGCGGTACGTTGGCGAGCTCAGTACGCCCGCTGTCTGCCCTGACGGAGACCGCGATATGAGCCATGAGCCGCCGACCGATACCCAACGGTAGATTGGAATGAAATGCCAGAGCCCCACACTGCATTTAGCGGCACTCGCTGATGCCGAGCCAATCGCTTGCATGTCACGCGACCTCGTTGAGGTGGGCCTCGGTTGGTCGTGGACACCGGATCGAGTGAGACGATCGATTCAGTGTCCTGATACGGTCGTCTTGAGTGCGCGTGATGGCCCTCGGATGCGGGGCTTTGCCATCATGGAATTCCTTGAAGAGGAGGCGCATTTGGGTCTGTTAGCAGTAGACCCGAGCTACCGTCGTGCAGGCCTTGGCCGACGTCTCGTTCGCTGGCTTGAGGGATCCTGCACGGTGGCCGGTAGCTTCGTTGTCTATCTGGAAGTGCGCGCCAGTAACCGGGGTACCCGCGCCTTCTACCAAGCGCTGGGATATCGCTCTGTCGCTCACGTCCCTCGCTATTATCAGGGCATTGAAGCCGCGATCCGCATGGCGCGTGATCTGAGTGCCGGTTAGCCTCCAACGAAGACCGGCGGTCCGTCCTTCCACCGAGTCGTCAGGGGGCGGCGCCCTGCGCTAAACTCATGGCATGCGCAAGGTGACGGCCATCGTGGTGCTGCTGCTCTTGATAGGGGGTGCGGCCTATCTCTACTACGTGCGTGGGGTTGGCGTCTCGGCCCAAATCCCGCAGCCTGCGACTATCGAACGCGCCGGGCGGGTGCGCACCTACACCTGGGGGGTAAGCACGGCTATGCCCACACCCCGCACGGAGATCGCCGCGGCGGTGCTCGCGGGCAAGATCTATGTGATTGGAGGATTCGATGGCCTCGGCCGGACGGTCGCGACCGTCGAGATCGACGACCCTGCCGGCGGGCTTTGGACCGCTGGCCCCGACCTGCCGGCACCCCGCCACCACATCGTGGCCGTCACAGCGGGCGACGCCCTCTACGCGCTGGGCGGTTACACCGGTTCGAGCTTCGAACCCCATGCCGAGGTCTACGCGCTGGATGCACGGACTACGTCATGGAGGCCAGTGGCCCCGCTGCCGGCGGCGCGAGGGGCCATGGCCGCGGCCGCGCTCGGCGGCAAGCTCTATCTCGTCGGCGGCGTAGGGCCCGAGGGGCTCGCGAATGAGCTTTACGTCTACGACACCGTAGCGGACCGCTGGGAGGAACGGCGGCCGGCGCCGACCCGCCGGGACCACCTGGCGGCCGCCGCACTGCACGGCCGGCTCTACCTCGGCGGCGGGCGCGAGCAGAGCTTCTCGAAGAACCTGGCCACGCTCGAGGTCTACGATCCGACGGCTGACACCTGGAACGTGGGAGCGAACATGCCCACTGCTCGCGGCGGGGTGGCGGGGGCGGCCTTCGACGGGCTTTTCGTCGTAGTGGGTGGAGAGCGTCCGAGCGCGACCCACGCGGAGGTCGAAGCCTTTGATCCAGAGAGCAACCGCTGGCTGAGCCTGCCCCCCTTACCGACGGCCCGGCATGGCCTCGCCGCGGCGGTCGTGGGTAACGTCCTCTACGTGATCGGCGGCGGCACGCATCCCGGGCTCTCGGTCTCGGGCCGCGTGGAGGCCTTGGAGGTGCATTGAGCCGAGCAGCGCTAAGCCGCCGTTGTATGGAACCGCTGATCCCCCTTTTCCTCATGGGCGCACTGTTGGCCACCTTCCTGCTCGGCCCGCCGGTGCTCAAGGCTCGGCGCCGCCAGCGCCTGCAACGGACCCCTTTTCCCGCGGAGTGGGAGAGAATCCTGTTCGAACGTCTGCGCTTCTACCCGCGGATGCCTGAGCTCTTAAGACAAGAACTGCGGCGACATATCCCGGTCTTCCTCGCCGAGAAGCGCTTCTACGGCTGTGGTGGATTGGAGATCAGTGATGCGATACGGGTGCTCATCGCCGCGCAAGCCTGTCTTCTCATACTGAACCGCAAGACCGATAACTATAGAAAGCTCCAATCGATCCTGGTCTACCCTTCGGCCTTCATCGTCAACCGCGAGCTGGTAGACGCGGCGGGGGTCTGCACGACTCGTCGTGAGCCTCGTATCGGGGAGTCCTGGGAGGTGGGCCGGGTGATCATCGCCTGGGACGAGGTGGAGGGTGATGCAGGGGATCGCTTTGAGGGTGAGAACGTCGTCCTCCATGAGTTCGCCCACCAACTGGACCAGGAGGACGGGATCGCAGACGGGACGCCGGTGCTCGACAGCGCAGCCCGTTACCGGATGTGGGCGGAAGTGCTGGGCAGTGAGTTCCGAACGCTGCGCGACAAGGCATCGCGCGGGGAGGCGACGGTCATGGCCCACTACGGCGCCGAGGACGCCGGCGAGTTCTTCGCCGTGGCCACAGAGTCCTTCTTCGAACAGCCGGAACGCCTATCTAGAGAGCACCCTACGCTCTACGCGGCGCTGCGGGACTACTACCGGGTGGATCCCGCCGCATGGCATTAATAGGATGGTAGGTGTAGGACCGACCGTCCAACACCAAAGGAGCGACCCGCAACCTTCACGTGCGCCCAGGCAGTCCGACGCCCTACTGTGACCCGGGTGTGTATCCAGTGACAACGATGAAGCTACTAATCAACATTGACGTTGACGACCTTGATAAGGCTGTAGAGTTCTATGCGAGTGCCGTCGGGCTTCACACTCAGTCTAAAGATTGAAAGCTTGCGAAACGCGGCACCTATCTCCGTAATTTTTGGACGGCTGCTTGCGCAGAACATGATGCGGTAAACAAGGTGCATCGTTAATACAGCGAAACGGTGGAACCGTGTGGGAGGACACAGGTGGAACACCGACACCGCGGTACAGATGGCCATGCGAGGCTGATCTGACTGGGTTGGTCTCGCTACCGCGGCAAGTGCAGCATGCCAACGGTAGCGGCACTCGTTCCGCCAGCGCCATGACTCTGGCCTTGGCTGCATAAGGCAAACACAATTCTGCACCTCTGCCTTGAGGAACTGCGGCACGCTGTCTATGATGGCAACGGCAAATCCCGCAGGCAAGGAGGGAACGTGTTCCATGCATCGGTCCGCGATCGGATTCATCATCGTCACGCTGTGCCTGCTCGCGCTGGTGGCCCATGGCCTGGCGGGTGAGAAGGAGGCAAAACCCATGAGCCTGTCACTGACTTCGTCGGCCTTCACCCACAACGGCACCATCCCCCAAGCATACACCTGCGACGGCAAAGACATCTTGTCTTGGCTCCGAAATCAACTGGACACGTCCGACCTGATTTTGTGAGAGTGTTCACCGGTATCAGGCAACCGCTTCAGCCGCACCGGGGATTCCGCCGTTTCAATCAGTTGGGTGACCATGGCACGGAACTCGGCACTCAGGGCGAGCCGCCCGAGAGTTTTTTTAAAATGCGATTGGCAATGGTCAGCTCGCCAATCACCTGGTCACGCTCGGCCAGTTGCGCATTCAGCCGTGCACTCTCCTTGGCCGCCAGCGTCGCCACCTCCATTCAGCGCCCGCTTGCCAGCATTGATGAACTCATCACGCCAGCGGTACAGCGTCGCCTCGGCAATCCCCGCCCGCCGCGCAATCTGCGCCGCCGGCTCCTCCTTGCTCAGATCCGCACCACCAGTTGCGTACGTTGTTCAACGCTCATTTCCGATTTCTTGCCCATAGCCGTTCCCCTTCACGCCACAAACCTCATGTCTAACTTTACATCGTGTCCGGGGAAATCGGAGCAATACAATCTCACCGCCATTGGCCTGGACCGGAATTCCCTCGGAAACGAAAAGCCTGGCCCTCATCCTCGACGACCCTGACGCCCCCGATCCGGCAGCCCCGAAGATGACCTGGGTGCACTGGGTGCTCTACAACCTTCCGCCGACCGTCGCCGGGCTCCCGGAGGCGGTCGCTCTGCGCGATCTGCCGTCCGGCACACGCGAGGGGTTAAACGACTGGAAGCGCACGGGGTACGGGGGGCCCTGCCCGCCGATCGGCCGCCATCGCTACTTCCACAAGCTCTATGCGCTCGATGTGGTGTTGCCCGATCTCGGCAACCCGACTGCGGCAGCCCTGGAATACGCGATGCGGGATCATATCCTCGGCCAGGTGCAACTAATCGGGACATACCAGCGCAACTAGATTTTTGGTGGAGAGGCGGCGGAATACGGGGAAAGCATAGAGCCAGGATCGACCATCGCCGGAGACCGACGCCCTTCCCAGTGGGTGGACGAATACACGCATGCTGAGCCAGTTGTTCAAGTGCGACCGGCAGAGGAACACGCAGCAAACGAGCAATGACGCCGGGCTCGGCTGAGACCGCTGCCGGGGCACGATCGTCAACGGGCGAACAGTAGCTCTCGGAGTAACTTCTTGTAGTATTAGCTTGCTATGCCTACGCTTGCATCCCCAACGGTGATTCTGTTTGATTGGCATGCCACCTTGGTTCAACACCCTCGATGCCGTCTATCACGCCATCGATGATATGCTGGCTAACATCGTCGATTTAGGGCTCATCGATCACTTGACCCCACCGGGGGAGAGCAAGAATGCCGAGGATGCGAAGCTGGTCGCCTACGTGCGAGAGCTCCAGCGATTGCATCCAAAGGTGGAGGCGGAGAAAAAGGTCTCGCGCACGGATCTCTTCGAGGTCCTTTTCGGTCGGGATGAGCAAGCCAAGCACTCTGCGCACGAGGAGTTCGATCGCCACTACCGCACCCATTACGGTGAGGTTCACCCGTTTGAGGAGAGTATCGCGCAAGTACTGCAGGAGCTTAAGGGGCTGGGCTTGATACTGGGTGTGTGTACCAATCGCAAGCGGGAATTCCTGGACCACGAGCTGGATGTGGTGGATTCCGGCGCTTGGCGCGAGCAGTTCTCTACCGTGGTCGGCGGCGATGCCTGCGGCAAGAGAAAGCCCGCACCGGATGTGATCCTCAAAGCGCTTTCGAATCTCAAGCGAAAGCCCGGTCCGGATTGCTGGTATGTGGGAGACAGCACCACGGACACGGTGGCCGCGAAGACCGCTGGCATCACCAACGTTTTCTATAATGGCGCTGCCTGGAGCCCCCAGTGGCTGGCGCAGATTTTTCCCGTGACGCCCGAGCACCCACACAAGCCCGATGCTGTCGTGTCCGATTTCCAGGATCTGCTTGCGCTGGTTAAAGCCTGCCTTACCAAGGACTGGCTAATGCAAAAGCCGACGCCGCCCGAAGTCACCCTTGCGTAGACTAGAAGCCATGATGAGCGGTCCAGGCGAATCCCTATTATCCGAATCCGGCCCTTCTCATGCGGTCCATTGTTCAGCGCATCGCGACCGGCACTCTCCGCAGGAGGAGCGCTACCCGTTCAAGAGTTGGCCACAAGGTGTGCTGCCAGGCCGGGTGCCAGGCGCATGAGCCAGGGGAGATATCTTACCTGGCCGACGAACACCTCGTCTCGACCGCGCTCGATCGCGCGTAGCTTCGCATCGACCACCGCTGCAGGGCTCATCTTACGTCCGCGAATATTGGCGGTCAGCGGCGTATCGACGATGGGGGGTAAGGTTTCAACCACACGGCATCCCGCTACCCTCGAGCTGATAGCGAAGGGCGCGGGTAAACGCGCGTAGACCGGCCTTGGTGGCCGAGTAGACAGGGGCGCGACGAGCAGGCAGCGATGCATAGCCCGAGGTGACCATCAGTAAAATTTCCAATTCTGGACCGAGATTTCGCGTGTTTGATAGCCCACAGGGCCCAGCGGTACTTCCTTGTCGACGAAGGGCGTTTAAAAGTCTATACCCTATACCCATAACCAGGGCGGCTTCAGGCGTGTGGGCGCCGCGGACGGTTCAGCATTTTCCGGAGATCAACAGCGCGGTGGAGGCGGCCTTCAATCACGCGGCGCTGT
>CAVXTM010000005.1:0-165008 GCA_963764725.1 uncultured Gammaproteobacteria bacterium | reverse complement strand
GGGCTTTCGGGGCGAAGCCACTTTACTGGAAGATGCATGTAGCTGGTATGGCCAGGCACGGCATTTGGTGAGTTTCAACGGTAAGGCCTTCGATGTACCACTCCTCACCACGCGTTACCGCCTAGCGCACCTCGCGGAACCCCTTTCAGTAATAAAACACCTGGATCTCTTGCATCCCACGCGCCGCGCCTTCGGGAGCCGTTGGCCCGATCGCCGTCTGCAGACCGCCGAACGCGAATTGCTCGCCTTTGAACGAGAAGATGATTTGCCGGGCCACCTTGTGCCCGAGGCATGGGCCGCGTTTGTACGCTCGGGCGCATTCACCGAGGTGCCGCGCATCCTCCATCACAACTTGCTGGATTTGATAACGCTGACGGGCTTACTCTCCACGTTGGTCCGCGTCTACGCCGAACCCGGATATGGGGAGTCCGATCCGCACGCCATCGCGCGCGGTTTCCGCCAACGAGGTCACGAAGCGATTGCTTATCAGGACTTATGCGGCCGAGCCGACGAACTTGATGCGGCGGGGCTCATGGAGCTGGCCGATTTGCATCGGCAACGCCGGCTTTGGCGGGAGGCCGTGCAGATCTGGACGCGACTTGCTCATGAGGATCATGCCCTAGCGATGGAACGCTTAGCGAAGTACTATGAACACGTGCGCCGGGATCCTCGGACGGCCTTGCTATGGAGCAGCCGACTCTTGCAGGTACAAGCCGATGATCGGCAACACCATCGCCGTCAAGCACGCTTGATTGAGCGGATAAACGCAAGCAGCTAGTCTATTGATCTCCGCGCTACCCCCCTCACCCCATCGGCGGTTTGATGCAGCGACGAGTCGCCCATCTGGACATGGATGCCTTTTATGCATCGGTGGAGCTCTTGCGGTATCCACAATTGAGAGGCTTGCCAGTGGTGATTGGCGGTCGGCATCACGGGCACCTCTGGACGGGGGACAACTTTCCTCGCCTTCGTGATTATGTTGGGCGAGGTGTCGTCACCACCGCGACCTATGAGGCGCGGGCATTCGGCGTCCACTCAGGCATGGGCATCATGAAAGCCGCCAGGCTCGCGCCGGATGCGATCTTGCTACCGGCGGACTTCGAACAATATCGACATTACTCTCGCTTGTTCAAAGCGGCCGTCGCCGAAATCGCACCGGAAATTGAAGACCGTGGCATCGACGAGATTTATATCGATCTGACCAAGCTTCCCGGTGACACCGTTGAACTCGCGCAGCGCATCAAGAGCAAGGTGCGACGCGCAACCGGTTTGTCTTGCTCAATCGGGATCACACCCAATAAGCTCCTCGCCAAGCTCGCCTCGGAGCTGCAGAAACCGGACGGATTGACGGTACTTTCCTATGCGGATCTCCCCACCCGTATCTGGCCGCTGCCGGCGCGGAGCATCAGCGGCATCGGCCCGAAGGCGAATGCGAAGCTCGCTGCACTCGGTATTCACACCGTTGGCGACTTGGCCCACACGGATCCCGCAATGCTGGTAGCGAGGTTTGGCCTGCACTACGGGACTTGGCTGACGGACGCCGCCCACGGACGCGATGAACGCCCGGTGGTCACCCGCCGAGAGCCCAAGTCCATTAGTTGCGAAACCACCTTCGAACACGATTTGCATCCGAAGCGTGACCGAGCGGCCCTGTCCAACATCCTGCTGGGGCTGTGCCAGCGCGTCAGTGGCGATCTCGGCCGTAAGAGTTACCTCGGGAAGACCATCGGTATCAAACTCCGCTATGATGATTTCCGGACCGTGACCCGCGACGTCACGCTAGAGGAAGCGACGGCGGATCCGGAGACCATCCGAGCTGCAGCGCGAACCTGTCTTCAGCGGGTAGCGCTCGATCGAAAACTACGCTTGCTCGGGATCAGGGTCGCGTCGCTTAGGCCCTCGCGGTACGTTGCCGAGCTCAGTACGCCCGCTGTCTGCCCTGACGGAGACCGCGATATGAGCCATGACCCGCCGCACCGGATACCCAACGGTAGATTGGAATGAAATGCCAGAGCCCCACACTGCATTTAGCGGCACTCGCTGATGCCGAGCCAATCGCTTGCATGTCACGCGACCTCGTTGAGGTGGGCCTCGGTTGGTCGTGGACACCGGATCGAGTGAGACGATCGATTCAGTGTCCTGATACGGTCGTCTTGAGCGCACATGATGGCCCTCGGATGCGGGGCTTTGCCATCATGGAATTCCTTGAAGAGGAGGCGCATTTGAGTCTGTTAGCAGTAGACCCGAGCTACCGTCGTGCAGGCCTCGGCCGACGTCTCGTTCGATGGCTTGAGGAATCCTGCACGGTGGCCGGTAGCTTCGTTGTCTATCTGGAAGTGCGCGCCAGTAACCGGGTGCCCGCGCCTTCTACCAAGCGCTGGGATATCGCTCTGTCGCTCACGTCCCTCGCTATTATCAGGGCATTGAAGCCGCGATCCGCATGGCGCGTGATCTGAGTGCCGGTTAGCCTCCAACGAAGACCGGCGGTCCGTCCTTCCACCGAGTCGTCAGGGGGCGGCGCCCTGCGCTAAACTCATGGCATGCGCAAGCTGACGGCCATCGCGGTGCTGCTGCTCTTGATAGGGGGCGCGGCCTATCTCTACTACGTGCGTGGGGTTGGCGTCTCGGCCCAGATCCCGCGGCCTGCGACTATCGAACGCGCAGGGCGGGTGCGCACCTACACCTGGGGTGTAAGCACGGCCATGCCGACACCCCGCACCGGAGATCGCCGCGGCGGTGCTCGCGGGCAAGATCTATGTGATTGGAGGATTCGATGGCCTCGGCCGGACGGTCGCGACCGTCGAGATCTACGATCCTGCCAGCGGGCTTTGGACCGCTGGCCCCGACCTGCCGGCGCCCCGCCACCACATAGTGGCCGTCACAGCGGGCGACGCCCTCTACGCGCTGGGCGGTTACACCGGTTCGAGCTTCGAACCCCATGCCGAGGTCTACGCGCTGGATGCACGGACTACGTCTTGGAGGCCAGTGGCCCCGCTGCCGGCGGCGCGAGGGGCCATGGCCGCGGCCGCGCTCGGCGGCAAACTCTATCTCGTCGGCGGCGTAGGGCCCGAGGGGCTCGCGAATGAGCTTTACGTCTACGACACCGTAGCGGACCACTGGGAGGAACGGCGGCCGGCGCCGACCCGCCGGGACCACCTGGCGGCCGCCGCACTGCACGGCCGGCTCTACCTCGGCGGCGGGCGCGAGCAGAGCTTCTCGAAGAACCTGGCCACGCTCGAGGTCTACGATCCGACGGCTGACACCTGGAACGTGGGAGCGAACATGCCCACTGCTCGCGGCGGGGTGGCGGGGGCGGCCTTCGACGGGCTTTTCGTCGTAGTGGGTGGAGAGCGTCCGAGCGCGACCCACGCGGAGGTCGAAGCCTTTGATCCAGAGAGCAACCGCTGGCTGAGCCTGCCCCCCTTACCGACGGCCCGGCATGGCCTCGCCGCGGCGGTCGTGGGTAACGTCCTCTACGTGATCGGCGGCGGCACGCATCCCGGGCTCTCGGTCTCGGGCCGCGTGGAGGCCTTGGAGGTGCACTGAGCCGAGCAGCGCTAAGCCGCTGTTGTATGGAACCGCTGATCCCCCTTTTCCTCATGGGCGCACTGTTGGCCACCTTCCTGCTCGGCCCGCCGGTGCTCAAGGCTCGGCGCCGCCAGCGCCTGCAACGGACCCCTTTTCCCGCGGAGTGGGAGAGAATCCTGTTCGAACGTCTGCGCTTCTACCCGCGGATGCCTGAGCTCTTAAGACAAGAACTGCGGCGACATATCCCGGTCTTCCTCGCCGAGAAGCGCTTCTACGGCTGTGGTGGGTTGGAGATCAGTGAAGCGATACGGGTGCTCATCGCTGCGCAGGCCTGTCTTCTCATACTGAACCGCAAGACCGATAACTATAGAAAGCTCCAATCGATCCTGGTCTACCCTTCGGCCTTCATCGTCAACCGCGAACTGGTAGACGAGGCGGGGGTCTGTACGACTCGTCGTGAGCCTCGTATCGGGGAGTCCTGGGAGGTGGGTCGGGTGATCATCGCCTGGGACGAGGTGGAGGGTGATGCAGGGGATCGCTTTGAGGGTGAGAACGTCGTCCTCCATGAGTTCGCCCACCAACTGGACCAGGAGGACGGGATCGCAGACGGGACGCCGGTGCTCGACAGCGTAGCCCGTTACCGGATGTGGGCGGAAGTGCTGGGCAGTGAGTTCCGAACGCTGCGCGACAAGGCGTCGCGCGGGGAGGCGACGGTCATGGCCCACTACGGCGCCGAGGACGCCGGCGAGTTCTTCGCCGTGGCCACAGAGTCCTTCTTCGAACAGCCGGAACGCCTGTCTAGAGAGCACCCTGCGCTCTACGCGGCGCTGCGGGACTACTACCGGGTGGATCCCGCCGCATGGCATTAATAGGATGGTAGGTGTAGGACCGACCGTCCAACACCAAAGGAGCGACCCGCAACCTTCACGTGCGCCCAGGCAGTCCGACGCCCTACTGTGACCCGGGTGTGTATCCAGTGACAACGATGAAGCTACTAATCAACATTGACGTCGACGACCTTGATAAGGCTGTAGAGTTCTATGCGAGTGCCGTCGGGCTTCACACTCAGTCTAAAGATTGAAAGCTTGCGAAACGCGGCACCTATCTCCGTAATTTTTGGACGGCTGCTTGCGCAGAACATGATGCGGTAAACAAGGTGCATCGTTAATACAGCGAAACGGTGGAACCGTGTGGGAGGACACAGGTGGAACACCGACACCGCGGTACAGATGGCCATGCGAGGCTGATCTGACTGGGTTGGTCTCGCTACCGCGGCAAGTGCAGCATGCCAACGGTAGCGGCACTCGTTCCGCCAGCGCCATGACTCTGGCCTTGGCTGCATAAGGCAAACACAATTCTGCACCTCTGCCTTGAGGAACTGCGGCACGCTGTCTATGATGGCAACGGCAAATCCCGCAGGCAAGGAGGGAACGTGTTCCATGCATCGGTCCGCGATCGGATTCATCATCGTCACGCTGTGCCTGCTCGCGCTGGTGGCCCATGGCCTGGCGGGTGAGAAGGAGGCAAAACCCATGAGCCTGTCACTGACTTCGTCGGCCTTCACCCACAACGGCACCATCCCCCAAGCATACACCTGCGACGGCAAAGACATCTTGTCTTGGCTCCGAAATCAACTGGACACGTCCGACCTGATTTTGTGAGAGTGTTCACCGGTATCAGGCAACCGCTTCAGCCGCACCGGGGATTCCGCCGTTTCAATCAGTTGGGTGACCATGGCACGGAACTCGGCACTCAGGGCGAGCCGCCCGAGAGTTTTTTTAAAATGCGATTGGCAATGGTCAGCTCGCCAATCACCTGGTCACGCTCGGCCAGTTGCGCATTCAGCCGTGCACTCTCCTTGGCCGCCAGCGTCCGCCACCTCCATTCAGCGCCCGCTTGCCAGCATTGATGAACTCATCACGCCAGCGGTACAGCGTCGCCTCGGCAATCCCCGCCCGCCGCGCAATCTGCGCCGCCGGCTCCTCCTTGCTCAGCATCCGCACCACCAGTTGCGTACGTTGTTCAACGCTCATTTCCGATTTCTTGCCCATAGCCGTTCCCCTTCACGCCACAAACCTCATGTCTAACTTTACATCGTGTCCGGGGAAATCGGAGCAATACAATCTCACCGCCATTGGCCTGGACCGGAATTCCCTCGGAAACGAAAAGCCTGGCCCTCATCCTCGACGACCCTGACGCCCCCGATCCGGCAGCCCCGAAGATGACCTGGGTGCACTGGGTGCTCTACAACCTTCCGCCGACCGTCGCCGGGCTCCCGGAGGCGGTCGCTCTGCGCGATCTGCCGTCCGGCACACGCGAGGGGTTAAACGACTGGAAGCGCACGGGGTACGGGGGGCCCTGCCCGCCGATCGGCCGCCATCGCTACTTCCACAAGCTCTATGCGCTCGATGTGGTGTTGCCCGATCTCGGCAACCCGACTGCGGCAGCCCTGGAATACGCGATGCGGGATCATATCCTCGGCCAGGTGCAACTAATCGGGACATACCAGCGCAACTAGATTTTTGGTGGAGAGGCGGCGGAATACGGGGAAAGCATAGAGCCAGGATCGACCATCGCCGGAGACCGACGCCCTTCCCAGTGGGTGGACGAATACACGCATGCTGAGCCAGTTGTTCAAGTGCGACCGGCAGAGGAACACGCAGCAAACGAGCAATGACGCCGGGCTCGGCTGAGACCGCTGCCGGGGCACGATCGTCAACGGGCGAACAGTAGCTCTCGGAGTAACTTCTTGTAGTATTAGCTTGCTATGCCTACGCTTGCATCCCCAACGGTGATTCTGTTTGATTGGCATGCCACCTTGGTCGACACCCTCGATGCCGTCTATCACGCCATCGATGATATGCTGGCTAACATCGTCGATTTAGGGCTCATCGATCACTTGACCCCACCGGGGGAGAGCAAGAATGCCGAGGATGCGAAGCTGGTCGCCTACGTGCGAGAGCTCCAGCGATTGCATCCAAAGGTGGAGGCGGAGAAAAAGGTCTCGCGCACGGATCTCTTCGAGGTCCTTTTCGGTCGGGATGAGCAAGCCAAGCACTCTGCGCACGAGGAGTTCGATCGCCACTACCGCACCCATTACGGTGAGGTTCACCCGTTTGAGGAGAGTATCGCGCAAGTACTGCAGGAGCTTAAGGGGCTGGGCTTGATACTGGGTGTGTGTACCAATCGCAAGCGGGAATTCCTGGACCACGAGCTGGATGTGGTGGATTCCGGCGCTTGGCGCGAGCAGTTCTCTACCGTGGTCGGCGGCGATGCCTGCGGCAAGAGAAAGCCCGCACCGGATGTGATCCTCAAAGCGCTTTCGAATCTCAAGCGAAAGCCCGGTCCGGATTGCTGGTATGTGGGAGACAGCACCACGGACACGGTGGCCGCGAAGACCGCTGGCATCACCAACGTTTTCTATAATGGCGCTGCCTGGAGCCCCCAGTGGCTGGCGCAGATTTTTCCCGTGACGCCCGAGCACCCACACAAGCCCGATGCTGTCGTGTCCGATTTCCAGGATCTGCTTGCGCTGGTTAAAGCCTGCCTTACCAAGGACTGGCTAATGCAAAAGCCGACGCCGCCCGAAGTCACCCTTGCGTAGACTAGAAGCCATGATGAGCGGTCCAGGCGAATCCCTATTATCCGAATCCGGCCCTTCTCATGCGGTCCATTGTTCAGCGCATCGCGACCGGCACTCTCCGCAGGAGGAGCGCTACCCGTTCAAGAGTTGGCCACAAGGTGTGCTGCCAGGCCGGGTGCCAGGCGCATGAGCCAGGGGAGATATCTTACCTGGCCGACGAACACCTCGTCTCGACCGCGCTCGATCGCGCGTAGCTTCGCATCGACCACCGCTGCAGGGCTCATCTTACGTCCGCGAATATTGGCGGTCAGCGGCGTATCGACGATGGGGGGTAAGGTTTCAACCACACGGATCCCGCTACCCTCGAGCTGATAGCGAAGGGCGCGGGTAAACGCGCGTAGACCGGCCTTGGTGGCCGAGTAGACAGGGGCGCGACGAGCAGGCAGCGATGCATAGCCCGAGGTGACCATCAGTAAAATTTCCAATTCTGGACCGAGATTTCGCGTGTTTGATAGCCCACAGGGCCCAGCGGTACTTTTCTTGTTGACGAAGGGCGTTTAAAAGTCTATACCCTATACCCATAACCAGGGCGGCTTCAGGCGTGTGGGCGCCGCGGACGGTTCAGCATTTTCCGGAGATCAACAGCGCGGTGGAGGCGGCCTTCGATCACGCGGCGCTGTTAGGTGGAACTTGAGTAGCGATGCACATCGGCGTTGAACCAGATGGTATTGATTATACATTCAGTTCACGAACTGATCCGGGCGCACCCTGTTTAGACGGTGCTTTTAGAACGCTACGGGCTGACCGGCTCCAGCTTGCCTTGCGGCCATACCCTCGTAACTTTCAGCTTCGGGGCGTTCTTCTCCGCTTGTGCCAGGTCATAGTCCATCTGCATCCCAAGCCATACTTCGGGGCTGCCGCCAAAAGCCTTGGAAAGGCGCAGCGCCATTTCCGGGCTGATGCCGTTCTTGCCGTTCACGAGATTGCTCAGGGTCAAGCGGGTAACGCCCAAAATCTCGGCTCCCTTCGTGATGCTCAGGCCCAAAGGCTCAAGGCAATCCAGCTTCACATGCTTGCCGGGATGGGGCGGGTTCTTCATACGCATGGTGTCCTCCTAGTGGTAGTCGATTAAATCAACGTCACAGGCGTCGCCGTTCTCAATCCTGAAAACGATGCGCCAGTTAGCCCTTACGGTGACAGCCCAAAAGCCTTTTCGATCCCCTTTCAGGAGGTGAAGCCGGAAGCCGGGAGCTGCCATGTCCTCCGGCACACGGGACCGATTCAAACGGGCGAGGATGCGGGCCAGCTTGTCCACGTCCTCAGCGCTAACCTTGCTGCGGTCGTCGTTCTCAAAAAGCCGTTTCAGCCCCTTGTGTCGAAAACTCCGTATCATGCTTTCAGTGCATAGTGCATATATTCACATGGCAACACTATTTGCGGCAAGGCTAAAAGTCTACTTTCCCGCGTCTTTCAGGCACAGGTCACGGCGGGCGCTACGGCTCCCGACAATCGGGGGGATTGTCTACGCCTTCAAGGGAAGAAGTTAGGAAAGTATACTTCTATAGTTAGGATACTTATCTGCTGGTGGCCTGTTCGCCGAATACAAAAGTTTGGAGCGGCCATAAAGGGGGTGGAACGTGGCAGTGCTTGCCACTTTTCTGCTTCTCATCGCCGCATACCAAAAGCATTGCAGAATCCGCTAACAGTCGCCGCCCGTATCAATGAATCCCCGTCCTTTCGCATTGAATAGTAGCCGATACTTGCACTTGACGAGTACATCGTGAAAACGCTGGAAGGTTGAAGGACGGAACACGACCGAGATCTTGTTCCGACGGCTAGGGGCAATCCACAGTGAGCACAGACTAAAGAACAGCCGGTCCCATGGTTCCGGGTCCGGTGCACGACCCCGGGGGGCGTTCGCACGGTGGCGCGGAGTCACGCTCGGGCAACTGTGCTATTCAACGGATATCGGAAAACGTAACTTATTGATAGTTATCATTGGTTAAGTCTCGAGAATAGCGCAGAGCGATATTCGTAACTAACTGTATATTGGAATAAAACACCTAATTAGCACATCCGGCTTCGAACCAGGGGGTCGGGGGTTCGAGTCCCTCCGGGCGCGCCATAAATCAAAGACTTACGTTGGGTAAAATTTGGCCACTGTGCTATGAAACAGCTAGTGTGCTATTGAGCAGGTTTCACCCGTTCTGGTTTGCGCCGGTAAGGTGTAAGCTCGGCCTCAAGACCCGTAGGCAGTCGATGTTCCAGCTTTAAGATACGCGCCGTCAGTCGAGCCATGCGTTTTACCTCTGTCTTGACAAGGCATGTCCCAGAGTCTGAACCCGCTGGGTCAGCTCCTCCACTTCGACCACCCGTGCTTGCGCGGAGATAGCCTGCATGAGAGTCGCGGCCTCATCGGGGGTGATGTCGCCCTGGGCGCAGGCCCCGAGCACCGTTCGCCCCTGGCTCGCCGGGGTGTCGGGAACCGGTAGGGTCAAGGGCTCCCCCACGCTTTTGAGTGCCGGCAAGGTGCGTTCGAGGATGAGCTTCGCGGCCTGGATTGGACTTAACCCGCTTTCGTGGACAGGTAATTCCCGAAACTGTCTCAGTCTCGGGTGTCATTAGTCTCCTCCGTAGCTTACGGGTGACAAGTATCCCAGGGACGAATGGCGGCGATGCGGGTTGTACCAGCCTTCGATCCATTCAAACACTACCATACGGTACTTCTCGAACTGGGCTTTCGACTTCGAACTGTTCTCACCGTAGGCCGTATCGAAAGCCTCCTTGAGATGCTCACAGACATGATAGAAATCGATAAGCTCGACCCCCGGCGGGAGTGTGGCGCGGAGGTAGGTCCAGTTATCACGCGCCCCATCGGCGAGCTTGACCAAGCCGAGATCGGGCCGTCGCCGAGTGCGGCTTCTATCTCCTGGGTCAGCATCGTCTTCAAGCCCGCCTTGTGCCGCTCAGGCATCCGTGCCATCCGCACCGTGGATAGTCGATTGCCTTCCGCGTCATAGTAGGTCAACGTACCGCAGCCCACTTCCGAATACCCCGCCGGGCCGCACGTGCGCTTATCTTGTGCCTGGGACTCCTCGCGTTTCTGTGCACGCGCCCCGTCTTTCATCGGCACCATCACCCCATCGAGGGAGACGGCCAGGGTGACCGCCTCCGTCGGCATCTGTGCCTTTGCACGCAGCTCAGCTTCATAATGGCTCCGCTTCGCCTCCCAGCGTGCGCTCAGTTGCTTGGGCAGCCGGTCAAGGCTCGATTTCGAAGGTGTCATGTTCCCTAGCTCCTGAAACAGATCCTCGCCTTCTTGCGGCGTCAGATGCGCAACCACAAAAGCCACCTGCCGGGCCGCGAGCGGCGTCCAGCGCCCCTCCACAATACCCGCCCGCAACTCCAGCGGACACAGCGTGCGCTCTTCACCTCGTCCACGCCGATATAAGCTCCGCATCACCGGAACTGGGCCCGCCGCACTCACATAGGTCTCCTCGCAGCGCACCACCCGTCGGTATAACTCACCCTCAACCGTTACCGCCGGCAGATCCACATCCAACCGTGCTAACTCCTCGGCCAATACCTCACGCTCGGCCGCCACAAAATACTCATGCAGCTCGCGCTCAAAACCCTCCATCTCATCGACCGCTTCAGTCGATAAGCGCCGCCGTGCTAAAAATGCCTGCAGACGATCAAAGGCGCTCTCAACATCAGCGTACCCAGCCTGTTCATGTAAAACTCTCATCGGGGCAGTCCTCCGGATTTTGGTTTGTTCGACAACTCCCTATTATCTGTGAGATGTCCTGCCCCTTCATCTCATCCACCCACCAAACAAAAGTGTCATATTACAGACCCCAGTGACCGCCTAACTCCTTGATTCATCGATCAGTGCTCGATCTACTCCCAAGAGTTTGCTTAGCGGTGATAATATTTTATGTGGGAGCAAGCATACGCTTTTACGCAGAACGAAGGAGGATCTTCGTGGTGAGTCGGTAATCCGTATTCCAGACAAGGCCCACGCGTGGATTCACCGTCGTTCCAAAATCGGAGTAGTGGTCAAGCCTAACCCCGTGGTCAGGCTCCAGTCGTTGGCGAACGACCACTCATCCTGGAGGTAGGTATAGAATATCGTTCGCTCCTCATCCGGGAAGATCGGGACATCCCCTACGCCGCCTCGCTCCGCAACTATTCCGGTCGGCAGGGGCACACCGTTCACGACCGCGTGGTATCCGTAGACTCGAACACGCCGCCAAGCCCGACTCTAAGCCAGTGATGTTTGAGCCCTGTATAGAGCCCCGTCAATTCCCCGCGTACGCGATCCTCCTCGACATCGAGATCTTGTCGGACCCCGTCCGGAAAGGTGCCTCCGAAGGGCCCGGAGGAAATCCTGTAAGTTCGAAGCGCGAGTTTAATTTCACATAGCTCAGTTGCGTAGTAACATCGAGTGTATCTGAATAACGAAACACAAAAAATCTGACACGCTCCGAGCTTATGAACATGCGCACGCTGGTCGACGGCGGCTACTACATCGACCGCATCACCCCGATCGACCAGTTTCTCTATTCGCCCCACATCGAAATCGTCGCGAGCCTGTCGAAATGATCACGACCCTTTCGCTCCTTCTGCTCGCTGTCGCGCTGGCCGCCGATGCTTTCGCTGTCGCCATCGGCCAAGGCGCAGCCGTCCGCGCTCGCCCATGGCGCCGCGCGCTCACGGTCGGCGCGGCATTCGGCTTTGCGCAGGCCGCCGCTCCGTTGATCGGCTGGTCGCTCGGCCTCTTGTTCGCCAGCCTGATCGAAAGCATCGACCACTGGATCGCCTTCCTCCTGCTCGCCTTCATCGGTGTGAAGATGTTGCTCGAAGGCGTCGCTCACAATCCGCCGGGCGACGAGAGCGACCCGGGCGTCGAACGCGCCGTCGGCGGCTGGACCCTCGCCGGCCTCGCTGTCGCCACCAGCATCGACGCCGTCGCCGCCGGCCTCACCCTCCCCACCCTCGGCGTCCCCATTCTCCTCAGCATCACCACCATCGGCCTCATCACCTTCGCCCTCTCCACCGCCGGCGTCTGGATCGGCCGCATGGGCGCAAAGACGCTCGGCGCCAAAGCCGAAATCATCGGCGGCCTTGTTCTAATCGGAATTGGCGTGAAGGTCCTGTTCGATCACAACGCGTTTGGGTAGGCGCCCCGAGCGCTAGCCCGCATTTCTCACCAATGTGGGGATACATGGGCTAAAGGCTTTGATGAGGACATCAGAAAAGAAGACCGCGTGAATTAGCCGCTGCGGTCGAGACGCCAACAAGACAAATCAAGCAACTCATGGAGGTTTCTGTCGATACGTGCAGGTGCTTTGAGGCATTCTGTGATCTCAAGCCAAGTGCTCCCCTGACCTCCCTTTTGGATCCCTGACACCAGCAGACGGAACAGGCCAATCGCTCGGGCTAACAGCGCAAGGGGATCTGCTGCACCCGGGCCAGCACCGCTTGGAAGAGGCTCGCATAGGGATAAGCTTCTGAGAAGGCGATCCAGACATTGCGCACCGTGATGCGGATCTGGGCGCCGATCTTAAAGAGTTTCAGGCGAATGGTGTCGCATTGCGCCTGCGCCAACTCGGTCCCCCCAAGCCCCAAGGCTCGCAGGGTCTCGATGAGCACATAGGCAAACGAGGAGAAGTACAGCCGCAGTTGATTGGAGCGCAGCGCCTGAGTGCTGGTGCGATCGGCGAACAGAGCGAGCTGCTGTTCCTTGATGCGGTTTTCCATCTCCCCGCGGGCACAGTAGAGATCTTCGTAGAGGCCGCGGGCGTCCTGCTCCTGCCGGGAGAGTGAGGTGACGATAAACCGGGGATTCTCCCCTTTGAGCAAGTATTCGGCCTTGCCCACCACACGCCTCTCAGTGGACCAACTCTCCAAGGTTTGGTAACGGAAATCCCTGAACACCCGCGCCGGCCCGCCCGTCCTCTCATAGGCGCGCTGGGCCTCTGCCAACTCCTCGGCAATGGCTTCCCTCAGACGGCTATTCTTCGCCAACCCCAGCACATAATCGACCCGCTGGGTTTCACACCAATGCATGATCTCCTCGCGGCAGAAACCGCTATCGCCTCGCAGAATGATCCGCACCTCGGGCCACACCCCCCGGATCTGCCCCACCACCCGAGCAAGCTCCTCGATACACCCCGCGGCGGGGTCCTCATCGGCCTCCCGCAAACGGGCACAGAGCAACTTGTCCCCGCAGAAGAAATACAACGGCAGATAGCAATAGTGACCGTAATAACCATGGAAGAAACGTCCCTCCTGATGACCGTGCAGCGGATCATCGGTCGCATCCACATCGATCACCATCTCCTGTGGGGGGACTCCATAGGACTCAAGAAACAACTCTACCAGGAGCTTATCCATCGCCTCCCAATCGGCCACAATTTTCTTGTAGCGGCTCGTCTTGTCCGCCTTCTCGGAGGTCAACTCCAGCCGATTGAGCGTGCTCTTCCCCGCCAGCGCCTTGCCCCGGTCCCCCGCTTGGCGCCTCCCCGCACCGCTTGGGTCTTCCTTCTCACCGAGCACCCCCAATAACACATCGTGCCGCAAGGTGTCGTGATCGTTCAGATCCTCGTACCCGAGCGCCATCCCAGACACCCGCTGTTTGATGAGCGACTCCACCGAGTGCTCGATCAACTCCGGATCCCGGTGATCGATGAAACACCCCGCCAGGCGCTTCAGAATACGCGTCCGCGATTCCACCTCCCGCAACAGCAAACTACCTCCATCGGAGCTGATCCTCCCCCCATCAAACCTCCCTACCACCCGCCGAGCCCCAAGACCGTGAAATTCCATCTGCCACCCGTTACACTGTGTTTCCATAAGGCCGTCCTCGTCATTGTGCATAACATGCTGATCCCACACATATTATGCCACGAGGTACGGCCTTTTTCTTGGCTATCGGTGAGAAATCCGGGCTAGGTCAGAAACGGATTGTTCCGCCGCCAATCGCGCTCGCGCTTCGCCGCCGTGTGAAACAGGAACCCGCCAACACACACCGCCAGCGCGCATCCCAGCCCATCCATATCCAGTACTTGGCCCACAGCTCCTTGCGCTCCGCCGGGCTCGCCGAAACCAGCCGCGCGTCGAAGGCCTTGCGATCAAACCGGTGCGTTGAAGAAATCGACTGCCGTGTCAAGAACCCGCGCCTCCATGTGACTGAAGCCATCATAGCGGAATGGTTCTGTTCGGCCACTACAGCCGCGCGTAACTCCCGGCTTGATGCCAGCAGTCGCCATCAGGCGTAGCGGCCTTGTCGGTTAGGTCGATGGTCGCGAAGTCGTCTTTCTCCGACCAGTAGTCCTGCGTGTGCTGCCATTCCGGCTTGTCGCCACGATGCGGCAACAGGTGCCAAAGAGGGGATTCGCGATGACCGCCCTGCCTTTCCACCGGGGATCGGTATAGGCGAGGATGGAGTCACCACCGACTTGTTGATTCCTCCCCCCTCTCCACCTATAGTACGCGCGCTTATTTTTGCGCGTACGTAAATTTATGAAACCTGAGGATCCGGACCCTTATACACGCATTCGGACTGCCTAGCTGCGGCGTAATTTTGCTCTGGGTCTATTCGTCGCGTAGGCGATGAATACCGATACATTCAGAGGTCATTATGCGGCAATTTCGCTTCGGTCCTGCGCTGCCTGCCACCCCGGTCTTCACGGTCGGGGACGCCCTCATCCTCCTGGGTCTCGCGACGCTGCTGTACGCTGGGGTGCGCTTAGCGTTCTATGCACCCACTGTCGTTGCGGGACCCGACATCTCCCTCTCCCCACTGGCATTGCCTTGGTATACCTTTCTTTCTATCGGGCGGATGACCGCCGCCTATTGTCTATCGCTGCTATTCAGCCTGAGTTACGGGTATATCGCTGCCCGCCACCGCAGCGCACGCAAGGTGCTCATGCCCCTCCTGGACGTGCTGCAGAGTGTCCCCATCCTGTCGTTTCTGCCCGTAGTCCTGTTGAGCTTGAGCGCTGTCTTACCCGAGGGGATCGCGGCCGAGCTCGCCGCGGTGGTGCTGATCTTCACTTCACAAGCGTGGAACATGACCTTCAGTTTCTACCAATCCATGGTTACCGTACCGAATGAGTTGCGTGAGGCGGCGGCAATTTTTCGCTTCAACCCCTGGCTGCGCTTCAAAGCGCTCGAGCTGCCCTTCGCGGCCATCGCGCTGCTTTGGAATAGTATGATGAGCTGGTCGGGCGGCTGGTTTTTCTTAATGGCCGCGGAAATCTTCCATGTGGGCGCCCGCGATTTTCGCCTGCCCGGTCTCGGCTCCTACTTGCAAACCGCGGCCGATCGCGGCGATGTGCAGGCCGTACTTTGGGGCATCGGGACGCTGGTGCTGGTCATCGTCCTGCTCGACCAATTGGTCTGGCGTCCGTTGATTGCCTGGTCGGATCGATTCAAGCTCGAGATGGTGAAAAGTGAGGAGCCGCCGAGCGCCTGGTTCCTCGATACCCTCTCCCACGCCTGGCTGGTCCGGCAATTTCGCGGCCGTATCATGAGGCCACTCGGAGAAAGGCTCGACCATTTCTTTCACCGCCACCTCCTCGACCACGTCATAGCCCCCGAAAGTGAGGATGCAGCTTCTGACATGCGCCCTACCTGGCCCGTATTGCTCATGGCCACTGCCTTCGCGGTCCTTGTCTCTTATGGAGCCTACCGGGCTGGCGGTTTACTCCTTACACTCACCCGAGCCGATTGGCTGCAACTCGGCCAAGGGCTACTGGCGACATTCACCCGGGTGGCAACCGCCTTAATGATCGCCCTGCTATGGACCCTACCCATCGGCGTGCTCATAGGTACGCGCCAACGTGCGGCCAGGATCCTCCAGCCAATCGTACAGCTCGTCGCCTCAATTCCGGCGACGGCCTTGTTCCCGGTATTCCTGCTCACGCTGCTGCATACGCCCGGCGGCCTGAACTTGGCCGCGATCGCCTTGATGCTGATGGGCACACAATGGTATCTCCTCTTCAACGTCATCGCCGGGGCCGCCGCCATCCCCCAGGATCTGGAGCATACCACGGCGCTCCTCGGTCTCTCGGCCTGGGAGCGCTGGCGCACCCTCATTTTTCCCGCGCTCTTCCCCTACATCATCACCGGCGCCATCACTGCCAGTGGCGGGGCCTGGAATGCCAGCATTGTCGCAGAGCATGTGGAGTTTGGCGGCGAGACCTATGCGACGATGGGGGTTGGCGCGCTAATCGCCCAAGCCACCGTGACGGGGAATTATGCTCTGTTGCTGGCAGGGACGCTCTCCTTAGTTACGGTCGTCGTGCTGATAAACCGCCTCATCTGGTTGCGCCTCTACCGCTTGGCCGAAGAACGGTACCGCCTGGAATAAACACCACAACCGGGAAAAAGCCACATGAACTTGCTTGCGAAGACCCAGACCGCCACGCCGCTACTTGAAACTCAAAACGTGTGCAAGGCCTATGGCCGGGGCGAGAGGCAATTCATTGCTATTCGTAATGTGGATCTAAAGATCAGCCCGGGCGAATTCGTTTGTCTACTCGGACCTTCCGGCTGTGGCAAGTCCACCTTGTTGCGCATTGTCACCGGGCTGAATGCGGCGACTTCGGGCAAGGTGCTCTATCGAGGACAGCCGGTCCGCGGCGTGAACCCGCATACGACCATCGTATTCCAGACCTTTGCCCTCTACCCCTGGTTGACGGTTCAGGAAAACGTGGAGATTGCCCTGAAGGCACGCGGGGTGCCCGCCGCGGAACGCCGGGCGCGTGCGCTCGAACTAAT
Source organism: uncultured Gammaproteobacteria bacterium (assembly GCA_963764725.1). Classification (GTDB taxonomy): domain Bacteria; phylum Pseudomonadota; class Gammaproteobacteria; order JACCXJ01; family JACCXJ01; genus USCg-Taylor. The sequence goes on along the minus strand of CAVXTM010000005.1, from coordinate 148,108 downwards.
CGATACGGTCGGGCTCGATGGTTTTGAACTGGCCTACCCACGGGAGCTGTCGGGAGGGATGCGCCAGAAGGTCGGTTTCGCTCGGGCCATGGCGATCGAGCCTGAGCTCCTGTGTCTCGATGAGCCGTTCTCGGCGCTCGATGTGCTGTCGGCGGAAGCGTTGCGTGGGGAGTTGCTAGAGCTCTGGCTCAACAAGGCGATCCCGACGCAAGCGATCTTGATGGTCACACACAATATCGAGGAGGCCGTGCTGATGGCCGACCGAATCGTGGTCATGGCCAAGGACCCTGGGCGCATTCTCTCGGAAATCCCGGTACCGATCCGTTATCCACGCCACCGCAAGGATACGGCCTTCCAGGCGGTTGTCGACGCCGTCTACGCAGCCGTCGCCGGCCGCACACAGGTGGAGCCCTTCGTACTACCCGGCCATCTCGGGAGAAAACTGCCTTCGGCCAGCCTGAGTGCCCTCACCGGCCTGATCGAAAAACTCACCGCCGAGGGCGACCGCGCCAACCTCCATCACCTGAGCCGTGAGCTCATGCTAGAGCTCGACAACTTGCTCCCGATCGTCGAAGCCGGGGAGCTTTTGGGGTTTTTTACGTTAAGCCACGGTGTGTTGTTGCTCACGCCGCTCGGGCAGGCCTACGCCTCCGCAAGCATCCTCGCCCGCAAGGAACTAATCGCGAGCCGTATCCTGAGAGTGCCGGCGATCAACTGGATCTACGAGACTCTGCAACAAGACGATGACCGGCGCGTCGATCGGGACTATTTTCTCGATAAACTCCGACCCAACTTTGGCGACCTCGCCGAGAAGGAGCTAGAGATCGCCATCGGTTGGGGCCGACACGCCGAGTTGTTCGCCTACGACAGCGGATCCGATGAGTTGTTTTTGGAATCGTAAGGACACACGCCGCTCACCGAGCGGCCTCAGCCGACGAGCCATGGAAGGTCGAAGACCGAGGCGAGGAGCCCGCGATAGCCGTCCTCTAGATGGACGGTGTAGGATGGACGCGGCGATCGAAAACCACGCGACGCGGATCAATGATGACCGGGGTTGCGCCAATTTAAGTGTCAGAGGTGCTCGACGAGTTGCAAATATAGCCTCCGCTTGCGATCGGCGGGGTCGGAAATGGGCGCTCCGGTGAGCCGCCACGCCAGCGTGCCGCGCAGAGAGAAATCGCCCTGGCGACTCCAGCTCAAAGAGTATAAGAAAAAATAAACACCCTTTGTCACGAAGAGACTCAGTACTACTGCACTCGTGAGCTCAATGGCGCAAACCCAATGTACCTCCTTGGCTATGTCGATGCCGACGAATGTCCTCATAAGCTTTCTCCTTTGCAACCAACGAGGCAACCCTTTCTCGCCGAGTTCGCCCTACATAGCGATGGTTCGCGGAGCCTAATCAGCGGTCGAAAAGGGAAGGCGGTGAGGGGGGAGATGCACCAGCCATCGAGGGCAGCCACCATGAAAGCCATCCCCTCCCGCCGCCTGGCCTCCATCTTGGCATGCTACGCCAGGCACCGGGTTCACCGCATTGAGAAAGGTAGGGCACCATGACCGCTCTTCCCTGTCAAGCTTGCACAACCAGGACGGGTGCGTCCTTGGGACATTCTTGGTAATCTGTAACCTCGACAAAATGTGAAGGAGCTAAAAACGATGGGCATCTTAGATCGGATATTCGGAAGCGATAAAGCGCCAAAGCAAGGACAGGCGACACAGCAACGCGGACAGCCCACCGATGATCAGGCCATCGCCCGCTACCGCTACCTGCTCAAGACTGCGCCGCCGGAAACCATCGAGCAGGCGCACGCCGAAGCCTTTGCGCGACTCACGCCCGAGCAGCGCCGGATGGTGCTGCAACAATTAAGCGCAAGCGTGCCGGAGGCGGAGCGAGCAGCCGTGGCTCCGGGCGGGGCCGATCCGCAGGCGCTGGCGCGTATGGCAACCCGCGCCGAAGTGCGGCAGCCCGGCACTATGGAGCGGACGTTCGGCCGTATGGGCGGCGGCGTGGGATTAGGTGGACTGATGGCGGGCAGCTTTTTGAGCACCATTGCCGGTACGGTCATCGGAAGTATGATCGCGCAGCAATTCTTTAGTAACGACATCGGCTTCGATGCAGACGGTGTTGATAGCGGGGACCCGTCTGGCGTCAACGTGAATCAAGACGCCGGCGGCTACGCGGCTGACGATGCGAGCGGCGAGATGGATGCCGGCGACTTCGGCGACGTGTGAGGTGACTTGGTCGGCGGCGACTCCTACCGTTCCGCTTTCTTTAGCCGGTGAAAGGCGATGTACTGCCTCTTGGAAAAACCAACGGCGGCGGCAGAGAAGCTTATGCGATGGAGCCGATACCAGTTGGTCAAAGCCTGTCCGGTGCAAGTTATAAACCTTCGCAATAGACGCAGGGGGTAAAGGCAGTCTTGTCTGTTCGTGGTTCCGGGTACTGTGATTAATATGGATGCAATCTTTGTTTTGTTGGCGCGTTTGCTGATAACGTTAGCGAGGATAATGCAGCTGGGTGGGCTCCGGCGCAGATGCCGCGGAACCGATAGCGCTGCGGCGTCAGCTGTTAGTCATGAGCCGGTTTCGTGAACGTGCACCGGACCTGAAGCCCTGGGATCGGTTACTCCGTATTCAGTCTATTATGGGACGTATAATCCGTGCGGCCTTGTGTGCGCTTCTTTCGAGTCTTGTTCTCGCGGGTAGTGCAAGCGCTGAGGAGCGTTTCGCGTGCGATAATTCCGACACAATCATTGGGCGAGTAGAGTACGTGGTGATGCAAGATTTGGGAATGAGGCTTAAGGCGCGCATAGATACCGGTGCAGGAATCTCCTCGATCGACGCGAAGATTGTTGAAATCAAGCGCGCTACTGATGGCTCGGGAGAGAAGGTTGTCTTTCAGATTAAGGATGACGAGGGGAAAATAAAATCCATTGAGCGAAAAATTGTGGAATGGGCGGAGATCAAGGGCAAGGACACCAAGCGACCGGTTGTTAGAATGGATTTCTGTCTAGGCGGAAAGCGGCTTGAAGGGAGAATTAACCTCGCCGATCGCAGCATGTTTCTCTATCCCGTGCTCATAGGGCGGAACATTCTCAAGACTGGAGATTTTCTCATCGATCCTCGTAAGAAATTCATGGAGAAGCCTGGCTGTTCGAAAGATTGAATAGGTACCGCATCACCTGCCTGTGGCGAATTGCTACGCAAACTGCCGTGACCCGTAATCAATCCGTGCGTTGACGCAGAACCGATGAACTCTCAGTCGCAAAGGTAGCGCTAGAGGGGGCAGCAAATCTGTCTAATAAAAATTGCCGTATCTTAGGAAAGCCGGCACTGGCTACGCTGCTCGGCGGTACCTTGAATCAAAAGCACATCCGTTCACCTCTCTGGCCGCTTAGTTGTCGCAGAAGTGGATTTCGACCGTCGCGTGGGTAATTTCCTCATGCACAGCCAGTTGCTCGCGAACGCGAATCGCGGTCAGCGTCTTGTCGTGCGTGACGACGCTCAAAGCGCAGGCATAAGAGCGCTTGCCGACCCGCCAGACGTGCAGGTCGGCGACGCGGTTCTCTCCGGCCTCCGGTCCCGTTTCGAGCGCTTCGCGGATTTCCTCCACCAGCGGATGGTCCATTTCCCGATCAAGCAGCACCTTGGCGGTTTCGGTGATGAGGCTCTTCGCCCACCTGGCCACCAGCACCGCCCCCACGATCCCCATCGCCGGGTCTAGCCAGGACCATCCATAGAGCCAGCCGCCGGCGAGCGCGACAATCGCCAGAACTGAGGTGACCGCATCGGCGATGACGTGCAGGTAGGCGGACTTGAGGTTCAGGTCATGATGATGGGCATGATGCTGATAGTCGCCATCATGTACGTGTTCGCCGTGATGGTCATGGTGATCGCGCGCGCCGCCCAGAATCATCGCGCACACGATGTTGACCAGCAGACCGGCCGCGGCGACGGCTAGCGCCTCCTGATAGTGGATCGGCTGGGGCGAGAAGATCCGCTCGACCGATCCCACCACCATCACGGCCGCGACGCCCAACAGAAAAATGGCGCTCGCAAAACCGCCGAGGACCTCAATCTTCCAGGTGCCAAAGGCGAACCGAGGATCGCGGGCATAGCGGCGGGCGGCAGCATAGGCGAAGGCGGAGAGGCCGATGGCCACGGCGTGCGTACTCATGTGCCAGCCATCCGCCAGCAGCGCCATGGAATTGAACCACCAGCCGGCGGCAATCTCCACGATCATCATCGCGGCGGTGATCCACATGACGGCCCGGGTGCCGCGTTCTGCGGCAGCGTTGCCTCCGTCGAAGACGTGGTCGTGGGTCCACGGGGACAAATTGTGAGTATGCATCGCTGGCTGCCCTCTAGAGGTACTTGGTGATTTCCTTGAACTCACGAACCGCTTGATCCGCCTCGTGCGAACTCTCTCCCACGGTGTTTTCAAGGCAGTGATCGATGTGGTCGTGCACTAAGGTCTTCTTGGCGTTGCCGATCGCCTTCTCGACGGCTTGCAGTTGTTGAGCGATTTCCAGGCAGCCGCGCCCTTCCTCCAGCATGGTAACAATGCTCTTGAGATGCCCCAGGGCACGTTTGAGTCGCTTGATTACGTCCGGGTGAGTCGCGTGTGTCGTCATAGTCGCAATATCCTATCCCCCTGGGGAGGATGTTGCCAGCCTTTTCTTGCTGCGCTAGAATACGGGTTTTCTAAACGGAGTTCCCTCAGTGGACAGTTCCAGTAGTCGATCTTGCATCGAGACAACACTGGCAAGGTAACCGCGGGCGTCATATTCCGCTGCTACCTTGCCGCAACGGCGGGTAGTGGCATTGAGACAGCCGGTTCTCGGCGTTCCATCTCACTTCCCATTTGATCTGTTGTGTGCCGCCATTGGCGGCGGGTGTTCGGCTGAGCGCGACTACGCCCTCATCGGTGGGAGGACGCATGCGTTTCCAATTCATCAAACGGCACCATCCGGCGTTCATCGACAAAGTAGCACCGCCACTCGTTGGCCTGCTGTCCCTGCTCGCGGGTGACTCCCCCGCAGGCGGCAGCTTGTTCGTGGATGACGCTACGATCACACCATCTGGACGCTGTCAGGTCGAGACCTGGGCGCGTGCCTATACCCCCGGCCAAGAACTCACCGCCGTCCCTGCGTGCACTCTCGCTGGCACGGAACTCAGCCTCGGCATCAGCGATGGCATCAGCGATTTCTTTAACCCAAGTAGAGGACCGATCGCGGTGCCCGGCTTGAAACGCCTGTTCCACGATTTCGATACCGCGCCATGGGGATTGGGCATTTCGCTCGGCGCGATCTGGAGCGCCGACCCCAACCGGTTGGAAAGCTGGAATCTCAACCTCCCGTATAGCCTCGCGCTCGATTCCGAGCGAGGCGCGGTGCTGCACGCCAACCTCGGGTGGAACGACCCGCGCGGTTCCAATGGCGCGGTCATTGGCGGTCTTGGCGTGGAGATTGCGCTAGCGCAGGACTGGGTATTACTTGGCGAAGCCCTCTGCGACACGGCGGGCGACTTCATTGCCCAAGTCGGGGTGCGCCGCAGCTTGAGCCGAGACTCGAGTCTCGACTTCCTCGTCGGCACGCAGGACAGTCTCGACGAGACCCCATGGTTTACAGTGGGTTTCAACATTGTTCTGCCTCACTTTGCCAGGACCAAGCCACGCACCGGAGACCATCCCCATGAATATCAAACGCGAACGACCCAACGTTAAAAAGTCGCGGCTGGAGAACGAAGTGATCCTCGCCGTTGTGATCCTATACGTGCTGCTGTCCGCCGCCCTGCTGGCCATCCATCACATCCAGCCGACCGAAACCGAGACCCGCACATCTTCGACTTCGCCCTCGCATGAGGCCCTCCGCGGTAAGCCGAGCGACGCCAAAGCGCAGTCCGGCCCTACCGAGCTAAGCCTGGTCGAGGTGCATGCACTGTTGGCGCGTCAGGGGTACCAGGAGATTCGCGGCCTGCGTCGGGACGGCTTACGCTACCGCGCCACGGCCATCAAAGGCGGCAAGGCGTGGGAAGTTGAAGTCGATCCCGTAAGCCACGGCGTCGTCGAGCGTATGCTAGAGCCCCCTGAGCCTTACTCTTCCGAATCGAATCGTATTGAGCCCAAGAAACAAAGGAGATCTCCATGATCCGTTCTATCTACCGCATCAACGACAAGATCGACACCCTGCCCGGCATCGCCGAGCTGCCCGCCGAAGGCGGTTTCCTGTGGATCGATGCCGGACAACAGCCCGAAGCCGATGACATGAGTGAACTGCGCCAGCGTTACAACGTCGAACCGCAGCTACAGCACACCAGTGTCTACGAGGATGAGAAGTACGTTTATCTTTTCGCCGAGGTCGTTGCGATGGACGAGGCACGCGCGCCGAGCTTTCACAAGATCACCATCGTGCTGGGCGAACGTCTGCTGGTCACGCTGCACGATACCGCCGAGTTCACCCCGCTCAACCGCGTGATGCAGCGACTGACGCGCCGACCGCAACAGGCTACCGACGCCAAGTCGCTGCTGCGCATGATCCTGGCCAGCGTCAACGATGGCACCGATCAGGTCATCGAGGCCATCGCCGAATCGCTGGAATTGGCCGCCGAGACGATCGCGCATCTCTCAGACACCTCCGGGCGCGAGCTGGGCGTCAGCGACTTCAGCGAGATCCTGCTCGATCTCAACGACAGCGAAGAGCTGATCTCCAAATGCCTGGAGAGTCAGCTCGCGCTCGCGCGCCTAGTGCGCCACCTGAACGGTGAGGTCAACAACCGCACTGAGCCCGATCTGCAGACGCTGGTCATGGAACTGATCGCCGACGTCGATGGCGTCAAGGCGCACGCGGCGTTCGAGCACGAAAAGGTGCGCTATCTGCAAAACTCGGTCATTGGTCTCCTCAACATCAAGCAGAACCAAATCGTCAAGGTGTTCACCATCATCACCGCCGTGTTCCTGCCGCCGACCCTCGTGGCGACCTTCTACGGCATGAATTTCGCCGTGATGCCGGAGCTGAGCTGGAAGCACGGGTTCACCATGTCGATCGCGCTGACTTTGATCGCCGCGCTGTTGCCGCTAACATACATAAAGCACAAGGGCTGGCTGCGATAGGACAAGGGATGCCCGCACCGTTAGCCGTAAGACTTGCGGCGCGGGTTTGGCCGCTCGTGAAGGCCCGACATGGCCTTAGGATGGAGCCCAAAGAGCTCGCTGTTGCCATAGGCTTCCAACGCTGACGCAGTTCATGAAGGGTTGGTACATCCGCCGCTTCGGCCAGGTAGGGCCGCCTCGTCGGGCCGCAAGATCATCGCCAGCACGTCGAGGAGCGTACTCTTCCCGCAACCGCTGTAGCCGACGAGCGCGATCGCTTCGCGGTCTTCGATTCGGATCGAGGGAATAACCAACCGAAAGCCGGTGCCGTTCGTCGCCCGTGTCTTGACAATCGCCTTGAGGTGATAAATCGCGCTCATCTAGGGCAGCATGTCGAGCAGCACCGGGAATACGGATTCCCCGCCCACCGCTCCGCCGTCGAGCGATACCCAAAGATCGGTATGGTCGTGCAAGGCCTGGTAATAACTGATCTTGCTCTCCAGGCGGCTCACAAAATCGACCTGCCGTTCCGCGGGCCATTCTTCCCAATCCGCGAGCGACAAACCCGTGACTTCGCTGACATAAGGCAGGTCCTCGACATATTCGTTCAAATACCCGAGCTCGGCCGAGGTAAGTGTCCTCATGCCGCTTGATTGGGACGAGGTAAAAATCGTCTTGGATATCAATATTCGCTTCCGGCTGAATCGCGACGACGGGCGAATCCGGCGACAAGGTGCCGAGCACCGCCTCTTGGTAAAGCCGGGCATAGGCCTTCAGATCCTGTTTCTCAACCAGGCGCTTTAGCGATTTCCGGTCGCGGAACAGCAGCACGCGGTCGATGTCCTCAGAAGCTTTGAAGGTCACGGTCAGCGCTTGATGCCAGGGGATTAAATTATCCTCCTGGATCCAACCGCGCACGCTACCGTGACTGTCGCTACCGACCCTTACCCACTCGCCGTCGTTCAGCTCTTTGCGCGCATAGACAAAAAATACCGTGAACGGGATTTTACGACCTTTTGGAATCGGAGCAATGTCTGTGGTTTCGGACTGACGGCGGTCTTAGGTAATCGTTTGGGGCGGACAATTCAAACCGTGAATCCCATCAAGAGCCGGTCCCAGCGACTTAGGTTCGGTGCTCATTTGTGCGTGCGATGGGAGGACGATAAGCTGGTGTTTGAGAAGCCGGGACTCGGTTAAGACAAGACGGACTCCGCGCGGACGCAAGAGTTTGCCCAGCATACGTAGTCCATGAACGCCAAAATGAATAGCTCCAACATGGCGGGGCGGTTCATAACAGCTTTCGCCTATAGGGGTGGGGTTGATGCAATAGTTGATGCAATACCTCTCTGCGGGTGGATCGCCTCAATACCCGCTCAAGAGTTGGCCACAAGGTGTGCTGCCAGGCCGGGTGCCAGGCGAGCCAGGGGAGATACCTTACCTGGCCGACGAAAACTTCGTCTCGACCGCGCTCGACCCAAATGAAGGTAAAGATACTCTCGGCGGGGATGGTCGTCACGCACCAGTTTAACCACGAATGCCGTTATCTGTTGCTGCGCGCGTACAACTACTGGGACTTCCCCAAGGGGATCGTCGAGCTCACGGAAGACCCGTTTGAGGCGGCGCGGCGCGAGGTCGAGGAGGAGATGTCGCTGAGGAACCTCGACTTTCCGTGGGGCCAAGTGTTTCGCGAGACCGAGCCTTACGGCGCCGGTAAGGTGGCGCGGTACTATCTCGCTGCGACGCAAGAGATAGCCGTAACCTTAGCGGTCAGCATGGAACTCGGCCGCCCGGAGCACCATGAATATCGATGGCTACGCTATGGCGAGGCCCGGGCGCTCTTGTCTGCGCGGCTCACCGCCATCCTGGATTGGGCGCGCGAAGTGAGCGGGTGCTGATAGACCGCGCCAACGTCTCGAGCCGCAAGCGCAATGCGGCCAGAGCGCGTTATTCAAAAAACGCGTGTGCACCCCTTCCTCAACCGCTCGAGGCTAAGGCTATGGTGGCACCAGGGCTTATTATGCCGCGCGTGCCCGAGCCCCTGCCGGAGGAGCTTTCGTTACCGGGGGCCGCTTTGCATTGCTGTCCCGCACCTGGTATCCCAGCCCGTCCTCACGGGTAATTAATTTCTTATCCCGAAGCTGTATGTACGCCCGTCTGACGGTCTCCGGGGAAATGCCGAGTTGTTTACCAAGTGATTGGGTCGAGGGCAGCGAGGCTCCGGGTTTAAGCTTGCCGCTCTTGATTGAATCGTTTATTTGCCGCGACACTTGCGCATTCAGTGTCTCATCCGTGTTTCGCTTGAGCCGAATAGATAGTTTTGCCACGATGTTCCCCTCCGCATGCTGTTTATCGAATGAGTATTATGCGGCCGGACCCCGCGACAAGCAACGGCTAGGTATGATTTAGCGCCAATGTGCACTGGTCATATGTGCACGCCACCGTCGCATCGAGTTTCAACACCCATGAGTCTACCTCACGCCGCGTCCGAGCGCGACGGCGGGGCGGACGATCTGAGGGATTCCATCGGCCCAGCCCGCTCGATCAGACGCCACTTGCGCACTCCTCCAGGAACCCGCTCGAAGAGCGCACGCCGGATGGCATTCAAGTCAGGGCGTTTGCGTGCAATCACGAGCACCGGAATGCCCAGCGCATCATGGAGCCCGTCGAGATCGATCACGTTGAAACCGGCAACGGCGATCCCCTGTAGGAGCACGGCATGGAGCTGAGGATAGAAGCGCGAACCCCGCACCAACCCCGCGAGCACCCGGGTCGCGGTGGCGCCATCACGCCGCACTTTGCCGCTCAAGACTCCAGAAAGCCTTTCTCCGGCATAAACTGCGCCCACGACCAGCACCTCCCCACGATGAGCGTCGCTAAACGGGGCATCATCGAACCCAATGACGTGGGGGAAACTCCGCACCAAGGCATGACTCCGTGAGCTCCGGCCCCTAGCTAGGCGTCTTTTCGGTGGGCAGGACGATCATCGCCTCCTCTCAGTTCTCGCGCTCGGATCCGCCGCTTCCTGTGAGCGGCGTGCGCCACTCACCGATCGCTTCTTTCTCCAACACGCTTGCCAAAATTATAGCCGCCAGGCACGAGAAACAAGGGCTCGTTGCACCCACGGTCCGGCTTAGCCAGATCGAAACTTGTCCAGCGATCCACAGTGCTGCAGCGCGTAGCTCGGGGTCACTCAGCTCGGCACCGGACTCACCGAGGAGATCCGCTAAGCTTTCGCGGTTCTGACAGCGATAAAATGGGCGTTCTACCTGCCACCGAACTGAAGAGGAAAAGCATGATTAGCTACGAAGTAACGCTTGATATAGACCCAAGGTTCGCGGAAGGCGTCGAAACCTATATGCGCCAGAAGCATATCCCGGAGATCTTCAGCACAGGCTGCTTCCAACAGATCCATTTCGAGCGCGCCTCCTCAACGCGGTTTCGCAGCCGCTACCAGGCCTTGACCCAGGTGCACCTTGACCGTTATCTAGGGGATCATGCGCAGCACTTTCGTGATGACTTCCGCACCCATTTTCCGCAGGGCGTCGTGCCCTTTCGCGAAGTATGGAACAAGTTGCAAAGTTGGGGATAGCAGTGGCGTTGATCATCAAAACTCTCCCGCCTGTGCCCTGGGGCTGATCTCGCCCGGGGACCAGATTTCCCGCGACGAGTAGAGACACAGGGCAATCCTAGCGTGAAAGCCCTCTCGCTCAAACAGCCATGGGCGAACCTGATCGCTGCGGGCGAGAAGACGATCGAGACCAGAACGTGGGTGACGTCCTATCGTGGACCACTGCTGATTGTGTCCTCAAAGCGCCCGAGGATCGAACCCGCAGGTTTCGCCCTCGCCGTGGCGACACTCACGGGCTGCCGGCCGATGATCCGAGAGGATGAAAAAGCGGCATGCTGCCGACTCTATCCCCGAGCCCATGTCTGGGTGTTCACGGACATCAAGCGTATCGAACCCATCCCGGTGAAAGGATCGCTCGGAATTTTCGACTGTCCCCTTGAGCCGGAAGATCTGACGTATATCGGGACGGCCTCCAAGACATCGTAGCGGCCCCCATGCGCCTGACTCTGCCAGCAATCTCTTCGTCGATGAAAAGTACTAGAGCGCCGGGGGGGTCCGATTCAGAGCTACGTCGTTGATGGTGGCGCCGAGCTTTGGCTGTCAAAATTTGAGGATGGAGCCTGTAGATAAAGAAACCTGTCTGTAGCGAATGCTAAGCTTATTAGAGGGCTCCGAAGCATTTTGGTTTGCGACCGTTTTCTTACGCAAACATCCTGAGGGACATCGAACCGAAGAACGTGATACCTCGACTAGGTTTGATTCTCGTGTTGCTTTGCCGCGTGCTCCACCAGTGAGAACGAATGGAACGAACAGACCTGGACGTTCCACGGACTCGTCACACACTACGTGCTGTTCTTCATCGAGCTCGCGACACCGCTCGGTGCACATCGCTGGCATTACGCCGATTCCGAAGGACGCATTCATGGTACAGACGACCCGCAATGTCACCGATGTTGTCAACGGGTTTCTGCTCGATACGCGCTATCTCATCCTCGACCGCGATACCAAGTATTCTCGGGCGTTTCGAGGGTTCCTGGAACGCGACGGTATCGAGATCATACGACTGCTACCCAGGTCTCCGAATTTGAATGCTTGCGCTGAGCGCTTCGTGCGCTCCATAAAGGAGGAGATGATCCACCGTATGATCCTCTTTGGCGAAGCTTCGCTACGCCGTGCCCTCAGAGAATACATGGTGCATTATCACGCCGAGAGGAATCACCAAGGCCTCGACAATCGGCTGATCAGGCCGTCGGCGGTCGTCTGGCTTGCTCAGGGGTCCGTTCGTCGCCGGGAACGACTCGGTGGCATGCTGCCCTATTACCAGCGGGAAGGGGCCTGACCCGACAATCCAGTATTTGGACCATACGGGGGTGAGGCACGAGAAAGAGAGTTCCCATGGAACATGGGTGCACTTATGCCCTGGTACCTAACAAGCACCGAAAGGCGGCACTGGTAAAATAGCCTGGGCGTCGTTCCCTCGATGAATTAGGCAGCGTCCTGGATATCAACAACTAAGCGTTTACCGAGTACGGCCAGGGCGGCTTCAATTTGCCCAATATGAGAACGATGGTCGAGGTCGACCAACCGTCTAATGGCCCCTTCGCTCAGGTTGAGCTTCTTTCCTAAGCCCACGCGCGTCAAACCACTCTCCGTCATGGCGCGGTAGAGTGCGATCTTGGCTGCCACGAGCGGAGGGAGGCAAACCAAACGCTCACCACGAGGCGGGCGGGACGGCCGCGGAATCTCGCGACGCTCATTCACGTAACCGCCCAATGCCGCGACTAAACATTCAATGCCCTCCCGTAACGCGTCGCGCTCATTACGCCCTTCGGTCAACGCCTCGGGAATGTCTCGGAAGGTTACCGTAAGGTTCCCTCGGTTGTCGGGTGTTAATTTCGCCGGATAACAATACTCCATCGCACCCCCTCAAACTGTAATGTCGTCTTCCGACACGCCAAGTTGTGCCAGCATCGCATGGAGCAATCCCGGCCCAATGTCCTTCTTACGGTCCTTAACCGTCGTGAAGCGATCACCATAATACAAACGGCCGTGACTTCCTTTACCGATGCGGGCCTCAAATCGGACCGGTATTCCGCGGGTCTTACCGAGTTTGCGAACCCGCCGGATAAACTCCGCTCCTGTCACATCGACAATTATCGTACTTATCTGTACGATATTCAACGAGAGCTATTCCGGAACAAGCGATGCGGGGGCGCTTGCCGCTTTGGGTCACGAAGTCGCGGAGCGATCACAAGAGCCGACCTATGTAATCTGTCTAATAAAAAAGTTCGTATCTCGGTAAAACTGGTACTTATCTACCCTTAAGTGGCCCTATTATTAGACAGCTCTCCTCCTACTTTTATTTTATAAATAGTAAGTTGTGTCATTTTGTAGTGGGGACTCATAATCCCTTGGTCGTAGGTTCGAGTCCTACCGGGCCCACCAATATCAAAGACTTATGCGACCTTTGGAAAAGCGCTGTCTAATATTCGATTTTCATTAGACAACCTCTAAGTCATACACCGTCTAGCCCGTTGACGATAAGCCACTTTTTTTCACGCAACCAAGCGAGCAAGGGATACCGGACACTGGTCGAAAACGAGGTAGCGGCCGCTGCGACTGGTGTCTCGTCGCGGAATTCACGCCAAACCTGCCACCGATTCCATAGGGAAGCTACCACCCATTCCACGCGAAGGCTGCCACTGATTCCACGGCAATCCTGCCACCCAGGGTAGAGAAGGGCATGACCAAGTTCACCCTGCACTGTAGCGCCGGTAATGGCGCCGCCTCCAGGCCGACATCTCAGAGACGGCAGAACCAAGCCGAGGATCATCGCGGGATCGGCGTTCGTTGTGATTAGCCTTGACGCTCTTCGCCCGCTTCACGCGCTTCCTCGAAAGTCCCCCAGCCTTGCCAGAAGATCACGGGCAGCATCATGAGCGCGCCGACCGCATCAGCCCACCACCTGTGGTACGCAATAATTCTCCGGCGGCCTATTTTTTAGGTCTTGAATGCGCCCTAGCGATACCGTGAGAGTTCGGTGTACGCTGAGCCAATGGAATTGCTTGGCCACCTTGTACGTTGTCTGCTATAGCTCGCGGGATGGTGCCGCACGCTCGTTACGGATGGTTTGCGCTTTGTCGCCCTATGTTGTCCAGCTCTCGACCCTACCGCCATCACCCGGCAATGGTTATCGCCGCTGGGTGCGGGAGCGAAGTGTCATACGTGGGACAAAGCTTGGAGGGTAGGTGTAGTCCTTGGAATTGGGCGCGCGGGACTTTTGCGGGACGTCGTACGACATGGTTAGACACTGTTCTACATTTTGTGTGCAGCGGGCTCAGGGCATCCATTAGTAAAAACAATCAGTTACAGTACGAGCATCTTTCTACGAACCAGGGGGTCGGGAGTTCGAATCTCTCCGGGCGCGCCAATAAAATCAAATGCTTATTGGTAATTTTTAATAGTGGGTTTTCATGCGTGTCACCAGTGTGTCACCAGTGGAATAGCGGCGGCGAGTACCAACACAGGGACCAGACACGGTGCCGGAGCCGCTGGTGGTAGCTACCGGGCGGCTCGATGATGCTACCCAGCAGCTGCTGCACGAGACCGTACACTGGTGGTTGGCCGCACAGCTCGGCGGCCTGCCACTTTGGCTCAACGAAGGACTGGTCAACTACTTCGCGACGCTGCGGATCGAGCGCGAGCGAATCGTCGTGGGCGCCGCACCGCACCTGCGGTTTGGCAGCCTGCAGGTTGCTGAGCTGGGAGTCATTGGTGTCCACGCCATGCCCGGGCTCGAAGAGCTGCTCGATGCCTCGTGGTTGACCTTCCACAATCCGGATCGCCGAGCGTGAATTCTACGCGGCCTCGTGGGCGCTGGTCCCGACGCGAAAGGCGTGGGATGTGGCGTTCGATGGCGTGGATCGCAAGGCGCTCGACACCGCGTTTAGCTACTGGCGATTCGCCATTCGATATGGTCTATTGCTACCGATTTGCTACTGGCATTTCATTAAAGATCGCGCGCCATCCTTCCCTGCCAGCCCGGCCTTATCGGCACGATTCAGAGGTGCGGCTCAGAGCCCGTGGGGGATCTGGAGTTCAGACAGCCACTTCAGGAAATGCAGGGCGGTTGCAACAGCCTGATATCAAATAGCCGCCTTTGGAGTCGTCGTGAGCATTCTCAACTGGAAGCTGGAACTACAGTCCGAAGAAGCCATGCGCTTGCCCAAGCTTCAGCGACCTGTACCGTTCCAACAAATCGCGAAAGACATTGCAGCGGGCATGATCGTGCTCTGTTGCCATCGCAGCTCGATGAACGCCACCGGGTCCTTCTCTAGGGTGATCTACTGTGTGCAAGTCGATAAAGACTTGTTTGACCTATTCTTCAACTCTGCGAGCGGGTATCGAGCCGCGTACTTTCGATCTCCATGGGAAGGAATGGGCGCAAACGCTGCCTTCTTGAAGGCAGTTACGGCGAAGCTTCTTAGCAGCGGACTATCCAGCAGTTGTGGTTTAACCGAAGAGTTCATGCGCGAATCTCTGGCAACCTCTTCCGCGAAAGCGTGGCTGGCCGAGTGTGGGAAGGAGGTCGATCACTGCAAGGCTTGCCAAGGTGAGTGGAGCACCGGCTCCGCCGGCGACCCTAATAAACCAGAAATCCGCAATGGCCGATGGGATTGTGACCCTCAGAACCTCAAAGCCAAGTGGGGTAGCAAGGCGCCTTACTTCACCAAACTCCGAATCCTCGGCGCTTTCTTGGATGACTGTTTCAATGAACTCGTGCCGTTCGATAAGCGGTCTCGTGCGAGAGACATACATGAGTTCGGCTGGTCATAAGGCGGCTAACCTCTGCATGCAGGGGACGCCGATCAGCGTGGTCTCCCCTCCCACCTTCGTCTCCGCGCCTCAACGAGAACGTTGGCATGGACGGACGGATGGAATGAGAGGACAACCCATATGAGAAGATCGTTCCTAGTTATCGCTCTCCTTGCAGGATTCATCATGCGCGCCGAACCATGCCTCGGCCAAGATGCACTGGCCGCAAGCAGGGTGAGCGCACTGAAGGGGCTTCGCTCCCTCGCCGTTGTACTACGACCCAACACTTACAAAGAGGTTGCCACCGTCAAGGAATGGGGCGAAATGGTAAGGGTCGGATTGGCCCGAAATGTTCCGGCGATCAGCGTATCGGATTCAACCAGTTCACCAAGCGTTGCGTGGCTTGAACTGGGGGTGATGACAACTGACCGCGGCGCCGTACTCGTACTATCGTTGTACAGATGGGTCGGACTTCGGGATTCCGGTGAAGACGTATTCGCTCCGGTCTGGTGGGACTTGCGGGCTCAGTTTGGTGATGTTTCCAGAACCACTCTGCAGCAATCTCTGGATGCTCTGATCACAGGCTTTGCTGCGGACTATGTCCGTGCAAATCGCTAATAGCCCGAAGGATGAATGCCTTGCACAATTTCAGGATGCCACCTAAACCCCCGGTTCCAGGTTGACGCGCCGGAAGCGGCGCGCGCCTGAACCGGCACGTTGAAGCTGTCGAAAAACCCTTTTTGTAGGTTGTCCCTACGATCAGCATAAACTCCTCCCGATTGCCTTTCGGGAGCAGATTCTCCCGGGCACCTTCGAATACACGTTGAATTACCTGATTGACCACGAGGTGGATCTCTCGGTATTCGAAACACGTTACCGTAACGAGGAGACGGGGGCACCGGCCTATGATCCGGCGATACTGTTAAAGATCATTCTGTACGCTTATGCGCGGGGAATTATTTCCAGCCGCGAGATTGAGCGCTGTTGCCGGGAGAACGTTATTTTCATGGCCTTGAGTGCCGATACCCAGCCGCATTTCAGCACCCTTGCCGGATTTATCTCCTCGATGAGTGAAGAGGTTTCGGTCTTATTTCGGGATGTGCTTTTGTATTGTGATGAGGTGGGCTTGATCGGCAAGGAACTCTTTGCCATTGACGGCTGCAAGCTGCCCTCAAATGCTTCGAAGGAATGGAGTGGCACGCGGGCGGAGTTTGAGAAGAAGAAACAGAAGATGGAAGCTGCCATACGGTATTTGCTCAAGAGGCATCGGGAACGGGATAAAAGCGACGAGGCTGTCTCGCTGGTTGAGCGGGAAGAAAAGCAGCTTAAGACGCTGCGTGAGAAGGTTAAGAAGATCAAACGCTGGGTGGACCACAACGAGGATAAGCCCGGCAAGGGCGGGAAGCCCAAGAAGAGCAAATCCGCCCATGGGGTCATCCAGGGTTACGATGGGGTGGCCACGGTGGATGGCAAGCATCAGATCGTGGTGCATGCCGAGGCCTTTGGGGAAGCCCAAGAGCACGATTTGCTGGTGCCGATGATCGAAGGGACGCGGGAGAACTTTCAAGCGATGGGCTCGGATCGAGACATCTTCGAGGACACCACGCTCACGGCCGATGCGGGGTTTCATACCGAAGCCAATATGAAGCGCTTATTCGAGGATGGGATCGATGGGTATGTGGCCGATATCCTGTTCCGGAGACGCGATCCCCGCTTTGCGGGTGCCTTGCGGTATAAGGAGCGGCATCGTCAGGAACAGCGTGAGGCGCGGAGGAAAAACGGCGGGGTCTTATTCAGCAACCACGATTTTCATTACGATCCCGAGCGGCAACTTTGTATCTGTCCTGCGGGCAAGAAGCTCTATCGTAACGGGAGCAATGTGGTCGTTAATGGTTATCAAGCCGTGAAATTCTGCGCCCCTAAAAGGGCCTGCCGTCCCTGTCACCTGAGAGCCCAGTGTTTGAAGCATCCCGACCGGAGCGAGGTGCGACAGGTGTATTTTTTCAGTGGCCAAGCCCCGAATCGGCCCGAAACCTTCACCAGTAAAATGAAACGCAAAATCGACTCGGCCCTGGGGCGTAGCATTTACGGACGGCGGCTTGGGACAGTGGAACCGGTCTTTGCCAATATCACCAGGATGCTCGGACTCAATCGCTTCACCCTGCGCGGTAAACGCAAGGTCAACACCCAGTGGCTACTCTTCTGCCTGGTGCACAACCTTGGGAAGATCCATCGCTATGCACCCCGATGAGGTTAACGACGGTGGAGATCGGGCGATCAGAATGGGGCGCGATCGTGATCCCTTGGTGTTTAGGGCAAGTAAGCTACCATGCCGAGTTGCAATTCATGCCCACACTATTCGTAACGGTGAAAACACCGGCCCATAAACGGGTTTTTCGACAGACTCGTTAGGTCAACCGGGAATGAGATGGAGCAGTAGGGTGGTAATGCGCTGTTTAGGAGGCGGATTTTTTACGATCATATTGGTAACTTCTTTAGCCGCAGCTAAGGAAGTGCGAATATCCGCATTAACGAATCAGGATCTTGGTGAAACTAGCGCAATTTCGGCTGTTTGCCAGAAAGATAAGCTTCACATGAGCTGCCAGATTTCTCAGGTCATGGTTCGCAGACGTTTGGATCCGACAAAATTAGAAGAAGAGAAGAAAAAACGGCTTGATGAGGGGAAAAAAGATCTGAGGAGTTTCGCAGAGGGCGAGATGTGTAAGGATAAAAATAAAATAAAAGAGTCCATGCGTAACCTTCCTAAGCCGGCACAGCCGGAACCAAACAGGGTAAAGTATTGGGACGACGTTCACACGAGCGGAGGCGACGATGACGCAGACACTGACGGAGCGTTACCGAGAACGCATGGTGGGGACGTTGTCTTGTTATGATCGGATTGTCATCACCGGTACCCTGCCGGGTGTTTGCTATGCCCAGGGGATGACGAGCTTTTTGTATGCTCGCGGGGTTCGGATCTTTGACTACACGAAGTTTGCCGAGCCGCTGCGCGAGCGGATCCGCACGCGGGCTCAGGAACTGGCGGCGGCCGGGGTGGA
Source organism: uncultured Gammaproteobacteria bacterium (assembly GCA_963764725.1). Classification (GTDB taxonomy): domain Bacteria; phylum Pseudomonadota; class Gammaproteobacteria; order JACCXJ01; family JACCXJ01; genus USCg-Taylor. The sequence continues at coordinate 129,576 of CAVXTM010000005.1, read as the reverse complement.
GATTGAACACATTGCCAAGGCCCACATCCGCAAGGAGGCGGTCGTAGCCAAGGTGCTCCAAGCACGCGGTGAGCATCCGGGGCTGGTGCACATTCTCTCGGCGATGGAGGCGTGCGAGAGCTACAAGCCTTGGCACGATAAGACAACGGGCAAGACCTTTCTCAAACCCGACTCGGGCAAGTGCCTGCACTACTACTTCTATTTCATCGACGAGAAGCTGGGGCTCTGTTACCTGCGCGTGCCGACCTGGTGCCCGTTTCGGCTGCAATTCTACTGCAACGGTCACGGTTGGCTGGCGAGAAAGCTGACGGCGGCCGGTATCGAGTTCACCGTGGCCGACAATGCCTTCCTGAGCCTCTCCGATCTCGATCATGCGCAGCGCCTGGCCGATGGCTTGGCCCCCAAGGAGCTGCATCGGCGGCTGGATCATTACGCGGGGCTGTGCTGCCCGGTGCTCGATGAGTTCCGGCAGCGCTATCACTGGAGTCTGATGCAGGTGGAGTATTCCACGGATCTCATCTTCCGCTCCGAGACGACGCTCGGGCCGCTCTACGAACAACTCTCCCGCCAGGCGGTGCTGGCCGTCAGGGCCGAGCAGGTAGCTACCTTTCTGGGCAAGAAGATCACCCCGCAACTTGCCCAGGAGCTCGGCAGCCGCTTTGCCACCCGCATCGAGGGCACGTGCATCAAACACCGCCTGGGCAAGGTCGGCGTGAAGATGTACGACAAATTCCGTCGTGTGCTGCGGTTGGAAACCACAGTGAATGATGTCTCCTTCTTCAAGCACCACCGCCGGGTGGAACATCGCAACGGGTACAGTACCCGAGAAGTCGCGCCGTTGAAAAAGACGATCTACAGTCTTATCGACTTGCGCGAGATCCTCGCCGCGTGTAACCGCCGCTACCTGGAGTTCCTCTCCGCCTTGGAGGACACCTCCCGCGGCGCGCGTGACTTGGCGCGATTGAGCGAGTCCAAGCAGAACGCTGAGCGCACGTTCAAGGGGCTGAACTTCTTCAACCCTACCGAGCAAGCGTTGTTGCGCGCCCTGCAGCGAGGTGAGTTCAACATCCGCGGCATACGCCGCGCCGATGTGAAGCCATTCTTGCCTGAGTTGAGTGCGGCCAGTCTGTCGCGGCAATTGCATCGACTTCGCGTGCTCGGGGTGATCAAACGCGCCGCCCAAACCTACCGCTACTACCTCACGCGCTTGGGACGCGCGGCGATCCCCGCCGCATGCTCGCTGACACAATTTCAGATCGTACCCGCGTTGGCGCATGCGAATTGACCAATTCTTCGCCAATTCTGTTAACAGTTCATTGATAAGTGACTAATAAGGATAAATTACCCAAAGAGCAGATAGAAGAGACAAATAGGCTTATGAATGCCATGCTAAAATTCTGTGATGACCCATCCAAAAAAAATCTTCGTGTTATGGTCGATATACAGTTAGACCAAGAGTCTAAGACATGCTCCATATGGACAAATATGTACGAGCAGAAATTCGAGTTACAACCTAGCGGGCAATGGGTTAATAAAGATGGTCCATATGGAGAGTGTGGATTTATCAATATTTCCGTCAGTTGATTTTGGACCATCTCCGACTTGAGGGCGTGGAAGAAATATGATTGATTGATGATGTTGGGTTTCCCCCTTAAGAGAATCACTCGTTGAGCGAGCGCAACACGCTCGGGTGTTCTGAGCTGTGTGAGGTCGGTTGTCAATGGTGGACGCCATGACGTTTAAGCCGATCTTCTTGATGATTTTATCTCTATCCATATGAGTAGATTAATATAAAAGCTTTATTGTGCCTCATTGTGTACCCATGTATAGTTGGCATATAGGCTTGTTTATCAGCGTTGTACGTGGTACAGTGCGTGGCCATGTACGTGGAGAAAGTCCCCAACCGTAACTCCCCACCGGCCATTCTCCTGCGGGAGTCCTACCGCGAGGGCAAGCGCGTCCTCAAACGTACCCTCGCCAACCTCACCGACTGGCCCGCACACCTCGTCGAGGGCCTGCGTACCCTCCTTCAGGGAGGCACGGTCATCAAACACTTCGAGGAGAGCTTCGACATCGTCCGCTCACTGCCGCATGGACATGTCGCCGCCGTGCTCGGCACGCTCCGTAAGCTTGGGCTGGAGAAGCTCATCGCCCCCAAGCGATCTCCAGAACGGGATCGTGTCGTCGCGATGATCGTCGCGCGTCTGCTCGATCCCCGATCGAAGCTCGCCACCGCGCGCGGCTTCGGGGAAGAGAGCGCCGCAACGAGCTTGGGGGAAGCGCTCGAGGTCGAATCAGCGCAAGCCGAAGACTTGTACGCCGCGATGGATTGGCTGCAAGCACGGCAGGGAGAGATCGAAAGGACAATCGCCGAGCAACATCTCCACGACGGCGCGCTCGTGCTCTACGATGTGAGCTCTACCTATTTTGAAGGTCAGTGCTGTCCACTCGCCCGCTTGGGCTATTCCCGTGACGGGAAGCAAGATAAACTGCAGATCGTCTTTGGTCTTTTATGCAATCGCGAAGGCTGTCCCATCGCCGTGGAGGTCTTCGAGGGCAATACCGCCGATCCGAAGACGCTCGGGGCCCAAATCGAGAAGCTGCGCACGCGCTTTGGGCTGACGCGGATCGTGTTGGTGGGTGATCGGGGGATGATGACCGAAGCGCGGATCCGAGAGGACCTCAAGCCCCTCGAAGGCGTGGATTGGATCACGGCGTTGCGGGCACCGGCTATCCGTGCGTTGGTCGAGGCGAAAGATATCCAGCTCTCGATTTTCGATGCGCAGGACTTGGCCGAGATCACCAGTTCCGCCTATCCCGCTGAACGACTCATCGTCTGTAAGAATCCCCTCTTGGCCGAAGCACGCGCGCAACAACGCGAGTCGCTCTTACAGGCCACCGAGCGCGAACTTAATCAGATCGTCGCCGCTACCCAAAGAGCCCAACGTGCCTTGAAAGGTCAAGCGCAGATCGGGCTGCGGGTGGGCAAAGTCATCGGCCGATTCAAGATGGCTAAGCATTTTAAGCTTGCTATCTCCGAGGAGCGTTTTGCCTATGAGCGCGATACCCAGCGCATCCACGAGGAAGCCGCGCTCGATGGGATCTACGTCCTCCGTACGAGTGTGCCCAAAGAGATGCTTGAGAGCGCGCAGACCGTACGTGCCTATAAGGATCTCGCGCATGTCGAACGGGCCTTCCGTAGCTACAAAAGCGTCGATCTGAAAGTCCGGCCTATCTACCACTACCTCGCCGATCGCGTCCGTGCGCATGTCTTCCTCTGCATGCTGGCCTATTACCTGGAGTGGCATCTGCGCAAGGCGCTTGCACCACTGCTCTTTGACGATGACGATAAACCGAGCGCCGATAAACAACGTGCCTCCATCGTTGCCCCGGCGAAAGTCTCCCCCAAGGCCGAACAGAAGGCCCACACGCGACGCACCGAAGAGGGTCTCCCGGTGCACAGCTTCCAAACACTTTTGGCCGATCTCGCCACCATCACCAAGAACCGTATTCAACCCAAACTCCAAGGCGCAGCGCCCTTCGATCAGATCACTCGGCCCACCACCTTACAACGCCATGCCTTCAAACTCCTGGGCGTAAAAGTGTAACGATGTACCCAGTAGCAGAATTATGATTTTTTAATTTACTATGTATTATCATGGCATTACGCTGAGACTCCGAAAGAAGATCGGTTTAAGCTGCCTGTCGTTTCTCCCAGTATTTTATCATGAAAGCCATTGGCGAAAGATAACCGAGTTTCGAATGCCGCCGCTGGCGATTGTAAAAGAGGTCGATGTACTCCGTGATCTCGGCCACGGCCTGGCGACGCGTCTGGTAGCGCCGATGATAAACGAGCTCGGTCTTTAACGTGCCGAAGAAACTCTCCACCGGGGCATTGTCGTAGCAGTTGCCTTTGCGGCTCATGGAAGCTTTCATGCCAAATTGCTCGAGGAGTTTCCGGTAGTCATGCGAGCAGTATTGACGGCCTCGATCAGAATGATGAATCAGTCCTGCCGCTGGGCGTTTGGCCGCAATCGCCTGGATCAGCGCCCGGCCCACCAGCTCCTTGCTCATGCGTTCCGAGAGCGCTCTGCCGACGATCTCGCAGGTGTAGAGGTCCTTGAGGGCAGCGAGGTATAACCAGCCCTCATCGGTCGGCACATAGCTGATGTCGGCGACCCAGATCTGGTTAGGCCGAGTCGCTGCAAAATTCTGATCGAGGAGGTTCTCTGCAACCGCCAGCCGGTGGTTGGAATGGGTTGTGGCTTTGAACTTACGCCGTTGTTTGCAACATATCCCAAGCTGCTTGCGAAGGCGTTTGATCCGCCCCACCCCCGCCTGAATACCTTCGGCTTGTAGCTCTTTTTGCAAACTGTCCTCCGCAAGAATTTTTCGGATTCATGTTGGGACTGCCACCAGCCGGTAGTCGTGGTGCAACCCGTCGAGCACCGAGCGTGCGGAAACGACCAGCTTGTCAGGAAGCTGATGCCGGCGCAACCTCAGAGGAGCGTGTAACGTCTCGGGTGAGATCGGGATCCCCGGACCCAGAGACATATGAGGTCGTGCCGTGTTGTAATATGTTGCCCATTCTTTGGCAACGCGAAGCAAGTGCGGATGTGTGAGTGGGATCAAGAAAGTCCAAACATTCGCGACGTAGAGTTCCTATCACGCGTTCACAAAAGCAATTCGCAAGTGGACTGCGATAAGGGCTCTTCAAAACCCGTAGACCAAGCCCCTTTATCGACGCATCGAGACCAACGGAGAAAATACGGTCGCGGTCGTGGAGAAGATACTGGTAAGTGTGATTGGAGGGTATTGCCTCGCGTAGCTGTTGCAAGGTCCAAGCGGCTGTAGGGTGATCGGTAACGTTGATGTGTATCAGTTTCCGTGTACCGAGTTCGATAGCGACAAAGACGTAAAGACACTTGAAGTTGGCGGTGACGACGGTCAGGAAATCGCAGGCGACAACCGCTTGGGCATGATTGTGAATGAACGTTAACCAACGCTGATCACCTCGCGGTGTGCCCGGCGGGCGTTTGGGCATGTACTTCCGGACCGTACGCGATGAGATCTGGATCCCGAGCTTCAGCAAGAGTTCGTTGGCGATCCGTTCCTCGCCCCAGCTGATATTGTCCCGTGCCATCTGACGAATGAGCGCGCGAAGCTCTGCAGGGATCCGCGGTCGCCCACGACGGCATTTCCACCGCCAGAACAGCCGAAAGCCCGCGCGGTGCCACCCAATTAACGTTCTCGGTGTGACGTTAACCAAAGCGTCCTTCCAGTCAAACCAGCCCGACAGCGCTACCAAGAGATAGCGTGAAGCATTGTCGAAACGCCGGGGCGCTACCTTACGCTCGTGGTAATAGGCCAACTGCTTCCGCAGGAAAAGAATCTCTGCTCCTAGTGCTGCACGGCTCTTCATGCAGAGGGTCAGGAAATGTAAGCCGCTTATGGAAAGCATGCGCCCAAAAGCAGCGAGATCAATCACGCGGCGAACGAGGCGGCCCAAACATTCCATCCGTCTAGGCTACACTGATATCTCGGTGCCTCGCTAGTCAGCCTTCCAAAACCACGGAACCGTCTAGTCGGAAAATAAATGCGGAGGACACCGTCCAGCTGCGCAAAAAGCTCCTCAACGAACACCAACCCAAACACGCCGGGCGAGCCGCCGCCGGCGCGTGATCGGGCCCTTGCAGCAGCGGGGACCTTGGTCGCCTCTGCCGGAACACCGCTTCGACCCCGGCCCCGGGACCGTCAATCTGGTTAGCGCCGGCAGGGAGGACGTGTTCGTGTCGAAGCTGGACAACAGCGGCAAGTTCGTCTGGGCCAGAAGGATGGGTGGCAGCAGTGACGACGAGAGCTCTGGCGTGGCGGTGGACGGGCAGGGCAACATCTACACCACCGGCTTCTTCGTGAGCACGGTGGACTTCGACCCGGGGGCCGGTACCTTCAACCTCACCAGCGCCGGCAGGGATGTGTTCGTGTGGAAGCTGGACAACAACGGCAAGTTCGTCTGGGCCGGCAACTAAGTGGCCCGAGCTTAAACACGGGCAGAAGCGTGGCGGTGGACGGGCAGGGTAACGTCTACACTGCGGGGCGCTTCAAGAGCACGGTGGACTTCGACCCGGGGGCTGGGACCGTCAACCTTACCAGCGCCGGCCGGGAGGACGTGTTCGTGTCGAAGCTGACGCAGACGACGATCGGCGGCCGGGTCTGGCACGACCTCGACGGCGACGGCATCCAGGACACCGGCGAGCCGGGCATTGCTGGCGCCGTCGTTGAGTTGTTCCGCTGGACCGGCGCTACCCCGGCCGACGGGCAATCCGTCTCGCTGGGCGTGCAAACCACTGACGCCAATGGCGCTTACCGCTTCGTTGGCCCGCCCGAGTCTTTCAGGTTCTATCGACTGAGGTTCCGGCCACTGGTGCTCTTCACCTACACCGTGCGGGACGCCGGCGGCGACGACACTCTCGACAGCGACGCCGACCCGATCACCGGCGGCACGTTTCTATTCGAGCTGCCCGCGGGGAACACCCTGACCCTCGACGCCGGCTTCACCGCGTCCGCGATTAGCCACTTGACCGTGAACAAGATCTTGGTCCACCCCGACCATAACCGTCTACGCTTGTTCAATCTGCAGATTGACGGTGTCACGGTGCGGGCAAATGTCAACGCTGGTAGCACTGGGCCCCAGCTCGTGGGCTCTGGCAACCACACGGTCGGTGAGACGGGAGGCACGGGCACCAATATTTTTGAATTTCATACAGTCATTGGAGGTAACTGTGCAGAGGATGGCACCGTTACCCTCGCTCCAGGCGACAGCAAGACTTGCACGATCACTAACTACGATAATTTCGGCGGCTGCAAAAGCGGACGAGTCTGCTGCGAGCCGGGCGACGGTGAGAAAGGGTGCCTGGTGTGTAGTCTGCCGGGTCAAGGCTGTCCGTGACGCGATCTCGGCACGCAGCTTGGTGCGAGCGCGAGCACACCCTGGATTGGATTAGATGCAACCGCGGACAGGGAACCAGCGCGGCGAGGCGCTGCATGAATTGGCCGGTGCCGCCGTGGTAGGGACTTTTGAGTTGGCGACGTCCCCGGGCCGGTTGAGTGTCAGCCGTTCATTGGCAATGGCGGGCCCGGTGATGTAGCGGCACAAATGTTACAGTTTATGACGCTGATTGGTGGCGAGCGGCACCTCGGCATGGAGGATTAAAGCCCTGCGCGTTAACACAGCGCTCAGTGGTAGGCGGCGCCGCTTGGCTGGGGAGCGGTTTGTAACGTCAGCATCTTCTGGCCCGCGCGTGGCCCGAGCGCAATGCGATAGGTGCAGGCGCCTGGTGCAAGGGTCCAGGGCAGTTTCCGGAATAGAACGGAAGTGAAGTCGCAGAGAAAGTCCCTTTCCCCTGGTTCCCCTGCGCCCCCCTCCAGGCTACCTTGCGTAAATAAATCCGTCACCTTTTTCGTGCGTGCCCCGACACGCGCTTAATAGCAGCCCTTGAACTCATCGGTATGTAAATCCGACGTCCTCCGGGGCGCCTCCCGAGGACGTCGGATCCGGCTCACGATAGGCCATTCTAAGAGCGGAATGCGGGTCGCCAGCGGCGGGTACCCTCACACGTCGCTGCACACAATTGTCATCGACGAACTTCCGACGGCCATGTCAGCGTCGGCTACGTCAAATTTCCTCGCGCTCCAGTAGAACGTGTGGTTAGCATTGCCGCTGAGAAGTCCGAAAATAAAGGTCGAACTGACCGGTTGACGGTTGGTCTCTTCATTCAGACCAAGGCTATCATAATCAATCACGCGATCACTCCCAGCCCGGGTGCTCGTGCTGGTATCAACGTCGAGTCCGAAGATATATTGATTGTTGTCACCGCTGAGCGGGTTGAGGGTATCCGCACTGGCTGTAACCGCACAGTCCCATGTGTTGTCCGTGGTGGCCGGAAGAAAGACGGTTTTGCTCACCAATGTGTCCTCGGCCGTAGAGGTGATAATATCTATAGTGGTTGTAGAAGTTCCGGCGACCTGAACCTCCGTCGCTGGTAAATCGACGGCGACCAGCGCCAAACCTATCGGTAACATCGTTAATGCGGATTTAATGGATTTTTCACGTTTCATGGCTGTTTCCTCTCATTAAGATTAGAAGGTCAACGCTTCCTTGCGGTTGTTTTAGTCGAGAGGACATCCCGCCCTCAGACTCGTCCCTGCACTACCCGGGACGTGGGTTCTGGAATTCGATCCCTCTTGAATCTATATTTCCCACGCCGCCGGAAAAGGTTCATTTCTGAGAGCCACCGTGTGGGCGGATCAGCGGTTGCAACTCTAGCCCGGATTTCTCACCGATAGCCAAGAAAAAGGCCGTACCTCGTGGCATAATATGTGTGGGATCAGCATGTTATGCACAATGACGAGGACGGCCTTATGGAAACACAGTGTAACGGGTGGCAGATGGAATTTCACGGTCTTGGGGCTCGGCGGGTGGTAGGGAGGTTTGATGGGGGGAGGATCAGCTCCGATGGAGGTAGTTTGCTGTTGCGGGAGGTGGAATCGCGGACGCGTATTCTGAAGCGCCTGGCGGGGTGTTTCATCGATCACCGGGATCCGGAGTTGATCGAGCACTCGGTGGAGTCGCTCATCAAACAGCGGGTGTCTGGGATGGCGCTCGGGTACGAGGATCTGAACGATCACGACACCTTGCGGCACGATGTGTTATTGGGGGTGCTCGGTGAGAAGGAAGACCCAAGCGGTGCGGGGAGGCGCCAAGCGGGGGACCGGGGCAAGGCGCTGGCGGGGAAGAGCACGCTCAATCGGCTGGAGTTGACCTCCGAGAAGGCGGACAAGACGAGCCGCTACAAGAAAATTGTGGCCGATTGGGAGGCGATGGATAAGCTCCTGGTGGAGTTGTTTCTTGAGTCCTATGGAGTCCCCCCGCAGGAGATGGTGATCGATGTGGATGCGACCGATGATCCGCTGCACGGTCATCAGGAGGGACGTTTCTTCCATGGTTATTACGGTCACTATTGCTATCTGCCGTTGTATTTCTTCTGCGGGGACAAGTTGCTCTGTGCCCGTTTGCGGGAGGCCGATGAGGACCCCGCCGCGGGGTGTATCGAGGAGCTTGCTCGGGTGGTGGGGCAGATCCGGGGGGTGTGGCCCGAGGTGCGGATCATTCTGCGAGGCGATAGCGGTTTCTGCCGCGAGGAGATCATGCATTGGTGTGAAACCCAGCGGGTCGATTATGTGCTGGGGTTGGCGAAGAATAGCCGTCTGAGGGAAGCCATTGCCGAGGAGTTGGCAGAGGCCCAGCGCGCCTATGAGAGCGACGGGCGGGCCGGCGCGGGTGTTCAGGGATTTCCGTTACCAAACCTTGGAGAGTTGGTCCACTGAGAGGCGTGTGGTGGGCAAGGCCGAATACTTGCTCAAAGGGGAGAATCCCCGGTTTATCGTCACCTCACTCTCCCGGCAGGAGCAGGACGCCCGCGGCCTCTACGAAGATCTCTACTGTGCCCGCGGGGAGATGGAAAACCGCATCAAGGAACAGCAACTCGCTCTGTTCGCCGATCGCACCAGCACTCAGGCGCTGCGCTCCAATCAACTGCGGCTGTACTTCTCCTCGTTTGCCTATGTGCTCATCGAGACCCTGCGAGCCTTGGGGCTTGGGGGGACCGAGTTGGCGCAGGCGCAATGCGACACCATTCGCCTGAAACTCTTTGAAGATCGGCGCCCAGATCCGCATCACGGTGCGCAATGTCTGGATCGCCTTCTCAGAAGCTTATCCCTATGCGAGCCTCTTCCAAGCGGTGCTGGCCCGGGTGCAGCAGATCCCCTTGCGCTGTTAGCCCGAGCGATTGGCCTGTTCCGTCTGCTGGTGTCAGGGATCCAAAAGGGAGGTCAGGGGAGCACTTGGCTTGAGATCACAGAATGCCTCAAAGCACCTGCACGTATCGACAGAAACCTCCATGAGTTGCTTGATTTGTCTTGTTGGCGTCTCGACCGCAGCGGCTAATTCACGCGGTCTTCTTTTCTGATGTCCTCATCAAAGCCTTTAGCCCATGTATCCCCACATTGGTGAGAAATGCGGGCTAGGCGGAGATAACAGCGATGAACATGCCCAAGAATACGTTTGCACATCCCGTATTCTTGGAAGCTTGAACAGAGTAGATGAAACGTTATAGAGGAGATCTATCCGTACCCCGGGGAGTAAGCTTGCGCTGGTCGGACATCGCACGCGCCATGTCCAGCTACTGGTAGTAGAACGCGATGAAGGCGTGGTAGCTGACGAGGATCAAAAGCACGACGGCCAACGAGACATGCACGAGCATCTAGCCGGTCAGGAACCACCTGTGGCGTATCTTCACGACCTCGTGATTGAGCAGTCCCACCGCTAGGTTGCTCAAGTACACGCTGCTCAAGAGCAAGAGATAACCATGCCCGAGGCTGTGCGAATGTACGTAGAAGACCAGCGGCGCCAGCGCCCCCCAGGTCTTATGCTGGCTGAGCTTCGCCCGTGCCGCTTCAGCGCGCCCCTTGAGCCGCAGGCGGGAGAGATACCGGCTTTGACAAGTTATCGAACGTAGCCTATTTTCGGCTGCGGTTTTAGGTTCAGCTCCCCGATTCAGCAGGCGCAAGTCACCTCTTGCCAAGTCGAAAGGAGCGCTCAACGGAACAGGCGGTAATGACACGCCCTTAAAAGATGACGGCCGACGCGAAACAGGTTGTGGACTTGGCTGTGAACAGACAGGAATCGTTGGGCTTGTCCGGGTGATTTGAATCGCCTCATCTGTCTCTCGTGTTGGCGCGTATGTCGGTGTGAGGCTTCCCCTCGGTTATTGGCGTAGCGATCTTGGCAGTGCACAGTCGATGGCAGGACCTCTCTCCTCGCCGCAGTGTCCAATCCATCGGACAACCTGAAGAACCTCTTCGAGATCCCGGTGATCTTCTACGTACTCGCGCTGTATCTCTTCGTCACGAACCAGGTCGATACCGCGTACGTGAGTGCCGCGTGGGTCTTCGTTATGTTTCGCGCGCTTCACAGCGCAATCCATTGCACGGTCAATATCGTAATGCTGCGGTTCTATCTTTACTTGTTCTCCACTCTGGCTGTTTGGTTCATTGCGGCTCGCGCAGCGCTCCACTACCTCGCTGAGTAGGCATGGGCGCCTCCATCTGACGCGGCTGCCGTCTAACCCAGGGTTGAAACAACCACTTCGGGTCGGCTTAATCCTTATGGGTTAGGCCGCATGGGTCGTCCAGATTCGTTCATTTGGAGGGCGTGCGAGCGAGTTTCCACATCCAAAGACTCAGGCCGCCCAAAATGATGCAGGCCAGCACACTTGGCCACAACGGCATCGGATGACCGGCCACCAGTACCTCTGGGCGTATCACCAGCCGCACCAATTGCGCGATGGCCATCAGACCGAACGCAACACTCGCCACTCGTAATCCTGTAATTTGTGAGTTCATGCTGTCATCTTCTCTTAATCTCGCCCTGCCACAGCCCTGTGCAACACGCCTAATCAGGATAGGGGGAGGCTTCACGGCCCCGCCCCTCCTACACCACCGGGCGTACGGATCATGTACACGGCGGTTCGACGAAAGATATTCCTACCTCGCTGCCAGACTCGGGCAGTCCCAAACAACTGGGTGTAGATCGGTAACTGATATGATTTTATTGAAGTTGTGGCATGTTAGGGTAGCGTGAGCTGACAATTTGTCATGGCGGTAGAGAGGTGAAGGGGCAGTGGTCCTCGTGGATAATTCGTCGTGCATTAATTCAACGAAATCCGGAGGCTGCCCCGATGCAAGTATTTCACACGACCAAGAACGATGCCACAGCTAAGAACGCGGCGATCGAACGACTGCACAAGGCAGTTGCGGAGCTGCGCGCCCGTCGTGGGGCGGAGGAGAACTTCGAAGGCTTTGAACAGGAGTTGCACGCCGTATTCATGGACGCCGAGTGCGAGATCCTCGCCGAGGAGCTGGAGCGGCTGGATGTGAACCAGCCGCAGCTGCTGATTGACGGGCACCTGCACCATCGGGTGCTACGCAGTTCGGAGACCTACCTGAGCGCGGCGGGTGCGGTGAAGGTGTGGCGCACGCTGTACCGCCGTAGTCGCGATGGGACGGTGGTGCCGTTGGAGTTGCGTGCGGGTATGGTGGCCGGTCAGTTCACCCCGCGCGCGGCGCGCCAAGCGCTGTGGGCGGTGGCGCATCTGACCCCGCAGGAGGCCGAAGGGTTGTTTCGGGAAGTGGGCAACATGAGCCCCTCGAAGAGCAGTCTGGATTGGTTGCCGAAGCAGTGCTCGGCGCAGTGGGAAGCGCAACGGGAACACTTCGATGCGCAGTTGCGCGGAGCGATGAGGATTCCCGAAGCGGCGGTCACGGTGGCGGTGTCGCTCGATGGGGTGATGACACCGATGAAGGACGGGGCGCGCGCTGCTAAGCGCGACCAGGGTGTTGCCGAGGGTAAGCACACGAAAGGACCGGCCGGCTATCAAGAAGTGGGCTGTGCGACGCTGAGCTTTCACGATGTCGAAGGCGAGCGGCTGGGCACGGTGCGCATGGCGCGGATGCCGGAGTCAAAGAAAGCGACCGTGAAGACGATGCTAGCGGCGGAGGTGGCGGCCGCACTCCGACAACGCCCGCCGTTGCGGGTGGTCAAGCTTGCCGACGGGGCCAAGGACAACTGGACCTTCCTCAGCGATGAACTGCCCGCGGGTGAGGAGATTATCGACTTCTACCACGCCGCCGAGCATCTCAAAGCAGCGTTTGCGGTGGCCTACGGGGAAAACACCCCGAAGGCGCGCACCCAGTTTGAGACCTATCGGCACATCCTGCGCGCGGAGAACGATGGAGTCGAAAAGGTGATCCGCACACTCGCTTATCAGCGCGACCGGCATCCGCGCCGCAAGGTGCTAGCGACCGAGCTCGGCTACTTCCGCCGCAATCGAGCGCGCATGGGCTATGCGGCGGCAAAAGCGCTGGGGTTGCCGATCGGCTCAGGTGTGGTGGAAGCGGCGTGCAAGACGTTGGTGACGCAGCGGATGAAACGCTCGGGCATGCGCTGGCGACACGAGGGCGGTCAAGCGATCTTGACATTGCGTGCGCTGGCGCAGAGCCAGCGCTTCGATCACGGCTGGCGGCTGCTCGCACAAACCTACCGTGCCCACGTCGCGGCTCCGGATAACGTCATTGCATTCCCTGGCGCCAAGGTACACTGATGATCAGTTTGAGACCTACACCCAAACAACTAAAGTACCGCGCCGGCAAAGCCAGTGTGAGCGCCGGGGTCTTGCTCAAGCGCCACGGGCCATGCGCCAACTTGCTCATGTTAGACGGTGTATCTCGAGGGCTATCAATTTCCATGCGTCAAGAACCGACCTCCGCTTTGCTCAAAAGCTCCGTGATTATTCCTGCCAGGCTGAGAATTGCGGTCCGGCCGTCTCCTCGGAAACTCGAGCCATGCATGACAGCGAGGGTCCGTGGCTCCAAGGCAGCAAGCCGCTGGAGAGTGCTCCCCGTATATGGTGTGTAAGGCATGTCCTTCGCCATCGGACCCGTAAGGCTGGCATGAATTGCGTCTTTAGCACGGCCCACAACATCTGACTCTGTTACCGCCTCTGGATCGCCCGGCTGAAAGAAGAGATCTGAGCATAGAAGCGTTTTCTCGATCTCGTCGAAAAACAGACCCGCGTCCCAAGCATGGGGCACATGCGGGGTAGATAGAAACCGAAGGCGGTGCCGCCCGGTTTGCAGGACTTCGCCCTCGGCGAGGGCGCGCGGGGCGCGGTCGGCGAAGTCAATTACATTCACCATCGCGCTTACGAAGCTGCAGACTGCCTGCGCGCGTGGTGCAACCTCGAGCCATTCATTTAACGCACCGCATTCGTCTGACTCAAAGTGGCTGAAGCCCAGCCAGCGAACTGTCGATGGATCGATGATCGAAGCAACGCCTTCCAGCGTGGCGGGAAACATTCTCTTGAAGCCCGTATGCATCAGGAATGGCTCATCATCCTTGATGAGGAATTGGTTGAACTGGATGCCGTAATCTGGATGGAACGTTGAGATCCGGGAAGGTGCCTTGCGCAATCTCGGTTACCTTACTTTGCATGCCATTCCTCCTGTGCGTGCCGCCGTCTAACTGTTATGTGAACAGAACATCATTCCGTCTATCTCTTCCGCAATAGGTCTGGTCGTAGCCAGGAAGCTCTTCCCGAACAAGATATTACCTCGGGCGCTTCCGTCTATCCAAACACAAGGGCTGGCTCATCACAACTATGGGACGCTTGTTGACCCATATGAGCCACTCAACGATCAGATGCCAGTGTCTGCTTCGTGGCGTTTTGCCTACCGTCGTATTGGTGAGGTCCAACATCAGCTTGGGAGATGACGATGGAGAGTTATGATTGAAAGTTGTGGATGAAGGAGTGAAGGCGGCGGCGTATTCTTGATGGTCTTCAAGGTCATCAATTCCTACTGAAAGGAGTGAATACGCCATGAGTGAAGATAAAGTAATTGCGTTGAAGAATCCAGGGACGCCGGCTCCGGTCGCGGATGCGCTCACAGAGATTCTGCGGGTAGGTGCCCAACGGATGCTGGCGGCTGCGATTGAAGCGGAAGTATCGGTTTTTCTGGAAGGGTTCATGGGGCAGGAAACGGCGGAAGGGCGGCGGCGTGTGGTGCGTAACGGCCATCTGCCAGGACGGGCGATACAAACCGGTGTGGGGGCGGTGGAGGTGAAGATACCGCGGGTTCGGGATCGAGAAAAGGCGATCCGGTTTACCTCCTCGATTCTGCCACCGTACATACGGCGAACCAAGACGCTGGAGGGACTATTGCCCTGGTTATACTTGAAGGGGATCTCGACAGGTGATTTTCAGGAGGCACTCATAGCCTTATTGGGACGGGAGGCGCCGGGCTTGTCGGCCAGCACGATCAGCCGGCTCAAGGCGGTATGGCAAGAGGAGCACGCGCGCTGGTCACGGCGTGATCTATCGAACCGACGCTATGTGTATCTATGGGTGGACGGTATCCATTTCGGGGTACGGCTGGAGGATGCGGCCCAGTGCATTCTGGTGGTGATTGGCGCCACCGCCGAGGGTAACAAAGAATTGTTGGCGCTTGCCGACGGCTATCGGGAAAGTGAAGCCTCCTGGCGGGAGGTGCTATTGGATCTGAAAGCCCGCGGCTTATCCATCGATCCGCATCTTGCCACCGGCGATGGGGCCTTAGGATTCTGGAAGGCGTTACCGCAAGTCTTCGGCAAAACCCGGGGTCAACGCTGTTGGGTACACAAGACGGCTAACGTATTGAACAAGCTGCCTAAAAGCCAACAACCCAAGGCCAAGGCGGCGCTGCAGGAGATCTGGATGGCTGCCACCCGGCAAGAGGCCGAGCGCGCCTTCGATCACTTTTTGACCCTCTACCGTCCCAAGTATCCGAAAGCCGCGGAGTGTTTGGAAAAAGATCGCGAGTCACTATTGCTCTTCTACGATTTTCCAGCAGAGCACTGGATCCATCTTCGAACCACCAATCCGATCGAATCCACCTTCGCCACGGTGCGGCTACGCACCGACAAAACCCGCGGCTGCGTGTCTCGAGAAAGCATTTTGGCGATGGTATTCATGTTGGTAAAAAGTGCCGAGCGACATTGGCGGAAACTGTATGGAATCTCCCGCCTAGCTCAAGTCATCGAGGGAGTTATTTTCAAAGACGGCCTATGGGAAGACCCCGAAAGAATCGCCGCCTAACCTGGCCTCGTACACAACATTTGACTATTTCTCGACGATGGACATCGGGAACGTCACGGTATCCGTAATGTCTCCAACCGAGTCGTAGTGGTATTACGAGTTCCGACCCGCCTGTTCTCAGCGCTTAATACCGAGACAATCTTAATAGTATCGTGGTCTTATATCTTCAAAAAAGCGTAGTGGCGGTGTCGCAGGTACGGCAGCCTGATTGGTCTGTAGGTGTTGGTTAAGCCTATGGGACAGCCTATGGCGTCGTACCTGATTCTTGTTTAACCCGAAGAGTTGTCAGGGGGCACACCCCGCATCCGTAAGACTGGGAGAGAGAATCGTGCATACACTGCAACAGGATATTCATGTTGGAATCGATGTGAGCAAGGCGCACCTTGATATTGATACCTACCCATGCTGCGCCGAAGCGTTACGCCAACGACGAGCCTGGCCGTCTTGCCGCTTGCATACAGTTACAGACATTAGCTCCGCCATTGATCGTGGTTGAGGCAACGGGTGGCTTGGCGGTGGCCGTCATCAACCCCCGGCAGGCTCGTGACTTTGCCAAAGCCTAGGGGTACTCGCCAGACCGATCAGGTTGATGCCTTCATGCTGGCAAGGTTTGCGCGGGAAATCAAACCGTCGGTGCGATCTTTGAGGCCTGAAGACGCAAGCGCTTGATGCGGTACTCACCCGTCGCCGCCAGATCGTGGAAATGGTCACGGCCGAAAGCAATCGGAAAGCAGCGCCAGCGCCAAGGTTGCAAACAGATACGACAACACCATCATGTGGCTGGAAAAGCGCCTGGATGAGTCTAATGACGATCTGGATAACATGATTCGCACCAGCCCGCTCTGGCAGCATAAGGCGGAAGTCATGCAATCCATTCCCGGTGTCGGTCGGGTGACGGCCACTACGTTTTTGGCAGACTTACCGGAAATCGGTACACTCTCACGACGCGAGATCAGTGCCTTGGTGGGGGTTTGTCCGTACAGCCCGACAACGGGCATGGCTACTGCCTCGGCATTTCACATGACGGCCTCGAAACCGCGACGTTAGCGTCAGTGTAGTACGGTCCGAACGAAGTCGAGCAGGACTTTTGTGGACGACTCGATAAACTCTGCACTACGCTGGAACAGGGGTGGAGCAGCCTACCTCAATCTGATCAGCTCACCACCATTAACCGTGCGTACAACTATGTTCTGATGATTGCGGCGAAGTACGCAGTGAGAAGCAAACACATTGCTTTCAGAGAGGAGAATGAGCAGCGTCTGATCCTTGTACCAATTCCAGGCAAAGACAGTCCGTTGTTCAAAGCGGACGCGCATGGTTCGTTGGTGCCATATCGCGAGATCGCCTTCAACGGTAATGTCTGGCTAAGCGAGGTATGGATCGGTCCAGCGCAGGACGAGAAGATCGGACGAAAGACGGTTGAGTCATTCCTCCGGGCAAAGGAGTACGACCCGACCATGATCAAGATCAGGCGCTACGACGCACCTTATAGGCCGGTGCGTTAGACTCAGGGACACTTTGGGGACAGACTGGGTCTGAGGCAACCCCTAATTCCCGAGTCGTGAGCCGAGCGGTGCCGACTCGAACCCAGCGATGAGCCGGCGCTGCGCCGGCTATCACAAGTTCGGCGCAACTCCGACCCCATAGCGTGAGGGACGCGCCGATCAAGGCGCGTCCCACTCCGCGCAATGGTTAGGCGCGGCTGCCATCACCACCACATATAGAACATCCATCAGTCATTCATTTCGGCCCATGTGCCCCGCCAACTCCTGTATCAAAAAATAACGGCGCGCGCGCTGTACACGCTACATAGCTAAATGACTGACTACCAAAACCGCTGGTATAGTTCCAAGTGGCCTTTGGATAAACACCCCGCAGCTTGTACATGTCCACGCACGATGGACTATTGGGGGTATTGGCAACAGACAATTCCATGATTATTTTTCCGGCAGGATCGACATCCCATGATCCGATCATAGGCCAGTCCGCACCACACTGGTTCTGATGCGCAATACCTGTGATTATCCTATTCGGAACATCAAAAACTAGCTTATCATACTGGTTTCCGTACTAATCTCGTATACACACCGGTATCGTAGTCGTAGGTGGCAATGTTACTGCAGTCGCATTCCCACACAACACCGCACCAATAGCACCAATCAAAATTGTCGTCTTCATAGCGTTCTCCTTTAAGACATCGCACAACATGGCCTAAACGTCTAAGTTGAGCGGCACCGCGCTGTGTGCGGCGTCCCTTTCGAACACGATGTTAGGCGATTTCCGAGCAAACCCGTAAATCATCTGCGGCGCTTTCCTTCGCTTGAACAGTACCTATGTATATAGCTCCATTTTCCGGCGTGCTCACCGGCCCTAGATAGCGATGCAGCTTCACGTATGCTTGCCCATCAGTGGAAATCATAATCATCTTAATCGGTTTTAGCTGTGAAATATTCACATCTTTTCCGTGACATATTCACACCCAGGAGGAGACCTGCAAAACGCTGGGCTAATCTCATTATTCAATTTGTGCAGGTCTAACTAAGGGACAGACTAGGATTTATTTGGGTCGGTTTACGAACGTTGAGAGAGATCCTGTCACTGGTCTAACCGCTTTTGGAAAGAAAGCAACCCTGAGAAACCATTTCTAAATCGACCGTCATATCGGAAGTCGTCATTCCGTTAGAAGTCATGTGGGAATTTTGCGGACACCTTAATAGCCTTGAAGTCCATCATCAGCTTCCCCAGCTGATCGTGTACCGCACCGAATACAACGGTAAGCAAAACGCTACAAAGCAGACACTGGCCTCTGATGTTCGAGTGGCGGCTCCTGGCCGAGGTTGTGTAAAAACGTGATATGATGGTATACTGATCGGACGTACAACCTATACGGCAGAGCCATGAAGCGTTTTGTTGAAGGTGAAGACCGAACCCAGAGCACATTGTTCCCCGAACGGCTCGATGAGTATATCAGCGAGGATAATCCGGTCAGAGTCATTGAGGCGTTCGTCGATGAACTCGATCTCAAAGCGCTTGGATTTGGGGGTATCGAACCACGTACGACCGGTCGTCCTGCCTATCATCCCTTGATACTGCTAAAGCTCTATATCTACGGCTACCTCAACCGAATTCAGTCAAGCCGTCGTCTGGAGCGAGAGACTCAACGCAACGTCGAGGTCATGTGGCTGACGCGGGCGGTTGATGCCGGACCACAAGACGATTGCAGCGTTCCGCAAGAACAACGGTAAAGCGCTGCGTGGGGTATGTCGGGAGTTTGTGGTGCTGTGTCGAGGACTGAGCCTGTTCACCGAATCGCTGGTGGCGATTGACGGGAGTAAGTTCAAAGCGGTGAACAACCGAGATAGGAACTTCACGCGGCGCGAAGATGAAACGGCGCCTGCAGCAGATTGAGGAGAGCATCGATCGCTACCTTTCTCAACTCGACACTGCGGATCGGCAGGAATCTTCGGAGGTGGCGCAAGCCAAAGTAGACCGCCTGCAGGACAAGATCGCGACGCTACGCGAGCAGATGCAAAAGCTCAAGGCACTTGAAGTCCGAATGCTTGAGGCGCCCGACCAACAGCTCTCGCTCACCGATCCCGATGCGCGCTCGATGAACTCGAGGGGCAGTGGGATAGTGGGTTACAACGTGCAAACGGCGGTCGATGCCGAGCATCACCTGATCGTCGCCCACGAGGTGTCCAATGTTGGGAGTGACCGGGGCCAACTCTCGAACATGGCTCAACGGTCACGCGAGGCAACGGGCATTGAGGCGCTCACGGTGGTGGCCGACCGCGGTTACTTCGACGGGGAAGAGATCCGGGCATGCGAGGAGGACGGGATCACGACCTTCGTTCCCAAGCCGCTGACCTCAGGCAGCAAGGCCGAAGGCCGCTTCGGTAAGCAAGACTTCGTCTACATCGCTCAGGACGATGAGTACCGCTGCCCTGCGGGTCAACGGTTGATCAAGCGCTTCACCGACGGTCGAGCACGGCATGACTCTGCACGTGCTATTGGTGCTCGGTATGCCCGGCTTGCCCGATGAAGGCGCAATGTACCACCGGAAAAGAACGGCGGGTCAGGCGCTGGGAACACGAAGCCGTCCTCGAGGGGATGCAAGCGCGGTTGGATGGAGACTCTCAGAAGATGCGCGTGCGCCGCCAAACCGCCGAACATCCGTTCGGGACAATCAAGCTGTGGATGGGGTGGACACACTTCCTGACTAAGACGCTGGGCGGGGTCAGCACCGAAATGAGTCTTCATGTGCTCGCCTACAACATCAAACGCGTGATCAAGATTCTGGGCCCTGGAGCACTGATCCAAGCCATACGCACACCGAAGCCAGGTTCTGGTTTCGCAAAGCGAGGCGATGGCCGCGGCATAGCGGCTGCTCTGAGATCGTCTTTCAAAATTTCTCGCTGACTCACCGAAAAATACTGATCAATACGATCGGCGAGATACGCCTCATTTATATTCGTAATGCGCTTTGCCAACTAGCCCCGGACTTCTCTAGGTTTTTACACAACCTCGGCCGGTTGGCGACCATCAGCACGCGCTCTTCAGCACTCGGGCCCACTTGTCCGCGGTCATGATCCACGCCCAGGGTCAAGCAACTTGCTGAGAGCTTTCTTTTTGCGTCCTCTCGCGCGGTCCACGACGTCCTCCAGGAGCGACGCAAACCCATCGATATCGCCAGCGGCTTTCAGAGCAGTACAATTTCTCGCCACCTGTCGGCATATATGCTGATAGGTCCAGGCCGCCTCTTGCGGATCCAGCAGGTACGCCGCAGCATATTCGTCCATCGTTGCAACGACGAGCGCTCGCGTTAGCGTGCCACGTCTCCCGCTGAAGCCTGCGCCAACCATCTCCTTTTCGTGGGACCCTGTGAGGGTGTCGTCAGTCACCGATAGGATCCGATTTGCGGAATCGCTAGTGGGCATCCCTTGGCCTAGCCTCCATGCAAGATCGATAACGGGAAAGTAGGGAATAAAAACTGCGAACTCGTCTGCGTAGAGTCCATCCTTTGGGGTCGTCCAATTGAGGAAGTGCCGACGCATCTTTCATGAGATGTCGCCAACGAGGAAATCGCCGAACTCATCCTCCGGAGATCCAAGCGGCTTCGCAAGCTCGTTAAGCATCTGCGGCTGAGCCCCGTTGTCAAGTTCGATGCATCGATCTACGATTGCTAGGAGCTGCGTGGAAAATCTCCCTCGACCATGTTCCGACGCGGCGGGGACCTTGTGGCCTCTGGACCGGAGTTGTGCGAAGGGCAACGCAGAACTTGCGATCATCTCATACAGTGTTGCGCTGGGGATAAGGGGCACTCCCGTGGACCTAAAGGAGTTTAGACAAAGCCTGGGTCAATCCGCACCGCCGCGGGGAATACAGCCCCCGCTTAAAGCCCTATGGCATGACGCGAAGGACGAGTGGGACCAGGCGCACAACATCGTGCAGCAAGAAGACGACGCCGCGAGCGCCTGGGTACATGCCTACTTGCATCGCAAGGAAGGCGACGACGGCAACGCCGGTTATTGGTACCGGCGTGCGAAACGGCCCCCTGCCAGCGGAGCGCTCGCGCAAGAATGGGAAAGCATCGCGCTGGCGCTGCTCTGCGAGCATACACCGTAGCCCGAAGAGGCCCCAGGCTCAGAAACGTTGGCAGACTCGGTCGGTGACACAATTAAGCTCGTAGACGGGCGCCGGCTAGGGTGGGCGGAATTCGGCGTATCCCGAAGGTCTACCGCTGTTCCTACTTTCACGGATTCCCCGCGTCCCGCTTGGGCAACTGTGCTATTCAATAGATATCGGAAAACGTAACTTATTGATAGTTCTCGTTGGTGAAGTCTCGAATATAGCACAGAGTGGCATTCGTAACTAACTGTATATTCGAATAAAACACCTAATTAGCACATCCGGCTTCGAACCAGGTGGTCGGGGGTTCGAGTCCCTCCGGGCGCGCCAAATCAATACGTTACAGGGATTATCTAGACTAATTGTAGATTTTTGTACTAGTCGTCGTCGCACAATTCTCGTAGCGCTACAGGCCCCTCCCTGGGCCTGGCTCTCCTGGCCCCAGTCGAAGCCGAGACCGGGGCCGGTTTGCCCGAGTTCGTCAAAGCCGAGTTCGAGGCCTTTCTAGAATGCGGCATCCTGGCCCACGGCTTTCTCCGCCTACGCTGCGGCGACTGTGGCCATGAGAAGCTCGTCGCGTTCTCATGTAAGAAGCGTCCTTCTGTCCGAGCTGTGGGGCACGGCGCATGGCAGAAACCGCGGCACATTTAGCTGTCGTTTCCCATCCCGCTGCGCGTGCTCTTCGCCGCCCATCGGGAGGTGCTCACGCCGGTTTTGCAGATTGTCCACCGCGGCGCCACTCCCCGTGATGCCCGCCACCGCGCAACGCTGCGTTAACGCCCAGGGCTTTAGTCTGCATGCCGAGACGCGGCTTGCCATCAAACAGCGGCACAAGCTCGAACAGTTATGCCGCTACATCACCAGGCCCGCCATTGCCAATGAGCGCTTGTCAGTCAATCCGACCGGACAGGTGGTGCTCACGTTAAAGACACCGTACCACGATGGCACCACGCAGCTCGTTATGGAGCCCCTGGAATTTATGCAGCGCCTCGCCCCGCCCTTGTTCCCCGTCCGCGTTTACATCTCATCAGGTTCCATGGCGTGCTTGCACCCAACGCCAAGCTGCGTCCCGCCATTGTCCCAAGCGCCTCCACCGAGGCAACGCGGCCACGCCAGATCAGGCCGAGATACCTCAGCCCTCAGCCTCGGCGCGTATCAGCTGGGCTCGGTTGCTCAAGCGTATTCGATATCGACCTGGAGCATTGCCCCAACTGCGGCGGCGCCTTAACGATCATCGCCGCCATCCTCGACCCCACCGTGATTACCCAGATCCTCGCGCATCTCGGCTTGTCCGCCCGGGCACCGCCGCGCGCACCCACGCGCCGACGCGATCTTTTCGAAGCCGCCTAACCGACAACGTTTCTTCCACCGCCCCGGATTCTCGTTCGGCCTCAATTCACGCCCTTCGCCCCTTCGACCGAAACCACCGCCTCCCGAGGCCATTTCACTGCCCCGACCATGCCTCAGCGCACAGTTTCTGACTCACTGACTCACTATCCCGTGTGATTGAACACGCACACGCACCTGATTCGTCCGGAAAAACAGCACGGTAGGGGGACGGTAGGGGAAGATTCCCAGCTACTAAGCTTTGCGTAAGTAAAGCGAGTCAAGCGGCATAGGCGCAGGTCTTGGGATGGCCGAAGAGGGATGCGACGAGGCGCGGAGAAGAGCGAGTTGCACGCCTATCGCTTCAGTGACATTAAAACCCATACGCACGATTTCCTGCAGCACCGCAAGCATTACTTCAGCGGCTTCACACGCTCGGGTTTGCGCCGGAAAACGGAGCGTAGGTAAAAAAAGGTGTCATTAAGGCCAGACTGCGCTAACGAACCTCCATCTCGCCCGCGTCATCCATAGCACTACCGAAAGTGGTTTGCTAGACTTTAGGGTATACCTTCTAACCACACGGGTGGCGGCGTCTATGCCGCAACGGAGAGATTTCCTCAAAGGTCTAGGCGGAGCCAGTCTTGCGCTAGCGGGGGATGCGCTCATGCCCAGGCTCGCTCGGGCTTTCGCGGGCGAACATGACGCGCTCGCCACGGCACCTCTTGAGCTTCTTCCCGGCAAAAAGCCGCTCATCCGGCGCACCTACCGGCCGCCGAATTTCGAGACGCCAGTCCATTACTTCAATGAGGTCTTCACGCCGAATGACGCTTTTTTTGTCCGCTATCACCTCGCGAACATTCCGCGTGTCGACGGCAAGTCGTGGCGGTTGCGTGTCGAGGGTGATGCAGTCAAGAACGTCTCGGAGTTTAGTTTAGAAACGTTGCTGCGCGGTTTCGAACAGGTAGAGATCGCGGCCGTGAACCAGTGCGCGGGAAACCGCCGGGGCTTATTCGAGCCGCGCACGCCGGGCGTCCAATGGGGTCACGGCGCGATGGGTAACGCGCGTTGGAGCGGCGTGCGCCTCGCAGATGTG
Organism: uncultured Gammaproteobacteria bacterium; assembly: GCA_963764725.1. GTDB lineage: Bacteria > Pseudomonadota > Gammaproteobacteria > JACCXJ01 > JACCXJ01 > USCg-Taylor. The sequence goes on along the minus strand of CAVXTM010000005.1, from coordinate 105,780 downwards.
CTGCGCCGCGTCGGCTTCAGGAACGGCGCCTTGGAAGTCGCCTTCGATGGTGCGGATGCGCCGCTCGTCGCTAAGACACCGGACTTTATCAAAAGCCTTCCGCTGTGGAAGGCGTTGGACGAGGATACCATCATCGCCTTCGAGATGAATGGGGAACCTCTACCACATTGGAACGGCTATCCGGCTCGCCTAGTGGTCCCTGGTTGGACGGCCACTTATTGGGTCAAGCATCTGGTGTCGATCAGAGTCGGCTTAAAACCCTACGATGGCTTCTGGATGAGCACGGCCTACCGCGTCCCCAAAGGAGCGTTCCTTGCGACGCGCGAGTTTAGCTCCCAGACCGGCGAGGCCAACACGCCCGTCACCGAATTGGTCGTTAATTCGCTGCTTACGAACGTCAAAGACCACGATGAATTCCTGTTGCACCAGCAGATCGAGGTGAAAGGAATCGCCTGGGACGGCGGCTACGGGATCCAGAAAGTCGAGGTATCGAAAGACGACGGCCGAAGCTGGACACCGGCGGAGCTGGACGGCGATCACGGCCGATATTCCTGGCGGCCTTGGAGTTTCCGTTTTACACCGCTAGAGAAAGGCAACCACGTGCTGCTGGCGAAGGCCACCAACCGTAACGGCGATACGCAAGGAAGCCAGCTGATCTTGAATCCAGCCGGCTATCATCATAACCTGGTGCAGCGCGTCCGCTTTAACGTGGTGTAACTTGGGAAGCTCTGCAAAAGTGTCGCGAGCAAGCCCAGATGCGCGAAGCCGCGGAGCGAGTCGCGAGACATATCACGTAGATAGGCGAGCGACGTGCGAGCACGCGACAAAGCAGATGGGCTGCGCAGTAACCTTTGCAGAGCTTCCCTAAAATGACGCTCCGGTTAATCTGCCTATGCGCATTTTCGGCGGCAGCGCTCGCCGAGGAGAATACTCTTAAGCTCCAAGAAGCCCCGGGAAAGGATCTGATCGAGACTCATTGCCGGACCTGTCACAGCCTCGATTATATCGAGATGAACGCCGGCCTCCTGGACGCAGCGGGCTGGGAAAAGAGCGTGAATAAGATGATCGACGTGATGGGGGCGCCCATCCCCCCGGGGGAGGTACCGGGAATCGTCACCTACCTTCATCATTCCTACGGCAAGGCGCAAGAGTAAAAAGGTCTTTCGAATCAGGCATACCCAGCTCCGGGATTGCGTTCCGGCGCGAGAGTGCCTAGGCCGTGAGACACGGTCACGCGAGCATCACGATCTCATCGCGCGGTTTCGGGGACTCGCGAGTCCCGAAGCCGAGCGCCAGCAACCGGTCCCGTCGCGCTTGCCGTTTTCGTTTCCGGTCTCGCTCCTCGCCGTGCAAGCGCAGTTGAAAATAAGCGATGACCGCAAGGTGATAGAGAAACCAGAGAATAGGAATCCAGGGTTCCATGAATCCATCGGCCGGCCACACCGGCCGCCCGCTCATAGCGTAAACGATATAACCATCTTACATCGCGTTTATCGACGATACCAACGGCTTTCAGGATAACCCTTGACTTTGCGATCCCCTCACGGATACTAGGACCTATGAACTCGTTCATTCTCACCAACCAACTTCTCATCGCCATGCCCGGTCTTGCGGATCCTAACTTCCATAAAACTGTGACCTACGTGTGCGCCCACAGCGATGAAGGCGCGATGGGCATTATAATAAATCGCCCAACTAACATTAATTTGGGCGACGTGCTCACACAAATGGAGCTTGTGCCCACGAACCCCAAAATCAGTGATCTACCGGTGTTTCAAGGAGGACCCGTTCATCGCGAGCGCGGTTTTATCATCTATCAACCGCTGAGTCACTGGGAATCCATGATCAAGGTCAGCGATGAGTGTGGAGTCGCGACCTCTCGGGATATCCTCGAGGCCATCTGCCACGGCAACGGGCCGCAGCAAGCGTTGGTTGCTCTCGGATATGCCGGTTGGGGCGCCGGGCAACTGGAGCGCGAGATGGCGGAAAACGCCTGGCTGAACGGCCCCGCCAATCAGGAGATCTTGTTTGAAATAGCGCCCGAACGGCGCTGGGAGTCGGCAGCCGCCTTGATCGGTGTCGATATCGACCGGCTAGCGCCGGATGCGGGCCACGCATGAATGCCGCCTCGAGCAGCGTGCTCGGCTTTGATTTTGGCACCAAGCGCATCGGTGTGGCGGTGGGACAGACCATCACCCGCACGGCCAATCCGCTCGCAACGGTACGCGCCTCGGATGGCCGGCCGGATTGGTCCGCGATTAACGCTTTGATCGACGTCTGGACGCCCGGTGCGATCGTGGTAGGTATGCCCGTCAACATGGACGGCAGCGAGCACACGCTCGCGCCAGCGGCGTTGCGGTTCGCGGGCCAGCTCGCGGGCCGTTTTGGCCTGCCGGTTTATACGGTGGACGAGCGGCTGTCGTCTTACGAGGCCCGTTCCCGGGAGCCGGAGAGGAAGCGCGGCCCGGTGGATGCGATCGCGGCGCAAGTGATTCTGGAGACGTGGTTCGCCGATCCCGCGCCGCACTCGGAGAGCTGGAAGGGCCCACGTGTTGAAAACCGCGATTGCTCATTCTGAAGTCCTGGATCTAATCACCCGGATAGCGGTGGACCTCAAACCCCGGATGCGGCCCGGAGCCGCGCTGGTCGGGATCCATACAGGCGGGGTCTGGGTGGCCGAACGTTTGAACCGCCACTTGGGCCTGCCGGATCCGCTCGGGGAGCTCAACATCGCGTTTTATCGCGATGACTTCAGCCATATCGGAATGCATCCCAGCGTACGGCCCTCGACCCTGCCCTTCGATGTGGACGGGCGGCACATCGTACTCGTCGATGATGTGCTGTTTACCGGGCGCACGGTTCGGGCGGCGCTAAATGAGATCTTCGATTATGGCCGTCCGGCGAGCGTGATGCTTGTTGTCTTGGTCGATCGCAGCGGGCGGGAGCTTCCGATGCAACCCGATGTCGCTGGCACGACGATGGATCTGCCCGCCGGACAGCACGTCAAGCTCATTGGCCCGGACCCGCTGTCGCTGGTAGTCCAAAGAGCCGCATGAAGCCGCATCAGATCCAGATTGATGAGCACGGCCGCCTTAAACACTTTATCAGCATCGAAGGTCTCCCGCGCGATTTACTGATCGCGATCCTCGATGGCGCGCAGTCCTTTGCCGGTGTCGGAGAGCGCGCCATCAAGAAACTGCCACTGCTGCGCGGGAAGACCATTGCGAATCTGTTCTTTGAGCCGAGCACGCGCACGCGCACGACCTTTGAGCTGGCGGCTAAGCGGCTCTCGGCCGACGTCCTCAATATCAACGTCCCAAGCTCCGCCACGCGCAAGGGCGAGTCGCTTCTCGACACCTTGCGCACTCTCGAGGCGATGCACTGCGATATGTTTGTCGTGCGCCACCCGATGAGCGGCGCGGCGCAACTCATCGCCTCGCATGTCGCCCCCCACGTCCGGGTGATTAATGCGGGTGATGGCCGCCACGAGCACCCCACCCAAGCGGTGCTCGATTGTTTTACCATCCGCCGGGTCAAGGGCGATCTCTCCAGTCTGGTGGTCGCCATCGTGGGCGATGTCCTGCACTCGCGCGTGGCGCGATCGGACATCCACGCCTTGAATATTCTCGGGGTGGGAGAGCTTCGCGTCGTGGGACCGAAGACCTTGATCCCGCCTGGCGTCGAAGCGCTCGGCGTGCGCGTGTTTTACGATCTCGAGCCGGGACTCCGCGATGCGGATGTGGTGATCATGCTGCGCCTGCAAAACGAGCGCATGCAGGGAGCCTTGCTGCCGAGCGCCCATGAGTATTTTCAGACCTATGGCTTGACGGCCGCGAAGCTTGCCGCTGCGAGACCCGATGTAACCGTAATGCACCCGGGACCGATCAACCGCGGCGTCGAGATCGACACCGCCGTCGCCGATGGCCCGCATTCGGTCATTCTTCAGCAAGTGAGCCACGGGATCGCGGTGCGCATGGCGATCATGTCGACCGCCATGGGCAGTCAGGCGGCGCCGCGCCGGACCGGCTAAGATGCGGCTGCGGATTACAGGCGGCCGCATCCTCGACCCGGCCCAGAATCTCGATGGAATCCACGATCTCTATGTCGCCGCGGGACGGATCGTCGCGATAGGCGATCTGCCCGAGGGGTTTACCGTCGAGCGCGAGATCGATGTGCGCGGTCTCATCGTGTGCCCCGGTTTGGTCGATCTTAGCGCCAGGCTTCGGGAGCCCGGCGAAGAACACAAGGCGACGATCGCCACGGAGACCCGCGCGGCGGCGATGGCGGGTATCACGACCCTCTGCTGTCCTCCCGACACCGATCCCGTCATCGATACGCCCGCGGTGGCCGAGCTGATTCACCAGCGCGCCGAGCAAAGCGGCCGCGCACGCGTGGTTTGCCTCGGGGCGCTCACCCGCGGGCTCAAGGCGGAACAATTGGCCGAGATGCACGCGCTCAAGAGAATCGGCTGCGCCGGGGTGAGCAATGCCTTGTCGCCCATCGCCAATACCGAGGTCCTGCGGCGTGCGATGGAATACGCCGCGACCTGTGATTTAACCCTGTTCCTGCACCCGGAGGACCCGTGGCTCTCACAAGGGGTAATGCACGAAGGGCCGATCAGCACGCGGCTCGGTTTACCGGCGGTTCCGGAAACCGCGGAGACGATCGCGCTCAGCCGCGATCTCCTGCTGCTCGAACAAACGGGCGCACGCGCCCACTTCTGCCGCCTATCGGCGCGGCGCTCTGTTGAAATCATCAAAGCCGCCAGCGACCGGGGTCTGCGGATCAGCGCGGATGTGAGCGCGCACCACTTGCATCTGATCGATGTCGATGTGGGCGACTACGACAGCAGATGTCACGTGCGTCCGCCGCTGCGATCCCCGCGCGATCGCGATGGCCTCCGCGAGGGGCTCAAGGACAGCGTGATCAGCGCTATCTGTTCGGATCACCAGCCTCACGATCGGGATGCAAAAGATACCCCGTTCGAGGCAACCGAGCCCGGTATTTCGGCGCTCCAGTCGTTGTTGCCCTTGACACTGGCCTTGGTGGAGGACAAGGTTTTGAACCTTTCCCGAGCGCTGGCCGCAATCACCTGCCATCCCGCGCGTATTCTCGGGATCGATGCGGGGACGCTGCGCGTCGGCGCGAGCGCCGATATTTGCATCTTTGACCCCGATGCGCACTGGACATTGAACGACGAGAACATCGCCAGCGCCGGTAAGAATACGCCCTTCAAGGGGTGGGATTTCAAGGGCAAGGTCGTGCACACTCTCTTCGGTGGAAAGCTCGTGCACACGGAAGCCAGCCGATGAACGCTACACGGGGAACGCTATTCGTCGAAGACGTCGAAGTCCTCAGCCACGAGACGCACGCGGGTGATCAGCACGTATTGAGGCTTTTATCGCCGCAAACCGCCGCCCACGCGCAACCGGGCAACTTCGTTCACATCCAGTGTGATCCGACGATCCTGATGCGGCGTCCCATGTCCATCATGCGGGTCGATCGGCGCCAGGGACAGATCGATATCCTGTACAAGATCCACGGCCTTGGGACCGAGCTGCTGGCGAAGAAGCGCCCCGGCGATGTCCTGAACCTCGTGGGCCCGATCGGCGTCCCGTTCAAATTGAGCGGCTATCGCCCGCGGCCGCTGCTGATCGGAGGGGGTGTGGGGATCCCGCCCATGATTTTCTTGAGCGAGCACATGAAGGATCAAGGAGCTCGCGTCAAGCCGCTTATCCTAATGGGGTCCGAGGTCCCGTTTCCGTTTCGGCCGCGTCCGTCGCAGTTCCTGCTTTCGGGAATACCGGCGGAGGTGATCGCGGCAATGCCGCTCATGGAGGATTGGGGTTTCCCAAGCCGTTTGGCGAGCCTAAACAGCCTGCCCGGTTGCTTCGAGGGCTATATCACCGATCTCGCTCGCCACTGGCTCGACGCTCTCGATGCCAGCCAGCGCGCGGACGTCGAGGTCTTCGCCTGCGGACCAACCGCGATGCTGCGCTCCGTGATCGCGCTGGTCCGCGAGTATCAGCTTCCTTGTCAAGTATCGCTCGAGGAGTACATGGCCTGCGCCGTCGGCGGGTGCGCAGGCTGTAACGTTCGCATCAACACAGCAAACGGCCCGGCGATGAAGCGGGTCTGCGTCGATGGGCCGGTCTTCGACGCCGCCGCCGTGGATTTCTGATGCACGCACCAATACGCCGCAAGTCAAAGTGAGTACGCCGGCCGCTGAAATCAACCTCTCGCAGTTCGATAGCGAGATCCGAAAACCCGAGCGCATCTTTACACGGACTCGGCGAGCACGGAGGCCCGCATACCCGCACGCAATACCTAGCCCCAAGATGAGTGAGATATTAAGACTGCCGCCCAGTCGTCCGGCACCCCTTCTGGGCGCGCCTTTTCGGTAAAAACTTCCCATCGTCACCGGTAGTTATTACCGGCGCGCTGCGTCAGAGAAGGTCATTAACGATAAGGAGAGCATTTAAGTGCTTAAAACGAAAGCCTTAACATCAATGCGAGATGCTTGGCACTTGGGTTGCCCAAGTTTGCGTATGGCTATGCGCGCGACAACCCGAGGGTCGAGATAGGAGGTGCAGATCATGGCGAGGCCTGCAATGAGCTACAAAGAACTGTCCGATCTCCCTGGATCTCTCCGGCACGAGTTTCCTCGACGCGCGCAAGAGATCTACCAGGCTGCCTATAATCGCGCTTACGAGGTTTGCGTGGCCTCGGAAGATCTCTACGACGATCAAGCGATAGCAGCGACTGCCCATCAGGCGGCTCTATTCGCGGTCGGGATGGAGTATGAGAAGGATGAGCAAGGCTGCTGGCGGCGAGCACCGATAATCGAACACATGGACAAGGAAAAGATCTCCAGCTAGCTTCTGAGGCTACGCACAATGCAGTAGAAGACCGCGATGAAACTAGACATACATACAGATAAAATAAAGCGCCAGCGGCTACAGCTACGTCTGGCGATACGGAAACTGAAGCGGTGGGGCGACGACCCGGCGGAAGCGGACTCCGACATCATCGCCCCGCTACGTGAGTGCTATCAATATACCGTCGGTGAAGACAACGAGGATAACTATCTTCTGAACTGAGCATCTTCCGAACGGTGCGCGCCCAAGCGCGATGCGATGGCGAGGTGCTCGCTCGCGCTGTTCCATCGGAGGTAAAGCGGCAAGTCGGTACGGAAAAAGGTGGCAACGATAAGTGTACAATGCTAATCTCACAGATGCGTCCTTCGCACATAGTCGATAAACGTTGTAATCGCGACCAAAGGGGGAAGACACGATGAGTGAAATTATAATGATGGCCTTAGGCGCCGCACTGATGTATTTTTTCGATCCGGTTTCCGGGAGACAGCGCCGCGCGCGGCTACGCGACCAATGGGACCGTTGGGGCGGCAAGAAGGGCACGCCGGCGGCCCCACCAACCACGGCAACGGCCCCGCGTTACACAGCGGCGGAGCAAGCCGTCCCGGAGGCAACGGACACGGCTGCGGCGCGTCCTACCGATGAGGCGTTAGGCGGTCGCCCGCAGGGTGGCGAGATCGCCGACGAGCGGGGAGATTCCGCGACGAAGTTCCAGCCGTAATCGCCGACAATCTGCTTCGCGGGTGGCAACGGTGATTGCTAGGCGGCGAGCTTATTGATGCCGGAGTTGCGCATGAAGGGAGCATGTTTGACAGGCTTGGCGATGCTCTGAAGAAATCCCTATTCCTCCCTATTCCCGCTCTACTCGCCGAGTCGGCTGTATTTCCTGGCCATGCAAACCAATCGCAATTCGTGTCTATACGCATCCCCTGGAAATGCCGTATGGTGTAGGCAAACCGTTGGCACCGGTGTCCCTGCCGCCGTCATGCAGGCGTTCCTCGCTTTCGGCTCGGTGACCTTCGTCGAATGGACGCGGTTCTTGCTCGACGCCGAAAGGCCGGCCTTCATCGTCGATGTCCTCGGCCACTACCGGTCTGTCGCGGCCGATCGATCGGGCGAGGGGAACACCTTCAAGTTTTAACAAATGGATATCACGCTTGCGCGCGGCAAAGGCGCCCCGGGCAGGCATTCATGGTGCGCCTTGAAACGTCTGGCTCGACAAAGCGATCTAGTAGCACGCGGAGTCGAGCGAAGCGGACGGCGCGTCCACCACCGTGGACAGCGGGCAGGGCGCCCGACGGTGCGGCCGCCGAAATCCAGGACCGCCGTCCAGGATCGCGCGCCGTTCGACTTCGTGCCCCGCCGCGCGCTACACGGCTCGGCCGTGCTCCCCTTCTGCATCGTCGCGCTCCTGTCGCTCCCGGGCGCGGCGGGCGCCGACGAGCCGTCGCTGCCGCCAGGTACCCGGCCGGTCCAGGTCGCCGTCGGGTTCTTCCTCGCCAACCTGTCGGGGGTGGCCGAGCGCAGCGAGACGTTCGACGCCGATCTGTACCTGAGCGTCCGCTGGCACGACGCGCGGCTCGCCTTCGCCGGAACCGAGCCGAAGCGCTTCCTGGAGGATGCCGCCGTCGACCAGCTGAAGATGATGTGGTGGCCGCAGCTCGAGTTCGTCAATACGGCGCAACCCGAGGTGACGAACCGCGCGCTAGACATCTCGCCCGACGGGTCAGTGCGCTACGAGCTGGGCGTGACGGCGGCGTTCCGGGCGGACCTGGACCTGCGCCGGTTCCCCTTCGATCGCCAGACGCTCGCGGTGCGCATCCAATCGTTCATCTGGACGGACGACCAGATGGTGTTAGTGTCCGACCCGACACGCATCGGCTTAAATCCCGACAACACGTTCGAAGGCCTTGCGGTAACCCGGGTATCCACTGAGGTGCGGCAGCGCGAGCTCACGGGCTGGACCGCCGTGGAATCGTATTCCGAGTTCGCCGCCTTGATCGAGGTGGAACGGCAGGCAGCGTTCTATCTCTGGACGGTCTTCACGCCGGTGATCCTGATCTTCTTGATCTCGTGCACCATCTTCGTCGTCGACATCGAGGCCTTCTCGGATCGCATTGGCATCAGCCTGGCGGCGCTGCTGGCCTGCATCGCCACCCAGTTCGCGATCAGCTTCAACCTGCCGCAGATCTCCTACCTTACCGTGATCGGCTGGGCGTTCCTGGTCACCTACCTCTGCATCGGGCTGGGCGTGCTGGTCAGCACCGTGCAGGCCACGCTGCTCCGCCACCAGCCCGAGCGGGCGACGCGTCTCAACCGCCTCGCCGGCCTGGGTCTTCCGGCGCTGTTCTTCCTGCTCATCCTGCTCTGCATGGTCTGGTAGGGCGGATGCGCACCGGCAGACTCCCCCGAGCACCCGGCGCCACATGAGGGGCGCTTATTTTTCGTTGGACATCGCCCGCAATATTCAATCCTGGCCCCTTAACTTCCGCTACTCGCGCCTGAGATCGTAGGCCTGTCCGTCATCAAAGAAGAGGCGGAGCAAATTGAGTTTGGCATCCTTGTCCGCCTGAAACTGGACGAAGCCGTTCGGCAAAGGGCCGAGATCTTCGGCCATAGCCGCAAACCGGCCGAGCGGCATGAGCTTGGCGGTGAAGACATCGCCGTCCCACGGTTCAAGCTTAAGCTTGGCGCCAGTAGTCTGAAACACCATGACCAGCGCATCGCCTTCTAGCGTCACCGCCGCCTTGCCAAGGCTCGGGTTAACGAAATTGCCGGCCAGCGGTGCGAGCGGCGGGAACGGCCGTGGGCTCGCGGGCTTGGCAAACAGCTTGGCCGCGGTCTCAAATTTATTTTTTGCCGCCTTGAGCGTGCCCGATACGTAGTCAACCTTGGGGTTGTCGAGAATCCGGTCCACAATGTACAGCCCGATCGCATCCGGAAAGCCCACATTCTCTTCGTTGGTGAGGACGATGACGCCGATATTTCTGTCAGGCACCATGCCGACATAGGCGCCGAAGCCGTTCGTGCCTCCGTTGTGCCAAACGATGTTGCCGTTCGGCGTCTGTTGGACGGCCCAACCTAGCGCGTAGGAGACTTTGTCGGACATCGCGACCTTTGGAGTGCGGGTTAAGGCAAGATTCTCGGGCGAGACGATGCGGCGCCCCTCGAAGCTGCCGTTGCCAAGCTGCAACCGAACCCAGCGCGCCATATCCTCGATGGTGGAATTGATGTCGCCGGCCCCGCCGAAGTCGTAAGGAAAAAGTTGCGTGAAGGGTACTTCGATCGTGCCCTCAGGTGTCCAGCGGTGACCAACAGCATGGTTCGCCGCAGCTACGATGGCTTCGGCAGTGTAAGACGAATCCTTCATGCCCAGGGGATCGAGCAGTTCCTGACGAAGGACAGTATCTCCGTCCGGAGCGGCCGCAGCCTTCGCCACGATGCGACCAGCCAAGAGATGCGTAATGTTGGTATAGGCGAAGGTCGAGCGGAAGCTGGACACCGGTTCGACATGGCGCAGGGAGCGGATCAGCGCCGGTTCCTCAATCCCGAGCATGCCCAACATATCGTTGGCGTAGGGTGGGAGCCCGGAGCGCTGAGCGAGGAGGTCGAAGATACGGAACTCGCGCGTGACCCAAGGATCCTTTAGCTGAAAATCCGGATCGAGGTCGACAACGCGGTCGTCCCACCGCAACTTGCCGCGATCGACCATCAAGGCCATCGTCGCGGCGAGAAATGCTTTGGTGGTTGAGCCGATCTGGAAGACAGTGCGCGTATCGACCGGCACACCACCGACCTTGCTGCGCACACCAAAACCCTTTCCGTAGATAAGCCGATCGTTTGCGACGATACCGATGGCGATGCCGGGTACATCGAATGCCTTCATCCCGCTTGCAATGTAGGCCTCGACATCCGGGATCAGCGCCTGAACGCGCTCCTCGATCGGCGGTTCGGACTTAGAGGGCTCCAGCGCCCGCGCCACGTTCGGTAGGGTCAGACTGGAAAGTGCCGCAGCCATTAAGAGCTGAAGCAAGACGCTCCTGGCATGGCGGAAAGTTCGTGACCACGTATTCGCCTTCCGCGTCTTTCCAGAGTACTTTCGGCAATGATTTCTCCTCACAACGGCGTAACGGCATAGGACGCGAAGAGCTGGCCCGGGATCGTCCCACGCGGTGCGTCGTAGTATAAGGAGTGCAGTTGGACGTCCGCAGGCGGGTAAAGCCGCTGTCCTTCCACTAGAGTATCGTAAGACTCGCCCGCTAGGACCCGGTGCACCTGCGTCAGGTAGAGTCGATCGAGTACCCGGTCGGACAGCAAGGTTGCCAGCACTTTGGGTCCCGCCGTCGAATAAACTAGAGTCAAACCCTCCCCGCGCAGGGCCTCGATCAAGGCTTGACCCCGCACACGCCTGCCTTGCCCGGCGACTATCACCCTGGCGCCCCGGGCCTCGATCGCACGTGCCCGGGCCGCATCGACATCGGATCCTGTCGCGACATAGACCCGGCCGTGACGGCCAATTAGGGGCTCCATGAGGGGAATATCGAGGCTTGCACTCAAGATCACAACCGCCGGTTGCGCCGCAAGGCCTTGGGCCTGCCGCCAATCGCGTAGATCCTGATACGCCGCTTCCTCGCTCAGAGGCAAGCTAGCCTGAGCATCGCCTCTGGCAAGCTGCCGCACATACCGTCCGGTTGTGAGCAACACGTCCGCCTGGGCGGCCAGTTCCTCGAAGAGACGCCAGTCGCGAGCATTGGCGATTTCGTTCGGCACCACCGCGGTGCCCGTCCGAGAACCCCCTAATGCGATCCGGCCATCGAGGCTGGCGACGAAGTTGGTATAGACAAACGGCCGTGAAGGGTCTCGGACTGCCCGAAGATTGTGGTTTAAGTAAAGCCGTTCCAACGGCACCGTTTCAACAGGCGTGGGGAATAGTTTCATCAAAGTCATCTGCCACCGTCCTTTCTCCCGAAACCCGGGGAACGCCGCGGAACACCACCTTCAGCGCTTACGCGCCAGCGTGAGCCCGTCGGCCACCGGGATCATGCTCAAATCCACGCGCGGATCCTCCTTGAGATGGAGGTTAAAACGGCGGATCGCCTCGGTCGCTTGGTCCTGCGCGCTTGGGTCCGCCACCCGGCCGCCCCAGAGAACGTTGTCCACGAGGATGAGCCCGCCGGGCCGCAGGAGCCGGAGGCTAAGCTCGTAATAATCGATGTAGGATTCTTTATCTGCGTCGATGAAGGCATAATCGAAGGTGCCCGCAACGCCCTCAGCCAGGAGTTGTTGCAGAGTCTCAATAGCGGGTGCGAGACGTAGATCGATCTTGCCGGCGACCCCCGCCTGGCGCCAGTAGCGCGCGGCGACGGAGGTCCATTGCGCGTTGACGTCACAGGCAATGAGCTGTCCATCAGATGGTAACCCGAGGGCGACGCAAAGTGAGCTGTAACCCGTAAAGACGCCGATCTCGATGGCTTTTTTAACGCCAAGCAAACGCACCAACAGCGTTATGAATTGCCCCTGCTCGGGGGCGATCTGCATGTTGGCTTCCGGGTATGACGCTGTCTCCACGCGTAAGCGCTCAAGCACCTCGGATTCCCGCGAGGAGACAGAGAGCAGATAGGCATACAGCGCGTCGCTCAAGCGGATGGTCTTGTTGGTCACGACACGGCCCCGGTTATGCACGCTACATGATCATACGTTAACCTAGCGTCATGACAAAAGAACTTAGCGCCATGGAAAATTTCGGTCCGCGTTTGAACCGCGATCCCTGGACGGTTTTGCAACTGACGGACCCCCATCTCTATGCGGATCCAGGCGGCCTTTACGACGGCTTGAATACTTCGGAATCGCTGCGCGCCGTATTGACCTTGGCGCAAGCAAAGCGGTGGCCGCCCGATGCGCTGGTGCTGACCGGTGATCTGAGCCAAGACGGTAGCCGAGCCGCCTATGCCCGGCTGCGTGAATGGATCGGGGGCTTGGGAGTTCCGGTGTATTGCTTGCCCGGGAATCACGACGATAAGGACGCGATGCGCCAAGTGCTTGCGGGCGGCAACATCCACGCGGTCGATCACGCGCGGGTCGGGGAGTGGCGCTGCGCTTTTCTTGACACCGCCGTGGCCGGCCGAGAACACGGTCATTTGAGCGCCGAGCAACTCACCCGTCTTGATGAGCGATTGTCGGCCGAGGCTGGGCACCCGGCCTTGGTGTTCATGCACCATCATCCTGTCGCGATCGGGAGCCTATGGATGGACGAGATAGGGGTGGATAATTCCCCCGCCTTCTTCGAGGTACTCGACCGCCATACGCAGGTACGCGCGGTGCTCTGGGGCCACATTCACCAGGAGTTCGTGGCGCTGAGAGAGGGCGTGCAGCTTCTTGGAACCCCCTCCACGTGCGTGCAGTTTACGCCACGGACCGATCGTCACCAGCGCGATACGCGGAGCCCCGGCTACCGTTGGCTACGGCTGTGGGGCGACGGACGGCTGGAGACGGGTATCGAGCGTTTGGAGCACTAGCATAATTAGGGGACAGACCGTCCCCTAATTCCGAGGCTCCGCGACGCGATCTCTTAGATAGACCGGCAACGCCTGCTCAGCCGCCACCATGTCCCCCTGACGAAAAGCCTGCGCGCCGAGCAGGCCGATGTCACGGGCGGAAGGATACTGATGCGGGTCCGCACCGCGAAGCCGTTCTCCGAGCCGTTGCCGCAACGCCTCACCGTGATCCGACCACCCGCTGCCTACGCCAAACCAGGCCCCCGTTTCGGGAAGGGGGACGGCCGCCGGGTGAGCCACGCATTCGGGCTGTGTGGCGCACATGATTCCCGAGGCGTCGAGCTCATAGATCCCCCAATAAACTTCGCCCATACGAGCATCCATAACGCTCAGCACTTGACGCGATCCCGTTCGTCTATGTGCGCCTTGCGCAAGAGCCGCCAAGGTGGAGATCGGCGCGACGCCCAGATCGGCGCCCAGGGCCAGTCCTTGAATCACACCGGCGGCGATGCGAACCCCGGTAAAAGAGCCCGGTCCCCGGCCGAAAGCGAGCCCCGCGAGCGAGGTCAAGGTCAATCCGGCCTCGCGAAACAGCTCGTCGATCATACGCAAGATCAGCTCGCTGTGGCGCCGGGGCGCGATCTCAAAGCGCTCCCGCACCTCATCGCCCAGGAGAAGCGCCGCGGAACAAGCTTCGGTCGAGGTGTCGATCGCGAGGATCTTGGGGCACATGGTGTCGCTGCCGGAATTGCCGATGGCTACAGTAGGCCAAACTAAGACCACTTCAAAAACGTGCTCCCGACCGCGGCGGACGGCGGCATCACGAGGGGCGCCGTATAACGCTCCGATTCAATTGGTGACTTTGCAGAAAAACCGCTCAGAGACGAGAGGCAGGGCTTCAACACGCCGACACAATCAGGACTTGGGCGGGATCGGCAGACACGTTGCGCCACCGGCGCGGCGTCCCCGCCCGAACGGTAGCCGAATCGCCAGACGACAGGGTGTGCTCTTCGTCCCCCAGTGTCAGCTCCAGTTCTCCCTGTAAGATCACCGCGATCTGATCGTGCAAGTGAGCATGCGGCCGTTTGCCGCTGGTACCGCCCGGCCGGATCGTGACAATAACGCCTTCAAGCTGTCGCCCCGGTTGACTTTGACCCAGTGCTTCGATTTCGGCTTGCGACCACTCGCTGGTCAGGCCGGTTCGCTCACCGGCACGGACTACCGGCGAGTGACTCACTTCAGTGGCCCGAAAGAACTCGCCCATGCTGACACCAAGCGAGTGCGCGATACGTTCCATGGAGGATATGGACGGCGAGGCCTGTCCATTCTCTACTTGAGAAAGAAATGAGGCTGAGAATCCCGTCTGCTCAGCTAGACCCCTTAACGACAACCTGCGGCTTTCGCGAAGCTGCCGAACCAATGCACCTAAATTCTGTTCAATCATGACAAGTTATGGTGTATAGTGCCGCCAGACGTTTGTCAAGAAATGCTTATCGCTCTTCTGATTCGGTATTTCGATTGACACTATAACAATTGACTCGGGCTGGCGCTAACTGCGACGGTTGTCCAACATGATGTTTTTGCGGGGAGGTCTTCATATGTCCAATTCAAGCGGGCTGCGCTGCCAGAGAAAGTCCATGGTCGGGCGCTGCTTGTTTCTCTCGTCATGCTGACACAGAGAGCAACAGGTCTAATCGTCCGGGAGTTATATGCTGCGTTACGCTATATCGGAGTTGAACTATCTCAAGCTGAACAGTGAATCCAAGTCGCTCGATTTTTCAGCTTGCCGGACGAGCATGCGTCTGGCTGTCCTTTCAGATTCTGCACCACAATACCTCACCCCGCTTTTTAAGACACTGCTTTCCAAGAACGGGATCCGGGCTGAAATCTACGAGGCAGAATACGGCACCGTAGAGCTTGAGATCTTCAACCCCGCATCTGGACTGTATGCGTTCGACCCGGACACCATCGTTATCTTAAATTCCGTTTTTGCACTTCGGGACAGATACCGTCTGTTCCCTGGAGACAAAATACTCTTTGCTGAGGATCAGATCGCCAACCTCAGATCTCTATGGACCACCCTCAAAGAGCGCTCCAATGCAGCGGTTGTGCAAAGCAATTTTGTGCTGCCGTATGAAAGGCTTTTCGGAAACTATGAGGAAAAGGTTGGTAACTCTTTCTTCTGTGCCATCGCGTCTATCAACAGAGCGCTCGTCGAAACTGCGCGTTCATTCAATAATGTCTTCATCAACGATGTGGACAGTATCGCTTCATATCACGGACGCCGGCATTGGCTAGATGAAAAGATGTGGATTCTCTGCAAGGCATTTTGCGCATTTGAATTTCTCCCACACGCTGTACAAAACACCGTCGATATTCTCCTTTCATTGCAAGGGGCGGGAGTAAAATGTGTCGTTCTCGATCTCGACGACACGCTGTGGGGCGGCATTATCGGAGATGACGGCCTTGAGGGGATCCGGCTCGGACACTTTGGAGATGGCGAGGCCTTTCAGTGGTTTCAGCATTATCTGCTAGACCTCAAAAAAAGAGGCATCCTGCTTGCCGTGTGCAGCAAGAACGATCCAGAAAATGCGCTTCTTCCTTTCCGCAACCACCCGGAGATGGTCTTAAAAGAGAACGATATTACTGTTTTCATTGCCAACTGGGTAAGTAAAGTCGAAAACATCAAGGCAATCCGCGAAACGCTTAATATTTCCTTCAGTTCAATGGTTTTTATCGATGATAGCCCGTTCGAGCGCAATCTTGTGCGAGAAGAATTGCCGGAGTTGATCGTCCCAGAGATGCCAGAGGATCCCGCGCTGTTCCTGCGCTGTCTGGCCGAGATTAATCTCTTCGAGACCACTTCGTACTCTGAGATCGACGCTGAACGCGCGGAGCTTTATCGGCTAGAAGCGCAGCGCAAGATCGCCGAGAAGCATTTCTCAAATCCGGAAGATTATCTGAAGTCACTCGACATGAAGATAACGCTCAAACGGTTCGATCCTTTCAACCTGCCGCGTATCGCACAGCTCTTGCAGCGTAGTAATCAGTTCAATTTGCTGACTCGACGCTTCAGCGAGGCGCAGTGTGAGACCTTCATGCAGGACCGGCAAGGTTGGCTGCCGATTTATCTTAAACTGCGCGACAAGTATGGCGACAACGGACTGATCTCGGTCGTCATCGGCCGCATCGATGCCGGCACGATGCGGATCGAGGAGTGGGTCATGAGTTGCCGTGTACTGGCCCGCGGGGTGGAGCAGTATGCGATGAATTATCTTTTCGAGTTCGCAAGAGGACAGGGGATCAGTCTCGTTAAAGCCTCTTACCAACCCACGTCGAAGAATCAGATGGTCAAAGAGTTTTTTGGTCGCTTCGGCTTCCAAAAAGTGCAAGAGAATGCTAAAGGGGCAACCGATTGGGCCCTTGAAACAAACGCGTATGAGCCGCGGATTCACTTCATCGAAACTGAACAGGAGGAGATTGCCGGATGCAAAGATCCGAAATAATGGTTGCACTCACTGAGGTATTTCGCGAAGTGTTCGGCCAGCCGACGCTTGAAATTCGCGAAGAAACGACCGCCGCGGATGTTAACAATTGGGACTCATTGAATCACGTGACCATGATCTTCGCCACGGAAAAGAAGTTTGGCATCTCATTCTCGACCCGAGAAGTACAGGGCCTCAAAAATGTCGGAGAGCTGATCGCACTGATAGAGCAAAAAACGAGCTGATATGCTTTTTAATTCAGCGATCTTTCCAATATTTCTTCTTTCCTCACTGATTGTTTACTATGCCCTGCCTCCGGAGCACCGTAAGACCGCGCTCCTAGCATTCAGCTATACATTTTATGGGTTGTGGAACATTCCCTATCTGTTGCTGCTCGTCACGGCGACCGCCGTGGCGTATGTTGCTGGCATCGCGATCCAGCGCGCCAGATCCGGCCGCGACAAAAGGAAGGCGCTCCTTTATTCGCTCGGGCTGCTGCTAGGTTCGCTGGCTCTCTTTAAGTACGCCGGTGTTTTAGGAGAGCTTGCGCGCGTGTCCGGATTTGCGGGCGGCCTGGCAGACAGTTTCGATCGGATTCTGGTCCCTCTCGGTATTTCCTACTACACCTTTAAACTGGTCAGTTACGTAGTGGATATATATTGGGACGAGATCCCGGCCGAGAATGATTTCACGGCGTTCGGTCTCTATGTGGCGTTTTTTCCCCAGATCCTGAGTGGGCCTATCCAGCGGCCAGGTGAATTCCTGCCGCAAGTCAAATGTCCTATCGCGACTGATCCGAAGCGCATCGTGCGCGGCCTGCGCCTGATGCTCTTCGGTTATTTCAAGAAGGTTGTCGTCGCGGATTCGCTAGCCATACTCGTGAACGAAGTCTTCGCGGCGCCGCTGAACTACAACTCGGCGTGTGTACTCCTGGCTTCTTACGCGTTCGTGATACAGCTTTACGCCGATTTTTCCGGCTTTACGGACATTGCTATCGGTATCGGGCGACTTTATGGAATAGAGTCACCGCGGAATTTCGACATGCCGTTTTATTCTCCGAACCTGCAGGTTTTTTGGCGACGCTGGCACATGACGTTGACGCGATGGTTGGCGGATTATGTGTTCATGCCGCTGCGCATGGCTTTCCGTGCGTGGGGAGCTTGGGGGCTCGCTGCTGCGATCACGATCAATTTCATCGCCATCGGAATATGGCATGGTGCGACTTTGCCATTTTTAGCATTTGGCCTTCTGCACGCGTTTTATATGTGTGTTTCGGTGTTTACGCTGCCGCAACGAAACGCGTTTTTCGACCGGTGGCCGCGGTTGGCAGGATGGCGTCGGCTTTGGGCACCATTGATTACGTTCCAGCTATGGACGATCTCCGAGATTCTATTCCGCGCCGATTCCTTGGGCAATGCGGGGGACGTTCTAGGGGCAATAGTGGCATTCGATTTCGCAAAACCTTGGGTGTTGGTGTTCTTTACGGGTGACCGGCCGGCCTGGGCGCTATTGTCAATCATACTGATGGAAGTAGGGCACTGGATGCAGGCCAAAGGCCGTTTAGTGAGATTGTTTCTTTCGAAGCCGGTGGTGCTTCGTTGGGCCGTGTATTACGCGGTTACGATAATGACCCTTTATAAGTACACACAGGGATATCAAGAATTCATCTATTTCAGATTTTGAGAACCAATTGTGCGCCAATTGATCCTGAAACTCTCCCTTTTTCTCTTGCTCCTAGCGGTCCCTCTCGCGTTCCCGGCCTGGGTGCTTGAGATATCCGGTGAGTTTATATCGATCGAAGGCGTTGTAAATCGGTTTCTGCTTCCACAGCCGGTGCTCGTAGGGCTCGCGTATAGCGACACCACAGCGTCTATAAAGCTCAAGGCTGTCCAGACTGCGAGACCCGAGGTCGTGGCGCTAGGAACCTCGCGTGTCATGCCGTTTCGCTCTGACTTTTTTCAGGGTAGTTTTTTCAATGCCGGTGGGGGCGCACGGGTGCTTGAGGATTTTCAGAAGTTTATCGGTCGATTGGCGACCGAAGAAGAACCGCAGCTCCTTATTGTGGGACTGGACCAGAAATTTTTTAATCCGAACTGGGATGTTCCGAAGATTGATATTTTTCGGGAGACAGAGCTCCCGACGACGCCGTTCTGGAGACTATTTCACGCTTGGGATAATGTATATCTGGACTGGTTGATTCGTAAGTTCCAAATTTCCGATCTTACTAGGTCTCACCCGGAGGGCCTGGAACGGGTAGGCCTGGGCGCGATAGCCCGCAACTACGGCTTTCGGAACGACGGCAGTCATCAATGGGAATGGGTAGAAGCTCACGAAGATGATCTGCAACACATCGCTCAAAACACGAACGTCTATGTCCGCGGGAACGCTCTGTCTGAAAAGGCGTTCGCAGAGTTGGACTCCTTTCTCTCCCAATGCCAGCGGCGGGGTATTTACGTGGCTGGGTTCTTGCCGCCTTTTTCGCCCGCGGTTTACCATGCGTTAGAAAAGGAGAAAGCAGAATACGCTTTCGTTTTCGAATCAGCCGACCGCTTGAGGCCTCTCTTTAAACGGTACGGTTTTGCTTTCGAGGACTTTACGGACCCTGCCCGGTTCCACTTGGAAGACAAAGGATTTGTCGACGGCCAGCACGCATCGGAAAGAGCGCAGCAGCATCTCTGGTCTACTTGGACAGAGCGAGAGAGCCGGTTGCGGAAATTTTGACCGGGAGATAACACTATTCTCTACACCGCTATGAGGCGGAGCTTCGCAAGTGAAGTGGCCTCGGTCCAAAACTTCATGGTCTCTTAGGCCATTATGAATTAATCGAGGGGAACCGGTAGGAAACCTATCCACGGCGGGAGCCGTACCGCGTCAACCGAGATTAACCTTCCTGCTGCTGACCGCACGTACGGAGAACGGGAGGAGCATTGGAAAAGTATATACTAATCGCATAGGCAAATTCCCTCCGCCAAACTCATGAGCCATGTCGACTCCCAACACCCACGCTCCACGCACGCCGCGGATGCTACGCCGATGACCACCGATCCCGTCTGCGGGATGACGGTGCGCCCGGACGGTCAACATCGGCTGAGCTACCAAGGCAAAACCTATCTTTTCTGTTCTGGCGGGTGCTTAGCTGCATTTCAGGCGGCCCCCGAGCGCTATCTGCAAGCTGCGTCCGGAACGTCCGAAACGCTGCCCCCGAGACCGGCGCAACCCATCACCGCGCCAAGCGCTTACACCTGCCCTATGCATCCCGAGATTCAGCAACCGGGGCCGGGAAGCTGTCCCGACTGCGGGATGGCCCTCGAGCCGATGAGCGTGTCCGGAATCGAGACGCGCACGGAATATACCTGCCCGATGCATCCCGAGGTGCTGCGCAGCGAGCCGGGGACCTGTCCCATCTGCGGCATGGCTTTGGAACCACGCGCTGTCGTCATCGAAGAGGACAATCCCGAGCTCGCGGACATGACTCGGCGCTTCCGAGTAGGCCTCGTCTTGGCCGTGCCGGTCTTCGTGATCGCCATGCTCAGTGATGTGGCTGGCGTCCCGGACGCGTCGCTGATGCGTTGGATTCAGTGGCTGGAGCTGGCGTTAGCGACGCCCGTCGTGATGTGGGCAGGATGGCCATTCTTTCAACGCGGATGGCAATCGCTAGTTCACCGGCGTCTTAACATGTTTACGCTGATTGCGCTGGGCGTCGGCGTTGCTTGGATCTACAGCACCGTGGCCACGCTTAGTCCCGGCCTCTTCCCGGCTTCGTTACGCGATGCTCACGGCAACGTGCCGGTCTATTTTGAAGCGGCCGCCGTGATCACGGTCCTGGTGTTGCTCGGTCAAGTGATCGAACTCAAGGCACGCAGCCGTACCGGTGCAGCTATTCGCGGGTTGATCTCGCTCGCGCCGAAAACCGCACGCTTACTCCGGGAGGACGGCGCCGAGGAGGACATCTCCCTGGAACGCGTCAAGATCGGCGACCGTCTTCGCATACGGCCGGGCGAGAAAGTGCCGGTCGATGGCGTGGTACTGGAGGGGACAAGCGCGATTGACGAGTCCATGGTTACCGGCGAGCCGGTTCCGGTGCAGAAGACTGTCGGCGATCGCTTGATCGGGGCGACCGTGAATGGCACAGGAAGCCTCGTGATGCGGGCCGAACGGGTGGGCAGCGATACGCTCTTGGCCCAGATCGTACGCATGGTGAGCGAGGCGCAACGCAGTCGCGCACCGATCCAGCGCCTGGCCGATGCCGTGTCGGGGTATTTCGTTCCGGTAGTCGTGCTGGTCTCGGTGCTGACCTTCGTGGCCTGGGGAGCCATAGGCCCCGAGCCGCGGCTTGCCCATGCGATTGTCAATGCGGTCGCCGTCCTTATCATCGCCTGCCCTTGCGCTCTCGGTTTGGCGACGCCGATGTCGATCATGGTAGGGACCGGCCGTGGGGCGACGGCGGGTGTGCTCATCAAGAACGCGGAAGCCTTGGAGGTCCTCGAGGGCATCGATACCCTGGTCGTCGACAAGACCGGCACTTTGACCGAAGGGCGGCCAAAGCTCGTTTCGGTGTACGCGCTAGCCGGGCATTCCGAGGACGAGGTCTTGCGCTTGGCGACGGGCCTCGAGCGGGCGAGCGAGCATCCGCTGGCTGCGGCGATCGTGCGCGGGGCCGAGGAACGCGGCCTGTCGATACCCTCCGCTTCGGACTTCGAATCTAAGACCGGTCAGGGCGTGATAGGAACAGTAGCCGGACGGCAGGTGGCGGTCGGAAATCGCGAGTTGTTCGAGAGCCTAGGCATCGATCCCGCCGCGCTTGAAGATCGCGCCCAGGCCCTGAGGGGCGACGGGCAGACCGTGATGTTCGTGGCCCTGGACCGAAAGCCAGCCGGATTGTTCGGTGTAGCCGATCCGATCAAGGAGACGACGCCCGAGGCCATTGCCGCCTTGCATAAGCAAGGACTGAGTGTAGTGATGCTCACGGGTGATCACGAGACGACGGCCCGCGTCGTGGCCGGGAAACTTGGAATCGATCGCGTCGAGGCCGAGGTGCTGCCGGATCAGAAGCTCACGGTAATCAAGAAACTCCAGGATCAAGGCCACAAGGTCGCCATGGCGGGCGACGGCATCAACGACGCACCAGCCCTCGCCCAGGCGCATGTCGGGATCGCCATGGGAACCGGAACGGACGTGGCAATGGAAAGCGCCGGCGTGACCTTAGTTAAGGGCGATCTGCGCGGCATCGTGCGCGCGCTGCGTTTAAGCCGAGCCACGATGCGCAATATCCGCCAGAATCTATTCTTCGCATTTGTGTACAACGCGCTCGGCGTGCCGATCGCGGCGGGCGTGCTCTATCCCACGTTTGGGCTGCTGCTCTCGCCGATGATCGCGGCGGCGGCGATGAGCCTCAGCTCGGTATCGGTGATCGCCAATGCATTGCGATTGCAGTGGGTCAAGTTGGGGCAGTGAATAGGGTCTAGTACCACGCCCTTGGTTGAGGATCGACCGTTGCGCTTGACATAACAACCATACTGCCGCAAATGCAGAAGCAGGGCGCTTCGCTTCACGATAACATGACGGTTTCTCGCTCAGCCTCCGGCGGTACCCCGCGTAAGCAATCCTCTCGGCGATCTTCAAGAATAAGGGCGATTGCTTCGGTCAAACTCCCTCGGGCCTCTTCCTTCGTTCGGCCCTGACCGTTAGCGCCAGGGATCTCGGGGCAATAGGCGATAAACCACTCGCCGTCTCGCTCAATTATCGCAGTAAATTCGTTTCGCATGTAACACCTGAAAGAAGCAATAAAATGGTCTTGCTGGTCAATATATCTCTCATGGTCTCCACCGTCTAACGCCACGCTGAGGGGCACGGGGTAAAAGGCCGGTCAAAGGCGCCAGCCCGCGTAGATACCGTCTTTCTTGTCAATCTCGACGAAGGAAGGGTAACCGTTTGCTGGTCGATCAGATCGATGCGTTGCGCCGGTCTTTCCGGTACGTCACGGAAAGGCGTCCATTTCGTTTGGAAGCGGTGGTGGCCTTGCCGGATCATCTCCATTGTATTTGGACCTTGCCTCCCGGTGACACAGATTTTTCCATCCACTGGAATATACTGAAAGAACGCTTTTCTCGTGCCATCGAGAAAGCCGAACGAAGCTCTCAAAGCCGAGAGCAACGACGAGAACGGGGCTTATCGCAACGTCAATTTTGGAGCACTTACTACGAGATCAGGAGGATTTCAACGTCGATTACCTCCGTAACTCGGGTTGCCGATTAGCCGCACTGATGAAGGCCTCCTCGGCGAGTTGCCAGAGGCGGTTGGTATCGGCTACTCTAATTTTTCGTATGTTGAGCAAAAGGGGAGGCGATATGTTCGTTCGTGGACTGTTCATTATTCTCCTTGTCGCTTTCTCCCTTGGTTTTGTTGCGTCGCCGGCTTCGGCTTCTGGCCACTTTCTTTTTTCGAGGCGTGTTTGAGGAGAAAACCTATGCGCTTAAGAATGCTTTTGGTATTAATGATGCTGTACGGCGCAGCGATCGCCCCGACCCATGGGCAATTGATTCTCCAAACCGAGTCAGCCGAGGGCCAAAGTGAGCCCGACGACGAAGAGTTCGGCGATCAGGACTGCGATTGCTACTACGACGTCGACTGCCCTGAGTTCTCGGGCTGCAACGTCGGCACGCCCATGTGCTTAAACGTAGGCAAGCTGGATGGGCTGTGCGAGGAGTGGCAGTCACCCCAGCCGGGAGGCGAATCGGATCCCGACGAGAGCCGGGCAGCCGTTTCGAAGGCGGTTGAGCTCTACTTCGAACTCTTTATCCAAATCGTGGCACAGCAGGGAGCAGGAACTCCGAAACCGGAGGCCGTGCGGCAGATCGACGAGATCCTGGGATGGCCGTCTCGTGTGAAGGACGCTAAAAAGCCACGGCGGCCTGTGGTGTTGAAGCGCCAACCGTTGATCGACATGCTCAACAATTCCTTAGATCGTGTGCTCGGCTTTGACTTCAACATCTCGCCGGTGCAGGAGTTCGGCAACGTCCGGCACGTGCCTGACCGCGAGCAGGCGATCGCGCTCATTAAGGCGACGCGCGCCGCTTTCCTACGCGCGATTGAGCAGCGGTCGGGTACCGCGGTACGCGGGCCGCTGGCAAAATTCTGGGCGAGCTTTCCGAACTATCGTCCGATGCACACGGGCCGCTGCTACCCGCACGGCCACCCAGAGCAAAAGTCACCGTTGGAATGCCAGGTCGAAAGTCTGTCACGCATGGCCAAGCGCCTCGTAAGCGCGCTGCCCAAGTGACCCAACCGTCTGCAGATCTCGTAGGGCGGAACGCCGAAGATGGTTCCGCCGAAAGATTTTGCCATGCGGCGGATCGCCCTGACGGGCATCCGCCCTACGGACCTACGGACCTCTTGGCCTCGGTCTTCGGGATTACGAAGACGGTGTCCAGGCCGCCGCCGGCCTTCAGGTCGGGGTCGACTACCCGGTGACGCGGAACGCGAAGGACTTCAAGGGTGCACCGGTGATGCTACGCTCGCCGGGAGAGATCCTGGAACTCTTAGGCTCCCGGCAGACGCCCTAACCGGAGATCTCGTAGGGCGGAACGCCGAAGGTGGTTCCGCCGAAAGATTTGCCATGCGGCGGATCGCCCTGACGGGCATCCGCCCTACGGCCTGAGGCGGTATCTTCTTTGGTGCCGGGAAATAGCCCCAGCAGATGCTTGGTCCCATCCTCGGCCATGCCCCAGGCGGCTAGGATCGCTTCTCGCGGCTGCCCAAGATGGAGCCGCTCGGCCACGCCGTCTACAAACAGGTACACCATCGGAATCTCAGCGAGGCTACGGGTCGCAAAGGCCTGGTAGTTGACCCACAGCTGCTCGGCCACGCGGCTCGCCGCACTGCGGCTGGGCACAAGCGCCCCTGGTTGTCCGTAAAAGCCGCCTCAACATCGCGCATCGATAATCCCCGGGCGTACATCTCGATGGCTAAGCGCTCCAGCTCCTCGGTCTTGCCACAGAGCGCGGCTCTCACTCCGATTGCCAGCCCGGCAAACCACGCACCTCGCGATTGCGGATTCAATCCGACCTTCTGCACCTGCCAGCTTCCCGCAACGATAGCCGTTACGCTGACCAGCGGAGAGCACTATTCGTAACCCCGCCCACCCGCGACCTGCGCCTCCAGCGCCTCCTCACTGACCAATCGGGCCGCCTGGCTACCAGCTCACTTCATCGATCCCTTCAACCTCCTTAGCATCTCTGCGATCCGTTTGCGTGTCGCTTCACTCGCCGTTACTCTTCTCATCGGGATGCCTCCTGATTTTTAGGGTTGACTTTAAACGCCGTCACACGTTTAAACCCTAGGATGCATCCCACTCCTTATTTACAGCAACTATAAGCCTTCACCATCTCCGGCTCCCGATGCCCATAGCCACCACATCACCCACCCTTCACGAAGCAATCCCCTTAATAAGAACCCACCCAAACCGCGCCCCTTGAACATTGAACTGAAACGACCATCCATGGTCGTCTCACATCCTTACTGGTTATCCCGGGGTCGCATTCGAGTATTGGCTCCAGAATCCTCGACCAGATTTGACCTCCTCAACACCAATGCTCCCTGTCTGGAAGCGCTCCCAAAGCGAGGCATCTCGGGATGCATGTCCTTCGAGCTCACCGCCGTGTCCCGCTCGGTCTGGTTTCTCCAAATGTACGAGCAGGCTTGTTCGGTCTTGCTGATGCCTTCCTCCACCCAAGGCCAGGAGTCAATCGTCTCATCGATGGCCCCTGACCAATGGAGATAGTCTGAAACCGTTCCCCAGTGCTTCATAAGCAGCCCGTGGTCCCAAATCACAAGGTCAATTGGAGCGCTCGCAACTGACATAATTGCTTGGGTGAAGCGCGCGAGCTTCTCACGCTCCGGGGAAAGCCGCTTGATAATGGCGTGCAGCTTCGTGCTGTTGCCGAGGCACTTCTGGTACTCGTCTCGCGACAAAGCTGCTCCTGTACTTAGGACAAGCTCCTCGAATAGAAGCTGCTCAATACCTTGTCTTGTATCGTGCGCTGCGTACTGAAATGCGGGACTACTCCTTTTCCTCTTGGCCAAGTCCAGCCATGACAGCGCACGATATATATACCCGGATGATTCATTGCAAATGTTTTCCGAGACGATAACGTCGGCAGACCGTCCTCTGTATTCCGGGATTACCTTGAGCATCGGTTAGGCATAACGCTCGCCATAACCGGCCGCGAAAAGCGGGGCGACGAAGGAGCGCCGCTTTTCGCGGTCCGTGTTGATGGCGTTGTTAGGCCGTCTTTGCTTCATCAATAACCCGAACATCTTCTTCCTTGGTATCCAGCCGATGAGTGTAAATAAATCTTGGTCCCTGAATCGATAGGCGACGGAAATGAACTCTGAATGCTAACCAACCAAACAGCCTGACTTCGACCTTTGCGTAGGGATCATTTCCTTCAAAGCAAATACCATGAAACGGTTCGTACTTATTTGAAGAGAGTCTCTCTACCAGTATCAGGTCAGTATTCAATAAGCCGCTTATTAAACAATTTCGAACTTCAGACAGTTGCGGGGCGCTGTCATAGATGGCAGAACCAATATGGCAAGCAAGGAACTCGTATGCCGTTTTTGCAGGTATAAGAGGGTCCATCAGCACAGCACAGCTTAGATCCAACTCCAACCGTTGAATACGCCACTTAACGATCTCAAGACCAGGAGCAATTTCTAATTTTGTGTCCTCTGGAGCGTCGTCATATGCTTGCATTGCAAGACTGATTGGCGCCTCTCCGTAACCAGATTTCTGCAATATCCTAGATATGGAGTTTCTTGCACGGTCCGTTGGTTGGATAAGGCTCCCATCATCCAGCTTTTGCGAACGGACGATGAACTCACCGTTCTTTATATATCCTTTGGCAGGTCCCGGCTCGCTGTGACCGATATGCGGGTGGCTTTCCAGCAATGATGCTGCCAATTCTGGAACCCGCGATGCGAGATGTTTTGCGGCGATGAGGACAGACGGGTCGGCCTTTGCTTTAGCCTCTAAGTTGTGTCCTAGCTTCGAATTGCATGTACGGCAAAGAAAGTCGCATGTGAGTTTTCCGCCGAGCGCCTCTGGAATCAGATGCTCCTCGCACAAGTCGTTTTCGTGGAGGCAAAGGATACAGCGATTTGTGTTCCATGGAACTCTCAGATTCTTGCTCCTGTTCTTACGGCCTCCGCCGTAGAGCGGCCGGTTACCCGACCGCCCCGGCACAGATCCCGGCGTGCGGAACTACCGCACCGGGCTCCTCGGTGATACTCGCTTCCGCAGTCAGCGAAGACCTCATCATGCTAACACGGGATTCGGTCGTCGATTAAGCTCTGTGATGCGGGGCACCGGCACGTGAAAGAGATCCACTAGTACATCGTTACTGTAATATCTTTACGCATATGTCTGCTGGTGTCATGATGTCCTCCCGAGTCCTCTCGGGAGTCGGACATGACAGGAAAAACCAAGCGTGCGCCGTTGACGCTGACCGCTACGCACCGGTCGATGCTTGCGGAATTGGCTCGCTCTCGGACGGCGCCAGTTCGTGAAGCCGAGCGCGCCAAGGTGTTGCTGAAATACGCTGATGGGGCATCGATTACAGACATCCGACGCGATGTGGGTGTGTCTCGACCGACGATTTACAAATGCATAGACAAGGCAGTTGCGGCCGGTGTGCTGGTCGGACTTAAGGATCGGTTTCACCGGCCCAAGGACGCTGAGATCACGCCGGAGGCCAAGGCCTGGGTGGTAAGCTTGGCCTGCACCAAGCCCAAGGATCATGGCTTGGCTGCGGAATTGTGGACCTTGTCCGAACTGGCGAAGTTCGTGGGCAACCGAGCCTTGGAGTCGGGATTCCCGCGCCTGCGGGACACCAACAAGACCACGGTGTGGCGCATTCTCAATGAGCGAGACATCAAGCCGCACCGGATTCGGTACTACCTGGAACGGCGTGATGCGGACTTTGAGCGGCAGATGCATGAGGTGCTGATGGTGTATCGCGAGCTGAGCCTGCACGCGCATGCGCCCACGCCGGTGAGCGCGAAGACCGCTGCGCCGGTCTATTCGGTGAGTGTGGACGAAAAGCCGGGCGTGCAAGCCCTCGGGGTGACGGCTCCCATCTGCCGCCCGTGCCGGGCCAGCACTCCGCGATCGGGCGCGACCACGAGTACGTGCGTCACGGCACGCGTCCATCCGGTCGCTCTGGACCGCACAACGGTGAAACCATCGACGACGTCGAGCCTCGTCACCGTAGCCGGGAGTTCATCGCGCCGAGAGGCGCCTAGATGCCCACTACCCCGAGCCGACGACCGCATGGGGTTCGACACCATTCCGCCCATATCCGCAAGAGACCATGGCCTACTTGGCCACGCGTCCCGGTCGCTTCGAGTACGTTCATACGCCCAAACACGGTTCCTGGCTCAACTTAGTCGAGTGCGCTTTCTCCAAAATGGCGCGCAGTTTTCTACGGCATATTCGGGTTTCGTCCAGAGACGAACTGAAACAACGAATCCTCAAGGGGATCGCCGAAATGAACGAGCAGCCCGTCGCCTTCCGGTGGAAGCGCTTCGACTTGGAGTTGGCATGATGTGTAAGCATATTTATGTGACGAAGTACTAGCCGGTAGAAGCGCCACCCATTCATCCGGTGCTTGCGGCTCCGTCGATTCAGCCATTTGAACAGGATCCGCATGGTCTCATCGAAGAACGTTTTCACCGAACGGGAATTGCCGGCGACGCCATAATAATTGAAGTAACCTCGCAACTTGCTACAGATCTCCCCGAAGAGCCGCTTGAGGGAATAATGGCGATGCCGCTTCACCCACTCCGTGAAGGAGCGCAGCGAGGCCCGGAGCTTCTTCCGGTCCGTGCGGTTCTTCAGTTGACGCTCTCCCTGGCGATCGATGTCCCAGTAGAACTCAAAGCCCAGAAACGCAAAGCGTCGTCTTAGGCCCGGGTGAAAGCGACTAAAGCGAAGGAGCCGCGTCTTCTCGACCTCCAAGTTGAACTTGGCGAGCCGCTTCGGTAGCACCCGGTGGAAAGCTTCGGCTTCTTCTGGTACTGAAACGCGCAGACCCAATCATCGGCGTAGCGGCAGAGCATCGCCTTGCCACGACACCGAGGTTTGACACGTGCTCAAACCACCGGTCCAGCACATAATGCAAATACACATTCGCTAAGACCGGTGAGACCACGCCGCCTTGAGGACTGCCGGTGACCGGGTGAATCACCTCGCCTTCCGGTTCCATTACCCCCGCCTTGAGCCATTTGCGAATCAAGCCAATAAACGCTTCATCCCGATCCGCAGGCGCAACATCCGATGAGCCAGTCGTGATCGAGATTATCGAAAAAGCCTTTGACATCAGCCTCTACGATATAGCCAAAACAACCGTACTGCAGGTTGAACGTCAAGGCCCCGACCGCCTCTTTGGCTCCCACCCCAGGGCGGTACCCAAAGCTTACCGGCAAGAAGTCTTGTTCATATATCGCCTGCAATAGCATGGCCGCTGCAGCCTGAAGCAGCTTATCTTCGACAACAGGTATGCCCAACGGCCTCTGCCTGCCATCGCTCTTCGGTATATAGTGACGCCTGATGAGCCGCGCGTGATAACGCTTGGCCTTCAGACGCTCAACCAACCCCTTAATGTTAGCATCGAGCTCCTGCTCGTAGTCCCGGGCCGTGACCCGGTCTACACCTCCTGCCGCCTGCTTGTTAAGCCGGCGCCAGGCCTCTTTCAACAAGTCCTCGTTCAGCTCCCCTGAGAGGTTGCCAAAACGATGGGCCTTGTCGGTCTTCGCCTTGTACGCTATTCCCTGCAGGGAGGTTCGCTTATGTTCTTCCGGTCCAACTGTGTCCGGCATAAGTTGCCTTTGCAGGCTGCGTATCACTGTCACCCCCTTCCCCCTGTAGCCGGCTCTCCCGGCTTCCGAGTACTATGAGGTGATCCGACGCCTCCGAGCGACCTTCGTTCGCTTCGGCTTTCGCTTCAGCTCCCCTACCCGCATGAGCCCTTCCGCAGCGCCGCTTAGGCTCCAGCCTAACCCCGTTGCCGGGTTTCCCCTGCCGTGCCTCAATAGCTGTATGCCTTACCACGCCACTTCCAAACCCCAGGAGCACTCGGGGCCTCCCAAGTTCTCAACGTATCTCTTCTCGCATGCCACGGCCTGAGGACCCCGACAGCCTTCCGCGACCTCACCCAAACAAAACGGTCGCTTCCCATGGGCTTCACGTCCGTTAACACGCTCGCCGACTGCCACAAACTCTCTTTCGAGGCTGTACCAGCACTTCAGGGTGTGCGATCACCCTTGTGGCCTACGAGATGCTCTGTGTACGCTTCGCCTGTCTTGTTCACGACTCTCACAACCTTCTGACTGCTCGAACGTTCCGCCACAGGCGCAACACTCGATACGGGTGGGTGGTTAGCCCTTACCCGGCAGGGACTTTCACCCTGCAAGATACGCCAAGCTTCCTTGGCGCGATAACGGAGCGCGAGTTGAGCGGCAGCCCCGCGGTGGAGTGGCAAGCTTGCTTGCCACGAAGCCGCGTGGGCTGCAGCCGCGAGCGCAGCGAAGCGGTGCCGTTCGAACGAAGGGATGGCGGCGCGAGCGCCTCCCATCACGAGTGAGGCTCAACTCCGCCCCGATGGCACATCGCGAGCCATCGATAGAAACAGTTATGCGCCCAGCCACTGGATGCATGATTTTTAATCTCATCGCTTCACGGGCGCGTAACACAACCCTGCGGAGCTGGCGCGAGCGACGTGCCATCTACAATTAGGCGGCATCCCTCTGATCCATGCATACTTCAGCGAATCAGGTAGCGAGCAGGTGGTCCTTGGACTTGAAAGCCCGACGATGCCATAGCAGCTGCACACGACATCATGCCATGGCGAGGAATCGGCTCATTACCTCTAGATCGCCTGGATTTCGGCCGTGATGCACGAAGCTAGAGCGCAAGTCGTAAACCCTCGAAGAGCTTGAAGATCGTGCCGTTCGGATGGGACCGTACGCAAGCAGGAAACCGAAGCGATCCCGATGTCTCTGACTGCTCAACACTTCTCCGTCGTAGTAGACGTGCTGAAGCTTCCCGGCTGCTATCGCCTTCTGAATCTCCTCTTTTCCAAATGCGCTCCCGCGTAGGCTGCCGATTTCAGTCGATTTACGTCCCCTGACCACGATCAGCAATACGACGAAAATCATTCGTGCGCTTTCTCATTGTGATCATCATTGTCCTCCTCTCTATAGTTTGTCTGGGTGGCTTCCGAGTAACTGCGTTCTTCGTCTCGGACAATGCTTGCAGTTCCTTGCGAAGCCTGTGAGACGCCAATTTCTAGTCGGCCACTTTTGGGCATGCGTGGCCTTTACAGTTCCGTAGATGGGAGTTCGCACCACGACCCAGGCACGACATGAAAAGGTCGCTCGGCCCGCGTACGCCTCACCGCCTCCCGCAATAGCTCGATATGCCGCACCAGCAAATCGGCTCGGCGCTCCAATAGGTTGATGGTGAAAAAAATGCGCCTCCGGGGACGCGAAAACGGCGATAGTCCGGCATCAGTCAACCTTATTACCTCTCATTCATACGGCGGAACGCCCCTGCGGGGCTTCCGCCCTACTCACTATGAAACGTGTCGGACACTATTGAGACCTCTGGATAAGTAACACGGCCATTTTCGCCAACAGTAATGTGGCGACCCTTCTGCAAAGCCGCGAAAACTCTCTCCTTGTCACTGTCGGAAATGCCACCTTGGAACTGGAACATGGCACCGATCGAGTTAAACAAAGCCTTTTTTTTGGCTCCTCAGCAGAATCTATGGGTGAACTGCGGCTCGGGTAGAGCGCCAAGGGTATGATACAAAGCCACTTCCAGTGCATGATAGGTTCGAAAGCCGTAGGCTTTTCTGGTGGTCAGTTTTGCCTTGGTGTTGAATCCTTCGACCACGCCCCTGGAGATCTGCCCTTTGGCGCGGAACCAGTTGAGCAGCAGCGCGCGATGACCCCGCAGCATTCGAGCGATCTTCTTCATTGGCTCGAGCTTCGAGCGCATCGTACGTGTGCACCAGTGATCGAGAAATTGCCCCGCCCAATACGGCGAGGTATAGCACCAGAAGAATTGAAAGTCCTCCTTGAGCAGATAGCTCCGCACGGAGCGCAGATTGTAGCGCAGCAGATCGGCGAGTCTAGTCTCTTGCTTCTCGGTGAGGTTCTCGGGGCGTTTGAGCAAGAGCCAGCGCGTGTTGGTCAGCACTGGGTCATAGCCTTCGGCCTTGAGCCCCCGGGCTTCCTGGGCACGCACCTCGTCCATCGCCTTGCTCAGATTCGCCATGATATGGAAGCGATCCAGCACGTGGATGGCCTGCCCCGCCTTCTTGGCGATGACCTTGAGGTAGGGTTTCCACATGTCCGAGCAAATGAAGCGCAGGCCAGCGCTACGTTCCTTGCCCAGCCAACGGAAGGAACGCAACAGCGTCTTGACCGTGCGTTTCTCGCCCATCCACAGCAGCCGCTTACACCGGGCGTCGATCTGGTAGACCATGGTCAGGTACCGATGCCCCCGTCCCCAAGCCAACTCATCGATGCCCAGGCTGTCAATGCCCGAGAGATCTACGTGCACCCGGCCCCACAGGACCGCGTGTTCTACTGCAGCGAACACCGCCTCCCAAGTCGTCTGGAAGGCCTCGGCCACCTCCCGCCAAAAGAGCCGTTTCGCCCAACCGGCCAGAAACCACGCATAGGCCTCGGTCAGTGGGTGCTTGCCCATCGCCCAAGGCAGGCGCTCCACCTTCACGCCGCAACGGGGGCAGTCCACACGCCGCAGCGCATACACGAAAAACACCGTCATGCCCCACAGCGGCACGAACTCGAAACGCCTCATCGGCAACCGATCGTAACCGGGCCCCCTTCGGCCACAGCCCGAGCAGATCGGCCGGCCGTTGGCCCGTGGATGGAGTTCCACTTCCAGCCGGGGGCGCGCTGCTTCCTCCACCCACGTGCCTCCCCGTACACGAACGACTTGATTTCTCGACGCGATTGAGGATAGTCTTGAGTTGCATCCCGTTCCCCTCCCTCTGGTCGATGAAAAGTTCACACTTCCATCTAACCAAAGATTCCGAGCGGGATGCTGAACCTCTAGTCAACCACCCCATATCTACCCACAAATTCTCCCGAAGAGCCTTTTTTTTTGATGGCTTGAGTTTCCGGAGTCGTTCGGCATTGCCATGGAGGTCGGGGTGGGTGTAGAGCGCCCGAATGAAGCCCCACAAAAGGCGGAATCCGGGAAATGATAACGGATCGCCCTACCTGATTCCCCGGAATCCGCTGCGCTCCTTCCGGGCTTGCTACATTAGAATGCGCAGTATTGTGCAATCGATGAGTCTATCGCTGAATAATCCAACGCAAGAGAACTGGATTGATCCTACGTTTTTTCGCGAGCACACCGAAAGGGACGGAAGCTCTTCTGGCACAGGAGCTGACAGCGCTCGGCGCCACCAAGATCCGCGTTCAATCGGCGGGCGTGGCCTTCGCGGGCACGCTTGAAACCGGCTACCGCGCTTGCCTTTGGTCGCGCGTCGCATCGCGGGTCATATTACAGCTCGGCCGTTTTCCGGCCTCCGATCCCGAAGCGCTGTACGACGGCGTGCGCGCGATCGCCTGGCACGAACACTTTGGCCTTGACAATACGTTTGCGGTCGATATGAATAGCGCCGACTCGTTCCTCACCCACTCGCATTTCGGAGCGCTCAAGGTCAAAGATGCGATCGTCGACCAATTCCGCGATCTTTTCGGATCAAGACCGACGGTCGCTTTAGACCGGCCCGATCTACGCATTAACGTTTACCTATTTAAAAACGAGGCCACGGTAAGCATTGATCTCTCCGGCGAGGGCCTGCACCGGCGGGGCTACCGCGACGACGCCATGCTGGCGCCGTTAAAAGAGAACCTCGCCGCCGCGATCCTTTTGCTTTTGGACTGGCCCCAGCGCGCGGCCGAGGGCCAACCGTTCATGGATTTGATGTGTGGCTCGGGCACCCTTCCGATCGAAGCGGCCCTCGTCGCCGCGGACATCGCACCGGGTCTCATCCGCGGGTATTTCGGGTTTCTCGCTTGGCGCGGCCACGATCGGGCACTTTGGGAGCGGCTGCAGAACGAGGCTCAGGCTCGCAAACAGGAAGGCATCAAGAACATGCCGACGATCACCGGGTACGACCGCGACCCGCGTGCGGTAGCGTCCGCGCGCAAGAACGCCGAGCGCGCGGGCATAGCCGGCGTCATTCAATTCACACGGCAAGAACTGCAAGTTGCCCCGCCCAATGCGCCAACGCCTGGATTAATCGTGGTTAACCCGCCGTACGGACGCAGAGTCGGAGGCGATAGCGAGCTGCCGCGGCTCTATGCCGAGATCGGTGACACGCTCAGGCGCAATTTTTCGGGCTGGGACGCGGCGGTATTCACGGAGAACACCAAGCTTCTCTATCGGCTACGGATGGATGCAAGCAGATCCATCCTGCTGTACAACGGCGGCCTCGAGTGCTCCTTGACGTTGTTTCACTGTTCCGCGCGCGCCGCCACTCCCCCAATCGAGCTGCCGGATACGCGCCCGGCAAGCTTGGCGGGGCAGAGCGTCGAGATGTTTGCGAATCGTCTCCGCAAGAATATGCGCTCGCTGGCCCGCTGGGCACGGCGATCGGGTGTCGAATGTTACCGGCTCTATGACGCCGACTTACCCGAGTACGCCTTAGCGATCGACTTCTATGGGGGCGAGGAGTCTTGGGTTTATGTGCAGGAGTACGCGCCCCCGCCCACCGTGGACGCGCTCAAGGCGGCGGCACGGCGTGACGCCGCCCTCGCCGTGATCCCCGATCTCACCGGCGTACCGGAGAACCGGGTGTTCTTCAAGCTACGCCAACGGCAAAAGGACCGGGCGCAGTATACGAAGTTCGCCGAGGAAGGACGCTTCGTGACTGTCAATGAGGGTGCCTATCGCTTTGCGGTGAATTTCACCGATTATATCGACACCGGCCTGTTTCTCGATCATCGCGCCACGCGCGCCTTCGTCAAGGCCCTGGCGGCCGGGCGGCATTTTTTGAACCTGTTCGCATATACGGGCGCCGCCAGCGTGTACGCGGCTTTGGGGGGTGCCGCGAGCACGACGACAGTCGATCTTTCGCACACCTACCTCGAGTGGGCGCGGCGCAATTTCAACTTGAATCGAATCGATATGGGCCCGCATGCGTTTATTCAGGCAGACTGCCTGGAATGGATACAGGAGGCAGCGCAACGCAAAGCACGTTACGGCCTCATCTTCCTCGACCCGCCGACCTTCTCCAACTCGAAGCGCATGGCCGGAACCTTCGATGTCCAACGCGATCACGAGGCGCTGATCAAGGATGCGCTCAAGCTTCTGAGCGCCGACGGCGTGCTGCTTTTCTCAACCAACAGCAAGCATTTCAAGCTGCGGTTTTCCTCGCCCGGGATCGACATCCAAGACATCACCCGGGACACGATTTCTCTGGATTTCGTCCGGCGGCCGCACATCCACCGCTGCTGGAAGATGACATGTCAGCCACCGGTACAATTGCATAAGCTTAAGGGAACGCTAAATTTAGGATTCCCTTAAGTCATATTGTCCATAATCGCCCGCTCCACCGCCGCCAGCGTGGCATCGACATTCACGCGCCTGGCGCCGCTTTGCAGGATCGCGATGTCGGGATCCTTGAGGCCGTGGCCCGTGAGCGTGCAAACGACCAGGCTCCCGGGAGGGATCTTAGCGCTTGCGAGATCGCGCAAGGCTCCGCCGACCGAGGCCGCCGAAGCGGGTTCGCAGAAAATGCCCTCCCTCTCCGCGAGAAGCTTTTGGGCCGCTAGGATCTCCTCATCGCTCAACTCATCAAACCATCCCTCGGATTCCTTATTCGCTTGCCAAGCCTGATCCCAGGATTGCGGGTGTCCGATGCGGATAGC
Organism: uncultured Gammaproteobacteria bacterium; assembly: GCA_963764725.1. Taxonomy (GTDB): domain Bacteria; phylum Pseudomonadota; class Gammaproteobacteria; order JACCXJ01; family JACCXJ01; genus USCg-Taylor. The sequence goes on along the minus strand of CAVXTM010000005.1, from coordinate 69,954 downwards.
GGTCGCCACCGTTTCCGGACCATCGACGAAATGTCCGCGTAAAAACGGCGCGGCGCCGCTCGCTTGGTAGCCGCACATCCGCGGTAAGGTCTTCGCAAGGCCATCGCCGGCATATTCCTTGTAGCCCATCCAGTGGGCGGTGATGTTACCGGCGTTACCGACCGGTATGCAGTGGAGATCCGGCGCCCGCCCGAGCGCTTCGATGATCTCGAACGCCGCGGTTTTCTGTCCCTGCAAACGGTAGGGATTGATGGAATTGACGATGGTCACGGGCGCCCGCGCTGCGACCTCCTTGACCAGGTGCATCCCGGCATCGAAATTCCCCCGGATCTGCAACACGACCGCACCCGCCATCATGGCCTGCGCGAGCTTTCCGAGCGCGATCTTACCTTCGGGGATCAACACGAACGCCGCGATCCCCGCACGGGCGGCATAGGCCGCCGCGGAAGCGGAGGTGTTCCCCGTCGAGGCGCAGATCACCGCGCGGCTGCCCTCCTCCACCGCCTTGGTGACGGCCACGGTCATCCCCCGGTCTTTGAAAGAACCAGTCGGATTCAGCCCCTCGTATTTGACATACAGTTTGACATCGCGCTCGATGAGCTCGGGAATATTCTGTAGGCGGATGAGCGGCGTGTTCCCCTCGCAGAGGCTGATGATGCGCGCAGCATCGCTGATCGGCAAGCGCTGGCGGTAACGGTCTATGAGTCCGGCGTAGGGCGTCATGCTCTGATTTCGAAATTTAAGCGAACGTCTCCAGGCGAATGCGCGTCACCCGGCCTGTAACCGACCCCAAAGCTTCGATGCGCTCGATGGCCGCGTTCATAGAGCGCTCCCGCACCCGGTGCGTTAGGAAAATGATGGGGACATGCGATTCGCCAGGCATCGGCTCCTTCTGCAGAATCGCTTCGATGCTGATCCGCAGATCACCAAAGATCCGCGTGATGTCCGCCAAGACGCCCGGCTGATCCACCGCGTGCATGCGCAAGTAATAGGCCGTAGCGACGGCGTCCATGGCAGCCACGCGGCGGTTCGACAGAGCGGCCGGTTGAAAGGCCAGATGCGGTACGCGGTTCTCCGGATCGGAGGTGAGCGTTCGCACCACGTCCACGAGATCGGCCACCACGGCCGAGGCCGTCGGCTCGGCGCCGGCGCCAGCGCCGTAATACAAAGTCTGGCCGACGGCATCGCCCTTGATCAGCACCGCGTTCATCACCCCCATGACGTTGGCAAGCAGTTGCCGCCGCGGCACCAAGGTCGGATGCACCCGCAGCTCGATAGCGTCTCCGGCATCGCGCGCGATCCCGAGGTGTTTGATCCGGTAACCCAGTTGCTCCGCGTAATCAATGTCAGCCTGCGTGATTTGGCTAATCCCCTCCCTATACACCTTGTCGAACTGCAGGGGAATGCCGAAGGCGATCGCGGCCAGGATCGTGAGCTTGTGCGCGGCGTCGATGCCCTCGACGTCAAAGGCCGGATCTGACTCGGCGTAGCCGAGGCGTTGCGCCTCGCGCAGCACGGTCTCGAAATCACGGCCTTTATCCAGCATCTCGGTGAGGATGAAATTCCCGGTCCCGTTGATGATCCCGGCGAGCCACTCGATGCGGTTCCCGGCTAGCCCCTCGCGGATCGCCTTGATGATCGGTATTCCGCCGCACACGGCCGCCTCGAAGGCCACCATCACGCCGCGCTCCTGGGCGGCTCGGAACACTTCGTTACCGTGGATCGCGATCAAGGCTTTGTTTGCCGTTACTACGTGCTTGCCGTTCGCGATGGCCTTGAGCACCAGGGTACGGGCCGGCTCCACGCCGCCGATCAATTCGACCACGATCCGGATCTCGGGATCGTTAACGACCGTCAGAGGATCGCTACCTATTGCAATCCCATCGAGAGGCAGGCCGCGCGGTTTATCGAGGTCGCGCGCGGCCGCGCAGGTGACTTCAATCGCTCTTCCGGCGCGGCGCGTGATTTCATCGCCGTTCCGGCGCAAGACCTGGATGGTCCCGCCGCCCACGGTTCCGAGCCCGAGGAGCCCGACTTGTACGGGATTCAAATCCTGCACTCAACAATCCGTTGTGTATACGCGGTTCCAGCGTGACCGGCTGGCCATGAAGCTACAAGCCATGGACTGAACGCACCGGCAAGGCATTGCCCTTGCGCAGCATCTCGCGGACCCCCCGGATCGCCTGCCGGGTCCGGTGCTCGTTCTCGATGAGCGCGAAGCGTACGTACTGATCGCCGTACTCGCCAAAACCGATCCCGGGCGAGACCGCCACCTTAGCTTCCAAGAGAAGTTTCTTGGAAAACTCCAAGGAACCCAAGTCCCGATAAGGCTCCGGAATCGGCGCCCATACGAACATGGTCCCGCGCGGTTTCTCGACGCTCCAGCCGGCAGCGTTGAGGCCGTCACAGAGCACGTCGCGGCGGCGCCAGTACATGTGACGGATCTCGGTAAGACAGTCCTGCGGCCCTTCCAAGGCCGCGATGGCAGCTACTTGAATCGGGGTGAAAGTTCCATAGTCCAAGTACGACTTGAGCCGGGCCAATGCTTTCACCAAGAAGGGATTACCCACCATGAAACCTACGCGCCAACCCGGCATATTATAGCTCTTGGAGAGCGAAAAGAACTCCACCGCGATGTCCTTGGCGCTCGGCACTTGCAAGATGGAAGGCGCTTGATAACCATCAAAAACCAAGTCCGCGTAGGCGAGGTCTTGAATGACCCAAATTCCGTGCTCGCGCGCGATGGCGATGACGTGCTCGAAAAACGGCAGCTCCACGCATTGGGTGGTCGGATTACTCGGGAAGTTGAGGACCAGCAGCTTCGGTTTCGGCCAACAGTCGCGGATAGCCTTCTGTAATTCCGCGAAGAAATCGATCCCCGGCCCGATGGGTACATGCCGCACGTCGGCGCCGGCGATGATAAAGCCAAACGGATGGATCGGATAGGCGGGATTCGGCACCAGTACCGTATCGTCCTCATCGACGATGGCCATGGACAGATGCGCCAATCCTTCCTTGGATCCGATGGTCACGATGGCCTCCGTTTCCGGGTCCAGGTCAACATCGTAGCGGCGTTTATACCAATCGCAGATCGCCTTGCGCAGACGCGGGATCCCGCGCGACGTGGAGTAGCGATGGGTATCGGCGCGCTGAGCGGCTTCGACCAACTTATCGATGATATGTTGCGGCGCGGCCTGGTCCGGGTTTCCCATCCCGAAATCGATGATGTCCTCGCCCCGATGGCGCGCCGCCATCTTGAGCTCCTGGACGCTGCTGAACACATACGGCGGTAACCGCTCGATCCTAGGAAATCTCGTATCCAACGCTTGTCTCGGAAAACTCCAGTATCTGAAGAAAGCCTTAACGGTTGATCCTAATGGTTCGCGTAAATCCGCATCTTCAAGTAGACAAACTGCCAGGTAAATCGCGACGACGACGTTACCTATCTCACGGCATGCTGTCAAACGCTAGGATCGATTACTCTGCCCTGTCAGCGCAAAGCGGGCGCCGCGCCTGTCAGAAGTGACCTATTCGCTTCGGATGGAAACCACTCGTGCCCCGAGGGCAGCGCGCCCGCGCGGTTTAGGATCCAACTCGCGATATCGTTGAGCACCACCGAGGCGCGCAGATCGCGGGCCAACATATGGTAACCCTGGGGATACCACGCAAGCCGCCAATCGTGCGCCGCCGCTTGCCCCTCGACAAAGCGCTCGAAGCAGGACCTCGGAATGATTTGATCGTGGGCGCCGTACAAGATCAACGACGGATGCCTGAGGCGGGGAACCGCCGCCAAAGCCTCATCCATGAGATCGCTCAGCCCGGCGATGGCGTCGAACCGCGTCGCCTTGATGACCAGCGGATCGCGGGACAGGTTCGCCCGCATGGCATCGTTATCCGAGGGACGAACTTTGAGCCCCCGGCCGGTGACCGTAAGATCCGGAAAGGTATTCGCCATCACCCACAGAGTCGCCCGCATGAACGGATTCCATAAACGCCGTCCCCACACCGCCGGCGCCATCAGCACCACACCGTCGACCTCTGGGGGGCTGGGCCGCGTCAGGGCCACCATCGCGACCGCCCCGCCCATGCTTTCACCTAAAAGGTAAAGCGGAACACCCGGGTGGCGCCGTCGAAGCAAGCGCGTAAGCTCATAAACATCCGCGACGAGGCGCTCGCTGCCCGCCCAGATCCCAGGACGCGCGGTGGCGCCGAAACCGCGCTGGTCGTATGCATAGGTGAGGATACCGTGTAAGGCGAGGTAAGGACCCACGGCCGTGAAAGAATGGCTATATTCGTTGAATCCGTGCAGCCCGAGAACCATGGCCACCACCGGCCCGGGCGGCACCCAGGCCTGCGATGGCAGCAAGACTCCATCCGGCATCACCGCGTGCATCGGCTCCAACATCGGCCGGGTGACTTGAGGCAGGACGGACAATCGTGCAGGCGCGCCGCACGCGCTAAGCGAAAGCGCCGCGAACAGCGCGACCGCAACCAAAGAGGCGATCCGCTGCACCTTCCGACCAGATTCAACTTCGGTCGCGGAAAAGCCCGCGCGCCAGACGGCGGGTGTCGCCAGGGTGGAAAACACCGTCCCTAAGAGATTCATTGCGGCTCAATTTTATAGAAGATATATTTCCCTGAACAATAAGCCTTTCACCACGCCAATGCGCCACGCGTATCGCTATCGGAATGCCCTAGTCGCGATTACACTAAGTACTGTCGCCGGGGCCGGGTGCCAAACACCCGTCCCAAGCACGGAGCTCGATCCCGTGTTCATGGATCCCGCGACCGTCGATCCGGCCTACCCCCCAGCGATGGAGCCGGTCGTGATCCGTAGCCAGGGCGCCAAGCTCAGCGGCATAGTTTATGTCGCGCAGGGCCCGGGGCCGCACCCGGCCGTTATCTTGTTGCATGGTTATCCAGGAAACGAGAGAAACTTGGATCTGGCCCAGTCGATCCGCCGCGCCGGCTGGAACGTGCTCTTTTTTCACTATCGCGGCTCCTGGGGCAGCGAAGGACGGTTTTCGATAGACCACGCCATTGCGGACACTCACGCCGTGGTGGCGTTTATGAGATCAGCCGAATTTCTCCGGAAGTACCGCACGGATCCCGCTCGCCTTGCCGTCATCGGTCACAGCATGGGCGGGTATGTCTCTTTCGAGGTTTTGGCCGGCGATCCGCGGGTCCGCTGCGGAGCTTCGCTCGCTGGCGCCAATCTCGGGAAGTTCGGCGAGCTGGCCCAACAAAGCGCCGAGTTCGCCTCGCAACTCGCCTATTACATCGACGATGCGAACGCCATCGTGGGCCAAAGTGGCCAAGCCGCAGTCGCGCGCTGGATGGCGCACGCGCGCGATTACGATCTGCGCAGGCTCGTCCCGAGGCTAGCGGGTAAATCGCTGTTACTCATCGGAGCTGAAGGCGACACCATCCTTCCCCTCGATCAACATCACGAACCGCTGGTCGAGGCGTTACGCGAAAGCGGACACGGAGATCTTACGGTGAAGACGCTGGACACTGATCATGTGTTTTCGAGCCGGCGCATCGCTTTGACTCACATCGTCATCCAGTGGCTGAATAACCGATGTAAGCAACCGCTCGCGGACGGATAACGGGAGATTCGGGCGAGGGCAGTCCGCGACGAGCATAGCGATCCGAACGACTCCCATCGGCTATAGTTATAGAAATATTCAATTCAAGCGAGGGCGTATGGCTACGACACATTCCCGACCGCCACGGCCCGTGCGCGGGGCCCTTAACCAAGAAAAGCTCAACGAAATCGTAACCCGAGCCCGCGACGAGCACGATCAGCGGCTTCAGGGTTACCGTGAACAAGCGTTGCGCCTTTACCCCTGGGTCTGCACGCGCTGCGGGCGCGGCTTTACCACTGAAACCGTGCAAGACCTAACCGTCCATCACAGAGATCATAACCACGATAACAACCCGCCGGACGGCAGCAATTGGGAGCTTTTGTGCCGCTACTGCCACGACAACGAGCACGCCCGATACACGGACGCGGTTCTCGGCGAGGGAATGACTCTCGGCCCCGAACCGGAGGGATCGGCCACGTTTAAGCCTTTCGCCGATCTTAAAGCTAAACTGAAACGCGAGCCTTGAATCCGGCAAGCCTTCCCTAAGAGCTTGTGAAAAAACCGTCGCGAGCGAAGGAAGGTTGCGGTGCATCCTCGACGCGCCAAGCAGGGCCACCCTGGCCCTGGTTTTCCGCCGGAGCGCAGGAACCGGAGTGTATATTGCCATACATGAGGATTCCGAGCACCGCCGGAACGCGAGATTTCGAGCGCAGCAGGTTTTTTCACAAGCTCTCAGCCCTTCTCATCGATTTAAGACATCGGCGCACCTGACCGCTGAGCCGGCGGCTGACCGGCAACCGCTTTTCTGTCCCGCGCAATTTAACAGCTAAGCCACCCACACCATCGCGCGCCAGGGCTTCGACTCGGGAGAGGGATACCAAAGCATTGCGGTGGATGCGGAGGAACCGCTCGCCGAATTCGGCCTCCAGGGTTTTTAGCGGCTCCTCGATGACGAGCTCTCCACCCGTCCAAACTACCGTGACGTACTTCTCATCTGCCTGGAAATAAAGCACCTCATCCATGGGCACAAGCCTCAGGCTGCCGCCTACTGGGGCGCTCAGATGGGTTCGGCCTCGAGTCGGACCGGTCCGCTCCTTGAGGATATCGAGCGCACCCCGGCTTAGTACTCTGGCTCGCTGTAGTCCCTGTAAAAGCCGCTCCTTACGGATCGGTTTCAAAAGATAATCGACGGCACTGGCCTCGAAAGCCTCAAGCGCATAATCACCAAAGGCCGTCGTAAAGATCACCGCCGGGGAAGGCTCATAGTAGGCCATATGTTGCGCCGCCTCCAACCCGTCCATGCCGGGCATGCGGATATCGAGCAGCACGAGCTGCGGCGCATGCGCCGCAACGGCGGTCAAGGCCTCGATCCCGTTTCCCGCTTCTCCCACGACCTCACCGACCGCAAGCTCGCGGACCAGTGAGGCGAGCCGCTCGCGCGCGAGCGGCTCATCATCAACGATAAGGATCCGCATCTTGGGCGCGTTCATAAGGAAAAGATAATGTCGCCCGGTAGTGATCGCCCAAGTCCTCCACTGTCAGCCCCCCCGACTCGCCGTGGAAAGCCCGCATCCGTTGCCCCACGTTTTCCTGGGCAAAGCCATGGCTTGCGCGCGAGGATCGCCTGCCATCCGCGGGCTTCTGATTTTCGATCACGACCGTGAGCCGATACCCCTCGCGCTGCCCCCTGATCCGAGTCACCCCACCTTGAGGCAAGGGCTCGATCCCATGGTAGATCGCGTTCTCGATGAGCGGCTGAATCGATAACACCGGTACCAGTGCGTCCGCTGGTAACCCATCCATCTGCCAGTCGATCGCCAAGCGATCTTGCAGGCGCAGGGCTTCTATCCGTAAATACTGTCGGCATAGCTCAAGCTCCCCACCGAGCGTGACCCGCTCACGCGCGGGCAAGAGGCTCGCTCGAAACAGATCGGCTAAGTTCTCGACGGCTTCCTCGGCCAGCTTTGGATGGCTGCGGGTCAGGCTGGCGATGGTGTTCATGCAGTTGAAAAAAAAATGCGGCCGCATGCGGGCCTGCAGGGCCTGGATGCGGGCCTCGGACTCCGATTCGATGCGCCGTTCCCAGTGATGGTGGACATACATATAACGCAGTGCGATCGCGATCACGATTGCCGCAATCGCCAGATTGCATGCTAAGAATCCCCCCCTGGAAGCCGCACCGAGAGGCATCGGGTTGCTCAAGTAATCTAGGGTCCACCACGCCAGCTCGCTCAATACCCAAGCGATCGCGAGCATCGATAAATAAGCAACCATTGCCACCCTGGCCTCGCTGAGGCGGGAGTAAAACGTTCGGCTCGCGCACAGAACCGCGGCGCAGCAAAGAGTAATCCATTGAATGAAAAGCGACTTGAGGGCCAGATCGTTGAAGCTTGCGTTTACATCCGTGGCCGTCGATAGGGTCAGCACGATGGCCAATAGCTCGGCCATCAAGACCAGTACGAACACCGGCCGAACGGTGCAGAAGTTGGGTATGAACAGGCGATCAGCGGCGCGCGCGGTAGGCAATCTCATGACCCCACCGCGCGTTTTAAAGTTCCCAAGCTTGGACCTCGCTATGCTCTCTGGTGCTCATTATTGCGGCGGCAGGCCGAGGAAGACCGGTCCCGCTGCATCTTCATCATCGCCGGAGGTATCGGCCGTAGCATCCTGAACTCGAAGATCAGGGTGCCGCCCCGCCAAAATCAATTTTATTTCGCCACCACGGGGCATGAACCCCGTGGCGCGAGCTGCGCTTCTCCTTTTTTTGGAAACCCCGTGGCAAAGGATCCCGCGGCAAGACCGCGGGGAATAAATTTTAGCCGCTCGTCGGACAAATCTTCGCGTTGGTCTCCTTTCCACTCAAGAAAGAAGCTCGCTTGAACGCTACGACGGGCCATCGAGAGCAACGCATATGCAAAACACATCAAGCAAGAGGAAAGGCATGCTAGCACACAGATACAAGCAAGGATTCACCTTGGTGGAGATGATCATCACCGTAGCCATCGCCGCCATCGTTTTAGGTATGGGGGTACCGGGGTTTCAGCAATTGATCCGTGCCAATCGGACCGTGACGGAGGTGAACCGCTTGGTCACCGCCCTCAGCCTGGCCCGCAGCGAGGCTGTCAAGCGCAATGCCACCGTCGCCATGTGCCGAGCGAGTGGCAGCAATTGCTCGCTTGCGCCCGGGGTCAATTGGGAGAACGGCTGGGTGGTGTTCACGGACAACGTCACTCAGAACGGAACGATAGACGCAGGCGAGCAAACACTTCAGGTCTATGAAGGAATGCCCCAAGGCTACACCCTGCGCCCGGGCGCTACCTTTGCAGACTGGATCGCCTTCCAGCCGACCGGCCAGATGCTGGGCAGCGGCCCGGACCCGGATGCCGCCGATAGTTTCCGAGTCTGCGACGATACTCAGGCGGCCGCCGAGCGCCGTCTGATCCAGGTGAATCTCGTCGGACGGGCGAATGCGTCCAAGAACAACGGGGGATGCCCATGAAGATCATTTCCAAACCTGTTCAGATGTCGCACCGCCAGCGAGGCTTCACGCTGCTTGAGGTTCTCATCGCTGTGATGCTTCTGGCCGTCGGGCTTCTGGGCTTGGCGGGTCTCCAGGCGGTCAGTCTACGCAACAACCATAGCGCCTATCTGCGCAGCCAGGCGACGATGCTCACTTACGACATCATCGACGCCATGCGTACTAACCGCAGCGCTGCGCAGGCGGCGAACTATGACATCGCCATCGGGACCCCGGCGCCTGCATCGCCGCCGGATTGTATGGCTAGCCCCTGCGACGGGTCACAGATGGCAACCGCCGATATCGCCGCCTGGAAACAGCGCCTCGCTAGCCTAATGCCCTCAGGCGACGGCGCGGTGGCCCGTGCGGGTAACGTCGTGACCGTTACGGTCCAGTGGGTAGATGGCCGAGGTGCCGTCGATGCGGTTCCCAAGCAATTCGCAATGAGCACAGAGCTATGAACCCAAAATATCGTTTTCACCGGCAGGCGGGTGTTGGCCTCGTAGAGATCATGGTCGCCGTCACCTTGAGTCTCATGCTGACGGCCGGGGTGGTCCATGTGTACACCGGCAATAAACAGACTTATCGCATCCAGGAATCCCTCTCGCGGGTGCAGGAGAACGGCCGCTTCGCCCTGGATTTCATTACCCGTGACCTGCGCAATGCCGGTTTTCTCGGCTGTGCGGGCGTCAAGACCAAGATCAACAACACCCTTACCGGGGGCACCGGCTACAACTGGAGCTTCGAGCAAGTCATCGAGGGCTTCGAGGCGACCAGTTCTAGCGGCTGGGATCGGGACCCCATGGCCACTGCCGGTATCGTGAGCCCCCTCGGCGGGCGCGATGTCCTGACGTTACGGCGCAGTGTAGGTAATCCGGCCCAAGTCACGGCGCACCCGGGTGCCAAGAATCCGGTAGAGGGCTTTGAAGTCGAACCAAACAGCGATCTCGGCGTAGATGATGTGGTCATGGCCACCGATTGCACGGATGCGGCGATCTTCCAAATCACGAGCATCGATCCCAGTGGGGCTAATCCCAAGATCTTCAACGAGGCCCCCGGTGGCTCACCAGGCAACGCGACACAAGCGCTGGGAAGAGAGTATATAGCCGGGAGCCAGATCGTACAGCTTGTTACCAGCACCTACTACGTCGCAAGCGGGGCCTCGGGCCGGCCCGCGCTGTTCCGCAAGGACGGTGCGGGGGTCGGGCAGGAGTTGGTCGAAGGCGTCGAGGACTTGCAGATCTTTTACGGTATCGATACCGACAACAATCTCACACCAAATCGCTATGTGACGGCCGACAACGTCGGCGACTGGGGCGACGTGATCAGCGCGGAGGTAAGGCTGCTGCTACAAACCTTAGACGATAATCTCGCTACTCAGGCCCAAGCTTACACGTTTAACGACGTGCCCTCCGTGTCGCCCGACCTGCGTTTGCGCAGGACCTTTACCAATACCATCAGCATCAGGAATCGGACCTTATGAAAATGTATCTATGGAACAGACAAAAGGGTGCGGCGATCTTCATTGCGCTAATTATGCTCTTGGTCATGACCATCATCGGGATCACGGCCTCGCAGACGACGACCCTCGAAGAAAAGATGGCAGGGAATCTGCGCGATCAAACGGTCGCCCTCCAGGCCGGCGAGGCTGTCCTGCGTGCCACAGAGACTTGGATAGATAACCTGACCGACGAGCCCACCACGGTAACAAGCTGCACTTCGGGTTGCGACAGCACGGTATGGCAAAAGGACATGCTCGATCTGGCCAGTGCGGCGACCTGGTCGAGCACCAGCGTGCGCATTAATTATACGGGGCTCCCCACCGGTTACGGCCAGGTGGCGGCTCAGCCGAAGTCGGTGGTTGAACACTACTTCTTCGTCAGTGACAGCTTCAACACTGGGAAGCAGACGGATGTTTCCGGGCAGTTATTCTACCGCGTCACGGCGAACGGCACGGGCGGTACGACGAGCGCCCAGTCCTTGCTGCAGACGACCTATTCAAGGCGTTTCTAACGCGTTAGTTGACGATTATTACTTAGGAGTGCAGTAAATGACTACGACCATGAAATTAATGGATTCTACTCGAAATCGGCTTAGTGTTAGGTTGGCCCATTTCCTGGCCGGCGTGTTGGTGTGCTTGCCCGGCTATGGGAACGCGGCCAGTTTGGCCGACGAGCCTCTTTTCGTCATTAATACCGCGGATCCCGCGGTCCTTCTCAACATGTCGGTCGAAACACCTATGGGTGGGGCGGCCTATGCGGATCAAACGGGAAACCCTACGGGCTGTGGTATCGCTCCTTATACCACCCCCAGGCCAAGTTACGGTGGTGGCGCCGTGGGGATCTGTTATATCCCGGCCACGACCTACCTCGGCTACTTTGATCCGAACAAGTGCTACGTTTATGCGAGTAGCCGCTTCGAGCCTTCCTCCGCGGCCAACGCACTACACCAATGCAGCGGTAAGTGGAGCGGTAACTTTCTCAACTGGGTGTCAATGACAGCTATCGACGAGTACATCTGGACCATGACCGGCGGTAACCGGCTCATCGACACAACCTCACTAACCGTGATCAGGCGGGCGCGCAAACAAAACGACGACAATTGGTTTCCCTACAAGTTACTTAAGTCCACCTACAACGTAGCCCCTTCAACCGTAACGCCGTTCTCTGATTCAGACATATTCATTTACAACACCGACTGGGCAATCAACGTCGGCACAACGCGCGGCGGTACCCAAAAGGGATCATTTAATATCGACGTGAAGGCCTGCGTAGCCGTGACCGGTGCGGGCAGAGAGTCGAACTGCGTCGCCTACACGAGCGGTGGAACGACTTATTACAAGCCCGAAGGGCTGATCCAAACGAACGCGGACGAGATGCGCTTTGCGCTCACCAGCTACACCTTCGATACTTCACAAAGCAGGGACGGCGGCGTGCTCCGATCCAAGATGAAATACGTCGGTCCGACCCGCCCCAATTCCACGAACACCGGTACTGAAGCGAATCCCAATAAAGAGTTCGGAACGGACGGGCTATTCATCACTAACCCGGACGGGGCATCCGGCGGGCTCAATTCGGGTGTCATAAACTACGTGAATAAGTTCAGTGCCCCGGGCTATAAGACCTACGATCCTATTGGGGAGCTCTATTACGAAGGACTGAAGTATCTAAAACATCTCAGCCCCACGCCCGAGTACTCCTCAGGGCTAACCACGGCGCAGAAGGGAGGTTTTGACATCGTCACCAATTGGGACGATCCGTATCAATACGCCTGTCAGAAGTGCTTCATCATCGGTATTAACGATGCGAACCCCTGGCTCGACAAGAAGTTACCGGGCACGTTTTTCAACAGCTCCACCATCAGTGGAGCGGGTGGCACCAATTACGCCCTGACCGCAAGCGATTATGGTCAACCGAGCAACGCCGATTCATCCATTAATGTCACAGCGCTCACCAATGCAGTCGGCAGCATGGAGGGGCTCAACGGCACGACATGGACGAACTCCGGCACGTGGACGAGCGGCACCGCGAGCGGCACCAACGATTCCGTGGGAGGCGGCGTTGGCACCTTCAACAATAGCTGCTCGAACAAGACAATGGGGAACCTCGGCGAGGTCATGGGTACCTGTCCGTCGCCGGGGAAACAGAATTCCTACTACATCGCCGGGCTTTCCTATTATGCGAATACCCAGGATCTCCGGCCCGATCTACCGGGAAAGCAAACGGTCAGCAGTTTCTTCATCGATACCCAGGAATTCAGCACCAATCCGCTCGATGGTAACAAGAACATGCTGTGGCTGGCAGGCAAGTACGGCGGTTTCATCGACAGCGATAATGACAATACGCCGAATCTGCAGGCCGAATGGGACGGCGACAGCGACGGCGTGCCGGACAACTTCGTGCTGGCTTCGGTGCCCGATAAGCTCGTGACCGGATTGAACGCGGCGTTCCAGGACATCTTCGAACGCACCGCCTCGGCGAGCTCGGTCGCTATCAATACCACGTCCTTGCAGGCGAACAGCGCGCTCTTCCAAGCCAAGTTCAATACCGCCGACTGGAGCGGGCAATTCCTGTCCGTACCCGTCAATCCGGACGGCTCGCTCGGGGCTGTGCAGTGGGACGCTGCCGATCAACTGCCGAGCGATCCTAACGCGCGCAAGATCGTGACCCTCAAGCCCTCCGCACCCGTAGGGACAAAAGGGATCCCCTTCCGCTGGCCGGCAAATCCGGCGTCTCCCGCGCCAACGGAGATCGATATAGCGCAGTCAACGGCGCTCGACAAGAATCCGTCGAACAGGTGCCCTAGACGGGTTGGGCAGCCAACGCCTGAACTACGTGCGCGGTGCGGATGTTACCGGCTTCCGCTCCCGGTCGAAAAAGCTCGGCGATATCGTGAATTCTTCGCCAGCTTACGTCGGTGCCCCTCTCTTCCGCTACCCGGACAACTTGGAAACCGTCAAGTACTCTGACTTCAAGACCGCCAACAAGAACCGAAAGGGAGTCGTCTATGTCGGCGCCAACGACGGTATGTTGCACGCGTTTGATGAGACGACGGGCGATGAAGTGTTCGCCTATGTCCCGGCGGCTGTCTACGGGAAGTTGAACCAGCTCACCGACGCGAATTACAGCCATACCTACTATGTGGACGGTGCGCCTACCGTCGGCGACGCCTTCTTCGGCGGTAGCTGGCACACCGTGCTGGTGGGAGGTCTACGCGGAGGCGGGCAGGCGATCTACGCCTTGGACATTACAACCCCACCGGACGCTTCGAGCACCGAGTCGACCATCAAGGCGAAAGTCCTGTGGGAGTTCAATGACGTCGGACCCGCAGCGGCAAGTGACCCCGCTTACGGCGATAATGACTTAGGCTACACGTTCAGCGATGCCAACGTCGTGCGCATGCAGAACGGTGATTGGGCCGCCGTGTTCGGTAACGGCTACAACAACACGGAGGCCAATGGTCAGCTCAGCACGACGGGGAACGCCGTCCTCTACATCGTCAATCTCGAAAACGGGCAGCTCATCAAGAAGATCGATACTGAGATGGGCATGTCGGCCGACCCGCAAGGTCTTAGTCGCGCGAACGGGCTGTCCACACCGGCGCCTGCGGATGTCAACGGCGATTCGATCGTCGACTATATCTATGCGGGCGATTTATTCGGCAATCTATGGAAGTTCGATGTAACCAACACGGATGAAACCCAGTGGAATATCCCGTACATCTCTGCAGGGAAACCTCAACCGCTGTTCGTCGCCTGCGCCGGGACCAGTACGGCGGACTGCACGACGGCCGGGGCTGCCAATAAACGCCAGCCGATCACGAACCGCCCGCAGGTAGGCCCGCATCCCACCAAGACAGACGGGGCCATGGTGTATTTCGGTACCGGCCAGTATATTTTTGATGGTGACAACGATCCGGCGCAGCAAGAGACTTTCCAAACGTTTTATGGCGTCTGGGATGAGAACAACAGCAGCCTTACGGCGTTCGATCGCGGTGATCTGCTCCAGCAGGAAATCGTCAAGGAGGTCAACCAAGGCTTTGATACCAACGGGGATGGGAGCAGCGACGTCTTCTATGATCTGCGCTTGACGACGGATAATATGATTAATTGGGATGACCCTGATTTCCACAAGGGTTGGTATCTGGACCTCTACAATACCGATGACCCGGGCAGTTTCACCAACGGTCACGGCGAGCGGCAGGTGAGTGATCCGATCTTGAGGAACGGCCGGATCATTTTCACTACGCTGATCCCGTTCGACTGATCCCTGCAGCGCCGGCGGCACCAGCTGGCTGATGGAAATGGATGCCGCGGGCGGCAGCCGGCTGGAGTTTGCACCCTTCGATCTCAACGGCGACGGCAGATTTACCGAAGAGGACTTTGTCGGAAACGCGGTGGACATCGACGGCGACGGGATTCCGGATCCGGTGCCCCCCAGCGGGAAGAAGTCCGCCGTCGGCATTCTTCCTCAGCCCGGGATCCTCTCCGACAAAGACAAGGAGTTCAAATACGGTAACGGATCCACGGGCGAGATCGAGGTTACAACCGAGAATCCCGGTCCCGGCGACGTCGGCCGGCGATCCTGGCGGGAACTTTACTTGCAGTAGTGTCCCTGAGAAAGCGGGCGGTCTTCGGGCCGCCCGGCTTCTTCTTATAACGTGATCCTTCAGAGAGGTTTGCCAATGAGCATAAGTTTGAGTCGAATTAGCGCAGGCCACGTTTCGGGTTTTACGCTGATCGAGGTGATGATTGCCGTGGCAATCGTCGGCATCTTGTCGGCGATTGCTTATCCATCATACCAGCAGCATGTGCGTTCATCCAGGCGCGCCGATGCCCAGGCGGCGCTGTCGGAGCTGGCACAATTCATGGAGCGGCGGTTCACGGAGACCAATAGTTATGCTGCGGCCGGGCCTTTGCCTTTCACACAGTCGCCCAAGGACGGCACGGCAGTTTATAATCTGACGCTGCTCCCTGCCCCTGCATTGACGGCGAACACCTTCATCTTGCGAGCCGCGCCCATAGCAGGAGGGCCCCAAGTCGGCGACGGCAACATGCAACTCGCGGAGACCGGAGCTAAGTCGTGGGACCGCAATAACGACGGTGATTTTGGCGACGCCATGGAAAACTGCTGGCGAAAGTACTGCTGATGTTATGACGCCGATCTTTGTCCGGTGTTACGGCCCGCAATTCTTTATTCTTACGAAAAGCTCCGCGCCTGAAAAAACACAGCCGATGAAACTAGCGCCGGGGGACAAGCTTGATTTCGAAGAGCTTCGGCCACAGTTTGCCGGTAACGAACAGGCGGTCATTCCGCGCATCGTAGGCGATCCCGTTCAGGACATCGACGCGGGTTGCTCTTTCGGCTTCACCGAGTAACCCGCTTAAATCAATCCAGCCCGTGACTTGACCCGTTTGTAGCGCGATCCTGACGATACGGTCGGTCCTCCATACATTCGCAAACAGTTCGCCTCGGACAGTTTCAATCTCGTTCAATTGAGCGACCGGCGCCGCGCCCTCGCGCACCGTTAGGCGACCTGTCTCACGAAATGTGTCTGCATCTAGAAACCGCAGCGTTGCCGTACCATCGCTCACGATGAGCCGCTTACCATCGTGGGTGATCCCCCAGCCTTCACCGCAATAATTGAACGTGCGCTTGACTTGAAAGTTCACCCGGTCATACACGAATCCCAGGTTCGAGGTCCAGGTCAACTGCACGAGATCCGGGCCCCAGCTTGTCAGACCCTCTCCGAAGTGCTCACGGGACAGTGCAGTCTGCTGTAACACCCTGCCCGTTTCTAATTCGACTTTCCGGAGTGTCGAACGGCCTTTCACCCCCGTGCTTTCATAGAGGAAGCCGTCTACGTAGGTCAAGCCTTGCGTAAAGGCATTGCGATCGTGGGGATAGACGCGCACGACCTTGTACCCATGCGTGGGCACTCGCTGGTTCACAAAGTTCCGCTCTAGCGAGAAAGATTTACTTACGGTGAACGGAAAACTCAGCGCTAGCACCGCAAGAACGATCACAGGATTTCGAGAGCCCAAGACGTTAAGGTTGGAATGCGTTTCGTTCATTGTCGCAAGTCATGATGCGACCTGGCAGCGTGTTAGGAAGCTATCAGCGATCCTACGTATACACATGCCAGCGCAAAGTAAACCACAAAGCTGAGCAGCAACAACGCCTGTGAGGTACGGCTCGGACGCGCCCATTGCGGCAATTCCGGGGACAAGTAGCGATAGTTCAAATAATACAGGGCGAGCGGGAAAATCACGGTCCCGATGAATCCGATCACGGCGCTCGTGAGGATTAAAGGACCCGGCGCATCAAGCAGCATGGTTAACGACGTGATTAGGGTGAGCAAGCCCAAAAAAACATAGTAGAGATAGCGCATCTCGTAGCGCCTCGCCTTCGGAAACAGCACATGGACAATGTCGGATTGGATGCGGCTCACCGCATCGGCCGTCGCCAACCACGTATCCGTTAGAAACGCCGCGGCGACAATGAGAAACAAGACGCGCCCCACCTCACCCCAGCTCACCTCGAAAAATTGGCTCTGCACCACCGCTAATTGGTACTCCTCGGGCAACAAGCCTTGAGGAAACAATAGCGCGTAGGCAAGAAGACAGGTCATCAGTGTGGTCAACAGGTTGCCAAGGATTCCGAAGGACACATCAACACGCAGGAATCGGCGCCACGATCGCCACCGCCGCGCATTCTCGGGTGCGCTTTCGGGAAGATTGCCGTCGTGGCTGACGATTTCGGGTTTACCCGCGAGCGGTCCGGTGATTCTCCCCATGTGCACGGCCATCCCGCTGCCCTTATCCCGCAACCAATAGGAATAGAACAACGCCCAAAAACCGCCGAGCCCAGCGAAACTGACGGCCGTGAGAAGCTTCGTCGAATCCCGAGGATCCCAGGATCTCGGCATCGGGCCTGTCGATCCATAGAGTCCTGGTAGGAACTCAGGAATCGACTTTACCACGTCAGGTTGTGTGCAAGCCCAGAGCAAGCCAAAAACGGTCACGGCCGCCACCGCTTTCATGAATCGTTCGATGAAGGTGTAGATAACGCCGCTTGAGAGGAGGGCGATGAGGAAGACGGCGATCGAGACATACCCCCAGAAGAGCGTTTGACCGCGTTGTGTCCAGCCCTTCGGAAAATCGGCGAGCGCCGCGATCGCCGTGCCCCCCGCGCTTGCAAAGGCGCCGAACCAGAGAAACGACAGGGTCATCAACAGCCATAGAAAGATGCCGAGACCACGATGGAGGCGGATAAACCCGTGAAATATACTCTCTCCGGTCAATAAGGTGTAACGCCCGATCTCGATGTTGAGCGGGTATTGCAGGAGGCAAGCGGGAATCAACACCCACAGAAAAGTTAAACCGTATTTTGCGACGATGTAAGGCCACCAGATCAGCTCACCGCTCCCCTGCGCGAGCGCCATCCACACGACGCCGGGTCCAAGCGCCGCCCACCAGCCGGGAAACGGCGGTAACGGTCTACGGCCATAGCACGTGTCGGCGTGGCCATCGGCGCCGGAGAGATCGCGCACGGCCGGCGTCGCAGCTGCCAATATTCTAGGCGGGAGGCGCCGACCGCCGCGAATTCGGGGAGACTGGAAAATGATACAGTTTCATGGACCACCTCTTGCTGTTGTTCATGCCGCCATCCCGCATTTCAACGTTTCTAAACACCCGCTAGCTCGTTCCATTTATTCAACACTGCGCAAAAAAGGTCCGCCGTACGCTCGGCATCGTAGATCGCGGTATGCGCTTCGGTATCATCCCAATCTAACCCTGCCGCTTGGACCGCGCGCGATAACACCGTCTGGCCGACGGCCAGGCCCCCGAGGGTCGCGGTATCAAAGGTGCTGAACGAGTGAAACGGGTTGCGCTTGATACCCGTCCGCGCGACCGCCGCTTTGATAAAAGCCAGATCAAAAGAGGGGTTGTGTCCCACCAAGATCGCTCGAGTGCAGCCCGTTTTGGCGACCACCTGACGTACAAACTCGAAAATACTCTCCAAGGCCTCATGCTCGGGCACGGCAAAGCGGAACGGGTGGTGCGGATCGATCCCCGTAAACTTCAAGGAAGCCTGATTGAGATGAGCGCCCGGAAACGGTTGTACATGACAGGCGACCGTCTTTTCGCGCCGCCATTCGCCCCTCTCGTCGCTCATTACCGCCACGGCGGCTATCTCCAGCAAGGCGTTAGTCGCTGGATCGAAACCGCCGGTTTCTACATCTACAACGACGGGCAAGAAACCACGGAAACGCGACGCCATCAGGCGCCGAGATCGCATATCGCTACTCATGCGTCACCAGGGTCCAATCACAGGCCGCTCCGGCCCGAAAGGGTATTAGCTCATCATTTCCGAATGGGTACTTACGTGGGACGGTCATGGGCGCCTTACGGAGCGCAAGCGTCTCGCTGGTCTTCGGTAATCCGTAAAACGCCGCACCGTGGCCGCTTGCGAATCCATCGAGGTGATCCAGCCTCCCCGCCTCATCGAAAACTTCCGCGTAAAGCTCCAAGGCCGCGTGCGCGGTATAAATCCCGGCGCATCCACAGGCCCGCTCCTTGGCCACGCGCGCGTGCGGCGCGCTGTCGGTGCCGAGAAAAAACTTCGGGTTGGCACTGGTCGCGGCCTGCACCAATGCCCGCCGGTCTTCCTCGGTTTTGAGCAAGGGCAAACAATAGTGATGCGGTTGCAGGCCGCCCTGGAACAGGGCATTGCGGTTGAGCAGCAAATGATGCGCGGTGATCGTGGCTGCCAAGGTCGCGGGGCCGACGCATACGTATTCGACCGCCGCGCGCGTCGTAATGTGCTCCAACACCAGCTTCAGACCGGGAAACCGCCGGATGATCTCGCTCAACACCCGTTCGATGAAAACACGCTCGCGGTCGAAGGCATCAACGGTAGGATCGACAACCTCACCGTGCAGGAGCAAGGGCATGCCGAGGTTCTCAAGCTCCGCGAGCACCGGATACACCCTGCGGATGTCGGCTACGCCGCGGTTCGAATGAGTCGTCGCCCCGGCCGGGTAGTATTTTACCGCCACCACAAGCCCGCTTATCTTGGCCTTTCGGATCTCCTCGATACTGGTCTCCGCGGTGAGATAGAGCGTCATGAGCGGCTCGAAGCGCAAGCCGCGAGGCAGTGCATCAAGGATGCGGGCGCGGTAAGCCAAGGCCGCGGCCGTGGAAGTGACGGGCGGGTCGAGATTCGGCATCACCACGGCGCGAGAGAAACGCATTGCGGTGTGCGGCAATACGTTCGCCATCCACGGTCCGTCCCGGAGGTGAACGTGCAGATCATCGGGTTTTCTAATGGTTAATTCCATGCACGCCATTGGGACAAACGTATAACGATCACCGGCGCTACGCATGCCGGTTCATTCATGACCAGGCATCCCCAGATATCGGTCTTTCAAATTGACATAATGAGCAGCCGAATCCGAAAGGTAGCTCTGCTCCACCTCCGTTAGCGGACGTGACTTGCGCGCGGGACTCCCGATCCAAAGATACCCTCCTTGAAGCACTTTGCCACTCGGCACCAGACTCCCCGCTCCCAGGATTAACCCCGCTTCCAAGACGGCGCCGTCCATGACCGTCGCCGACATGCCGATGAGGCAATAGTCCTCGATTCGGCAGCCGTGGATCACGGCGCGATGGCCGACGGTGACATGATTGCCGATCGTGACCGTGTAACCTCCGGGAGAATACATGCTGTCCGAGGTAGTGTGGACGACGGTCCCGTCTTGAACATTGGTGTAATCGCCGATGACGATCGCGTTCACGTCCCCACGCGCAACGGCCATAGGCCATAAGGAGCTGTGCGCACCGATAGTAACATCGCCGATCACAACGGCGGTGGCATCGACGAAGGCCGTCGCCGCGATCCGCGGTGTCTTGTCCCGGTAAATCCTAATCTTCATACAAAGTTATTCCCTCCGCGCGCATGCAGGCCGCATCCCCAGTCCACGGGCGCATCGCTCGAATTCGTTAACCTGAACCACGCCGACAACTTTAAAGAACTTCCTCGATATGCACGATATATCGCCAACACCTTTTCGAGTGAGCTGTGTCCTAAATCCAGGGGTATATCGCAATTCCAGGACCGCGGATTAGGGCGCCGCTGGGCCACACTCAGCTTGCCCGTAACCCATCGCAGACTTTGAGACTATGAACCCCAACATCATCCCTGGATACAGAATCGAGCGCCGCATCGGCAAGGGCGGGATGGCCTCCGTGTACCTCGCGATTCAAGAATCGCTGCACCGCGCGGTGGCTCTTAAGATCCTAACCAATTTTGACGCCCCGGAATTTTCCGAGCGTTTTCTCAACGAGGGCCGCACCGTCGCGCAACTTTCGCATACGAACATCATTACCATTCATGATATCGGGATCGCGAACGGGCTGCATTATATCTCGATGGAGTATATCGAGGGGGGCGATCTGAAGCAGAGAATCAAAGGCGGCCTCGGCCCGGCGTTCGCCCTCGACGTGATCGAGCAGATGGCGAGTGCGCTCAGGCTCGCGCATCGAAGAAACATGGTGCACCGAGACGTGAAACCCGCCAACATCCTGTTCCGGGAGGAGGCCATTCCAATTCTTACCGATTTTGGGATTGCCAAGCAGATCGGCCTGGAAAGGAATGTCACCCTCACCGGAACGATCATGGGCAGCCCGCACTACATGAGCCCCGAGCAGGCCCAGGGTAGAGAGGTTGATTGCCGCTCCGATATCTACAGCCTCGGTATCGTGTTCTATGAGATGCTGACCGGCGTGAAACCTTTCGATGACGAGTCCGATATCAAGACCATCGTAAAGCACATAAACGAGCCGATGCCAGCCTTGCCCGAAATGCACGCGCATTTCGAGGAGATCGTCGGGCGCATGACGGCCAAAGGGACCGAGGATCGTTACGCCGACGTCGACGAGTTGCTGACTCACCTGCAGCACCTGCGAAACCGCCCTACGCCGCGTAACACGGATACCAAAACGATATTGCTGGCCACCGCGGTCACGGACAGCGAAGAGGCGCAATATGCTCCACCTCCCGTGAATGTTCACGTTCAATCCTCCTGGGGGCGCCGTGCAGTCTGGGGCGCGCTCGGGATCGGCGCCGCGATCGCCATTGTCGCCGGATTCGCGACGCAACGCGGCGCCGCCCCGCCACTCGCGTCAAGGGAAAACCCACCCGCGAGCACCCCCACCGTTCCGGTGGTGTCTGGTCCAAGCGCGGTTCCGGCTGAACAATCGAACAAAGCCGACGCATTATTCGAAGAAGGTATGGCCTACCGCAATGGCGAAAACACGCCCGTGGACGATGAAAAGGCCTTCGCTTCGCTCCAACAAGCGGCGCAACTGGGCCATGGCAACGCGCAGTACAATCTGGGGCTGATGTTTGGGCAGGGCCGGGGAACGGCGCAAAACCACGCGTACGCCGTTCGTTGGTATCGCGAGGCGGCGATGCAAGGCGTAGCCGACGCTCAATACTTCTTGTGCTTATCATATGCCATTGGCCGCGGCGTCGATCCGGATCGCGTGCGTGCCTACGCGTGGTGCGAAGTAGCTGCTAAGCATGGTTCACAGGACGCCCACGAACCGCTCAAACTGCTTAAGGAAACAGTCCAAGGTCCGAGTCTAATTGCAGCCCAGCGTATGGCCGAGGAGATCTTGACGCAAATCGCCGCATCGGCTGGGGCAAGGAAGTCGATCATGCCAGATCCGGATGCTTTGTCCGCCCGGCAGTTCTAGAGAGCACGCCGCGCGCTGCGCTCAGCAGGCTATGGCACGCGATAGACGAAAAATTCCCGTCCCCGGCGCAACCCGGCGTTAAACGGGGGGTAGGCGAAAATACCGCTGGTGGAACGAGGATCCAACAGCAAGGGTAAGATCAAACCCTCCGGTTGGCGCGCCTCGATCCACAGATCGCCCGGTTCTAGGAAAAGCTCGACCGGGTACGCGTGAATAGCCGCTGGCTCGTCCGGTTTCAAGGGCTTGCCATCCGCTTCTATTTTCTGCGCATACACCGCGAGCTTACGCCGGTTGGTAATCTTCTTATACCTGAGATGGTGCCGCGTTAAAACCGCCGCGACGGGTTGCTCATGAGCCGTGACGACATAGGCTTGCGGTGGGTTTAATTTATGCGCCGTGGCTACCGCGCGATGATCGTCGAACCACCGCTTCTCCGCCAACCCCGTATCGCGCCGCCGCAACTTCAAGGACATGCGCGGTTGGGTTTTATTTCTTTCATAAGCCGTGTACAAATACACCGATCGGGGCATAGGCGCCATTCGGACCGCGCGTGTTATCCCCATGATCGCCTGTGCATGCGCGCGGACGACCTTAAGGAAGGTTTCAATACAGAGGATCTGCTCAACAACGCGCTCGCGGATGTTTCTATGCGTCGGGTAGTTCCCCGGCGGATCCAGGCGATTCTCGACCAGAAACGACAAGGCGTCCAGCATTCCGGCCTTGTTACGCAAGTTCTTAAGGGACAAACCACCGTTGGTAAGCGGCTGGCGAATACTCGTGATCTCGCCAATGTAACGCTGGGCCGGCAAGCCGCGGCGTCGAACTTCGCGCACAATTTCGGGCAGCAAGCGGTCGAGACTCAGGCGCCTGATCTCGGGCGCGATGTTAGCGTTGTTCCCGATCTCGAACTGGGCATTGAAGTCCGTTAGGTAGCCCTCACGGCCGAGGGTTTTCTTTTTCAGTATCGCGGATTCATGGACATCGAGCACGACTTCCGGCCGTACGCGCAAGAGCAGATCATTGATCGCGCGGCTTTCGGGCTGAGATAAAAGCACGAAATCCGTGCTCAAATTCACATTATTGGCGTTGACGCGCCGATGGAGATCACGTCCGTCGGGGTTGGCGTTTGGTACGATGATGAAATCCGCACCATTGAGCAGCGAGTTCAGATCGCCCAGCGCAAGCCTTCGCGCGATCAGCAGCAGCGCCTCCCCGCCCGAAGGTTCGGTTCCGTGCTGCGTGCCGACAAGCAAAATAGTCAGGCGCGGCAACGAAGTGTTCTTGCTGGCGCGCACGGGCGGTGGCTTGGAAATCCATACGGCGTCGATGGACCGCCCACCGGCGGAGCGGCCTATTTGTTCCTTACGCACGAAAGGCGAAAGCAATGCGAGTTGGCCCAAGAACTTGCTGACCTCGGCGGAGGTGGTCAGGCGCATGTATCCACTGCGCTCCAAGGCGCTGCCGGGGGTGAGCGGATCGCCCGCCGCTGCGATCGAGAATAGCAGGGCGACCGCGAGGCCGGCAAAGCGTGAGCTCATATTCTTATCGCTCTAACGAGCGGACGCGCCGGGGCGCATCTCGACGCTTAGCCAGCAGCCTGCGCCTCGCGCAGGACGCGGCGGAGGATCTTGCCCACGCTCGACTTTGGAAGCTGGTCGCGAAACTCGATATGTTTCGGTAGTTTGTAAGTGACGAGATTTTCCTTGCAATACGCTTGTAGCTCTTGCGCGCTTAGGGCTGGATCGCGGCGCACCAGTACCAGCTTGACGGCCTCGCCGGTGTCCTCATCCGGCACCCCGACCACCGCCGCCTCGAGAACCCCTGGGTGCGCCATTACGACCTCCTCGATCTCGCTGGGACAAACGTTGAATCCTGACACCAGGATCAGATCTTTCTTGCGATCTACCAAGCGCATAAACCCGCGCTCATCCATGCTCGCGATGTCGCCCGTTTTCAGCCATCCATCGGAGGTTAGCACTTTGGCCGTCTCGGCGGGCTGATTCCAATAGCCCTTCATCACTTGTGGACCGCGGATCCATAGTTCCCCGACGCTTCCCAGCGACACCGGCGCTCCGCTGTCGTCACGAATGCTGCATTCGGTCGAAGGCACAGGGAGGCCGATACTGCCGCTGAACTCCTTGATGTCCAAGGGGTTCACGCATGCCAAGGGGGAGGTCTCGGTCAGGCCGTAACCCTCGATCAATATACAATTCGTCATTGCTTTCCAGCGCTCGGCGATGGCGCGCTGGACGGCCATGCCTCCGCCCACGCAGATCTTGAGACCGGAGAAATCGAGATCCCTGAACCCCGGCGTATTCATGAGGTGATTGAATAGGGTGTTGACTCCGGTGATGCACGTAAACCTGGACGCGCGCAGCTCACTTACAAATGCTTTTAGATTGCGTGGGTCCGTGATCAGACGATTCAACGCGCCAAGCTCGAGGAAGGTCAAGCAATTGATCGTGAACGCGAAAATATGATAGAGCGGTATCGCGG
This sequence comes from uncultured Gammaproteobacteria bacterium, assembly GCA_963764725.1. Classification (GTDB taxonomy): domain Bacteria; phylum Pseudomonadota; class Gammaproteobacteria; order JACCXJ01; family JACCXJ01; genus USCg-Taylor. The sequence continues at coordinate 45,092 of CAVXTM010000005.1, read as the reverse complement.
TAATCACGACTTCGTCGCCATCGCCTACGATGGGATCGTGCCACACCAGCGATTGCAAGGTATTTGCGACTAGATTTCCATGCGTTAGCATAGCGGCTTTAGGGATAGCCGTCGTCCCGCCGGTATACTGCAGCATGGCGACGTCGGCGTGACCGATCGACACCCGATCGAGTTTGAGTCCCTTACCGACGTCAAGGGCTTCCCTGAAATTGAATGCTCCTCTGATCTCATACTTGGGTACGAGGCGCTTGATCCGCTTTACCACAAAGTTAATGATCGCGCGTCGTGGCCAGGGTAGGAGGTCTCCCAGATCGGTGATTATGACGTTTTCAACACGAGAACCAGACAGAGCTTTCTCCAACACGTGGGCACAATTGCTCAGGATCACGATGGCCGAGGCGCCCGAATCCACAAGCTGGTGATGCAGTTCGCGGGGCGTATACAAGGGATTCGTGTTCACGACGATCAATCCCGCTCGCAATGCGCCAATGAGCGCCACGGGAAATTGAAGCAGGTTCGGTAGCATGATGGCGATGCGGGCGCCGGGTTTGAGCCCGAGAGGGCCTTGCAGAAACGCTGCGAACGCCCTGCTCATCTCATCGAGCGCGGAATAGGTCAGGACGCCGCCCATGTTCGCGAATGCGGGGCGCGTACCATAGCGAGTAAAGCATTGCTCAAATTGGTCCACTAGAGAGGAGTATCTTTCGATACCGATGTCGGCCGGTACGCCTTGCGGGTAGGCTTTCAACCAGATACGTTCGGCGTACGGATCAGTTCCAGCCGGCATGGCGACCGATGAGCCGCTAACCGTGTTATAGGCTAACCCCGTCATAGCGATACCCCCTATACCTAACCCGGCATAGCCGGAACCAAGGTGTTGAATGTACTATTCTGGCGGATGGGCAATAAAGATTGAGATGAGTTGTCACCATGAATCCCTTTGTTGAACGCCATCAAGCGAAGATCGCCGCGGTGCTTTGTTGCTTTGACCGCATCGTGATCACTGGCACGCTTCCGGAGATCGCCCATGCCGAGGCCATGGCCCGATATTTGGGTGTCCGGGGTATGCGTCTGTTTGACTACCCCCGCTGGGCGGAACCGCTGCGCGAGGCGCTTCGGACCCATGCCGAGCGGCTGGCCGCTGAGGCTTCGTTGGAAATTGAATTCATCCGTCATTACAAGGCGTTTCGTAAAGAAGAACGGATCAAAGCGATTTTGGCTTTGCGCGGTGAGCACCCGGGGCTGGTGCATATCTTCTCGGCGATGGAGGCCTGTCCTTCGTATCGCCCCTGGCATGACAAGCTTCAGCATACGACCCGTTTGAAGTCTACCCCGGGCAAGTGTTTGCATTATTACTTCTATTTCATCGATGAGATCTTCGGGCTCTGTTATGTCCGAGTACCCACCTGGGCACCGTTTCGCCTGCAGGTCTATTTGAACGGCCATCACTGGTTAGCCCAACGACTGACCAAGACAGGGATCGCCTTTGAGCGCGCCGATAATGCCTTCTTGTCCATCGGCGATCCCCAACAGGCTCAGGCGCTTGCCGATAGCCTCGATCCCAAAGGCTTGCATCGGCGTTTGGACCGATGGGCGAAAAGCTTCTGTCCTATCTTGGGTCAGTTTCGCGCTGGTTATCACTGGAGCTGCATGCAGGTGGAGTTGCATCCTCGGCGCGCCAAGCAGGGCCACTCCCTGGCCCTGGCTTTCTCGACCGATGTCATCTTCCACCGCCAAGCCGATTTCCAACCCCTCTATCAAGCCATCGTGCGTACCGCCGTGCATGCCCTCAAGGCAGAACACGTCGCCACCTTCTTGGGACGCAAACTCACCTCGGCCTTCAGCGGGGAGGCCGGTAACGATTTTCACACCCGCATTCAGGGTACACGCATCCGCCATCATATGGGACCAGCAAGCCTCAAGCTCTACGATAAATTCAGTCTCATGGCTCGGGTGGAATGCACCGCCAACGATGTCTCCTTCTTCAAACACCACCGTTGGGTGGAACAACGCAATGGGCGCAAGCAATTCAAACTCGCACCCCTGCGAAAAAACATCTATAGCCTCCCCGATCTGCGAGAGCTGATGCATGCTGCCAATGAACGCTATCTCAGCTTCATGGCCAGCATCGATAACCCCAATGCAGCTCTGCACGCCATCGACAAAATGGCCAAACCTGTACGAGAGAAAGACCGCTCCTATCGGGGCTTCAATCTCTTCCTCGGTGAAGATCATAGCCTTTTTATTACCCTCGCCCGCGGGGAGTGGAACATCAGCGGCTTTCGCGCCTCCGATCTCCGAGCCCATCTCCGGGATCTCTCCACCGGCCGTGCCTCCTACTGGTTGAAACGCTTGCGCACCCATGGCCTCATCAAAAAGATTGGACATCGCTACAAGTACTACCTCACGACATTCGGGCGTCGTGTGCTCAGCAGCGCACTCGCTATCCGAGAGTATGTGGTCATGCCTGCTCTCAATACCGCTCATGCATGACACTCTTTGCTTTTTTGCACAAGATTTCATGGATAAGGGACTAAAATGTCCACCGCTGACTGCTCAGTATAAATAATGTGCAATTTAGCACTAGCACTCTGAGGTCCACGCTTAGAACATGGACCCGAAACCCATGGCTACGCCCGCGCCAACGGCCGTAGGGGTCAAGATACTATTAGCGACATTATTAATTGTTATCGTAGCCTCGTTTTTTGCTTTCGGGTTTCACCGCTACTTTACGATCGACTATTTTGTGGCGCAGCAATCCATCGTCAATAACTATTATGCAGTCCACCCCGGGCGCACCGCCGCGGCCTTTATTCTCATTTACATTTTTGTTGCGGGCTTATCACTTCCCGGCGGTCTGGTGTTGACGCTGGCCGCTGGAAATATCTTCGGACTCTGGTGGGGCACAGTGCTGGTCTCATGCGCCTCGACAGTTGCGGCTACCCTCGCGTTTCTCGCCTCCCGTTATTTTTTTCGCAACATCGTGCAACAACGTTTCGGCGACCGCTTACGATTCATAAATGAGGGCATGGACAAGGACGGTGTGTTTTATCTCTTCAGCCTGCGGCTGTTGCCTGTCTCCCCGTTTCTCGTCATTAACCTCGCCATGGGCTTGACATCGATGTCCACCACGAATTATATCCTGGTAAGCCAGGTGGGCATGCTCATCGGCGCCATCGTTTGCGTGAACGCGGGCACTCAGATCGCAAACATCCAGTCCTTGGGCGACATTGTATCACCCGGATTGCTGGCGTCGCTTACACTCCTAGCCATCTTCCCTTTCATCGCCAAACGCATCGTGCGCGGGCTCAAAACACGGATCGAAGAGCTTAGAAGGCCAACGGGTACGCACCGCGGAAATCGTTGACGGCTGTCGCACATCGTGAAAGACGACTTGTGGTGCTCACGCTGCTATTCGCGGTGGTGCCCGCCGGTATCGGTCCCTCCTCCTATTGACGGGCCCATTACCGTTTCTCTCCGGCGAAGTCTCTTAGCACCACCCACGAACTACGCCCGTTGAGGCCGGGACCCCGGCCTATCGATCTTAGTTGTCTCTTCGACAACGCGGCCAAGTCGCTCTTAATCAAAGCGCGCATCCTCACGCCCTTGCGCTTGCTCAAGGCCGGTGATCGAATCTTTCCCAGTAATCCCGGTAAACACCGCTCCGCTAATTAGTGTCCGGTCGAATTTGGCGCGCGTAAGCACGGCGTTGGTGAAATCGGCGCCGCGCAGATCGCAGGTAGAAAAATTCGTATCGGTCAGATTGGCGCCGCTGAGGTTCGCGAACCTCGAAACGCAGCCCGATAGATCGGTCCCCGTCAAATCCGCTCCCTTAAGATTGGCGTTGACCATCGATACGTGCAGCTTTCCCATTGGCTGGTTCTTCATGTCCGCCTGGAATTTTCCATGCACAAGCTTGGCGTCTTCCAGATTCGCGCGCTGCAAATCCGCGATGAGCCGTGCATTCGACAGATCGGCTCCTTTCAGATTGGCATCAACCAACACCACACCGAAAATACTGGCGTTTTTTAGATTCGCAGCCTCAAGGTCCGCACCACGGAGTATGGTGAGGTCCAAGTTGCAGCCTTCAAAGTTAGCACCACGCAGCTTGACTCCCTGCATGTGGGTACCGAAGAGATCGGCGCCCTTGAAGTTCACCCCGGAGAGGTCGAGTCCACGAAAGTCCTTGTCGCGCAAATCAACACGTTGAGTAGCCGGCGAGTTTGCCAGGGCCTCAATGATCTGCGTCCGAGTCATTGGCTCGTAATCCCTCCCTGAAACCGCAGAGGCTGCAAGCCAGATACCGGAAATGGCTACGATGGCGAGCCCAAACAACAAATTAGATCTTCTTGATCCGGCTTCAAGGAATTCGCTTCTCATAGACACCCCACCATGCGGCAGACGTTCAGCTTAACATCCACAGTTGCATCGTTCTTAGGATAGAAGGCAGTTTGATTTAGCGGCAAGTGTATTCTAGCCGCGAAGCACAATCGCGGCACTGCGCCGGTTTTTCGTGTAACAGATCCGGGATTGGCGTAAGGAGAATTATTCGTCATGACGCGCGGCCAGGCGGCGAAAATAAATCAGGGAATATCGGCCTTCGTATACAGCTTTGGATGGAGACGGCTAAGCAGCCCCCTGCGTTGCACCCGTCCGTAGTACACTCTTAGTCGCGTAGGAATCAGATTCATAAACTGCCGCCCGAGTTTTCTTAGGTAGGCCTCTGCGGGGCTGGCGTCATGTTTCCAAAGCGTCGCGTAGTCGCTTTGATAGACGCCCGTCGCGAATATCTCCGCGCCCCGAAGCTTCTTGGCGATCACGGCAAGATAGGTCGGGCGGGAGTTGGTAAGTTCGACCCGGCGCTTGACGCGATCGGGGTCCGCGACCTCAAACCAAGTTGCTCCCGCCCAGTCCTCGAAGACGAACATCTTAATGACGGCAAATCCGTTTGCTTGCGTGAAAATCCGATAGAAAAGATCGGGGCTGAACTGATAGAAACCATGCCCCAGAAAATTGTTACCAGGAACGACCCCGATAAAATGCCCGCCCGGCTCAACCATTTGCATACAGCTCTTGATCGCGACGGGAAAATTAAACACGTGTTCCAGAGAGCCGCTGTCGATTACCACGGAAAATATGTTCTTGTATGACTCGTCGATCGGCGCGTTTAAATCGACGATGTCCGTTGCCTGTTCGTAATCAGAGGCATCAAGAGAACGGATGTGCTCCGCGCCTAAGAGATCGAAAAGCGGTTCCGCAAAACCCTGATTTCGGAGAAACAAATCGTTTACGGCGGCCACCGTGACTGGATAACCGAACTGCCCAAAAAGCTTATACAACTCGCGCGAGCTCAAATGGAGTGTTTGCCGCCCGACCATGGCCGTCTCTCGATACGAAACGCCCAGTCCGCGCGCATACAGGAGCAAGCGCGTAGCGTGGATATCCAACCCCATGGCAATGCTATTTCTTCACCAACGTTCTTCTGCGACCAGCTCCAACCAAGCGCCGCGCAAGCGTGTCAGTGTTTAACGGCGATCCCCCGTAGCTCATCGATGAGCCGCCGGTCATGTTCCACGGTCTGTTCGAGCGCCGCCGCGGCTCGCTGGTTGACGCGCATGATCTGAGCATCGCGGAGCGCCACCAGCGCCTGCTGTTCCGGCGAATTACCAATGGCCTCCTGGTCCTGTCGCCATTCCTCGACCTCCAACTCGACCTGCTCCCGGAGGCGCTGTTCCGCAGCTTGTTGACGTTCCAGTTCCGCTGCGTTCACCTCTATAGCGGTCGCAGCAATATCCTCGGCCTTGGCGGCGGCGCTGGCCTGCGCGTCGGCCTGGGTAACGCGTTCCTCCAGGTTTCTGATTCTACCATCAATGACCTGCTGCGCATCTTTCGAGTCGGCCGTCAACGCGTCTTTCCGCATCGTTCTCAGCCGCGCGACCTCCTGTTCGGCCGCCGATCGCGCCAAATCAGCATCGGCTTTTAAGCTTCGCGCTTGTTCCATAACGCCTTGAATCCGCAGAGCTTCTGCTTCCAAGCGCTGCCGTTCAACCTGTAACCTGGCCTGTTCCTCGTGATGCATGCGCTCAAAGTTGGCGCGGATCTCCGCAATCTTTCGTTGCGCATCCTCCGCGACCGCGCGGCGCGTCTCCTCGGTAGCTTCCCGCGCCTGCTGCGCTTGGCGCAACTCCTCGGCGGCTTTAGCAAATTCGGCGTCTAGGCGCTGCTGCTCCGCGTTGAGCTGCTGCTTGACCTCTTCGCGGAGACCCTGCTCTAGGTTCATAAGATGCTGATGCTTCTCCTCGATCTCCTGGGCCGCTTGCATGCGCGATTTGGCCAGCGCCTTCTCCATGCGTTGGGCTTCAGCGAGCCGCTCTTTCGCCTCCATCGCTTCCCGCCCCAACCTCTGCCTCTCCTCATTTAGCTTTCTCGCGACTTCCTCTTTGAGTTTGTGGATGCGCGCGAGCTCCGCGGATTTGGCCGCATGGATCGTGTCCAGCCTTTGCTCTTTATCGCGCAGCCTTTCCTCAACCTCCCGTTTGAGCGCATTGATCCGATCCTCTTCTTGCAACCGCACCCGCTGCGCTTCCTCCTCGGCAACACCCTTTGCTGCTTCGACCTCCCGTTTCATCGTCTCGGCGTTAGCAAGTAAGGTGTTGGCGCGCTCCATTTCGGCGGCGACCCGTTCCCTTTCCGCTTGCAAGATGCCTTGCGTGCCCTCCTCGGCAGTGCTTAAGGCGGACTCCACCTCTTCCCTGTAACGGCGCGCTTCTTGTACACGCGCCTCGACCTCCGCGGTTTCCGCCGCCAAACGTTGCCGCTCAGATCGAATCTGCGCCTCGGCTTCTTCCTGTAGGCGTTGGATGCGCGCCAACTCCTCGTTGTTGGCGGCGGCCGCCGACTTCAGCTCGCGCTTTTTGGCACGCACGCGCACCTCTATTTCGGCTTTCAGTCGGCGGGCATGTTCCTCGGCCTCGCGTCGAATGCTCTGCGCTTCGGACTCGGCCTTGCGCTTGGCCTCTTCAATCTCTTGACGCGTCGTCTGCGCTTCGGCGATGAGCGCGTTGGCCCGCGCCGCTTCGCCCAAGAGGTGCCAGCTTCGCTCGGCCTTCAGCCGTTCTTCGGTTTCCCGCTCGGCAGCCTCCCGGGAGGCCTCCGCTTCTTGCTTCAGGCGCAGGGCATCTTGCAGCTCGAGCTGGGCCTGCGAAAGCTTCGCCCGTAGCAAGGAGGCTTGTACTTCCGCGTCTTCGGCGAGATCGAGACCCGCACTCACACCAGTTGCGGCCGCGGTGTCGCGGGTCGCCGCCGCATCAGCAATCGTCAACCCGGTATCCTTTGGAAGTATGGAGCGGATCCGATCGAGTGGATACCGCTGGAGTCCTCCCTCGAGATAAGCGGCCTCAAAACCGAGTTCTGCTAACGAAAAGGTGACAATGGAACTCTCGATACCGGTACCGCAATAGATCAGGTAACGTTTATCTCGGTTGAGTGAGGCCGCATAGGAACGGACAACGTGCAACGGAACATTCATGCTGCCAGGCACGGCCCCTTCGGCATGCTCGTCCGGATAACGGGCGTCCAGCCAGGTGGCCCCGCCCGTCACCCAATCACGAGCCGCATCGAGCGTGATGGTTGGCACTATCGGCTTCTTAATGAGTTCGATAAAATCGGACTTGCCGAGCCGCATCAACTTGCCGTCGGTAAGGGATTTGACACTAGCGTTGCGAAGCCCTCCCGAAATCAGCGCTTCCTCGCCGAAGGGTTCGCCCGGTTTGAGGGTTGCCAGCCTGACGCTCTGTTGGCTACCGGATAAATGCCGAAGTACCTCAAAACGCCCCTCCTGAACCACGTAGTAATAGTCTCCAGGCTGCCCTTGGCTCACGACCAGGTCGCCTGCGGCAACGTCGATGGACTCGAACAGGGCAAAAATCCGCTGTAAATTCGCCACCGGCAAGCGCGAAAATACGCCTGATTGAAGCATTCGCGTCATCCAATCCATGGCGATTTCGCAGGTTATATCGTTGACCTGCACGGAATCATCTCCCGCCCGGCGCGCCTCATCTAGATCCAGCGCAGACACGAGGTGCTGCCGCTCCAAGCGTAGAATCCGTACAGCCGTCGTCGGAATCGCGGTGAGCTGCCGCGGTTGCAACTGCGCGAGCGCATGCGCGGCCTCGGGAGTGCCGCCGCGGAGGCGGCTTACCACCTGCCCGTCACAGCAAAGATCGAGGTCGCCTTCAAGCAAATAATAAGCATAGCTATCCCGGTCGCCCTCGCGGAAGACAGGACATCCCGGTTCGTAGGGAATAACCTCGGTGCGCTCCAAAAGCGCACGTTGCGCCTCCGGCGTCAGGCGGTTTAGTGGAATAAAGGTCTGCAGAACGGAGTCGAAGACGAGTGTATCCTTACCCATTGTTGTTTCCCTAGGCTTTTGATCGCGGCGCGGATCGCCGTAATACCCGGCAACTATCGGCAGAAATAGTCCCCGCCGTAGGTCCTACCCTGGCGAAGCCTCAGACTTCGGAGATTGTCGGATGACTTGGGCAGCGATCCGCGATTAAACGTCGCCCTCAACCAGTTGCAAGCCTATGGGCAATTCCTCTCCGAAGAGAAAATTCCGCTCCTCGCTTGAGACTGGGTGATGCTCTCGGACGATTTGCCACTGAAGCTCTTTCGCCCCCTCCCGCTTTAACTTCTCAACAAGTTCCTCGCGTATGCGGTCGTGGATGTCCAATGCACGGGCGCCAGTCACACGGCAAGCACTCGAGAACACAGCCACGAGCGGCTGCAATCCTTGGCGCTTCCAACCGAGCGCCCTTAGCTTTAAGAAGTATTCCTCCACCACCGCCGCGGGGATCACAGTGTCGGCCGACGTGTAGAGCGGCACACGGCTAAGTAGCCGTGCTAGCGCCCAGAAAAGATGGGGTTGATTCCTAGCCTTGCCCTTGAGTAGGAGATCAAATAAATACTCGACAAGCTCGGTCTTCTCGCTGACCGGCAGGCGTTCCAGAGAGCCAAGCAAGCGCGTACCTTCGGAAAATTCCTGCGGTCCGCGTTTAAGCAGCGGCAGAGCCGTAGTGTAAAGACTCATTTGCTGTTCTGCGGAAAGCCCCCCGGCCACGCGCCGCCACATCATCCACCAGTTGGACTGTGCGCTCTTCTCATTTTTGTGGCTGAGGCCAAGATTGAAACAGCCCCAGATTTGCGACATGCGCCAGGCGTCAAGCTCGCTCCCGAAACCGGGGCGGAGAGTAAACCCGGCAAGGTAAAGCCAGGTGTTCTCGTGTGCGAGCGATCGGCCGCGTCGGGTCATCCCGGGATAGAGCGCCTGCCACAAGGAACGTAACAGGAAAAGATTCCACTGCGCACGCTCCTGGCTGAAGATTCGCTCGAGGTCCTTCACCACTCCCTTGACATCCTCCTTCTCGGCAAGATCCTGCTTCTTACCGTAAAATCGCTCGATTTTATCGATTCCATGCGCAAGCGCTTCGGGCGCCGCGCCCACATCACCCGCGAGGGCCTCGCGCGGACTTTCGGCGCCCGCGGACCGCAGGTTGAACTCCAGCTGCCAACGCTTCGAGCGGTCGCGATTGACGAGTGCGAGCTGCAAGACTCCTAATGCGTTCAGCTCCACCTCGAGTGTGACAGCGACGTTAATCGCGCGGGCGGTGCGCGGATCGAAGTCCCGATCCGCGAGCGTCAGGGTGGTGTGGAGCGGCGGGAGCGGGGAAAAATTGCCCTCTGTTAAACGCACAATCGCGCCGGGGCGATCGCCGCTCCGGTGGGTCGAGGTGTAGGCGGCGAAGCGAACCGGCTTGTTTAGCAAGACCTTGAAGCTATGCGCGGCGAGACTGACCCGCCCGCCTTCTTGGAACCCTTGCGGTAATACACAAATTAGGTCGGGGATGGCGCCCCCCTCGCCCCGTTGCAGCTCCAGATAGACGCTGCGCGCATAACCGGCCCGGATGCGCCGCCGCGACCGCGCCGCCAGGGCGCCGAAATAGGCGGCGCCTCGGGCGATGGCGGAGCTCATGTCAGCGAGCGTAAGCCCCACGGGACGGTGCGCTTGCCAAGCGGCAATAATCGACAGCACGCGCTCCTGAAGAAAACGCGGCGACAAGGTGCCGCCCGCGAATAGGACCGCCTGGACCTCGGCGCCGTTGAGGAAGCCCGCAAGGTGCCGGCTTACCGCCGAATCGGCCGCGTAAGGCAGCCCGATTTCGCGCAGACCGATCTGCCGCGCGCGCGGCCGATCGCCACGCTCGGTGTAAGGAAAAAACCCCTCCAGAATCAGCTCATGCAGTTGCGCTCGTGAGAGCGTCGCGCTCAACGCCGACGCAAACAAACTCGAACCCTCCCCCGGCACCGAAACATGATAGATCGCCTCCACCGGACCCTCGGTTTCTAGCAAGCGCTCCTTGAGCGCCGCGGCTTGCGGAACCAAATGCTGCCACTGGCGCCGGGACAAACGCGCCGCAGGATCCCCTAACACGCGCCGCTCCAGCGCGTGGGCGATGGCGAGATCGATGTTGTCGCCGCCCAAGAGAAGGTGATCGCTCACCGCGATCCGCTCGATCTCCAGAAAATCCGCGGGCTCGCGCGCCAGCCGAAACAGGCTCAAGTCGGTGGTGCCGCCCCCGATGTCGCATACGAGCACGGTCTGATCGCGCTCGGCGAGATCCGGCAGCAGCTCTATATAAGGCGCCGCCATGGTCATGGAGCGCTTGCGTGCCGCCGCTTCGGTCCAGGAATAAAACGCCGCCTGCGGTTCCTCGAGCAGCCTGACTTCCTCCGGATACCCGGCCAGGCCTGCGGCCTGGCGCGTCAACGCCTGTGCCCCTTCATCGAAAGACGCCGGCACCGTGATGGTGATCCGCTGCCTGTTAAACGCGCCGCCTCCATCGGCGAACGCCATGTTCCACGCCATTTTCAGATACGCGAGGTAGGATGCGCTCGCTTCCACCGGTGACAGTTTTTCGTGCTCCCGGACTTCCTCGGAGCCAAACGGCAGGATCTTAGCCTCGCGGTCGATACCACGGTGCGCGAGCCAGGATTTGGCCGAATGAATCACTCGCCCCGGCGTCGCGCTCATCTGCGCGTGCGCGTAGGCGCCCACGATGGCGCCGGGTCCTGCTTGCTCCGAAGCATCCAGGCCGGCGCATTCGCTCTCAGCCACGAAGTAATAGAACGACGGCAACAGCAAACCGCGCCCGACGGTAGTCAAGGATTGGCGTTGCGGGATCGGCAATACCTGTGGAGGTGAGTTTTTTACCCTCAGATCGACATAGGACAGCACACAGTTAGTGGTCCCAAGGTCGATGCCGATGGAAAAACGCGGGCGTGTTACTTTTGCGGACGTAAATTGAACTCCAGTTTCCACTTACGATCGGAGTGGCGGTGACACATCCATAGCTCCAGGGTCCCGACTTCGGTCACGATCGGTCTCAGCGTTACCGGCACCACCTGCTGCGCCGCGCCCGCGACCGGCGGTAGCGCGACGGTGAGGCTCGAGGTCTCGTCCAGGGTCTTGTCCGCATTCTCGACCCTCGTCCCGATCCGGTCTCCGGCGCGCACCGCCGAGCTGAAGAACCGGAATTCGACCGGCTCCCCGGTAACCAAACCGAACTCGGCGCCGGTAAGATCCCATTCCGTACCTTCTTCGCTCCCCTGCGGGACAATACAGATCGCCTTGACGGGTGGCGTATAACCGGGCACCGCAGGCATGGGACTCTCCAGACCGATGTAATACGAACACGATGTACCGGCCCGGATCTTGATGCCCCGTCCGGTGAGCTGCGCGGCCCCGTAGTAGGCGGCGCCCAGGGCGACCGCCGTATCGCGGCCCACCCCCTTGATCTCTTTCAGCGATGCACCCGGTTCCAGCCACGAGCCGAGCACCTCCAACATCCTCTCGCGCAGGACCTTGGCGTGGAAGACGCCGCCGTTGAAAAGCACCGCACTCGGCCGTAGGATGGGGGCATCACCGCTTTGCGCCCAGTCACCCAGCAATTGCGATAGCGCTGGATCGGAGCGCACGTTCTCGCGTGCGCGTGTCAGAAACCTCGCCAGGTGCTTGCTGAAGGCGGGCTCAGTCGCGTAATCCAAACCGAATTCCTGCAATCCCACGGACTTTCTTGCCGTGGGAAGCTCGGTCACCGCAGTCCTCGGGAAATATCCGTCGATGATTAGGGCCATCGCCTTAGCGCGCGACAGTGTGGTCGAGAGGGTCTTGGCGAAGAGACTCGCGCCACGCGTCGGCACCGCGATCGGGATCTCCGCCATCGCAGCATCGCTCAGGAGCCGCTCCTTGGCGGCGCGCGCGGCATGGATCAGGGCGAGGAACTGCCAGTGATCGATCTCGTGACCTTCGGCGGAGATCTGGTCTTTTAGCGCATACGCCAACGCCAGGTCCATGTTATCGCCCCCGAGCAGGATGTGCTCGCCGACCGCGATTCGGTGCAGCTCGAGCGCCTGCGACAGCCCGGCCTCGGCCGCGGCGACCGCGATCAGGGTAAAATCGGCCGTACCGCCGCCGACGTCGCAGACCAAGACCAAATCCCCTGCCCGCACCTCCGAGGACCAGTGTTCCGCCGTCTGCCGCGCTTCGGACCCCGCAATCCACGCGTAGAAGGCGGCCTGGGGCTCCTCCAGCAGGGTCACGTTCCCGAGGCCCGCCTCCCTGGCCGCCTGGTGAGTCAGCTCTCGCGCTACTTCATCGAAGGAGGCCGGCACGGTAAGTACGATCATGCAGTCGCCTAGCGATGCCGTCTCAGCACGCGCCACTAGCGCTTGCTCCAGCGCCTGGCGCAGGTGCTCAAGGTAGCGCCTCGAAGCTTCGAAGGGGGACAGCTTTCCTTCCTCGATCTCCGATTTCCACGGCAGTATCGGCGCGTGACGGTCCACCTGCGGATTGCAGAGCCAGGACTTTGCCGAGCTCACCAAGCGATCCGGGGCCAAAGCACCGCGCTCGCGCGCAAAGGCGCCGATGACAGGGGCGTCATCCGGGTTCCACGGCAGCGCCAAGCTTCCTGGCGCAAACTCGTTCTCGATCGATAAATACAGCGCCGATGGCAGCAAGAGTTTTTCGCCGATCACACTAGGGCCCAAGACTTGCGCGATTTTGATGGTCGCCGGGTAACCGCCATCGAGATCGCAGATCGAAACACACGAGTTCGAGGTGCCCAGATCGATGCCGACGCTATATTTCATAAGCAAACCTAAAAACGAGTGGCCAGGCTATACGGACGAGATCCGCCTAGAATGCCGCCCGCGGGTGGGTTGCAAGCAGGGCGAGCGCGAACGGCGAGCCCCTCCTGGCGTGATTCAACGAACTTCGACTTCTACCGGCGTGATAATGTTCGGCGCCGAAGGATCGACCGGCGTCGCGTAGCGCGGTAGGGAGAGCTTTGCCGTCTTCCATCCTCGATGGAGCACGACGCCGTGAAAGGGCGCAGCGCCGGCGACTTTTCCCACCAGCCGATAGTGATCGGGATCCGCACCCTTATCGATCGTCAATTTCTCCCCTTCCTTACCGCCGTGCACCGGTGAGATCTCAAAATACTCGCGGATGACCGCCGCGCAGCCCTGGTGCACGACACGGGAGGCGGCCGCGACCTGCGTGTCGTTGAAGGGCGTGACGTCTTCCATCACGAAGTCGATAAAGCGCCCTTTTTCCTGTAACAGCGAGAGGAAAGCCAACACCTCGCCGTAGCCCGCGCCCTCCTGGATGCTTGGGGGGCCGCGGCACTTTGATAGGTTGTGTCGTATCGGGGTTGGTGACATTTTCGCCACGCTGCTTCCGGACCGCCACGAGGGCATCGATCAGGATAAGCAGCGCCACCGCGGCCAATACCACATCCCGATAAGCTGCCAGGCCGGCCGGCAAGAAATCCGCTGTCATCGCCTTGCTGTAACTGACGATCAAGAACAGCATTAACACCGAGAGCACGAGGATCCTTTTAATGGGCTTACCGGTTTCACTCGCCGCCGCGCGTGGCGCGTGCCGCGCGGATTGGTTGGTATCCGCGCCAAGGGTCTCCGCGAACCGGCGCCTAGCCATGAGCGCCTCGCAGAACACATAGACCGATAGGGCCGCGAGCGCTATCCATCGATAAGACTCGGCGGCGGACCCGATCTCGGGCGGCAAGGGTAGAACGTCGGCCACCGCGATGAGGAGGATCAGGAAGCCGCCCATCAGTATGCGTATAGCGCTCCCCTTGGACTCCCCCGGGCGCTGCGCGGCGGTACGTCGTAATATCAGTACTCCCTCGACGACCATATACGCCCCCAATCCCGCCAAGGTCATAGCAACGTACCCGGCATAGTCAACGATTAGCGATTCCGGCATGACCAGCTGGCCCGCGGTTAACGCCATGGCGACGATAGCGCTAATCGCAAGCCTCATATATCCGCTGCGCATAATGTAACAACCCCAATTATTAATAAACCCTGGCGCGGCTTCGGAACACACGTCCGGCCCCCGCCTTTTCTCTCTTGCGTTTTCTAGCCGGGCGTGGAACCGCGATCCGGCGGAGCTTTTAGGATAGCGCAGCCACTCCGCCATTGTCATGGCGGGCCGCCCCTGCCGCTAAAACGCGCGCCCTAGGGCAATGGCATCGCGCTTGACGCGCAGCGGCCGCTGTTGCCGCGAGCCGTGGCTTTGACCTAGTATCGCGGCACTCAAGCGAAGCAGAACCGATGCAAGATATCATCGCCGTTATATTCGATTTCGACGATACCCTAGCCCCGGACAGCACCTCGAGTTTGCTCGATAGCCTCGGCATCGACGTCAAGGCGTTTTGGAGCGATCGCGTGGACGCATTGATTCGCGGCGGATGGGATCCGGTACCGGCGTATCTCTATAGCATGCTGCAAGCATCCAACTCCGGCGATCCCGCGCTCGCTATCACGCGCGAGAAGCTTATCCATTGTGGCCGCCGGATCCAGCTATACAACGGTGCCACGCGTATCTTCGATCGCTTGAGAAAGCATGTTCAGTCCGTGAATCCCGCCATCAGCGTCGAATTCTACCTGGTGAGCAGCGGCCTGCGCGAGACCTTAACCGCAACTAGGATTGCGCGCCAATTTAAAGACATCTGGGCCTGCGACTTCGAATACGACGGCGAAGGCCGCATCCTGTTTCCCCGCAACCTCGTGAGCTTCACGGACAAGACGCGCTACATCTTCCACATTGCCAAGGGCATCGTCGGGCCCGAGGCGCGCGGCAAACCCTTCGATGTCAATCGTAAGCTGCCGCCGGAACGCCTGCGCGTCCCGATCAGCCAAATGATCTTTGTCGGCGACGGTTACACGGATATTCCCTGTTTTTCGCTCATTCGTAAGAACGATGGCGTCGCCATCGGCGTCTATGATGCGGAGGATCGGGCGCGTTGGGGGCGCGCGTGGGGCTTTATCGAGGAGGGACGCGTTTCAAATCTGGTTCCAGCCGATTACGCTAAAAGCTCGGCACTGACCAATTCGTTGCTCATGGCCGTCGACAGCATGGCGCGGAAAATCGAGCTGCGTCGCAATACCTACCAAGGATAAAGGGGATCGACCGAGAACGCCGAATAAATTGCTTCAGCCTCCTACTCTAATCCTATCGCGATCAAAATAAGGAGAAGAACATGTACAATAAAAAAATACTAAGCCTTGATGACGTCAAAAGGGTCGTTGCCGCTGCCGAAACCGAGGCCGCGCGTAACCAATGGAACGTCGTCATCGCCGTCGTTGATGATGGCGGCCATCTGATGTATTTGCAACGCGAAAGGGTCCAGCTCGGGAGTGTAGATGTAGCGATTACCAAAGCTCGCGCTGCCCTCATGTTTCGGCGGCCGACGAAATTCTGGGAAGAGACGGTCGCCGGCGGCCGGCTGGGCTACCTGTCGATGCCGGGGATGCTGCCCATTGAGGGCGGCGTACCGATTGTCTATAAAGGCGACATCGTCGGCGCGATCGGTGTGAGCGGCGTGAAATCCTCCGAAGATGGCCAGATCGCCGAGGCAGGAGCACGCGCGCTCTAATACCGCACGTGGATGCCGCAAACGGGCGCGCCGTGGAGAACTGGTGATGAACTTGACTATATCCGTCCTGTCTTAATTTTCAGAGCGGGGAGCGCTTACGCAATGAAGCAGTTTTTCGTCCGCGAAAGATAGACTCAGCTCGCATGCGGCCCATCAAATGCATGCACGCAATGGCCGTCTTTAATTGCGCGTAACACCCGGGGTTTCTTCAAGGGGACACAGTATGAGCACGACCGTCAGAAACTTGATCCTTTTTTTCATCGTTGGGTTCGTGATCGCGTTAGCGTTCAACAATTTAGGTCCGCGCGTCACGGTAGATAGTCATATCGAATATTCCCAGTTTATCGCCGACGTGAAGTCTGGGCGTGTCGAAGAAGTGGTGTTCGACGGGGAAACCATCCGCGGCGAAATGTCTGACGCAACCACCTTCGAGACCTACAGTCCCGAGACGGACAATGCGCCGTTGATAGGGTTGTTATTGGATCATGGGGTGGAGATCGAGGCGCGGGCGCCGGAGAATCAGGGTGTTTTGATGCAGATTTTTATCTCCTGGTTTCCGATGTTGTTATTGATTGCGGTGTGGATCTTCTTCATGCGGCAGATGCAAGGGGGGGGTGCGGGCCGGGGGGCCATGTCGTTCGGGAAGAGCCGGGCGCGGTTATTGGGTGAGGATCAGGTGAAGGTGACCTTTGCCGATGTGGCGGGGGTGGAGGAAGCGAAGGAAGAGGTGGTGGAGCTGGTGGAGTTCCTGCGTGATCCGGGGAAGTTTCAGAAGTTAGGGGGGAAGATCCCGCGCGGGGTATTGATGATCGGATCGCCCGGGACGGGGAAGACCTTGCTCGCGCGGGCGATTGCGGGGGAAGCGAAGGTCCCGTTTTTCACCATTTCGGGGTCGGATTTTGTGGAGATGTTTGTGGGGGTGGGGGCTTCGCGGGTGCGCGACATGTTCGAGCAGGCGAAGAAGCATGCGCCTTGTATTGTGTTTATTGACGAGATCGATGCGGTCGGGCGGCATCGGGGGGCGGGTTTAGGGGGCGGCCATGATGAGCGGGAGCAGACGCTCAATCAATTGCTGGTGGAGATGGATGGGTTTGAGGGCAATGAGGGGGTCATCATCATTGCGGCGACCAACCGGCCCGATGTGTTGGATCCGGCGTTACTGAGGCCGGGTCGGTTTGACCGCCATGTCGTGGTGCCTTTGCCCGATATCCGGGGGCGAGAGCAGATCTTGAAGGTGCACATGAGGAAGGCGCCGGTCTCCGAAGATGTCAAGCCCTCGATCATTGCGCGTGGGACGCCGGGGTTCTCGGGGGCGGATCTGGCGAATCTGGTCAATGAGGCGGCGCTGTTTGCGGCGCGTGCGAACAAGCGCACGGTGGAGATGCAGGATTTTGAGAAGGCCAAGGACAAGATCATGATGGGGGCCGAGCGTCGCTCCATGGTGATGAGTGAAGAGGAGAAGCGGCTGACGGCCTATCATGAGGCGGGGCATGCGATCGTCGGGCGGTTGATGCCGGCCCACGATCCGGTCTACAAGGTGACGATTATCCCGCGCGGGCGGGCCTTGGGGGTGACGATGTTTCTGCCCGAGCAGGATCGGTTGAGTTACAGCAAGGAGCGGTTGGAGAGCCAGCTTTGCACGGCCTTTGGGGGACGGATTGCGGAGGAATTGATCTTCGGGGCGGAGAAAGTGACCACGGGGGCTTCCAACGATATCGAGAAGGCAACCGAGATTGCGCGCAACATGGTCACGAAATGGGGCTTATCGGAGAAGCTCGGGCCCTTGGCCTACAGCAAGGATGAGGGGGAAGTCTTTTTAGGCCATTCGGTGACCCAGCACAAAACGGTGTCCGATGAGACCGCCCATGCCATTGACCAGGAGGTGCGGGCGCTCATTGACAAGACTTACGCGCGGGCGAAGGCGTGTCTACAGGCGCACGTGGGCATCTTGCACAAGATGGCCGAGACGCTTATCAAGTACGAGACCATCGAGAGCACGCAGATTGACGATCTCATGGCCGGCCGCACCCCCAATCCCCCAAAGGACTGGTCGGAAGAGGAGCGGCGGCCTAGCTCTACACCTCCGGCCGACGCCGCGCCCGAACCGGCTTGAGACGGTCGGCGCAGCAGCCTCGATGCTGCGCAACGCGGTGCGCGCGCCAAAGTCCCGAGCGAAGTCTGTGGGGATGAGCTGCGATTCTGCATGGTAATTTGCTCTCCGATGCTGGGATCTCTTCATTTGGCACGGATCGCTCCTACGCCGGCGCTGGATGAGGCAAGTTTCGCAGCCGCACCAGGTTGTAGGCGGTCATGGTGAGCACGAACTGAAAGTCGACCTTGCGTGTGCTGCGATATTTCGTCTGCCGCAGCCCACCGACCGTCTTGCCCCAGCGGAAGCGGATGCGCTGGCTCACCTCATAGCCCGCATGGCGGGTCGTGCGAGCATCGATGGCAGAGCCACCGCGCCGCTTATGATTCTGTGCCACATGCGGGGTGACGTTGAGGTCACGGAGCCGCTCAACAAACTCGTGGGTGTCATAGGCTTTGTCGGCACCGACCGTGACTTGACCGCGACTTTGCAACTCGGCCAGCATCTCGATGGCCGTCTCCGGCTCGGCGGTGCCGGTGGCCGGCACCACTTTGGCAGCGGCGACCAGGCCCTTGCGGTTCTCCATCACTACCTGGGCTGCATGACAGAGCTTGGCCGGGTGCGCCCTTCATCGTGGAAATTGCGTCCGGCGTTGCGTCCCACCCCCGCGGGGTTCTCATCATCCCCGCCATCCTTACGCCGGAAACTCTTCTGAGAGGCCCACGTGTCTATCAACGTGCCATCGACACTGAAATGCTCATCGGAGGTCAACCCCTCAACGCCCCCGCGATGTCCGCCTCCAACCCGGTTCTTGGAAAACGTCGAATGGTCAAACACCCACAAACCAGCGGAACAGCAGGTTGTAGTCCAACTGCTCGCACAACAGCCGCTCCGGGGCGATCGACGGCCGACCATCCACCGCGTACATCACTTCAAACTCCTTCGTCAATGCCTCCAGCGCTTCATCTACCAACACCCGAATCGGGCGCAATGGATGCTCCTCCGGCACCCGGGCATCCAGCGATATATAACTGAACATTACATCCTGACGATCATCGACTCCGCGCATCGGTTCGCTCCCCACAGACCTGCTCTGCGTGATCTGATCGTTCACCAATCCCCCATCCCAGGAGGGCGCATCGCATCGTTGACAAGCCGTTGGTCCATCGATACATTTCCTCGCGCCGAAAAAAACCATCGATATCCCCATAACCAAGAGGGTCGCGTGTTCCAGGCGGCTATGGCCGAGCGAGGTCTCAAAGTTCGAGGGTCACGCAGCGCATGACCGGGCATTCCCACAGATCCGCGCGTGCTTTCCTGCTCGCGGTTGCGTTCGCATTCGCCGGGCTGAACCCGGGCGCTTCCTGGGCTCAAGATGGCGGGGGCGGCGCCTTGGATGAGATCTTGTCCCGGTTCCAGGATCGGATCGCTGCGTGCACCGCCCGTTACGGATACAGCCGGGCGAAAGGGGATGTCCTCGGGGCCCGTGAGCTTGGAGAGAACGAGGTGCCCTGGAGGCACTGCGTCTACCGCGGCGTTCGAGAGGTGCTGATGCCGCAGGCGCGGGTGCCGCGGCTGTATCAGCAGGCGATCGAGGAAGACCAGGCCATGACGGCGCGCATCGCGAAGGGCGAGCTGACCCGCGCGGAGCGCCGCCAGCGCCTGGAAGACCTCGCGGAGAACATACGGCTGACGGAGCTTCTGAACCCACCGCATACCCGAGAGCAGAGCGCGGACCGGGAGTTACTAGACCCGGTCAAGCTGGAGCACCTCAAGCAGATGTATCGCTATTCGGTGCTCGACTCACTCGGCCGCTGACCGCGATACGCCATCGGCGGCGTTCCGGCGCGGTTCCCGGATCTCACGATCGCCGGATTACGAAACGGAGCCCGTGTAGGGTGCGGTGAACGAAGGGAACCGTATCGCTCGCGGCCGATGCGCTTCATAACTTCAGCGCCCAGCAGCCTGCCTCTCGAGCACCTTCCGGAATTCCATCATCTTGATCGCGTAGTCCTCGATCAGGCGCTCGTGGTCGGTGCCGGGGACCCAGCGCGGAACCGGGTGGGGCTTGCCGTCAGTGCCGAGTGCCACGAAGACGATCACGCAGATCGTGGTCCGCATCAACCGATCGGCCCCGCGAGGGTCGCCGGCGTGCACGTCGATCGCCACGTGCACACTCGTCCTGCCGGTATAGGCGACCTGCGCACGCACCTCGACCAGCTCACCGACCTGGATCGGGCGCATGAACTGAATCCCGCCCACGTACTCCGTCACGCAGTAGGAGCCGCTCCACCAATGTATCGTCGGAAAGGTGCGGGTCCCAGAGCTCGAAGTCGCGCCGCACTATAAACACTACGTGATATTTGCAGTCCCATCTCGTATGACTAAAACTCTGATATTCTTTCATCTGTGAATCCCCTTCTCTTGGCGGAGATCGGAGATTCACACCGACCGTAGTACAGGTCAAACCACGTGAGTCCCCGGGCAAAGCCGGGGGCTTACCTCACTGAGTTAATGCAATCGGATTGTGTCGACAGACTGTTTGGAATTAAAGGCCCTGATGCTCAAAGAGAAGGGAGGGTTGGTCACACGCAATATAAATCACATCAATACACTTGATACAAAGAGGAACCCACGATGATTACACACAACAAAAGATTTGCGATATTGGTGGCTCTTGTGCTGGTGGGCTTATGCGCCTGTAGCAAGGAGGAGCCCGCACCGGTCGCCTCGGCACCGGAGCCGGCGAAGAAGGAGGAGCCCGCACCGGTCGCCTCGGCACCGGAGCCGGCGAAGTGCGCGGATGGTGACATGGATGGTGTCTGCGATTCTGACGACCAGTGTCCTGAAACGAAGGCTGGTGGGCGAGCATCGCCACTTCCATCACTTGGTAGGCGCATTGGACCATCAGGTTGCGATTGCGATTACACGCTGCAGACGCACTTTGCGTCCGACTCGGCCGAACTGGTCGACGAAGACAAGGCCGAACTCGATCGGCTCGCGGAAGTCCTGAAGAATCCAAACCTGCACTTCATTGCCGGTTCGGTCGACGGCTATACCGACGACGCCGGCGACGATGCCTACAACAAGACCCTGTCCAAGCAGCGCGCGGACGCGGTGGCGGAGTACCTCACATCGAAAGGTGTACAGATGGGCGACCGTCTCGTCACGCAGGGCCTAGGCGAGGAAAATCCGATCGCAGACAATACAACGGAAGAAGGACGTGCCCAGAACCGTCGGGCAACGATCCGTCGTACCGATTGCAGTCCCGCGATGTAGGCCGGGAAAGAACCTCGTTCGTCAGTAACGAAAAAGGCCCGCGGGAGGAATTCCGCGGGTCCCTTCCTGTTGCACGCTGCCGCTCTGCGTGTTCGCTCTGCCCGCTGATGCAAGCCGGGCCTAGAAATTGAACTTGGGTCTTGCCCAGGGCGGAAAATTTGACGGATGACAGGCGGACGCTCCGAATTTCCGGTTTACCCAGGTCCTTCGCGATCCTCGACCAAGGTGCGGTGCGCGATGTGGGCGCCGAGTTCGAGCCGGCCTACCTGGGTAAGCCGGGGTTCATGAAGCACTAGCCGGGCTCGGGATTGTCCTTCCCGGCGCGGGCATAAACGGCGAGCCTGTCAAGCCCCTCCCACCGTTCTAAGCGCGACAGGTGCAGGTTGCCGTCAAAGGGGTTCCGGCCCGTCAGTAAATCGACCGCCGCCTGTTCGTGCTCGTATTGCTCGATCCCGGAGCGCAGCCGCTTGCCGCACGTGTCGCATGTCGGTTGCCAGTCGTAGCGCTCGGCGTGCAGCCTAGTCAAGATTAGCTCGTAGCGGTGGCCGCAGTGCTTCCAAGTGACGAGCTCGTTGTCTGGCTTCGGTCGCATATTAAAACCCCAGCCGCGCTAGCGCCGCGGACGCGGCGCTCATCCCATCCTGGCTCGAATCGCCGGATGAATCGCGCGATATAAGGTGATGCCCCCGAGCGCCTTGGCCAACACCTTGGCGTAGATTTCTTTTGCAGCAGCATCCTTTGCGACGCGCACGGCCTCGGCTTCATCTGTGCCCGAGTAAAGCACCTTAAGCTCGGTGTCGTACTCCGGCCATGACGGCATCGTTGAGCCTGTAACCCAGCAATACATGTTAAAACCCCAGCCGCTCAACGGCGGCGACGAGTTCGGCGTAGGTCGCGCTTTGCAGTTTCCTGATTAGCGCTTGGCCCTGCCTCTTGCCTCTTTAAATTCAAGCAGAACCATTAGCCCACGCTCACTGGCACCAGCACCATGGTGTCATTGCCGAAGATGTCGATCACCTTTACGGCCACGGTGTAACGGCGTTTCGCTGCGTAGGTGTGCGGTGCCGAGACAAGTTCAAGTTCTCTGTTTCGTCGAGTGCGGAAGCTCTGCCACTCGTTCTCAAAGATGTAACTGCCCGTCCAATGTTCCTCGAACTCCGGCAAGTCCAGCCCGCCTTGCGGAGGCTCGAAGCCGGGCAGGCTGCTGTCGATCCCCATCCCCTTTGGGACTTTGATGATCTCCTGGCGGCTCATGTAGTCGAAGTCCACCGCCCAATAATCGACCCAGTCCGTCCAGTGCTTGGTGAGCGTCTCGCGGGTGACGATTCCGTCCTTGTCCTTTGCGATTTTGATGAGCTGGCCTTGTTCGCACACCACTTGACTCTTGCCGTTCTTGAGACTTGCGGCGGCGGCATCGAGCGCGCCTTGCGTGTAGTAGACGGAGAAGTCGGTCAGCTCGATTTGGAGTGTGAAACTATTCTTTTTGTCGTAGCGCGGCGTGGCTTCGACGAAGCTCACGTCGTGAAAGACGACCTGGCCCTTGTCCACGGCGCGCTTGTCGAAGACTTCCGCCGGGATGTATTTGGGCGCGAGGTCGATGCCCTTTTGCTTCGCCTCGTCGAGCACGGCAGGAAAGAGGCCCATCTCGAACTCGAAGGCCAGCACGTCCACGCGCGAGGCGCCGCGCTTGCGGCATTCGGTGATGACCTCTTCGACGAACAACCTTCCGACGGGCAGGTTGATCGGGCCGACGACGACCAGGCGGCCCGCGTTCTTGCCGTGGAAGAAGCTCGCATCTTCCAGTGGCTGGGCGCGGTAGGCGCGCAGGATCAGATCGCGGAACTCGCGTTCCTTTCGCGCCAGCGCCTGTTCTTTCTGTTGGCCGGTGAGCCGCCCGCCGACGTTGAGGTAGGCCTGGCGCTCGTAGCGGCCGAGGTTCAAGACCTCGAAGGCGCGGAACGGCTTGCCCGATTCCTTCAGCTCGCGCTGCACCTGGATCAGCCGCTTGCGGGTCGTGTGGATGGCGAATTTGCCGAGGTCGGTGCAGATCCACTTCCGCCCGAGCTTTTCCGCCACCGCCGCCGTGGTGCCGGAGCCGCAGAAGAAGTCAGCGATGAGGTCGCCTTCGTTGCTGCTGGCCTTAATAATGCGTTCGAGGAGGGCTTCGGGTTTTTGGGTGGAGTAATCCAAGCCTCTCAACACTCATAGCATTGATCATATCGATCTCGTCCCAGATGTTTTCAATTGGGCGTCCTTTAAGTTCGTGTACATAGCTGTTTGAATTCTGGATATTTTGCTCCTTCTGAAAACCTAACCTTGCCTTCTGCCTCAAGACGTTTCAGTCGTTCTTCCGAGTAAGTCGCCATTACGTTCCAACGATACTTCCCATCGGTCATCGTGTTGATTGAATCTTTCAAAGTATTCTGGCGGGTAGTCCCCGTATTGTATGCTGAAGTTATAGGAAGTCTTTGTTCCTGGTGTACAGAAAAATGGTGTCAGTATTTACTGAAAACTTCTTGGAGATGGCTTTAACGGTATTTGTGCGGCGTCGCCAAAGGATCTCGTTAAGGAATTGGTCTGAACCAAAGATTTCGTCTAAGGCGAGGCGAATCAATCCATTCACCCGCCAATCACAATGCACATAGATACTCCCCTCCTCCGCCAACAAATCCCGCATCAGGATCAGCCGCTCGTAGATCATCGAGATGAAGGAATCCGCGCCCCTGCCCCAGGTGTCGCGGTAGGCGATCTGCTCCAAGAGGTTCGGCTCCTTGTGGAAGGTCTCGCCGCCGATCTCGATGTCCATGGAGAAGTCGGCGCCGACGTCGAAGGGCGGATCGATGTAGATAAGCTTGAGACCGCCCGCCTCCTCGATCTGCCGGCGCAGCGCGCCGCACTTCAAGGACGACAGGATCAGCTTGTTGTCGCCCCAGATGAGCTTGTTGGTCCAACCCTTGAGCTGGCGGCCGCGGAAATCGAAGAGATCGAGCTGCGGCGATTCCGGCGCTTCCCGGCGCGGTTCGTCCACGTGCTCCAGCGACTGGAAGGGCAGCACGGTGGTGCAGACCTCGCGGCTCTTGCCGTTCCAGACCAGCTCCACCTCGCGCTTGTCCTCGAAGAGGACGAAGCGGTATTGCTCCGGCAGCGGTCTTGCCCTGCTGGATGAGCTGGATGAGATCGCGCTTCTCGGCGTCGGTGAGGTCGTAGGCTTCTTTGGGTGGGCGTGCCATGCTCACGCCGCAAGGGCTTCTTCGAGCGATTGCGTCAGTTCGGGTGCGGCGCGGCGCAGCTTAACGTCCTCGGTAATGAGCTTGAGCCCCAGTTCGCGTGCGGCGACGAGAAAGCGGGCATCGTAGGCTGACACCTTGTAGGTCATCGCGGTGATCAAAGCTTGACGGTGGCTGACGAGGATCATACCTGGTCTCAGGAATGTCTCGGCCTCATCGAGCCGCGCAAGCGCATCGGGCTCGCTGGCCAGCCCCATACGCATGTAGGTTGCCATGACATTGCTGAACTCAATCAGCGCGAAGGCCTCCGTGCGCCAGTCAGTATCCCGCTCCAAGAGCTGGCGCGCCGAATGCGTCCAGTCATTCTCTACCCACAGCGAGACCGCGATGTTGGTGTCGATCAATACCATCGCCGACGACGCTCAGTCACGCCCCTCGGCGATGGCGGCTTCAATGTCCTCGATGGTGGGACGGTATCCCCCCGCCAGCTTCAGTGGTGGCGACAGCTTTGGGGGTTGGCGGGGAGGCACTACGAGCCCGGACTCAATTAAGCTCACCACTTCCTTGGTAACGGAGCGATGGTGGCGCTGAGCCTGCTCTTTTAGGCGTGCGTGAAGTTCTTCGGGAAGATTCTTGATGACCAGCGTGCTCATGGGAAATCCTTCAAATAGGAAGTAAAAGGATAGCCTTAGTATAGCTAATAACTGTCCATTCATCAACTTTGGTAATCCCGAAACGCCTGAACCAACCCGGCAAAATGTGTCGGCCGGTGCGTCTCGAAGCCCTCCTGATCCACATAAACGAACCGGTACTCAGGGCCGCCCTCGGCCCGGCTTGCGCGGGTTGCATCCGCGCACCACTGCTTTAGCCTGGCCATCTTCTGCGGCAGGTCAAGCTCTTCGCGGCCTTTGGTCTCGACGATCCAGACCGTGCCATCGGTGGTCTTGACGATAAAATCTGGCGTATAGGTGGATAAATCGCCGTCGGCCTTGACGTAGTCGATCTTGAAACCGACGGCGAGATAGTTCTTGGCAAAGGCCCTGACATCGGGCGCACTATCGAGGAGGCTTGCGAAGGTCAGCTCGAATCCCCCGGCGCGCGGCTCGCCCACGATCTTGCTGAACAGCGATTTCTTGGGCTGGAAATAACGCCGGTTCTCGGTGCGGAACGGTCGGGTGTCGCGCAAGCGGATGCGATCTTCGATCCGGCAGGTGCCGGTATCCTGAACCGTGAGGGCGTTGATGGATAGCTTGAACGAGTCGAACAGGATCTTCCCGGCCTCGGGCTCGGACAGGTTGCGCAGCACCACTGGATCTTCGAGACTC
Source organism: uncultured Gammaproteobacteria bacterium (assembly GCA_963764725.1). Lineage (GTDB taxonomy): Bacteria > Pseudomonadota > Gammaproteobacteria > JACCXJ01 > JACCXJ01 > USCg-Taylor. The sequence goes on along the minus strand of CAVXTM010000005.1, from coordinate 19,153 downwards.
ACGGGCGAGTCGGCGAACAGATGCCCGGCCATGAAGTCTCGCACCTTGGGATATAGCACGTCGTAGCCGCCGACCAAGCGCAGGTCCTTCAACAACTGCCGGGCGAAGAACGCGACCACCGAACGGTAGTCCGCCGGGCCTGCTCCGTCGAGCCGGATGGTGTGATGCACCTCGGCATCCAGCATGGTCTTGAAAACGATCTCACGGGTTTCTTCCGGCGTGAAGGATTTGAGCGGGAGCCTGGAATTGCCCAGCTTTCCGGGATCGAGGGCATCGAGATCCTTGTATTCGCGGCTAAACCGCCGAGACAGTCTCGGCAGTTCGATGTCCAGGGCATCGAGGTTTTTCTCCGTGTTTTGGGTGTCCACTTCGACCACCAGCGAATCTTCACGTCCGCCACTGCCGCCCATTGGCCGATATTCGAGCTGCACGCCTTCGCTCTGGATCGATTCGACGAACTCCATGAACGCCGGCGTGCCCATGACCGAGACGGCTTCGGGGATATCTGAGCCGAAGTACATGCGGCGCAGGCCCCGGCCCAACGTCTGCTCGGGAAGAATGTTGCTAGGGGCCGCAAAGGCCCGTAGGCCAACGATGGTGGTGACGTTGCGCACGTCCCAACCTTCCTTGAGCATCAGTACAGAGACTATCGCCTTGAATGGGCTGGCCCAAGAATCGATTTCGTGGGCCTGCTTCCGGAGCAGTTCCAACTCCTCTTTCTTTTTGCCGGTCGCGGATTCGGAAATCTCGCCGTTGTTCTTGGTATGAATAACTAAAACTGCTCCTTGCAATTCAGGACAGGTTTTTTCTAGCCAGGCACCGACCTCGTCACAGTTCCTCGTGTCGTCCACCATAACGAACAATACCGCTTTCTTGCCGAGGGCTTCGTGTTCTTTGTAGCTCTTGCACCATTCTTCGATGCCGAGTTGCAGATAATCGGCGTAGTGCTCGGAAAAAATGGCGCTCTTGTGCTCCTGCAAGCGCGCGCGGCTGGGCGCATCCGGTAGGACCGGGTGCTTTACGACGTTCTGGTGGATAGCCTCGACCAGCGGATAATCCGACACGGTCTGCACAAAGATGGCGCCGTTGTTATGCCGAGGCGTGGCGGTCACATCCACCTGCAAGGCGAGGCGGCCGTCTTTTTGGAGCATCCGATGGTGAATATCCTGAATACTCTTGAACCACGCCATGCGTGGGTCATGGATATGGTGCGCCTCGTCGTTGAACACCACCAGCTCGTCCAGCTCGCGGACGATTTCACCGAGATCCGCTCCGCTGTCGGTCGTCTTCCCGACCGGCTTGGGGCCGAAGGGCGAGAGGAAGTAGTCACGAAGGTCGTCGTCTTCGAGAGATGGCTCGCGGACATCGCCGAGATAGACGCGATGGATGTTGGTTAGAAATAGGTTGCCGGTATCCCGCTGCACCCGCACGTCATCCTGAATGTGCAGGCTGATCTGGAAGTCGTCGCGCCAGTTATGTCCCTCGTGGCCGTTGTCTGGCAGGATCGGATCGTTGAAGAAGATGCGCAGTCCGTCGAAATCTGCACGTAGGCGATCAAGCACGATGATATTCGGCGCAATCAGCAGGAAATTGCGTGCGAGCGTCGAGCCGGGCTCATAGAGTTTGTGGAAGTAGCTCCAGGCCATGAGCAAGGAGATGACCTTGGTCTTGCCGGCGCCCGTGGCCATCTTCACCACGTAGCGCGACCAATCCTCCTCAAACATGCCGGCTGACACGGCACCCGAAGCGTCGAAACGCATCAAGTCAAATTTGTCTTGCACGTGGCGTACGTCGTGTAACCAGATCACGGTCTCTACGGCTTCACGCTGGGCGAAGTAATAGCGGAACGGGGACAACGTGCCGTCGGCTTGCTCTACCAGGCGCTCGGTCTCAAACCACCAGTTCAGGAGTGCGCGGGATGTATTGGAAGCTCCTGCGTAATGCGACCCTCGCCAATCGGTAACCTCGTCGCAAATCTTGGCGACCAACGGAGGCAGCAGCCGTTCATAGGCCGTACTGCGAAGCTCCTCTGCAGCTGGGAACCACCGCTGGTTCGGCAGCAGAGCCGCGTAGGGTGATTTCGGGAAGTCAGGGTGTAGTGCCATTGAACTGCGTCTTTAGTTCCGTCACCAAAATAGACTGCATGCTCGGGGATCGAAATGCCGTTGTGCGCGCGAAAGGTCAGCATTGTAGTCTTGGCGGTAGCTATTGCCCCCCTTAAAAAAAGTCGTACTTCAATGTACAGTAGCGTCCGATACAATCCAAGCTCTTGAAAAGAATTGCCATTAGGAAGGGTACAGCATGGCACGGCACTACTCGCTAAGGACTTCTTTCGGCAGATGCCAAACGCTCGCCATGGCCTGGTTTCCATTGATCCCAGAAAAACGTGAAGGGAGGGAAGAATGGGACATATCCGCTCGGGCGCTGTGAATGCCCACTTGCGCCGCGATCGGTGGGCGTACCGACCTCGGCGAGATGGCGCAGATGGCAACGTCCGAGGCTCTTACGGCGGTTGGAACGCCAGTGACCGCTAGGACGCTCTCCCAGGCTTAGCCTGGCGTACAGGTGACGTAGCGGCACAAACGATCGAGTTTGTTGTGTTGATGGGCAGAACAGCATACCTCGGCAACCAAGATAGCGCGTGATTGACAGCTAACAGCTCCAGTCGTATCTTCCCCCTCGAAAAAAAAGGGCATTTAAAGTTCTTATTCTTTGGTCTCCGATCTGGACAGCGAGTTACGGAGATCTACCGTCGAATCGCGCGCCGAGCGGCGGTGAAGATGGAGAACTTCACTAGGATAGTCCCGAAGCATCATTGTTCAGAACACCTAGCGACTTCGCGAGGCTTTCAAATTTTCTGGATTGTGCAGGCCCGACGATGTTCGCACATCTGACGTCTAAGCCGGCCATAGCGGTTTTTTTCTCGTATGCTCACGAAGATGAAGATCTGCGGAAGGAGCTCGAGAAGCACCTGAGCATCCTGCGTCGAACCGGCGTAATCACCACTTGGCACGACCGGGAGATCGGCGCGGGACGAGTCTGGGCCGATCGTATTGATCAGCACCTCCAGATCGCGCAAATCATTTTGCTGCTCATCAGCGCCGATTTCCTTGCCTCCGATTACTGCTATGGCGTCGAGATGACGATCGCGCTCGCTCGTCACGAAGCGGGGGAAGCGACGGTGATTCCCGTCATGTTGCGCCCCGCCGACTGGGAAGGCGCTCCGTTTGGCGAAATCCAATGGTTGCCGGAGGGCGATGATCCTGTCACGACCTGGCCCAATCGCGATGAGGCATTCCGCAGCGTCGCCAAGGGCATTCGCAAGGCGGTCAACGAACTCCTGCGTAAGGAAGAACAGAAGACCAAGGACCTGCTCGAGCGAGCGCTGAGCGATCAGACGTCAGCGGACGCGCTCAGCCGCAGGATCGCGGAAGACGCGCATAAGCAGCAAGTAGAGCGGTGGCGGATACTCAAAGAGACGCAGGACAAGATTTCCCAGATCCAGACGGAGATCAATTCTGGACAAGCAGCTCCTCGGGACGAGATGTATAAGAAATGGGCCGAGTACATAAAAAGTTAGGCGGGCCGGCGCCTCGGCTTTTCATTCACCCATGACTATCAATCCGATCCGGCGCAAGTAGCGCAAGTACCGGAGTTCGCACATACAGAGGGACAGCCGGCGACTTCTTCGTTTCTTCTGGTACTGTTCCTATTTTGCTTTGAGGTTGTGAATTCTCACCAGGCGCGACTGATTGCGATGACTGAGCATTGAGCGGCTGAGTGCCCTGTTCTAATCTCTCGGTTTTATTTTGTGGGTAACTATCGGTCGATGAAACGGACACCATTACAAAGACCGACCAAATTACAGCTGTTTTGATTAGAACCATCTTCAAAGTACCCCGAGAAATCATTCCAAGCTATAACGCTAGCTAAAAACTAGCAAGAATGCCATCCAAATCTGCTGCTTCGGAGCTGGAAATTGTCTTGCTTACTTCTCCTCCTTCATCCTCTTCATCGATTTCACGATCACGTCCGCGATGGCTTGTTTTCGCGCTTGTTGCTGTTCATCATCAAGTGCCTGGTATTTCACCTTCACCTTGTATCCCCGTACAGTAGTTTCTTCTTTCTGCTGTTTGCTTTCACGATCCTCCAAATACGAGAGGAAGTCATCAGGAAGGAAGAATTTCACTTTGGCTTGTTTCTCCTCGCTCAATTCCGAAACGATATACGTCCGCAATTTGTTGAGCCTTTTCTTCTCTGGAGCGACAATACTGCACTCGATTCGCTTCAAGCGACCATTCCATTTCTTCATCATCAAGCTCGGGCGCCAACTCCATTGCAAAGAACGGTACGGTAACCTTGACCGCATGGTCGGTGACATTTCGCACCGAGCATATAAACTCTGAGGCGTCCGGGTACTTCCTCACGCTCTGGAGCGTTTCTTTTTCTACCCGAAGAGAGGCTGCAAAAAAACATGTTCATCGCTCGGATTAAGCCCGCCGGCAAGCTTAATAGCCGTTGATGTCATGACTGACGAGCGAAGTCGTACTGGAAACTGATCAAAGTGTAAGCAGGCGACAGTGATCCTGTCGCCGGCCCCGGTGTCGGATGCGCTAACGGATATTCTGCGGGAGGGTGCGCAACGGATACTGGGAGCGGTGATTGAAGCGGAGGTTTCGGTTTTTCTGGAAGGTTTCATGAGGCAGGAAACGGCGGGGGGACGGCAACGACTGGTTCGCAACGGTCATCTGCCTGGGCGGACGATGCAAAACTGAAGCAAGACAGTTCGATCCATCAATGTTGCGATGCACTCCCGTTTCGCGTCCTCTTTTATTTTCTCGTGTCGTTCGCCAGCGGTTGCGCGTATATTGTGGAGCGTGAAAAGATGGCATGGCACTCCATTAAGACGGTGAAAGCAGAAAGGGAACAGGTGATGGTATTTCTTTGTCCTAGGCGGGCAGGGGATCATCTATCTGTAAGAAAAGAGACTTCAATTAGGAAGTTGGGTTACGATTGTCAGCGGAGCTCTAATGTACGGCACTTCATCGCAGTTCTTACGTTACTTTCCTCCTTTGGACTCCCAGGTTGCACTGAGACTGAAGTGGGGCAAGAAGTCGCATTGTGCAGAGAGGCAATGAAGCTCAACGCCAAGCAGCAGAGGGTGAACGAAGAATTTAAGCAGAAATTTATAGAAGGGTGTGCCTTAGGCGGTGGCGGACGTACCCCCGCCCAATGGAAGTGCGTGATCGCTGAAATGAAACAGGGGAAATCGTATGTAAATGCGACCGATCAATGCTTTCTAGAGTAACTTTTTGGTCTGTTCGTTTTCTATGACAGCAATCGGAAAGTGAGGTCGGGGCGCGGCGAGAGGAGTAAAAGTGGGGCATCGGATTGGACCCGATGCCCCAGTGCCTTAAGCTCTCAGGTATGGTGATGAGTTCGACCTTCACGGACTAGCGTGCCAGAAAATGAGTCTTGAGGTTTGTTGGAGCTTACTGTTCCGCCAGCGTCCCTTCTGGCGAATGAACCATCGGATGAGCTTTATAAGGCATTGATCATATTGATGCCGGCGAGAGGAATCGAACCCCCGACCTACTGATTACGAATCAGTTGCTCTACCGACTGAGCTACACCGGCGAATGCGTGCGCCCTGAGGAAACTCTGAATAAGCTACTGCGCCGCCCATCTGCTTTGTCGCGTGCTCGCTCGCCGCTCGCCTATCTACATGATATGTCTCGCGTCTCGCTGCGCGGCTTCGCGCAGCTGGGCGTGCTCATAACACTTATTCAGAGTTTCCCTAAGTCAACCCAAATATGCAATATGGTGATTCCGTAAAATGATGCGTTATTACTTATCTCGAATCCTTACGATAACATCCACGGCTTCTTGCACGGTTCCGCAAGGCAAGGCCGGCAGCTCCGGAATGTGCAATGCGTCGGGATCGAGGTCGATCAAAGCCCCCTGGTCTACGTTATAGAAATGAAAGTGAGCGCTGGTATTCGAATCATAAAACACCCGTTCCGGATCGACGATGACCTGCTGGACGATGCCGCGCGCCGCGAAAAGCCGCAAGGTGTTGTACACGGTGGCCTTGGATACCGCTTTGCCGCGGCGCCGAAGCCGGTCGAGCACCTGCTCGGCCGATAAGTGTTGATGCCCTTGCAGCAACAGCAGCGCGATCTCCACGCGCTGGGCCGTCGGCTTGATAGCTTGCCGTTGCAATAGATGAACGGCGGCGGATTCATCGTGAACGAGCATCGAATACGCTTAAGGTGCTCTGTCCGAGTTTGATCGTAAGTGTACGCCTAACGCTGGCTGCTTGCACCCTCTCGGCTCCCTTGCTCAAAACCCGGCCAAGCAAACACTTCCCGGTCGACGACCGGCGAGCGTACCAAGATCACGTCCGCGACTAAGCGCGCCGATCCCGGTGCCAAGGTCACACCCAATCGATAATGCCCGGTATTCGCATACAGCCCGCGGATTGCGGGATGGGCCGCGATGATCGGTGTGTCGCGTTCTGCATAGGGCCTCAATCCCGACCAATGCCCTACGAATTTAGCTTGCTCTAGTCCCGGAACCAGTCCGAACGCGGCCGCTTCCAAAACGGATCGAGCCCTCGGCGTGACCGACTTGTCGAACCCCACACGCTCAAGCGTGCTGCCGATTAGGACACGCCCGTCGCTGCGGGGCACCGCGTAGATTTCCTCGCGCAGCAGGATATGGTGGAAAAGCGGCATTTGGGTTTCGAAGAGAAGCATTTGCCCGCGTACCGGCGCCAGCGCCGGAGGGAAGGGCAGTTCGGCGAGTAGTTGGCCACTCCATGCGCCGCCGGCGATAACGACCGTTTCGCTCAAAAAGCGACCCGCGCTGCTATTCACACCGACCACCCGATGATGGGACACGGTAACTGAAGCTACCTGCGTGTTCTCGTAGATACCAACACCGGCTTGACGCGTTACGGCCGCGAGAGCACGCAGCAACCGCGGATTACGGATCTGGGCCACCTCGGGGCACCGCAGGGCCTGGTCGGATGCGTGCACCCGCGGTTCCAGAGCCTGTAGTTCCGCAGGGCTAAGGATCTCGCAGGGGTTATGGCTATGTTGTCTAGCCCAGGAGAAGGTTTCGCCGTTGAACGCCGCGTCAAGCAGCAAGAGTCCCGATTGCACCCATTCGCAATCGATGCCGGTCAGATCGCCTAGCTCGCGAGCCAACTCCGGATAACGGACCTGGCTCCAGCGCAGGAGGGGATCGAGCGCGCTCGGGATGCTCCAAGGCGGCAGAGGCCCGAGTACACCTGCCCCGGCCCAGGATGCCTCCTGTCCCAGGCGATGGCGTTCGAGAAGGACGACCTTACACCCTGCCTTGGTCAGTTCCCACGCGGTGAGCATTCCGATCACGCCCCCGCCCACTACGATGCAGTCTGCAAGCATTCGACGACCGTAATGTATCGGCGTTCGGGAGGTTTACATTTATTCCGCGGTCTTGCCACAGGATCCCATGGGGTTTCCCAAGGGGAGAGGCGCAGCCCTCCCCTTAGGTCGCCCCTCGGGTTCACACCCGTGGTGGCGAAATCAAATTGATTCTCCCAACCGACTATCGCCGGCGGGCGCCGTGATGGGTCCGACCTACGTCCGCATTGATCTCTTGGCGAGCTCCCTCGGGAGACTGAACACGACTTGCTCGCGTATGCCGGGTGCCTCCAAAACCGTCCTGCCACCCCATTCCTTTAGCTTTTGCACCACCTGCTCGACTAGAACCTCGGGTGCCGATGCTCCCGCGGTCACGCCGATGGTCTGTTTTTCGTTTACCCATGCGTGTTCGATTTCGACCGCGCTATCGATCAAGTACGCGGGGATCCCTTGCTTTTCCGCGATCTCTTTGAGGCGCGTGGAGTTCGAGCTGGTTTGCGATCCCACCACGAGGATCACGTCACATTCCTTGACCATTCGCTTCACCGCGTCTTGGCGATTTTGCGTGGCGTAACAGATGTCCTCTTTCTTCGGTCCAATGATTTTCGGGAAACGCGCTCTTAGGGCATCGATCACTTCCGCCGTATCGTCCATCGACAGCGTGGTTTGCGTCACAAAAGCGATGCAGTCCGGGGTTCTCACTTGCAGGTCCCAGACATCTTGGACGGATTCCACCAGGTACATACCGCCTGCTCCATCCCCGCGCCGGTACTGCCCAAGGGTGCCTTCCACCTCCGGGTGGCCGGCATGGCCAATTAGAATGCACTCCCTTCCCTCATCTTGGTAGTGGCCCACCTCCATGTGTACCTTCGTCACCAGCGGACAAATCGCGTCGAACACACGCAGTCGGCGGTGCGCGGCTTCATCCCGCACCGCCTTGGCAACGCCATGGGCGCTGAAAATAACCACCGATTCATCCGGAACATCCTGAAGCTCGTCCACGAATATGGCGCCTTTCTCGCGCAATCCGTCCACGACATATTTGTTATGCACTACCTCGTGGCGTACATAAACCGGCGCGCCGTACAATTCCAAGGCCCGGTCGACAATACCGATGGCGCGATCGACTCCGGCACAAAAACCGCGCGGGTTTGCTAGTACAATATTCATCACAGCACTCTCCTGGCGCTCATTTATTTAGCCACACTACGATTTCTAAAGCCTTATGTCGATACATCGCGTTTCAAACCGTCATATAAGATCATCACCGCTCCCACCGTGATGGCGGCATCCGCGATATTGAAAGCAGGCCAGTGCCAGGCTCCGTAAAATACATCGATAAAATCCACGACGTAACCGGAAACGGCTCGATCCCAAAGATTGCCTACCGCGCCCCCAAGGATAAATGCCAGCGCGCACGCAATCCACGGCCGCTCGGCGGGCGTTCTAAGTAACCACACCACGATGCCTAGGCTGACGGCCGTCGCCAGAAAAATAAACAGCCACCGTTGCCAGCCACTCGCTTGCCCGAGGATGCTGAAGGCGGCGCCGGTATTGTGGACGAGCGTTAGATTGAGGGACGGAAGCAGCGCCTGCGGTTCGTGCAAGGTCAAATACTGACTCGCGAGGACTTTGGTTAACCGATCCAGGATAATAATTCCGGTCGCGAGCAAGAGCCACTTGGCGGCGCTGCCTGGGACGCTCGCCAGGTTCGCCTCCACTTCAGCACAGTCTCTGTTCTTGCCGCTCCCCATCATCCAACTCGCCTACGCATAACGCCGGATTTCGCCCGGACCGTTTACGTTGGTCACACAACGGCCACATAAGGTCGGGAAGGCCGCGTCGGTGCCGACATCGTGCCGATGGTGCCAACAACGGCCGCACTTCGGTTGCGCCGAGGGTAGCGCCGCGAGCTTAAGCTCGGGGATCGCAGTTTCCTTTGTTTGTTGCCCGGCCTGAGTAAGCGCATGGACCTGCGCGGCGCTTGTGATCATGACAAACCGCAGCTCATCCTCGAAGGCGGTTAAGGAATCGAACAGCGCACCATTGCAATAAAGGTGTACCTCCGCGTCCAGCGATGATCCGATCCGGCCCGCGACTCGCAAACCCTCGAGCTCCTTCGCGACGGCCTCACGCACCGTAATCACCTGCTCCCAAAGATGGGGATCGAAACGGTCGTCCGGGATGCGCGGCACTTGATACCATTGTTCTAGGAATACCGACTCGCCCCGGTGGCCTGGAATGTAGGGCCAGATCTCATCCGCGGTGAAGCTCAGAATTGGGGCCAGCCAGCGCGTGAACGCCTCGACGATATGGTACATGGCGGTCTGCGCCGAGCGCCGTCCCGGGCTCTCGCGCGGCATCGTGTACTGGCGGTCCTTGATAATATCGAGATAGAAGCTCCCCAATTCCAGCGCGCAAAACTTGTGCACCATTTGGTAGATGAGATGGAATTGAAACTGCTCGTACGCGTTAATCACGTCTTGCTGCAAGCGCGCAGCGTAGGCCAACACCCAGCGGTCGAGCATAAGCATCCTCTCAGGCGCTACCCGGTGGGTGGCAGGGTCGAAGCCCTCCAAGTTGGCTAATAGGAAACGGGCCGTATTGCGAATACGCCGGTAGGCATCGGCGATGCGTTTCAGGATCTCCTCCGACACCGCCATCTCGGCCTTGTAGTCGGTCGCCGCGACCCAAAGCCGTAAGACATCGGCCCCTAGCGTATTCACGACCTCCTGAGGAACGACGACGTTCCCCCGCGACTTGGACATTTTCATGCCCTCGGCATCAACCGTGAATCCATGCGTCAATACAGCCTTGTACGGCGCGACACCGTGCATCGCGACCGCCGTAAGCAGGGAGGACTGAAACCAGCCGCGATGTTGATCGGAGCCCTCGAGATACAGATCGGCCGGATAGCGCAAGCGGTCATCGTTTTGCAAAACGCAGCTATGGGTAACCCCCGAATCGAACCACACGTCGAGCGTATCGGTGACCTTGTCATAGTAGGCCACATCCTCGCCGAGCAGATCGGTTGTATCGAGATCGTACCAGGCGTCAATGCCGTCCTGCTCGATGCGCCGGGCAACCTCCTCGATCAATTGACCGGTGTCGGGATGTAACTCACCGGTGGTTCTGTGAACGAACAAGGCCATCGGCACGCCCCAGGTGCGTTGACGGGAAATACACCAGTCCGGGCGCTTTTCGACCATGCCGCAGATGCGCAGCCGGCCCCACTCCGGGATCCAACTCACCCTCGCGATCTCGGCCAAGGCCTGGGATCGCAGCCCCTGCGCGTCCAAGCTGATGAACCATTGCGGTGTCGCCCGGAAAATGATCGGCGTGCGATGCCGCCAGCAGTGCGGATAGCTATGCCTGAAAACCTCGTGGTGCACGAGCGCGCCACGCGCTTTCAGCACCTGAATGATATGTTCATTTGCGGCCCACACATGCTCGCCGGCGAAGAGCTCCGTGCCCGGAAGAAAGCGGCCGTCACCGCCGATGGGGTTGTCCACCGCTAAGCCATAGCGCTTACCCACAACATAGTCGTCTTGGCCATGGCCCGGTGCGGTGTGTACAGCGCCGGTGCCGGCCTCGGTTGTGACATGGGTCGCGAGTATGACAGGTACTTCGCGGCGGTAAAACGGGTGTTGCAAAACCAAACCCTCGAGCGCCTGGCCACCGCTGTAAGCAATGACTCGATACTCTTCGATGCCATAGCGATACAGGGTGTCCTTCATCAAGGCGTCGGCGAGCACCAGGCGCTCGACACCGCGCGGTCCGTGACATTGAACCACCGCATAGTCGAGCTCCGGATTGACGGCCACCCCGTGGTTGGCCGGTAGGGTCCATGGCGTGGTAGTCCAAATGACCACCGACAGCGGGCCGCTCCCCTCGTGCTCGGGGAGGTGATGACAGCGTTCCAAAAGGCTGGCCTCGTCCAGCACCGCAAAACGCACATCGATGGCGGGCGAGTCGCGGTCTTGATACTCGACCTCTGCCTCAGCCAAGGCCGATCCGCAATCCGTACACCAGTGCACGGGTTTGACGCCGCGCTGCAGATGGCCTCCCAGAATAATGCGGCCGAGGGCGCGGATGATATCGGCCTCGTAACGGTAGTCCATCGTCTGATAGGGCTGGTCCCAGTCGCCGAAAACGCCCAAACGGATAAAATCCGCGCGCTGCCTATCGACGTGCGTGCGAGCGTAGGCGCGGCAAGCTTCACGAAAGGCTTTGGGCGAAATCTGGTCACCCGCTTTACCTGACTGCTGTTCCACCATCAATTCGATGGGCAGACCGTGGCAATCCCACCCAGGAACATACTCCGCATTGAAACCGCTTAGCGTTCTTGCTTTGACGATGATGTCCTTGAGCACCTTGTTGACCGCATGCCCGATATGGATATCTCCGTTCGCATACGGCGGCCCGTCATGGAGAACATAGTCCTGGGCGCCTTTGCGGCGTGCGCGAATGCGTGCATACAGGCCGAGATCCTGCCAGCGTTTTAGCATCGCCGGCTCGCGTTCGGCAAGATTGGCCCGCATGGGAAAGTCCGTGCGCGGCAGGTTAAGCGTCTTCTTATAGTCGCTCATACGGGGAGGTCGTCGCAGGCGCGCACTTGTCTTAATAGTCTTCTGGCTTGCTCAACGTCGAGCGCTATTTGGTGTGTCAGGGCTTCCACCGACTCGAAGCGCCGATCATCCCTCAGCTTAGCGACAAACTCCACGGCCACGTCCTTTCCATAGCAGTCTTGAGAAAAATCAAAAATATGTACCTCCAAGAGATCGCGGGTTCCGCCCAACGCGGGCTTGCAACCGAGATACGCCACCCCGGGTAAGGGAGTCCGTCTGAGCCCGCTCACCCTTGCGGCGAAGATCCCGCGCAGCGGCGATCGGTTTCGGCGCAGCTCGATATTCGCCGTCGCAAACCCCAACGCATGACCTTGCTTCTGTCCCTGGGCTATCCGCCCGCGGATCGCGTAACCACGGCCGAGGAGGCGCCGCGCCCGTGCCATGTCCCCCTCGGCGAGCGACCGCCGCACCTGGGTACTGCTCACGCGCTCCCCGGCGATCTTAAACACCGGCGGTTGCACCACGCTAAACCCGTAGCGCGATCCCAAGGCCACCAGCATCCCATAATCGCCTTCGCGTCCCTTGCCGAAGCGAAAATCATCGCCGGCCACCACGCTCCGCACCCCGAGCCCCGACACCAAAATCTGTTTCACGAATGCCTGTGCCGGCAGCTCCGCGAACGCTTGGTCGAAACGCAAGCAAACGAATCGATCAATATCCTGAGCTTTCAAAAGCTCGTACTTTTCCCGCAGCCGCGTCAAGCGCGGCGGGGCAGCGTCAAACTGGAAGTACTCCTGGGGTTGCGGTTCGAAGACGATCACCGCGGTCGCCAACCCGAGGCGCCCCCCAACGCGTTTGATCTCGGAGCAAACCGCTTGATGGCCCAAGTGCACGCCATCGAAATTTCCAACGCTGGCCACGCACCCGCGCTGCCTTGACGGCAAGCCCGCGATTCGCCGGATCAATTCCATCGCCGCACGTACTGCGATTATACCGAGGGGTGAAACGCGCGCATATGTTCCCACCGCAATCCACCCACCCACAACGCGCCCACATACACGAACCCGGCCGAGGCGATCAATGCGATCAGCCGTAGCGCCCGCTCGGCGGCGGTCCAATGGTGCCACTCGCCGATTTCCCCGCGGCCGAGCAGCAACAACAGGGTCATCAGCGCCGCGGCCACGATCACACGCGCGAGAAACATGCCCCATCCGGGAAGCGGCCGGTAAATGTTGGCTTGATGCAAACCACGGTACAACAAGGCCGCGTTAATATAGGCGCTGAGCGAAGTCGCCAGCGCCAATCCCGCATGCGCTAAGGGCCAAATGAGCAGCGCGTTGAGCAGAATATTCGTCAGCATGGCGATCACACCCACGCGGACCGGGGTGCGGGTATCCTGCCGGGCGTAATATCCCGGCGCGAGCACCTTGATAAATACGAAAGCGAGAAGTCCGAAAGCAAAGGCGATGAGACTGCGGGAGGACATCTCGACATCGTGGGCGCTGAATTCGCCGTATTGAAACAGCGTGCACAGCATGGGGCCCGCGAGGAGCGCAATGCCGAGCGCCGCCGGCAAAGCGATGACGAGCACGCACCGCAGCGCCCAATCGAGGGTGCCCGCGAACGACTCGGCTGAGCCGCGGGTGTGCTTGTCGGCGAGGCTCGGCAAGATCACCGTCGCCAACGCGACCCCGAAAACCCCTAGGGGAAATTCCACCAGCCGGTCCGAATAGTACAGCCATGAGACGCTCCCGGTGACTAAAAACGACGCGAGCAACGTGTCGATAAGGAGATTGATCTGGGCCACCGAGACCCCGAAAATCGCGGGTCCCATCAAGGTCAGTATACGCCGGACGCCTTCATCGCCGCGCTTGATACGCGGCCGCGGGAGCAGTTTCAGCGGCAGCAAGAACGGCAGTTGAAATAACAATTGCACCGCCCCGCCCACGAAAACCCCCCAGGCCAAGGCCACGACCGGCTGTTGCATATGGGGCGCGAGCCAGATCGCCGCGCCCATGATGCTGAGGTTCAAAAACGCCGGGGTAAAGGCCGGGACTGCAAAACGGCCGTAGGTCTGCAAGATGCCGGAGGCGAACCCCGCGAGCGAGATAAACAGCAGATACGGAAAGGTGATCTTGAGCATATCGACGGTCAGCGCGTATTTGTCCGGATTGGCCGTAAATCCGGGAGCAAACACCAGCACCAGAACGGGCGCCGTCACAATGCCGACCACGGTCGCTAATCCCAGCCACCCGGCGAGGGTGCCTGCGGTGTGATCGACGAGATGTTTGGTCTCCGCTTGCGTACGCTGGTTTCGGTATTCCGACAAGACCGGCACGAACGCCTGCGAGAAGGCGCCTTCCGCGAACAGGCGCCGAAATAGATTGGGAATGCGAAACGCCACAAAAAACGCGTCTGCCACAAAACCCGCGCCGAAGAGTGTCGCGACGACCATGTCGCGCATGAACCCCAGCACGCGCGAGATCACGGTCATACCCCCCACGGTCGCGGTGGAACGAAATAAGCGTATGCTCAGCGTGTCGCCCCTGAAATCAATTTTACTTCGCGGGCGGGGTATGAAACCCGTTATTGACCAAAGGGGAGAGTTGCACTACTCCCTTTGGAAACCCCAATGCTAAAGTGCCCGCAGTACGCCGGGGTATATTTAATCGCCGCTCATAACGATAGCACAGGAACGGGCGGGCAGATATTGCCGTCATTGACATCGGCGCGTGGAATACGCATAGTTCCGGCCCACTTAACACATTGGTATTGGAGATCAGGTTGGCTAATTGTCCCTCTGCCCGCAAACGCGCCCGGCAAGCCGAAAAACGCCGGGCGAGCAACGTCAGCCAGCGCTCCCTGCTGCGTTCGATGATCAAGAAGGTCGTGCGCGCGATTCGGCAAAACGACAAGGACGGCGCCACGGCGAGTTATAAGGCGGCGGTGCCCATTATCGATCGCATGGCGACCAAGCGAATCATTCATAAGAACAAGGCGGCGCGGCATAAGACACGCCTGCATCTCGCGATCCGCGCCTTGGGGTAGCGCCAGCAGATTATCTACTTGGGATCCTCTGCAAAGTGTCGCGAGCAAGCGACAAAGCAGATGGGCTGTGCAGTAACTTTGCAGAGGTTCCCTAGAGCAGCACGAGGTTATCACGGTGAATCAGCTCCGGCTCGTCCACGTAACCGAGAACGGCCTCGATGCGGTCGCTCGATTGGCCTCTAATCCGCACCGTCTCCTGCGCTGAGTAATTGATAAGGCCGCGCGCGATCTCCCGTCCCTCGGGGTCCACGCAACAGACCAGTTCACCGCGCCCGAAGTCGCCTTCTACCTCGGTCACACCCACGGCCAGCAAGCTCCGCCCAGCCGTAAGCAGCACGCGCGCAGCACCCGCATCCAAGACCAAGCGGCCGCGTGGTTTCAGGCCCCCGGCGAGCCACTGTTTGCGGGCCGCCAGCGGACCCTCGCCGGGGACGAGCAAAGTACCGGTCTCCGCACCGGCCGCGATCCCGATCAGGACCTCGGGCGTATGGCCGGACGCGATAATGGTCGCTGTACCGGAGCGTGCCGCGAGCGCCGCCGCCGCGAGTTTCGTCCGCATACCGCCGCGTCCAAGCCGGGTGTCCTCGCCCACCATGGCGATGAGAGCGGGATCGCCAGCGCGTGCCTGCCCGATCATCCGTGCCCGCGGATCGGCGCGCGGATCGCGTTCGTGTAAGCCCTCCTGATCGGTCAGGATCACGAGTAGCGTGGCCTCGATGAGATTAGACACAAGCCCCGCGAGCGTATCGTTGTCGCCTACCCGGATCTCTTCGGTGGCCACGGTATCGTTCTCGTTAACCACCGGTACGACCCGCAGCGCCAAAAGCGTGCGCAGCGTGCTGCGGGCGTTCAGATAGCGCTGCCGGTGCGCCAAGTCCGCATGGGTCAGGAGCACTTGTGCCGTGTGCAAGTCATGACGCTGAAAACACGCTTCGTAGGTCTGGATGAGCCCCATCTGGCCGATGGCCGCGGCGGCCTGAAGCTCGTGCAGAGCATGCGGCCGGCTCGCCCAGCCGAGCCGGACCACGCCTTCGGCGACGGCGCCCGATGTCACGACTACGATTTCGCGCCCTTGGTGGCAGAGCATCGCCATCTGCGCGACCCAGACCCCCAGGGATTCGGCGCGCAGACCGGCGCCATTATTGGTGGCAAGCGAGCTACCGATCTTAACCACCCAGCGCCTGGAAGCGCCGAGATCTGTTCTCTCCGGCCCGGTACTCATTGTTGCGCGCACGCGACGGCTTGTCCCGATCGGCAAAGTGCGTCCAACCGCGTTTGGATCGCGTAGACGAGCGCCGGACAACCTTCCCTGCTCAAGGCCGAGATCTCGAACACTCGCCCGGTCCACGCCAAGGCCGAGACGATTCCTCCAGTGCATGCTTTACGATCGGCGGCCGCCAGCAAATCCACCTTGTTGAGGACTAACCACCGCTCTCGCGCATAGAGCTGGTCGCTGAACCTGCGGATTTCCTCCTCCACCGCCCGGATCCTGGCGACGACGTCCTCGACTCGATCCGGTGTCCCGATATCGACCACATGCAATAGCAGCCGAGTACGCGCCAAATGCTTCAAGAACCGCACGCCGAGGCCCGCGCCCTCGCTCGCCCCTTCGATGAGACCCGGCACATCGGCGATGACGAAACTGCGTTCGCTATCGACGCGCACCATACCGAGGTGCGGATAAAGTGTCGTGAAAAAATAGCCGGCGATCTTGGGGCGCGCCGCCGACACCGCTCGAATGAGACTCGATTTACCGGCATTCGGCATGCCTGTGAGGCCCACATCCGCCAGCAGTTTGAGCTCGATGCGTAAATTGCGGGCTTCGCCCGGTTGGCCATGGGTGATCTTGCGAGGCGCGCGGTTGGTGCTGCTCTTAAAACGCGTATTCCCTATGCCGTGCAGTCCGCCCCGCGCCACCACAAGGCGTTGCTTGGGAGCCACGAGATCGCCTAGCAACTCATCGCTGTCCGCGTCATAAACCACCGTGCCCGCGGGTACCCGGACGATGCAATCGGCGCCGGCGTGTCCCGAGCAGTCCTTACCCATGCCTGCGTGCCCGTTTTGCGCGCAAAACCGGCGCTTATAGCGAAATTCCACGAGCGTGTTCAGGCCCTCGGCGACTTCCAGAACGACATGGCCGCCATCCCCGCCATCTCCCCCGTTCGGACCTCCGAAGGGGATGAACTTCTCACGCCGAAAGCTCAGGCAACCGTCGCCCCCAGCCCCCGCCTCGACGCGGATCCGCGCTTCATCGACAAATTTCACCGATCATCCACCGCATCAAAAAAAACCCCGTCCGGGACGGGGCTTTTGAAAGCGCCAACGCGCCGCTTTATTGCGGCATTACGCTCACATAAGTACGGGTTCTTGGCCCCTTCGGCGCGAAGACGACCCGTCCCGGTGCCAAGGCAAACAGCGTGTGGTCGCGGCCACACCCCACGTTCACCCCAGCGTGAATGCGGGTGCCGCGCTGCCGGACGAGAATGTTGCCCGCTTCGACCCATTGTCCCCCAAAGCGCTTGACCCCGAGCCGTTTCGATTCGGAGTCCCGGCCGTTACGCGTGCTGCCACCCGCCTTCTTATGTGCCATCGTGTTTCAACGCTCCCTTAGCCATGCATTTCTGGCGAACCACGGATCGACCGAATCGTAAGCTCCGTGAGGTTCTGCCGATGCCCCATCTGCTTACGGTAGTGCTTACGGCGCTTGAATTTAACGACCATGATCTTCGCACTGCGCGGTTGCGCGGTGATTTCGGCCTCGACCACCGCACCGCCCACCACCGGCGTGCCCAAGGTCACCTGCGCGCCGTCCTTGATCAGGAATATCTCGCGCAACTCCACGCTCGCACCCACATCGCCCGCGATGCGTTCGACCAAAATCGTATCTTTTTCTTGAACTGCGTATTGCTTACCGCCCGTCTTGAGCACCGCTAGCATGGTCAATTCCCGGTCACCGTGATCCCATCGCTCTTCACCGAATGGAGAGGCGATTTTACGAGATCCGCGCGCAGCGCACAAGTAAGCGCCGTTCAAGACCGATCCCCTATGGGCCGTGGAAATTCAACCCCCGTATTGGCACAATGCCCCGTCCAATAGCCAGGGCCCGGCAGAACCGCATGAACATCGAGACCCTACGCGCGCTGGTCGCCGAAGACATAGCGGCCGTCGACCGTCTGATCAAAGCGCGCCTGTATTCGGACGTTACCCTGATCAATCAACTTAGCCACTACATCGTCAATAGCGGCGGTAAGCGACTGCGTCCGGTATTGGCGATACTGAGCGCGCACGCGCATGGCTATCAGGGGCGGCATCACATCGATATGGCCGCGATCGTGGAGTTGATCCACACCGCGACCTTGCTCCACGACGATGTGGTGGACGCCTCGGAGATGCGCCGCGGACAGGAAACGGCCAACCTGGTTTGGGGGAGCGAGGCGAGCGTGTTGGTCGGCGATTTCCTTTATTCGCGGGCCTTCCAGATGATGGTGGAGGTCCGCAATATGCGGGTGATGGAGATCCTCGCGGATGCGACCAACACCATCGCCGAAGGCGAGGTCATGCAGTTGGTCAACTGCCATGATCCGGAGACTACGGAGGCCCGCTACCTCACCATCATCCACAATAAGACCGCCAAGCTCTTCGAGGCGGCCGGCCGGCTCGGGGTTGTCCTCAGTCATGGCAGCCCCGAGCAAGAACAGGCGATGGCCAGCTACGGCCGGCATGTGGGCACCGCCTATCAGCTCATTGATGACGTGCTTGACTACAGCGCCACCTCCGAGCAACTGGGAAAGAACATCGGCGATGATCTGGCGGAAGGTAAACCGACGCTGCCCTTGCTTTACGCCCTGTGGCACGGCGATGCGGAACAGCGAGCCGTGGTTCGCACGGCCATCGAAAAGGGGGGGCGCGAGCACACGGGCGCGGTGATGCGGGCGATTGAAGCCACCGGCGCCATCGCGTACACTGCGCGCCTTGCGCGTGCCGAAGCCGGCGACGCCCTCAGTATGATCGAGGGGCTTGCGCCTTCGCGGCACTACGAGGCCTTGCGCGTGCTCGCGGATTTCGCGGTCAACCGCCCCTCTTAATATCTACCCATCGGGGTGTAGCTCAGCCTGGTAGAGCACTGCC
>CAVXTM010000004.1:0-76094 GCA_963764725.1 uncultured Gammaproteobacteria bacterium | reverse complement strand
TAACGTCCGCGATGACGCGCGCCCGGAAGCGCGAAGCGCTTTCTGGCGTCGCGGTCGATCGCGCTGTTAGAAGGCGCTTTCACTTGATATCGCTATTCGCTTGCCAAAACGCGAAGACCCTTTCGGCGAGTTCCACGGCAGACAACGAGTCGCCGAGATAGTTGGCCGCAGCACCCTTCAGCCTGACCGTAAGCCGCCTGCCACCAAAATAGCCGCTGCCGAAGTAGCGTGGCGCGAAGTATGACGCTGCGAAGTAACCCCCGCTTTGGCCAGAAGCTTCGACTGAGTTGTGGTGTGGCGAAAGTTGGTCGTAGTGCTTGGCACCATTGGCAAGGTGGGAAACGACCTGAAGTAGAGGCTCGCCATTTCGGAGCGTCTCCCTCTTGCCTCGATTCGCCTTGCCCGGGGTGGCGCCAGTCCAGCATGTGCTCGGCGGTAATGAAGAAGTTCATCGCGCAGTCAGCGTCATTGGGCGAGGAGCGCAACTGGACAAGCTCGCGCTCAAGTTTCGCAAGAGCGTCCGCTGGTGTGGTCCGGCCGAATGCGCCTGCCATCGGTTTCAGCGCCTTCTAACGCCCGCGTTCAGGGGGCCAGGCACGCTTCGAGGGCGTCCTCATCGAGGTCCTGAATCCACTTCTGGATGACGTGCAAGGAGCCGGACCGCCTCCAATCGTCCCATTTGTTGGCTATAGCACCCCGCGCAGTTGTCCGTACAGTGTCCGGATTCCGGTGAATGACAACAAGTCGCCGGTTTTGGCTGGCATACAGCCAGTTGACAAGCACGGCGTTAACTCCCTTGTCGCCGAAGCTATAGCCACACACGGCGACTCTATCAACGGACGAAAGAAACGCGCGTAAAACAACTTAGGAGTGCGGCGAAAAGCTCCTGGGAGTAGTCCGCGATCTTGTTGAACGTGCCTACCAGGAAAAGTGGCCGATGGGGCACGGGTGTCTGCAGCCGACCATGAGAATCTCGGGTGTGCTCGTAGTCACCATCAACTGCGATGCCGATCCGCTCGTCATACCACGTACCGTCGTCAGGTCTTAGGCGAAACCAGTTGGTCGAGCCATGAAGCTTCAAGAGCAAAGGATGAGTTGAGTTCTCGGGAAAGGATTGTAGGCACTGAGTATCGGACCCCAGCTTCCGGCAAGGAGAAGCCATCGACGGCGAGGATTCCACGGCCTTTCAGAAAGTGGTCTACGTGCGTATCGTGGCACAGGGTTGCGATTGCGACGCGTTCAAAGCGCATCGAGCGGCACAGCACCTCCAGGGGTTTCAGGTGGGTGGTTTGAGAGGGGGAGATCACCAGACTCCTCCAGACCGTATCAAACATATAGTTTGCCGTCTCTCTCGCCAGCTCACGAAAGGTCGTCACATCCGTGATCTCTGCGTGGTGGATCAGCTCTATAAACTTAGGGCGCAGATCGTCGATGAGTTGACAGAGGCCGGGATTATCAAGTTCTCCCGCTTCATGATCCGCGATTTGACTCGCCAAGTAGTAGAGATCTTCGTAGTTGGCGGGTCGAGCATACCGGGTCCGAAGACCCTTCGATCTCAGTCCGGTACATATCAGAGGCTGTAGCGACTAGCTTGACATGCTGGAAGGCGTAGCACGGGTGCAGGAGTTGACGTAAAACGTGCCGTCGCTGTGACGCGAAGTCCCTATACCACAGAGAATCTGGCGTGTCAGGTCCTCTGTGCGCCGGGGAAGCCGGCCGGAATCGACGAGCCTGCCCCCAGCAATACTGCAGCGCGTGGTTTACGAGCCTGCATGGATCGGCCGGCTAACGTTTGAATTCAGCGGGTGCCGAAGGCACTCCGCTGGAATGATGGGTTGGGCAGCTCATCTCGTACGATTCTTCAGCTCTTCTATCAGTTCCAATGTGCCTGTATAGACAGTTTCCAAGGGATTCTTTTGGCAATAGTTATCCATCCATACGGTGATGGAATTGGAGTCAGCGGTGCCGAATACGCCATTTTGGTCCTCGTGTGAATCGACGTAATGGTTATACGAACTGATAAATCCTTGAACCCAACTCAACTGAGTGTAATAGACGCTAGTCTTTCGATCCTCAACCCACTTCCCGCAGGTGGTGCCCCCGGCCCCCTTTATGGGGCCGGCAAGTGCTGAGGTGGCGATAACTGAAAGGACAATGCAAAGCAATTTACGCATACTTTTTCCCAAGCGGCCCAACGCTCGCGCTCACCCGCGCGGCCGCACGCCGCGTCGCGGTGAAGCGGGTAGTTATACGGGATGTTGTTCATTGTGATGCTAAATCCGTCTACGCGAATCAACAATGCGGAGTAGATGCGACGCGAGCATTACTTAATCTCTTGTGCTTCGACATGATCAGTGTCGTTACTGTTCGGTGTGAGTGTGGGTTCTTGTACGAACCTATCGACCCAGCGAATAGGTGCGCGAGTGCTTCCCTCTCGGCCTGAGGTTGATTAGGGTCAGACAACGGGCCATTGGCTGGGTCGAACGCACGACGCATTAGTGGCACGCCGATATCTGTATCTGCGAATCCGCCAGCTAACCGAACCTGCTCTTCTACGGTCCTAAACGCGATGAAGACGGCGTCGGCCAGGTCGCCTCTCGCGAGAGCAATCCATACTCGCTCTGCAAGAAGCGGGTGAAGCAGCGACTTTGGAAATGCTGCTGCTTTCTGGAATGCGTTGTAACGGTTGCGATCAATCAGTTCTCGGCCGCGACGGCCTATGACCCTAAATCCGTTTTGACCGTTGATGCCTGGTGACGGCAGCAACAACGCATTGACCTCAAGCCATTGCAGCGCCTCAATCAAGGCCAGCTGCACTTCGCGCTCCACTTGTGGCCGATATGGGCGGTCCCTACCGACTGGCGGGTCGATCAAAATGATCGAGTCTCTATGTACGTGTCCGTTCTGGAGATTGGAGGTAGCTACGCACAACAGACTGAACGCCAGCTCCTCTGGAGCCAACTGAACTAGTACATCTGGATCAGGGATCAGCTCGTAGACTTGCATAGCGCGTACGAGTGGCGTTCATGCCGTATAACGATGACACTAAGCCGCGCCCGCCACAGGTGCTTGGAAGAACCGCGGCGATCCCGGGCGTCGGCTTGAGTGCATAGTTGGGCAGCGGCGAGCCATACTATTTCGATGTCTCCTCACAGATACGCATAGCAAGCATGCCCGGTGGTGGTGGGATGTTGCTAACCGTGCAGTTGAGTCCGCACTCATACTCGGGTGTGGCACCCTCTTCTGGGCGTGTCTTGGAAAGTATGGCCAAAGCCGAAGCCCTGCATTCTTCAAGTGTTGTGAAATGGCCTATAGCTATGTCGTATGGCATCTGTCCGGTTTTGGGGTACACCAGCCCTTCCCACGGATGATGCTCTCGCTCGCATCCGGTAAGAAACATGGAAAGAGCCCACAGGATGACCGGAAGTTGATGTACTGGTTTCATTGCGGGGTTGGGCAGCGAGCTGAACGCATGCGACCGTTACGCACCTACTGATTCAGATGCGCATGTGCGTAGCGCAACGGATCCGCGGAGACCTTCAGCAAGCCGTCGAACGGCCCATCCATCTCCAATACGAGGAACACAGCGCTACCAACAGACAGTGCACAAACGAAGAGGACCGTGACAACCATGGCGTTCCGCGGCGCAAACAACCCGAAGCTCGCGAACGTGATTGTGAGCCAGAACAGGAGGACCGCAAGGAAGAGCACAGGAATTGACGTCCCAGTGCTGCCATCACAAGCCACCTGGCTTGTAACAGCGCTTCCGCTAGGTCCAGTGCTCGGGCCTGGAGCGCCCGCCGAGAGTCGTCCTGCGGCTTCAGACCCCGGATTGCGTCCGCGATTCCCTCAGTTCGGGACATTGTTCCGGCGCTCGTCGGATCCAGATTGGCGGGCTTGGATGAGCCCTGTGGCCAAATCATGTCGATTCGGGCCCCCACAGCGCGCTGCAAGCCCTCGCGAATCTCGCCGGTCTCGGGCCCGTAGCGAGCGAGTGCACGGTCGAGAGTGAGGACTTGAGTGGCACTTTGCTTCACTGCAGTGTCCACAGCATCAAAGGAACTCTTGGCGGAGGCGGTGACGAGGCCAAGAACGAGGGCGGTCATCGTGGCGATGAGGCCGATGCCGACCTTCACCGTGTCTCTCGACTCAGCGTCGAGTAGATGTTCTGGTAAGACGCTGCGCAACCACATTCCGAGCAGCGCGCCCGCGAACGTACATGCGAACACGATGAGGCTGACAATAGTAGGGTCCACAGTTGTGCCTCCGAGTTTCCATCGCTGCCTAACGGACCGAGTTCACCCGCCGCCCGATTGACTCTCCATCACGCCAGACGTTGCGGCGGTCGGGTGCAACGACTGGTTAGCCCAGAACATATGAAGCCGAATTGCTCAGCAATTCAAGATCAACTTGTGGGTGGCCGCCCTAGCCGTGCTGAGCGTTGCCTCGCTGCCGATCGGCTTTGCACATTAACCGGGCGCTGCACAAGAGGGTCGTCCACTGCACATAAAGCAGGCTACGACGTGCGGCCCCAAGCCTGCGCCTCAATCTTCCAGACGCCATCGCGGTTCGCGAACGTGTACGCAAGGGTACCGGTCCGAACGACGGACTGGCCCTTAATCGTGACAGTGAGAGTCCCTGATATGACAGCATATGCGGACGAGCCCTCGACATTCCAGAAGCCCATCTCGTAGGACAGGTGCTCGTGAGGTCACGCCAAGGTTCTCACGCCATTTCTCTACGTCAGCGAGCCAATTGGCCGGAGCATTTGGGTTCAACCAGCGATAGGGCGCAATGCCGTCGATGATGATCGCGGTGTCCCCGAAAACGCTGAGGAAAAGATCGTTGTCTTGGGTGTTGAAGCCGTTGATGTGGGCGTCGATTAGAGTCTGGATTTCAGCCGGTGGGTTGCTGGTCACGGTAATCCTCCACTGCCGGTAGGCAGCTAGTGTCCTGACCACGAAGAAAATGAAACAAAAAGCACGGTCCGCTCGTACTCGTTTACAGGGAGGCGAGCACCCCACTGGGACGGGCGCGGCTAACGTAAACGCTCAGCCGCGGACAAGCCGCGTGGCGGGTTGTCCGTCGGCTGCAGCGCCTCGTTGGGCGGCTCGCGAACGCAGTACGCCTGCTCCGCTACTTTCCGCACTTGTGGGGCGACTCGCTCTCGATCTCTTCCACGACTCCACCCTCCATCTCGACTTCGGCGCACGCACCTACCTTGAGCGGGCCCCGGTCTTCGTCGAGCTCGGTCTTGTCGGTCACATCGACAGAGCGGTCTCCCACGGCCCATGTCCCAGCCTTTCCGTCGGGGCGACTCTTGATGTTTCCGTAGAAGTCGTCGTCCGCAATTGCGACCTGCGCGACGCTCTGGGCCATGAATGCACACGCAACGATTACGCAAAACTTCTTCATGCTCTTTTCTCCTGTCTTAGACTCGCGGGGAAACGAGAGGCGCTCCGCACCGCCCAACATGTAATAGGCGGCCCATCTGCCGCCTTGTTTTGCGGCGCGGCCCCTCTACTCGTCACCCAATATACCACGCCGTCAATCGCTTGCAGTCCGATCATGGGGGAGTCGTGAGAAGAGCTAGGCGGCGGTAGCGATCGGCTGTTGACGCACACAGGGGCGCGCCCTAGTATTCTGCGGCAAGAGCGGGACGGTTCAGGGGGGTCCATTATGGCTATCAAAGGATTACAAAAAAATGGGAATCGTTCTCGGTTGGAAAGACAGCGAGGAGCAAGTTGCCGTCAAATCGCCGGCGCCTCGGCCCCGACTGCTTGATCAGGTTTGGACCCGGCCGACAGCCCAAGCTCCGACATCGCATAGATAATGCGCCGCTGGACCGGTTTCAAGCCGTCCCCGATGTGGGGCAGCGCCCGGTCCAGAATGACGTACATGGAATAGTCGAGGTAGGCGCGCTCGCTGAACTCGTGCAGCGGCCGGCGCTCGACATTGTCGAAGTTGAGCTCTAGCGACTCGGGCATAAGCGTATTGAGTTGAGATCCGCCGCGGATTGTAGCCCTGAGCGGCCCGCATGCAAACCCTCGGAACGCGGCGAGGACATGCACTCAAACCGCCGCCAGATCCCCCTTCTGCTCCAGCCACACGCGGCGATCGGCAGCGCGCTTTTTCGCTAGCAGCATGTCCATGAGCTCGTCGCTCCCGTGATCCTGCGCGAGGGTGAGCTGCACCAGACGCCGGGTCTCGGGCGCCATCGTGGTTTCGCGAAGCTGTAAGGGATTCATCTCCCCGAGCCCCTTGAAACGCTGCACGTTGACCTTGCCCTTGAGTTTCTCGGCGGCGATCCGATCGAGTACGCCTTGCTTCTCCTCGTCGTCAAGGGCGTAAAAGACCTCTTTGCCGATATCGATGCGATAGAGCGGCGGCATCGCGACATGCACGTGTCCTGCGGCCACCACAGGGCGGAAATGGCGTAGAAAGAGAGCGCAGAGCAAGGTAGCGATGTGCTGGCCGTCGGAATCCGCATCCGCCAAGATGCAGATCTTCCCGTAACGCAAGCCCTCGATCCGGGGCGATCCCGGGTCCACGCCGATCGCGACAGCGATATCATGTACTTCCTGGGAACCGAGGACCTGGCCAGGATCCACTTCCCAGGTATTCAAGATCTTACCGCGGAGCGGCATCACCGCCTGGAATTCCTTGTCCCGCGCCTGCTTGGCCGAGCCGCCGGCGGAATCTCCCTCGACCAGGAACAACTCGCTGCGGGCCGGTTCTTGGGAAGTGCAGTCCGCGAGCTTGCCGGGCAAGGCCGGACCTCCGGTCAGCTTCTTGCGGACGACTTTCTGCTCCGCCTTGAGCCGCCGCTGGGCGTGCTCGATCGCGAGCCCCGCGATGCGCTCGCCGGTTTCGACGTGCTGATGCAACCATAGGCTGAAAGAGTCGCGCGCCACCCCGGAAACGAAGGCCGCGCAGGCGCGCGAGGTCAAGCGTTCCTTGGTTTGTCCGGAAAACTGGGGTTCCTCGAGCTTGACCGAGAGCAGGTACGCGCAGCGTTCCCAAACGTCTTCCGGCGCCAGCTTGACCCCGCGCGGCAGGAGATTGCGAAACTCACAAAATTCCCGCACGGCATCGGCGAGCCCTTGCCGCAGACCATTCACGTGGGTGCCGCCCTGCACCGTCGGCACGAGGTTCACATAGCTCTCGGTGATGATGTCGCCCTCGTCCGCGACCCAATGCAACGCCCAATCGACGGCCTCGTGCGTGCCTTCCAGACTCCCCGTAAACGGCTGCGGCGGCAGGAGATCGCGCCCGGCCAAGGCCTCCGAGAGGTAGGCCGTGATTCCGTCTTGGTACTGCCATTCCTGGTGCTCGCCGCTGTCCTCGTCCGTGAACCGGATCAGTAATCCCGGACAGAGCACCGCCTTCGCGCGCAGCACGTGCTGCAAGCGCGGGATGGCGATTTTCATGGTGTCGAAGTAACGCCCATCGGGCCAGAGACGGATCGCCGTTCCGGTATTTTGCCGTCCCACCGTGCCGATGACCTCGAGCTCGGTCTTTTTTTCGCCGCCTTCGAAGATCATTTGATATTCGCGGCCCTCCCGGCGCACGCGCAGCTCCAAGCGCCGCGACAGCGCGTTGACGACCGAGACCCCCACCCCGTGTAAGCCACCCGAGAAGCGATAGTTTTTGCCCGAAAACTTTCCTCCGGCGTGCAGCCGCGTCATTATGACCTCGACGCCGCGACACTTTTTCCTCCGGGTGAATATCCACCGGCATGCCGCGGCCGTCATCGGTCACGGTCGCGGATCCGTCGCGATGCAACTCCACGTCGATGCGCTTGGCGTAACCCGCGATTGCCTCATCGACGCTGTTGTCCACCACCTCTTGAATCAGATGATTGGGGCGCGAGGTGTCGGTGTACATCCCCGGCCGGCGGCGCACCGGATCGAGTCCGATGAGGACTTCGATGTCGGCCGCGTCGTAGCGTCGATTCACGTACCGGGTTCGCTCTTCGCTAGATCCCGTAAGCCAATCGCAAAAGCCGCAAGGGGTGCAGGGTCTTCACGCTCTTATTCAATCCGGCCTCGATGTGGTGCCCGGCGAGCGCGCAATCGCTGGTGAAATAATCGGCGTCCGCTTGCGCGACCTTATGGGCGACGGGGCGCCCGATTTTGACCGCGATCTCGTGATACTCGCGCTTGATCCCATAGGTGCCGTCGTGCCCCGAACAGCGCTCGATGGTCTCGACTTTCGTCTGCGGCACTAGACTCAAAAGCTCACGCGTCCTGGGGCCGATGTTCTGCACGCGCTGATGACAAGGGACATGGTACATCACTTTACCCAGCGGGTTCTTAAAATCGGTGAGCAGAAGCCGCGCCTTGTGGCGCAGGCTTAAATACTCGAACGGGTCATAAAAGGCCTCGGCGACGCGCTGAACATCCCGATTTTCGGGCAGCAGCAGCGGGATCTCTTTCTTAAACATCAAGACACACGACGGCACCAGGGCGACGAGGTCCCATCCCTCCTTGGCCGAGCGCGCCAAGGCCGGGAGATTACGTTGGGCGAGGCGTTCCACCGAACCGAGATCTCCAAGCTCTAGCTTCGGCATCCCGCAACACGCCTCTTGCTCGAGTACCCGCACCGGAATACCATTGTGCTCGAAGATGGCGATGAGATCCTCGCCGATCTCGGGTTCGTTATAATCCCCATAACAGGTGGTGAACAATACCACGCGGCCCTTGGTGTGCGGCGTCGCGAGCGGCTCTATCGACGTTGCTTTGCGGCTACGGATCCGCCGCCTCAAGGTGCGCTCCTGATATTTGGGTAAGGGCGCTTGCGCATGCACGCCCAAGGTTTTCTCGGTGACCCGCCGCACGGTCCTGTTGGCGGCAGCGCGATTTACCATCGGGGCCACCACCGGCACGCTGGCGATGCGGCCCACGATATCGGGGGATGACAGGAGTCTGTCGCGCACGCTCGCGCCTTCGGATCGATAGCTCGCGGCTTTGGCCCGCAACATCAAGTGCGGGAAGTCGATGTTCCAAGGATGCGGAGGCACATAGGGGCATTGGGTCATGAAACAGAGATCGCACAGGTAGCAATTCTCCACCACCTTCCGATAGTCCTCCTTTGCCACCCCATCGACTTCCATGGTTGCCGAGCCGTCGACCAGGTCAAAAAGCGTAGGAAACGCATTACAGAGGCTCACACATCTGCGGCATCCGTGGCAGACGTCGAAGACGCGCGCAAGCTCGGCATTAAGCGCGGATTCGCCGTAAAAATCCGGTTCCCGCCAGGCCAACGGATGGCGCGTAGGCGCTTCGAGGCTGCCCTCGCGGTAGGCCTCAGGCCGCTCGCTCATGCCTCACCCGCGGATTCGAAGGTCATCGCATTGTCGGTCTAGTTTAGAGCGCGCTGCTAGTAGGGATGCTCGAAGGACATGTAGCGCGACACGCCGATCCCGTTTCGGTGAGCTCTTCGTCCCATACGGCCCAGTTTGACGCGTATCACCATGTACTCGGGACGACCGCGACGCCTCCATCACAACGTGCTCGTGGCCTGGTGACTCGGTACACACCCCCGTCAACAGCAAAGCGCGGGCGAACCGCAGAGGGTAGCCCGCGCTTGCTGCAACGGTATGGGTAACGAACCTAGGCGCCGGCCGCGGCCGCTCGCGGCCGCGCGCCCCGGCCCTGAGCGACAAGGTCGAAGCGATCGAGATTCATCACCTTGTTCCACGCGGCCACGAAGTCACGCACGAACTTCTCCTTCGCGTCGTCACATGCGTAGACCTCCGCGAGGGCTCGGAGCTGGGAGTTCGAACCGAAGACGAGGTCGACGGCGGTGCCGGTCCACTTGACCTCGCCCGTGGCGCGATCGCGACCCTCGTACACGTTCTCAGCCGAGGCGGATGCCTTCCACTCCGTGCTCATGTCGAGCAGGTTCACGAAGAAGTCGTTGGTCAGCGTCTCGGGCCGGTCGGTGAAGACGCCGTGCTTGGATTGCCCGAAGTTGGCGTTCAGGGCGCGCATGCCGCCGATGAGAACCGTCATCTCGGGAGCGGTCAGCGTCAGCATGAAGGCCCGCTCCACCAGCAGCGTCTCCGGCGACAGCTTCTCTCCGGCTTGGAGGTAGTTGCGGAACCCGTCGAAGGTCGGTTCGAGCACGGCGAACGACTCCACGTCGGTCTGCTCCTGCGAGGCGTCCGTGCGCCCCGGCGCGAACGGGACCGTGATGTCGTGCCCGGCGTTCTTCGCCGCCTGCTCGACGGCCGCGCACCCGCCCAGGACGATCAGGTCAGCGAGCGAGACCTTCTTTCCGCCGGACTGTGAGCGGTTGAAGTCCTGCTGGATCTGCTCGAGGGTCTGCAGCACCTTGGCCAGTTCGGCCGGGTCGTTGACCTCCCAGTCCTTCTGCGGCGCGAGGCGGATGCGCGCCCCGTTGGCCCCGCCACGCTTGTCGGTGCCGCGGAAGCTGGCCGCCGACGCCCAGGCGGTGGAGACCAGCTGGGAGATGGACAGTCCCGAGGCGAGGATCTTGCCCTTGAGGGCAGCGATGTCCTGCTCCCCGATCAGTTCATGATCGACCGCGGGGACGGGGTCCTGCCACAGCTGCGGCTCCGGAACCCACGGGCCGAGGTAGCGCGAGACGGGACCCATGTCGCGGTGCAACAGCTTGTACCACGCCTTGGCGAACGCGTCTGCGAGCTGGTCCGGATTCTCGTGGAAGCGCTTCGCGATCGGCGCGTAGATCGGATCCATCTTCAGCGCAAGGTCCGTCGTCAGCATCATGGGGGCGTGCCGCTTCGACGGATCGTGAGCATCCGGCACGGTGCCCTGGGCCTCGGGATTCGTGGGAGTCCACTGCTTCGCACCGGCGGGGCTCGTCGTCAGCTCCCAGTCGTACTTGATACAGGTTGTCCAGGAACCCGTTGTCCCACTTCGTCGGCTCGTTGGTCCAGGCGCCCTCCAGCCCGCTGGTGATCGTGTCGGCGCCCTTGCCGCTGCCGAAGCTGTTCTTCCAGCCGAGGCCTTGCTGCCTCGACGGGGCACGCCTCGGGTTCGGGACCGACGTACTCGGCGGCAGGGGCAGCACCATGGGTCTTGCCGAACGTGTGGCCGCCGACGATGAGCGCAACCGTCTCCTCGTCGTTCATCGCCATGCGGCGGAACGTTTCGTCGAATGTACTTCGCGGCAGCGAGCGGGTCCGGGTTGCCGCTCGGCCCCTCCGGATTCACGTAGATCAGGCCCATCTGATCGGCGCCGAAAGGCCCCTGGATTTCTCCCTCGCCGGCGTGGCGCTCGTCTCCGAGCCAGGTGTCCTCGGGCCCCCAGAAGATCTCCTCGGGCTCCCAGATGTCGGGTCGCCCGAAGCCGAAGCCGAACGTCTTGAACCCCATCGACTCATAGGCCACGTTGCCGGCGAAGACGATCAGATCGGCCCAGGAGATCTTCCGGCCGTACTTCTGCTTGATCGGCCAGAGCAACCGGCGCGCCTTGTCGAGGTTCGCGTTGTCGGGCCAGCTGTTGAGGGGGGCAAAGCGCTGCGCGCCGCTCGCCGCCACCGCCCCGGCCATCGGCGATGCGGTACGTGCCCGCGGCATGCCACGTCATCCGGATGAAGAGCGGCCCGTAGTGGCCGTAGTCGGCCGGCCACCAGTCCTGCGACGTCGTCATCACCTCGATGAGGTCCCGCTTCAGCGCTTCGAGGTCGAGGGTCTTGAACTCTTCTGCGTAGTTGAAGTCCTCGCCCATCGGATTGGACAGGGGCGAGTGCTGGTGGAGAACCGAGAGGTCCAGCTGATTCGGCCACCAGTCCTTGTTCGTCCTGGGCCGAGTCCGCTTGGGAGTCGGGGAGGGGATTACTGGGTTCTCGCTTTCGCTGCCGCGGTCAGACACGTCGGTCCTCCTCTCTGCCTGTTTCCTTCCGATGGTTGGTCGCCCTTGCACTTGCTCTGTCGCTTTGACTCAGTCTAAAACGCCTGTGAGTCTAGGGCTGTGCCTATCGAGTGTCAACCCGGGCCACTGGCTACTCCGCCACCGCGAGGTCCCCCTTGGTCTCCAGCCAGAGACGGCGCTCGGGGGCCTTCTTCTTCGCGAGCAGCATCTCCAGGACTGCCGTCTCGTTGCCCGCCTCCTCCACGAATTTGCTTGCCGTATGTTTTAGACTAAGTCTAAGCGCACCAAAAAGTCTAGGATTCTCCCGCCTCAATGTCAACCGAAACGAGCGCGACGGGCGGCTTGTATTTCTATGAGCGCCGCGCATTGACCCCGAATTTTCGTTAGTTTACCGTAACATGCTGGGAGGATAGGGCGTGGCGAGAAAAAACACCGGGTTTGATTTGGAGCAGGCGCTCCGAGAGTTAGAGTCCTTGGTCAACCAGATGGAGGCTGGCGAGCTTAGCCTCGATGAGTCGTTAAAGCACTTCGAGCGGGGGGTGGCGTTAACAAGAGCCTGCCAGAAGGCGCTGAGTGAAGCCGAGCAACGGGTTAAAATTCTTCTTGAAAAAAACGGTACTCAAGCGCTGGCGCCGTTTGCTCCTGGTGCCGGGGACAATGACGGACTGTGAATACCCATGATGGCGTTGTTGCTACCGGTCGGTCAGTGAGCACCGTTAAATCTCCTGTGACCGCCCGCGCGTCAATCGAACAATTCCGCCTGGCCGTGGATCAAGCCTTGGAGCGGTGGCTGCCGTCGGCTCACAAGGTCCCGGCCAGCTTGCACACCGCCATGCGCTACGCCGTTTTAGGCGGCGGTAAGCGCGTCCGCCCGCTCCTCGTCTACGCGGCGGGAACGGCGTTGGGCGTCAACCGTGAGGCCTTGGATGGGCCGGCCTGCGCGGTGGAGTTGGTGCATGCCTATTCCCTGGTGCACGACGATCTTCCGGCCATGGACAACGATGATCTCCGCCGCGGACGTCCGACCTGCCACAAGGCCTACGATGAAGCCACGGCCATTCTCGCTGGAGACGCCCTCCACGCGCTCGCCTTTCATGTGCTCGCACACGACCCGAACATTCGGGTAGGCGCCGAACAAAGGCTGCGAATGATCGACACCATAGCGACGGCCAGCGGGTCGCGCGGAATGGCGGGCGGACAGGCGCTCGATCTCGCCGCGGTGGGCAAGACGCTCAACATCGCCGAGCTCGAAAACATGCATATTCATAAGACCGGGGCCTTGATACGCGCGAGCGTGCGTTTAGGCGCCCTTTCCCAAGCCAACGTGGATCCGGAAATCTTGGAGCGGCTCGATCGCTACGGGAAATGCGTGGGACTCGCCTTTCAGATCCAGGACGATATCCTGGATGTCGAAGGGCACACGGCGGTCATCGGCAAACCCCAAGGGTCCGACATGGCGCGCAACAAACCGACCTACCCCAACCTCCTCGGGTTGGACGGCGCCCGGCGAGCCGCTGCGGAACTCTTTAACGAAGCATCAGCCGCCATTTCCAGTCTCGGATCGGCCGGCAAGCTGCTTCAGCGTCTCGCCGGCTACATCGTGGAGCGCGAAAAGTAGTCCGGGATCCGGGCAGTTGCGGCGAGAAACGGCCCGATGATTTTCTGGCTTACGCCGTGACAACGATGAACGGGATGAGAGCGCTTCATGGAAAACATTACGCGCAGCGCTCGCTCGCGCCGGTGCGGCTGGATTGAGAACGATGGAGACGAAGCGACGGATAGGTGTATTTCTGGCCGGCGCATGGGGACTAACCAGTTTTGCGTACGGAGGTGAATTCGGCCTCGTCATAGAAAAAAAGGTGATTAATCTGACCGGTCGGGATCGATTGGTTCCGACGATCAACGGATCCGTGCCCGGCCCGGTGCTCCGCTGGCGCGAGGGCGAGGACGCGACGATCCGTGTTACCAACCGCCTCGACGAACCGACGTCCCTCCACTGGCACGGGATCATCCTGCCTGCCAGCATGGACGGGGTGCCGGGGATCAGTTTCGATGCGATCGCGCCGGGTGCGACCTTCACCTACCGCTTTCCCGTCAAGCAGAGCGGCACCTACTGGTACCACAGCCACTCGGCGTTCCAGGAGCAAGCAGGGATGTACGCGCCCATCATCATAGAGCCGGCCCGTCGCGAAAACTACCGCTATGATCGTGACTACATCGTCATGCTCTCGGACTGGACCGACGAGGATCCGCACACGGTCTACGCCAAGCTCAAGAAGCAAAGCGGGTATTACAACTTCAAGAAACGCACCGCCTCTGATTTTTTCCGCGACGTTGCGGATAAGGGCTGGGGGGCGACTATTTCCGATCGGCTCGAGTGGGGTCGCATGCGCATGGACCCCACGGATATCGCCGATGTCACGGGCTACACCTACACGTTTCTCATCAACGGAAAACCACCCGCCGCCAACTACACAGCGCTCTACAAAACGGGCGAGCGCGTGCGGCTGCGGTTTATCAACGGCTCGGCGATGACCTACTTCGATGTCCGCATCCCCGGGCTCAAGATGACCGTAGTGCAGGCCGACGGCCAGGATGTGCAGCCGGTCGCGGTGGATGAGATCCGCATCGCGGTGGCCGAGACCTACGATGTGATCGTGGAGCCTGAGAGCGACCGCGCGTATACCCTCTTTGCCGAGGCGATGGACCGCAGCGGTTATGCGCGCGGCACGCTTGCGCCGCGGGAGGGCCTGTCCGCGCCTATCCCTGAGATGCGGCCGCGGCCGTTGCTGACGATGGCGGACATGGGCATGGCACACGGTCCTATGAGCGGACCGCGAGCGGCAGGTATGGACCACGGCGGGCACATGGATGGAATGCATGGCATGGGACACGCGGCCGCCGATAAGGCGAACGAGATGACGGCATTAATGCACGGACCCGACGACCACGGACCTGGCAATGCGATGATAGCGATGATGCCGACGAATAGGCTCAGCGAGCCCGGCATCGGTCTCGAGACTACGGACAGGCGCGTCCTGGTTTACACGGATCTGCGAAATAGCAAGCCCGGCTATGACCTTAGAAAACCGTTCCGGGAGATCGAGTTGCATCTTACCGGCAACATGCAGCGCTTCATCTGGTCGTTCGACGGAAAAAAATACTCCGATGCCGAGCCCATCCGGCTCCGGTACGGGGAGCGCGTGCGCTTCACCTTCGTGAACGACACGATGATGAATCATCCCTTGCACCTACACGGGATGTGGAGCGATCTCGACAACGGGGCGGGCGCCTACAAGCCGCGCAAGCACGTAATCAACGCGAAGCCGGCTGAGCGGCTGTCCTTCGAGGTGACGGCCGACGCGCTCGGCGAGTGGGCCTTTCACTGCCATTTGCTCTACCACATGGAGGCTGGCATGTTTCGGAAGGTCGTCGTCACCCGGGATGCCGCGGCTCCCGGCTAAGCAAGCCGAGTTGCGACGGCGGCGAGCGAGGAGGCGAGCCAAGCATGCGGAAGCTCTGGGCATCGCTGCTTTGGCTTAAGGTGACGAGCCTAGCAGCGGCGCCGCCCGCCCAACCGCACGCTGATCAGATCTTCACCTACGTCCAGGGGGAGCAGTTGGAGTACCGAATCGCGAACAACGGGTCCGACACGCTGGCCTGGGATGTGCGGGGCTGGGCCGGCGGGGACTACAACCGCGCATGGTTTAAGACCCAAGGGGATGATGGTATCGACGGTAGCGAAGTGCAGCTCCGATACAGCCGCTTGGTGACGCCCTTTTGGGACCTGGCCATCGGGGCCCGCTATGATGTGGAACCCGATCCCTCGCGAGCTTATGCCGTGTTCGCTCTCCATGGTCTCGCACCTTATCTCTATGAAGTGGACGCGGACATGTTCATCAGCGAGGAGGGCGATGTGTCCGCCCGCCTTGAGGTCGAGTACCAGATTCTTCTTACGCAGCGACTGATCCTGCAGCCGTCGTTCGAATTGGACTTCGCCGTCCAGGAGGTGGAGGAACTCCGGATCGGCCCCGGGCTGAGCCAGGTTGAGCTGGGTCTACGGCTGCGCTACGAGATTGTGCGTGAGCTCGCGCCGTACATCGGCTTCGTTTGGGAACGGAAGGTCGGCCGAACAGCCGATTTAGCGAAAGGCGGGGAAGAAGCATTTGACACTTCCGCATTCGTCGCCGGGATCCGGTTCTGGTTCTAGGCTTCCTCAACGGTAAGCCCGGCAGGGGTGGTCGACAAGCGCTCTCACACCTGCGAGGGCGCAAGCGCGTGCCAGGACGGCGAGGCCGTCATTCCCTCGGCCATGGCGCTCCGCCGCGTCAAGGAAGTCGCTGTTCTTCAGAAAACGCAGACGGGGTTTGGTCTTTAACATATACGTTTATTAAAATGTCGAGACTTGACCTCTTTGCGTCTGCGCTTCGTCCGCCAGCCGCTCGGCCGCACGCACCGTATTGGCGATGAGCATCGCGATCGTCATCGGACCGACCCCACCCGGTACGGGCGTGATGTAACCAGCGTTCTCTTGGACCGCATCGAAATCTACGTCACCCACCAGACGGCCATCCGGTGCGCGATTGATCCCGACATCGATCACCGCAGCACCTTCCTTCACCATGGCCGCGGTGATGAGATTCGGCTTACCCGCCGCCACCACGAGGATGTCCGCAAGGCGCGTGTACGTCGCGAGGTCCCTGGTCTTCGAGGTGCAGATGCTGACCGTGGCTCCCTTCTGAAGGAGCATCAGGGCCATCGGTTTGCCGACGATCGTGCTGCGTCCCACCACCACGGCGTTCTGGCCCTCTATGGGGATCTGCATGTGATCGAGAAGACACTGAATGCCGTATGGCGTGCACGGCGGGACCAGCGCGTTCCCGGTTACCAAGGTGCCCAGGTTGTGAACATGAAACCCGTTGACGTCCTTGTCCGCCGACACGGTGGCGAGGACCTTGTCCCTGTCGAGCTGCGGCGGTAGTGGTAACTGCACCAGGATGCCGTGAATATCAGGGTTGTGATTGAGGCGCCGTATCTGGGCCAGGACCATGTCCTCGCCGACGTCGGTAGGCAACTCGTGCACCTCGGAATGCACCCCCACTTCGTAGCACGCTTTGACCTTGTTACGCACATAGATCTTGGACGCTAGATTGTCTCCGACGATGACCACCGCCAGAGCCGGCAGGACGCCGCGTCGTTTCAGTGCCTCTGCCCGCTCCTTCCATTCCCGGCGTACCGCTGCCGCGATGGCATTGCCGTTTATAACGATGGCAGCCATATCTTCGGCTCTATGCCATCGCCCGCAACGACCTGATGGCAACGGGCTGGCGCGCCGTCTTCTCTGGAACACGCGAGAGTGGGGCGCCCTTATACACAAACCTCTGTCGCGCCTCGTGATACGCGGGGTCCGGACCGAAGAAATTGGTGCGCATCTTCTTGAGCTCTTCGGCGCGGTAGGCCGCGAGGGGCTTGATGCAGTGGCCCGCGAGCCGCTTCTCGTGCTTCTCACGCAGTAGGCGCCAGATGCACGGATCCTGCACCATTCCCGTCGCCCTTCGCATCATCTCCTGCTCGAATTCGTCGCTGCTGTCGCCGAAGGCGCCATCAAGGAAGTCAATTGCTTTGGCCGCCTGGGTGCCTATGGGCCGACAGCAATCGGTTAGCTCGGCCGCCTGCGCCGGGCCGACCCGTCGCGGTAGGGTGTAGGTATGGTATTCCGAGCCATAGAGTCCCCCCATGTTTTTGTAGTGAGGGTTGAGCACCACGCCCCGGCGCGCATAGACATAATCGGCCGCGAGGGCAAGCATCGCGCCTCCTGCGCCGGCATTGCCGCGTAAACCCGCGATCACCAGATGTGACATCGTGTTGAGGATCTCATAGATAAAGTCATCGATGGCGTTGATGTTGCGCCAGGACTCCATGGCGGGATCGGGAGCTGCCTCGATCACATTGAGGTGGATCCCATTGGACCAGAAGTCGCGCCCCCCAAAGAGCACGATCGCCTTGGTGGGGCGGGCCCGCGCCGCCAGGAACGCGTCGCGTAGCCGGTAGCACTGCTCGGTGCTCATCGCGCCGTTGTAAAAATCGAAGTACAGATACCCGACCTGGTCCTTCTCGGCGTAGCGGATCTCGCGGAAGGTGCAGAAATCTATCGGCGCCCCAATTGAAAGCATCGCGGTGGGGGTGTGGAAGAATTCTCCCAGCACCTGAATGGCCGGCAATTTGATCCCGGCGAAGGGTCCGTGGTCCTTGGCTTTGAGGTGGGTGATCCAGATGGCTCCATCGACGGTGCCGCGGCAGATGGCCCCATGCCGCTGAGCCAGGATCTCGCCGGGCGCTCCCTTGATGCGGTCTTCCTCGTGTGCGCCGTAGAGGTAATACGCCTTGCCGAACAAGGTGTCCAACACCCCGGGGGCGCTATCGGCGGCTCGGATCTTTCGCGCGATGACCTCTGTCGGGTCCCGCATCCAGTCGATGCTGCGATCCGGCTGGCGCATCGGTGGGCGCAAACAACCGCGGACACCGGGCTTGCTGTAATCGAGCAGCTCGGGTTGGAACTCACCCGACTCGAACTTAGCCACGGCCTCGATCACACCACGCACCGCCGCTTCGGTCACTTGGTGACGGTAGAGACTGCTCTTGGTAAGCGACTGGCCTTCGATCGGGAACTCGTGGGTCGCCCAGATTGGGCCCGCATCGAACTCCTTCGCCGCCTCCAAGATGGTGACACCCCAACTCTCTTGCCCGCTCGCAATAGCCCAATCGAGCGAGGAAGGTCCCCGATCGCCCTTGATGCCGGGATGAACGATGAGACATTTATACCGAGACCAGATCGCCTCCGGAACAGCGACTTTTAGCATCGGCGCAATGATGAGATCGGGCGCATGCTCCGCGACCGCGGTTAGCATCGCGCCATCACTCGTGGCCAAAGCGACCGAAACTTGATGGCCTCGGTCCGTAAGCTCGATCAACAGGCGTTGACTCAGACTGTTGTGGGCAGAAGTAATAAATAGGATTTTCATAATTAGCCCCTCCAGCGCTTATTAGCGCCATCTGAAAATAATTCTTTTCTCGCAAAACTTCTGTGACAAATTCACGTTTCCCAATCCGATCGCGCGCGTGACCGTGACGAAAGCGTGCCGTAGCTTTCGATTTCCGTGTAACGTCATTTCAATGCCTAGTCGTCGACTTGAATCGAGCGCGGTAATCTTGGGCACTCACGCCGAGCAAGCGATGAAACGTCCGGCGCATGCGTTCAGGGTCGCGAAAACCTGATTTGTCTGCCACGGTTTCAATCGGCAGCTCGGTGCTCTCTAAGTAATAGCGCGCAGCATCGATACGCGCCCTTTCCACGAATTTAGCCGGGGTCATGCCGGTTTCCGTTAAGAAAACTCTGGCGAAATTGCGTGGGCTCATGGCCATGCGCTCAGCGATCGCTTCGATCCGGAAATCCTCTGTGGGATGGTCCATGATCCAGGCCTGCATGTCGCGTAGATCCGGATGTCTAGCCGGCTCACTGGTCAGATAGGCACTGAATTGAGATTGACCGCCTGGCCGCTTGAGAAAAACCACCAAGAAGCGTGCGACATATAACGCCAGCTCCCGTCCCCAGTCTTCTTCCACCATCGCTAACGCGAGATCGATGCCGGAGGTGATACCTGCCGACGTAAAAATGAAATCGTCCTGTACAAAAATCCGGTCCGCATCGACCGTAATCGACGGATATTTGCAGGCTAACTGGTTACAAAAGTCCCAATGGGTGGTAGCTTGGCGACCGTCGAGGAGGCCGCTTTCTGCTAGCAGAAAAGCCCCGGTGCAGATCGAAGCGAGCCTTCTGACCCGCGGTGCCATGGCGCGTATCCAATCTACCAATAAGCGATCGCCCAACACAGACGCCATATCACCGCCGGGAATCAACAAGGTATCGATACCGTTCGTTATATCGCAGTAGGCTCTATCGGCTATGATCTGCAAGCCGGATAAGGTCTTAACGGGCCCCGGCTTTTCCGCCAGCACTTCGAACGTATAAACGGCTTCCCTGGTGACGCCCGCTCGCTGTAAACCTAGGCTGGCGAAAGAAAACACTTCCATTGGCCCGCTAATGTCCAAGACCTCAACCCCGGGGAATGCGACGATACCGATACGTCTCACTTTCCGGTCGTGAGTCAGCGCATAGGGAATAAGGGGTTTTTGCAACAAGCGATCCTTCCTTTACGCCACTTTCACGGGCGTCATAGAATGCAGATTGCGACTTAGATCCCGCTTGATTCTAGCCAACACCTCCATGCTGCCCAGATGAGGCATATTCGGATCAAGCAGGACTTCGATATCGAGCTTCTCCACGGCCTGCCCGATCTGTTCTCGGACACATTGCGCTTTTTTCAAAGTGATAACCTGGTGGTCATTAAGAGCTACCGAAACATCCACCGCACTCTCGAAGCTTATGCACGAGAGGCTTACTGGATCTTTTCCGCTTGTATAAATTCGCTGGCGCCATGGTGTAATAAGTGGTTTCATGATTTTCCTCCGAAAGGACACTGGTAGAGTGCGACCGCGTTTAACAGCGCCTCATCACTCGTGGCCCAAGCGACCGAAACTTGATGGCCTCGGTCCGTAAGCTCGATCAACAAGCGCTGACTTAGGCTATTGTGCGCTGAGGTAAAAAATAAAATGTTCATAATGTGCCCCTCAATGTGTAGATGATGCCGCGACTACCGTTACCCTATATTTCCCCGATTGCTGTGAAAAGTTCACAGATCTCTCGCCGACGCATTCAATTGGCCATGATCGTTTCCCATGCACACCCTCGCGGCGCGAGGCCGATAGCGCAATGCAAATCTCGAGTTGCTCATCTAGCTCTTTGTAGAAGTCCAGATCGTTGAGGTGCACGAGGAAGCTCCAAAGAGAGATCCATGAAGCCCACTCACGGCGAAGCTCGGAAAGCGTGGTAGCGATGGCTCTGTGCATATCGATCTGCTGTTCCAAACAGGGCGAAGGACCGGCGAGTAGCCGCCCATCAGCAATCCCTCAGTGCAATACCGTAGACTTGAAGCGCGCGCGATAGTCCTGCGGGCTGACCCGGAGCATCCGGCGGAAGCTCCGGCGCATGCGTTCGGGATCACCGAACCCGCAGCGCTCGGCGATGGCCTCGACGGGGAGAGCCGTCTGCTCCAACTTGCAGCGTGCTGCCTCGAGGCGCGCCTGTTCCACGAACTTGGCTGGCGTCATGCCCGTCTCCGTCACGAAAAGCCGGGCGAAGTTTCGCGGGCTCATGGCCGTCCGCTCCGAGAGCGCCTCGATGCTCAGATCGGCATCCGGATGAGCCAGGATCCAGGCCTGCAACTCACGCATATCAGGCCGGCTGTGGGTCTTTGTGCTCAAGTACGAGAGCGCCTCGCTACCCAGACGGGAAGCCAGCTGACCCGGGATCTCAGCGTGTAACTCTCGACTATCGTGCCGGCTGTCGGGCCCCGAGCCCAGATAGGTGTTGAATTGCGATTGGCTTCCCGGGCGCCTCAGGAACATCACCAGGAGGCGCGCGACCAGCAGTGCGGCGTCGGGGCCGTGATCCTCTTCCACCAAGGCCAAGGCCAGATCGATACCGGCGGTGATCCCGCCCGAGGTGTAGATATGACCGTCCCGGATAAAGATCTGATCCGCCTCGACGCAGACCGACGGGTAGGCGTTAGCCAGCCGCTTGCTGAAAGCCCAGTGCGTGGTCGCCCGGCGACCATCTAAGAGACCGCTCTCGGCAAGCAGAAAGGCGCCGGAGCAGACCGATGCGACCCTACGTGCCCGTGCCGCGGCCTCCTTGATCCATGAGATCAACGCCGCATCGGCACACGCCCGCTCCATGCCTTCCACGCCGCCCGCCACGACCAGCGTATCGATCGGCTGATCGAACTCTGGGTAGGCATGATCCGCGACGATCTGGAGCCCCGAGGAGGTCCGGAGCGGTCCGGCTTGCGGCGCGATGACGTCCAGATGGTACACAGGCCGGTCTATCCTGCCGGTCTTGCGCAACCAGACATCCGCACCCGCGAACACCTCGTACGGGCCACACACATCGAGCATCGTAAAATCGGGAAAGGCGACGAACGCGATGTTGCGCACTGCCCCCACTCGGTAACTCCGATCATCCACGAGCGTTTCTTGTGACATACTTCATCCTCCTGGTTTACCTATAGTGGTGCTGTATCGAATTTATCTGCAATGACAAAGATCCCACTTTTCCTGCCAGACCGCTGCTGGTAGGGACGCTTTGGGGGAACGGTTTCTCAGGGATTGGGGATTTTTGCCCGCGGGGTGCGGGGTTGGAATCAGGTCACGATTTATAGTTTGCGTAGAAAGGGCAAACTATAAATCACGACCCACATGCTTTGTTCCGCATGCCGTCGTTCACACCGCCTCCACGCCTGCGCGTATGAGGCAGGCGCGTAAACGTTCGATCTCGTCGAGGAGGTCGAGGATCACGGCGGCGGCCTCGGCGCTCGCCGCGAAGTCGCGCTCTAGCCGCGCGAGCCGGCGGGCACGCAAGAGATCCAGAGCGCCGAAGCGCCACGCCGTCTCATCCGGGCCCTCGGGCGACAAGACGCCGACCTCGACCAGCTCCACGATCCACTCTACCTCGGCCCCGCAGGCCTCGACCATCTCCTCTAGCGACAAGGCACCTTGCTCGCTGACGAGAATACCTGTGACGATGTCCGCGTCCATCTCGTTTCACACGCCCAAGCCGCGGCGAGGGTTGAAGGCCAGCTCCCGCGCCATGGCCCGATAAAGTTCTTTCGCACGCTCCGTCTCGGGAATGGGCAAGACCACCTCCAATACGAGATAGAGGTCGCCGGGCGGATCCCCGGGGATGCCGCGGCCCCGCAAGCGCAGCTTGCGCCCGCTCTGGGAGTGGGGAGGGACCTTGACCTCCACCGTGCCCCCCGGTGTGGGTGCCTTGACCGTGGCGCCGAGCGCCGCCTCCCAGGGCGCCACCGGCAGACTCACGTACAGATCGCGACCGTCAACCCGGTAGAAGGCGTGGGGCTTGAACCCGACTTCAATGTAGAGATCACCGGCCTTCCCGTCCTTCGCCCCGGCGGATCCTTGGCCGGCCAAGCGGATGAGCTGCCCTTCGCGGATCCCCTTGGGGATCTGCACGTTCAGCGTGCGCTCGCGTACCGCAAGCCGCCCTTTAGCGTCGAGCTCGGGCACCCGCAGTGTCACGGTCCGCGTGGCTCCGCGGAAGGCGTCCTCGAGGTCGATGAGGACCTTGGCATGATGATCTTCGCCGCGGCGGTGTAAACCCGCCCCGTGCCTCGCCCCAACCGCGCCCCCGAAGAGCGTGGCGAAGAAATCGCTGAAGTCTCCACCGAAGGCCTCGCCGGCCGGGCTCCCACGAAACTCGAAGCCCGCGTCCCAGTCGGGCGGCGGGCGAAAGTCCTGACCGGGCTGCCAGCCCGTCCCCAGCCGATCGTAGGCGGCGCGTTTCTCGGGGTCCTGTAACACCTCGTAGGCCTCGTTGATCTCCTTCATGCGCTCCGATGCATCCCGTTCCTTGCTGACGTCGGGATGATACTTGCGCGCGAGCTTGCGGTAAGCACGCTTGATCTCGCCCTCGGCGGCCGAGCGCGCGACGCCCAAGGTCTGGTAATAGTCTTTAAACTCCACGTGCTTTCTTGTCCATCGCCGGCCGAGCCGACCCTCATCTTAGCGCCCAGAACAACTCCTTTTGGTCGCACCTCGATATTCTATACCGGAATGCCACTCGTCCTTCGGTAGCCATTGCAAAGGGGCCTTGATCTTGATCAATGGTTTGCCGGCCCCATATTGTATCCTAGCCATGACCGCGCCGCGCCGAAGCGGCCGCGGCGATAAATTTCTTCACTATGGAGGTACAACCATGTACGAGTCATTATTGCGGTTTCCGACCGATCTGTTCGCCGAGCTAGAGCGGCTGCAACGTGAGATGCAGCACGGTTTCGGGGGCGTGGGTCTGCCATCGAGCATACGTGCGCTCGGCCGCGGTGCGTTTCCGGCGATCAATATCGGGAGCACGCCGACGTCCATCCAAGTCTATGCGTTCGCGCCCGGCATCGATCCCGCGAAGCTTTCGGTCAGCATCGACCGCGGGCTACTGACCATCGCGGGTGAGCGAGCCTCGGACGTCCCGGAGGAGAGCGAAAAGCTCAGCCTCTACGCGCACGAGCGTGCCACCGGCTCCTTCAAACGGGTGGTGAGCCTGCCGGAGGACGCCGATCCGGCGCGGGTCGAGGCGAGTTACCGCGATGGCGTCGTCCGCATCGTCATTCAGCGGCAGGAATCGGCTCAGCCGAGGCGTATCGAGGTCAAGTGAATCTAGTCATCGAATTTTCTTTGGAGGAATGAGTCATGAGTGAGAAGCGAGAAGTTGCAAAGCAGCCAGAGGAACGGCACAGCCCGGCGATGGTGCCGGCGGTGGATGTGCTCGAAGACGAGACCGGGATCACGCTGTTTGCGGATCTCCCCGGCGTGCCCAAGGACAGGCTCACGGTACGCGCGGACGGTGACGGCCTGCTCATCGAAGGCGAGGTTGTCCTGGAGACACCGGAGGGTACGACCCCAGCCTACGTCGAAGTTCAGACGCCGCGCTACCGGCGGGCCTTTACCCTGAGCCGGGAGTTGGATACCACGAAGAGCGACGCGGCGTTCAAGGACGGGGTGCTCAAGCTGCGCATCCCCAAGGCCGAGCACGCCCAACCGCGCCGGATCCAAATCAAGGTGAGCTGACGAACCCGGCACAGTGAGGGATCTTGGCCCGGTGAAGGC
Source organism: uncultured Gammaproteobacteria bacterium (assembly GCA_963764725.1). Lineage (GTDB taxonomy): Bacteria > Pseudomonadota > Gammaproteobacteria > JACCXJ01 > JACCXJ01 > USCg-Taylor. The sequence goes on along the minus strand of CAVXTM010000004.1, from coordinate 51,437 downwards.
GCTGCGAAAGGCTGCATGATTGCCCTAGAATGAATCCCAATGGCTGGGCCCTGCTTGCCGCATGCGCCGTTCGGATCGAGGCCGTCGGAGCGACGCTCTGTCTTCTGGCGCTGCCGGCCGCGAGCCTCGCTCAGGAGAAGGAGAACAAAGCCATGTCGATGACTCTCACGTCCAGCGCCTTCGCCCACAACGGCGAGATCCCCACTCAGTACACCTGCGAAGGCAAGGACCTCTCTCCGCCGCTCGCGTGGTCCGGTGTGCCCGCGGGCGCCAAGGGCCTCGCGCTGATTGTGGACGATCCGGACGCACCCGATCCGGCCGCACCCAAGGTCACCTGGGTGCACTGGGTGCTCTACAACATCCCGGCGAGTACGCCTGGACTTCCGGAAGCGGTGAAGCAGCTTCCGGCCGGCACTCGGCAAGGTCTCAACGACTGGCAGCGCACCGGATACGGCGGTCCCTGCCCGCCGATCGGACGCCATCGATACTTCCACAAGCTCTACGCGCTTGACATCACCCTCCCGGATCCCGGTAAGCCCACCAAGGCAAACGTCGAGGCAGCCATGAAAGGCCATGTCCTCGCGCAGGCGGAGCTGGTCGGAACGTACCAGAAGCGCAAGTAAGCGATTGATCAGAACAAGTGTATCGAACGCAATGCGGTTGCCCGCCGGGATGTTCAATCCCAATAGGCCCGCATCTCTGCCGGTAATACGATTGCGATTTGGAACTCAGGGTTGCCACGGCCGACGCCAGCCCTTTTGACCAATGCCTCAGTCCTCGCTCGACCAGGCATTTTCCCGAAGTGCTCGCTCACGTTGAAGTACCTCCAGACCATCCAGATCTCGGCGTATTAGGACTCTTGAAACTCTATGCTTACTTTGCCGGTCTGCCGTGATGCAGGCATAGTGCAACCAGATCCGAGACATTCGCTTCGCCAACGCACATGACCGTGTCTGCGCCCCCCCAATAGATTTTCACGGTTCCATCGGACTCCGGAACGGCACCACAGGTGAAGACCACGTTGTGGACATATCCAGTTATTTCCCAAGGATCTTCCGGTTGCAAAATCCACGAGTCGCCCACACCGATGATCTTTGCTGGGTTCTGCAGGTCATGAAGAGCAACCCCCAAACGATAGACCGATCCATCCATAGTTCGGAAAACTCCGTGATAGATGGAAAGCCATCCCTGGTCCGTTTTGATCGGCGGTGCGCCGGGACCGATCTTCATTTCATCCCAGTGATATGGTTCAGGCTTCATGATGAGCTGAGATTGGCCCCAATAGCATAGATCCGGAGAATAGGAAATCCAGATTGACCAGGGGGCGATTTCCGAATGAGGACGGTCAAGCCGGGCATAAAGTCCGTCAAACTTCTCGGGAAAGATCACCACATTTCGATAATCCGCCTGCGTGATTAGAGAAACTCTTTCCACCTGACTGAAGTCCTTCGTCTTGGCCAGGGCGATCCGCACTCCATTTCGCGAGTAGGCGCTGTAGGTGATGATGTACTCCCCTTCCAGCCGGGTCACGCGTGGGTCCTCCACGCCGAACTCTTCATAGGCGGCAAAAGGGTTGTCCCGGTCCGGAATCAGAAAGGGCTGTGGATCGGCGGTGAAGTGAAATCCGTCGGGACTGCGTGCCAGACCAATGATGGACCGTCCCGTGCGGAGATGGGAGCGGAAAAGCATGATGTATTCGTTCTCATGCTTCACCACCGCCGCGTTGTGAACGGTTTCCACTGGGTAGGGGATCTTGGCCTTGGTGAGGATGGGGTTGTGGCGGTATCGTCTGACAATGTCCGGCTTCATGGTCGTCTCTTCGCCTCCAGATCAAAAATCGTCGAGTAAACCCGTTCGTATCCCTCCACCATGGTATCGATCGAAAAGCATTGCCGGACACGGCTGCGGCAGGCACGACGATCGATTTCAGAAATTCGTCCAAGGGCCCGCACTGCTTCAGGGACGTTGTCAACCAGAAAACCGGTCCGCCCGTCCTTGATCACCTCACGGCAAGATCCGAGGTCCATCGCGATGACGGGTACGCCGGCGGCATTTGCTTCGACCAGGACAAGTCCGAATCGCTCCGGGATGGTGTTCAGGTGCAGTAGAGCTCGGGCCCGGGCGAACAATTCGTTTTTTCCCGCCACGCCCACCGGTCCGATATAAAGGATGTTTTGATCATCGAGATGGGGTTTGATCTGCTCCCGGAAATAGGCCTCATCCTGAATAATACCAGCGATGATCAAACGCAACCCGCTCAGACGAGCAACCTCGATGGCCAGATGAACACCCTTATCCGGGTGGATCCGACCGAGGAAAATCAGGTCATCACCGCTGGGTTCCTGAAGCGGGTACAACGAGAGGTCGATGCCGTTGTAGACCGTGGCAAGGTAATTCAGCCCGGCGCTCGATCGGAGTCGCTGATGGAAACAAAGTATCCGTCACGATACTTCTGATAGACGGGCATGATTTTGGCTGACGAGAATCCGTGGATGGTAGTGAGGACCGGTGTCTTGACCAACCGGGTGTAGGTCAAGGCCATGAAGTCGTAGTGGCTGTGGATGAGGTCAAACTCAGCAGCGTGCTCGAACGCTTCGGAGATGTGAAGGTATTCGGCTACTTTGGGATCGACGGCGCGATCCTCTTCATATCCCTGGTCCACCACGGCATGCAGATGAGCGCGAGTTACAGAATCCCCGCTGGCGAACAACGTTACATCCCAGCCACGGGCGACGAGTCCTTCGGTGATGTTGCTAGCTACCGTTTCCCAGGCGCCGTATTGCCGAGGAGGCGTTCGCCAGGCTATCGGCGACAGGAGAGCCACTCTTTTGTATGGTTTTGTCATGCTGTTCGATGGTATTTCCTAGTGCATGACAGCCAGCACTTCATCGAGGGGAACGGTAGCGAAACCGGTGGCGTGATCGGCCATGCCATAGGGAATGATCAGTTCGCCGGTCCCCTGTAACCCTACACGCAACAGGATGGCAAGCAACTCTGCGTCGGTCACCGCGTGCGGACCACGCCGAAGCAATCGCTCGCGTGGCCGTTCGTCTTCAGGCCAGGCGATAATTCCTTGAGATCGCTTTCTTGCCTTGCTTTCCATGCTGTATACAACAGTGGTCACTACTCCAGCAAGGCTACCCGCAAGCCAGCCGACTCAAGGCGCAGCAAATCCCTGTCATTGGTGATCAGAGCATTCGCCTTGGCGTGCAGAGCTGTGGCGGCGTGCAGCGCATCCGGGGTATTGAGTTTATATTCGCCGCGCAGTCGTGCCGCTGTAACAGCGATTGAGGTCGTGACATCCAAGATGTTCAAGTTCGGAAATCCGGATAGCAGGCTGAGCACAGCCTGGGCCTTGTCGGCTTGACTCACACGGAAGGCAGGCACCAGAAGTTCGGTTAGTGCCAGACTGGAAAGCACGCCGTGAATATCGCCTCCCTCCATGCGCTCGAAGAGCTGCTGTACCTCCTGGTAAAACCGCGGGTGGTGCTCCAGGAAATAGATCAGAACAGGCGTATCGAACGCGACGCGGCTGCCCGCCGGGATCTTCAGTCCCAATCAGCCCGCTCCTTCTTGAGGACTTCTGCGTAACCACACCAGAGTTCGTCACTGCAGCTTTCTAGGGCAGTCGTAAAAGAATGAGGGGCCTTGCGGATGACAATTCTGTCTGCGTCCGCCTCGATTAGCAGGCGATCCCCGGCCTGGATGCCAAGCCGCTTTCGCATCTCTGCCGGTAATACGATTTGCGATTTTGAACTCAGGGTTGCCACGGTCATTGGGATCACCTCATTGCTTTACTAAATAGTAAAGCGGATCGCAGGCACCGTCAAACCAGCATGATCGCTAGCACGTTGCTGGGCCAGCCGGCTCTTGCCCGAGCGCATCCCGCTCAGGATCAAAGTTTTAGACTGCGTGCTCTCTGCTGCTCGCGGCATCGATTCCCAAGATGCGCTCGATGGCGCCAAGATCGAGGTGTGTTTCGCAAGCATAAGCCAGCCGGTCGATGTTCGCGTCGCGGATCTGGTGGTAATCGGGCGTTTGCGGCTCGCGCAGGCCCGCCCAGCGTAGCAGCGCGTCGCAGGCCGCGAGCAGGCGGCACAAGCCCGTGACCAGCGCGCTCTTTCCCGCGTCCGAAGTCGTGCCCTGCACCATCAAGGTCGGGGTTTCATGGCGGCGATCCGCGCCAGTATTCGAGGAAAAAACGCGTCCCAGTATCCATGCAGGTCATTGTTTCACGAGAGGAAACAATATGGTTAACAAAATGTTGTTGAACGGTTGCGGGATCCACTCTATAGTTGTTGCACTGCAACAGCCTTGAAACGCGACGTTAACAGTTTTAGTTAGCAACTTCTCTTGATTTTACTGCTCGGCTCCACCCCTTAAGGCGGGGTACCACCTCCTTACCCCGCCTCTTTTTTTCGCAGCGTTGCCATGCCGAGTCGGGACATCTCGCCCGGCCCAGGGCTCCGGTTATACATAGCTTCCGTGTAGCTGCCGCGGGCTCCAACTGCGAATAAATGGGCCGAGTCTTGAAATATAAGAAACGGATATTTCAAGAGCAGACCCCGTTCCCGCTCGCATTTGTTTTCTCTTCGAATATACGAAACGAGATTCTCTAGCCGTTTACCCCGGTTTTCATTTCTACGATGTTATTCTGTGATTGTTTATTGAGTTTAGCGTCTTCTATCCAAGCCTTTATCAATTCTTGGCGATCTTCTGCGGGACAAAAACCTTCTGGAGGCGCTTCCCCTTCTTCGAGAGCGCGAAGTTGCGCGTATATCGCGGAAAACCGTTCCGTCTTACTGCTACTTAAGACTTCTTTCTCTTCCTTCAAGTATTCGCGCAATTCATTTATCTCCCGCTCTCTTTGATCACAGACAGCAACAGTTCGTTCATATGCCTGCCCAATGTATTTTGTTGGATCCTCCAATATGCCCAGATGCTCCGGTTTCAAACCCTTAATGCGAGGCCCAATATCCGTGTCTTCACGAGCTAAATCGATTAAACGCTTGCCCCCTTCACGAGCTTCCCTTGCAAGAGCTCGTACTCGTTCGTAAGCCTTCGAATAGCCCTGTAAGGCCAATAAGATATATAGTGGCTCGGCGACAATGTGCTCTTTGCTCATTTCTATATTCTTCCGCATCTCCTCTTCATTTATGCGTAGTGCACTAATCGCTCTATTTAGGCGGACCGTGCAATAATCGAGTGCCACGAAAAGTTCAGGGAGAAACCGTTGCGACGCCGAATTTGTAAGATCGCGTTGGTGTTCAGAGATTTGATCCATCAAGAGTGTTGTTATCCTAGGGGCAAAAGCCTTCCACATGCCCTTCACATTTTCAAAGTTCTTTGGATTTAGTTTGTGCGGCATGGTGGACGAACCGACCGTGTCCGCAGAAAATTGCTCCTGCACCTCTCCTATCTCACTTCTGTGAAGATGGCGGATATCATCAGCCAAATTTGCAAGCACAGAGAAACAGGAGTGCGCTGCATAGCCGAGATCCGTTATATACTCCGGCTGAACAACCTGACTTGATATGCTTCCAGGTGCCGCTTGAAGCCCAAGGTGCGAAAGAAAGAGTTTCTCGAACATAACGGCCCCGCGTGGCAGTTGGAGGGAAAGCGCGTTATAAGCTCCCACCGCACCAGAAAGTTGCCCAGGAAGTTTCTGTCGAGTGTCTTCTAATAATTTTATACGCCCACCCAGACGGTCCACGTACAAAGCCATAGCAAATCCGAACGTAATAGGTTCAGCATGACGACCATGTGTTCGTCCGATTTGAGGTGTTCTCGCGTGCTGCCGGGCAAGCTTAATTAGTGTTATTTGAAATTCCAGAAGATCCGGCAACAATATGTCACGCACAAATTCTTGAAACCGTAACGCATTTGCTGTGTCTGTTATGTCAGCAGACGTTGCAAAAAGGTGTACCAAACGTGCTGCGTCACTACTTACCATCCTGGCAATGCAGTTCACTAAAGCACGAACAACGTGGCCCGTTTTCTTCTCTTCCTCATAGACCTCATCAGCCGTCACTCCGTCGCACGCTTTTAATATCTCGTCTGCGTGAGCTGGGGGGCACCACCCTAAATCAAAGAATGTCGATATAAGCGCTCGTTCAGCACGTGCTTGATATTTAATAAACGCTGCCTCAGATAAATATGGCTGTACGCGCCGAAAAACGTGTGGATCATCTCCGTAATAACGGAAATCGAGTGGGCTTACGAGATCGTATATGTTTCTCATACTGTCCCCTGGGATTTACGGTTGGATCATAAGAAATTTCTTTACCACGTTACGCTCCGGCTGCCTTTGGCTTGCCGGCCCGCGCTGTCTCCGATGCCTTCACTTCCTGGACTGCGCGCGGATTTGTTCGTAGAGCGCCGCGATCTGTCCGCTCATGATCCTGCGGCCGATCGCCTGCTTCGCGCTGGCGCCGAAGCCCCCAAGCTGATCGGTGAAGGTGCGGTTCGCATAGATGACGAGCGCCCCCTCCTGGACCGGGAAGATCCCGGCGACCGCCTGCACGGCGTTGTGGCTGCGGCTGACGTAGTAGTGGCGATCGGCGAACACGTACGTCCCGTCGTCCTGCGGGGTGACGAGCCGATGCGTCAGGGCGATGGTCGGCCGCTTATCGACCTCGAAGTTCACCCAGAAGAACCTCGCCGTCGCCTTCGCCGGCTGCGACTTCGGGAAGTTGAGCAACGCGGCGACGACCTCGGGCGCTTCCCTGGCCAGGATGGGCGATGCCTTGGTCGCCCGGGTCAGATCCTGCGCAGGATTGGTCGTCTTGCCGCCGCCGCGGTCATAAGGGGCGATCCCGGCCAGCCCCTTGGCGCGGTAGTCCTGGTACCGGGCCAGGAGCAGCTTACGCAGCTCTGCCTCGACCGCGGCCTTGCTCTTGTCGGGTAGCGCTGCGAAGGGCGGTGATCTCCGTACTCGACAGATTGAGCTCGTCGCCGGCCTTGGCGTCGGCGAAGCGCCGCGCTTCCGCGTCGCCGTTGGGCTCGAGGCGCAGGCGCTGCAGGTCGGCAAGGCTGCCGGCGCCGCGCAGCTCGCCATGTGCGGTCGCGGACTTGTCGGTGCCGTAGTCGGAGGCCTTCCCGAACCTTTCAACCAGATCGGCGGGTGACTTGCTGATCAGAAACGCCATCGTGATCGCCAGTTCGCGATCCGAGGTCTTCTCCCTGCTCGCCGTGGTCACCAGCTCGCCTGCCATGATCCGCTTCCGTTCGCCGTCGCTGAACGGAAACTGGGCCAGCAGCGTTGCGGCACGGGGATTGGCGTGGACCGGTGCGGGCACAGCGACCATGAAGACTGCCATCAGCGCGGCGGCGATCGGGACGGCGTTTCCGAACATCGGCCTAGTCCTCGGGAATGGGAATAAGAATTTCAAAAGCCTTTTTTCTCCAAGAGGGAAGATACGACCGAAATCTATTAGCTGTCAAACACGCGCTATCTCGGTCCAGAATTGGGGAATTGTCGGGGTTATAGGTCGGCTACGTCACCGTGCTCAGCTGAGGAGGCATTCGCGTTGGCCGGCGCGCTCGGGACAATTGCGGCACGCAACTGGGGCGCGAGTATGCGTGGTGCCGTCTTGAGTTGCAGTACGAGTTGGCCTACGCGATTGCGCTTGAGCCGCTCGTTAACAATCGCCGGGCGAGTAATGTAGGCGGCGCCGGCCGTAGCTTCGGGAGTTCGAAGCCGTGTCGGCGATTTTGTGGTTGTTTCTGCTTGGCCTGTTCCTTCCGACGGCGCGCCGTTTGACGACTCGTGGGCAAGGCCGTGCGTCTAGTATTGCTGGCGCGGCGCGTGCCCTCTCAGCCGCTTCCGCCTGCCTTGACTGCCTTGTATTCAACCATCTCTCGCAGCAGGGCCCGACGTATCTGAGGCTGATGGGCCAGGCTGATGGCCGCAACTGTCAGCAGCAGGTAGGTCACGAACGCGCTCGTTACGAGCATGAGCACCGGCACCCACGTACCGCCGAGCTCTTCGATCATCGATTGCTTCGCCCACACCTTCCAGGTCAGCATGAGGTTGACCCCTAGGCCGACGACGTAGGAGATCGCGAACGAGAGCAGGAACGGTTTGAGAGTGCCGTCGTAGAGACGCTCCTTCAGCGGTTCCACACGCAAGGGCGAGAGCACCGACAACACGTTTCCAACGCCGAGCCAGACCAGCATCATCGTTACCAGCTCGCCGAGCGCCTTGACGAGTGTCGCGAAGTCTCCGGCCAGCCAGGCCAGCAGCACGCTGAGCACCACGCCGACGGCGCCGACCAGCAGAAACATCGTCGCGTTCTTGCTCATCAACAGGTGCCACAGACGCCTTCCGCTGGTTAACTCCGTCCGGACCCGGCTGGCGTCCCAACTCAGCGCGTTGGTGCAGACCACGCCGCCGATCACGCCGGACAACGCGTATATGGCGAGATACGGTAGCATCTCGGACTTGGTGTCCCAGTGGAAGAGCCGAAGGAACCCGAGGTAGGCGAGACCGATGCCCAGGCCGACGGCCAATCTGATCAGGATCGACCGCGGGCGGCGATGTAGGACATTGGCGAACTCGGCATTCACACCGGCGCCGAGCGCCTGACCGTGTCGCAGCGCAGGGTTGCCCGGCGGCAGAACCCGGTACCCGTGGACTGCGGCGGCTACGGCCTCTGAATCGCCCGCTCGCAACGCCGAGCTCCGAGCTGCGAGAACAGCCCGGTGGGCCTCTATCAGGGACAGCCGCGCCACCGCGACCGCTGCGTCCGCGTTGGCCTCAGCCTGAGCCGCTGCCACGACCGGATCCGCCGGAGGCGGGTCGCCCCGTTGATCCCGGTCCGGGTCGACCATTTCGGCCAGCCGCCGGCGCCAGATGTCTGAAGGTTCCACAGCGGAAAGGCCCGGCCTGCTAAGAGCAACGCGGTCCTGTGCCAGGGATCGGGCCACCTTGGTCGTTGCAGCATCGATCGCCGACTGGTCCTGCCAGATGACGGATCTCGCCGTGCTCTCTGCCTGGGCGGCCCAACCCGCCACCTCAGTCAGACCATCGATGGCTGCCATGTGTCACCTCCGGCATGCGCAACGAAAACAAGACTCGAAAGAACCACGCGCAGGGCCGTATGAAATGTCCCTTCATACATAGACTGGTACCCGACAAGCGCCGTAGGCCTTTGACCGCGCGTTAGCTTCCCATACCCTCCTCACGGAAGCAATAAGTGGTTCTTCTGCGCCTTGTCGGTTGGTGTTTTCGCCACTGAAAACCCGTACGGGGTTTTGTGCTCAGACAGATTCTCTGCCTGCTTTTTAAGACTGTGAACAAAATGAACAAGAAGAGAGGTCGCTTATCGGCGACCTTAAGCTGCAGAAGTAGCGGGTTATCGGCGCCCGACTGCTTTATCAGAGGCTCGATTTGCAGGAACTTCCACGGTTCGCGACTCTCCTGCTTACCGGGAAACCGAGGGCATCAGCTCACGCGCTGATATGGGCACGACTCGTCCGTGCGCGATCGCTCGTCTTGTAAGTCCTGGAACGGCCGACGGGTCCCGGCTATCGCCGACAACGGCAGCTATCCGGTCGAGGCGATTCTCAGCGATTCGGCCAGAGCCGATGCGTGGTAGAAGGCGCCGTCGGCCCATGCGAGCGTGTCGAGAGCCGCGCGGGCCGTCGCCGCCGGCGTGCGTTGCAAAGCGACGTCCTCCAGCATCTTCTCGCGGGCGGCCTTGCACTCGACACCGATCTGTTGCGAGGCGCGTTCGACGGCCTCGAAGGTGGCCGGAGCGGGCACCGCCTCGGGGTCCCGGGTGGCGTCGAGCCACGCAGCGAGCGCCCGCGAGCCCGCCTCGAAGCTGGCCGGCGGCTGCCAGCCACTCACGGCCGGCGGAATGCGCGTGAGGTCGTCGTGCAGCTGCGTCAGGTGATCGAGCGCGTGGACGAGCCGGACCAGGCGGGGCCCGATCGTGCCCAGATCGGTGGTTTCCAGCGAAAGCGATTCGAGGAAGTGCTCGATCTGCTGGACCGCCTCGCTCGGCGGGTCGTACGTTGACGGATGCGCCGGCGAGCCGGCGGCGGACTGCATCGACTGCTCCATGCGCGACCTCCAGGATCGCCCGCCAGGCGGCCTCGAGCGCGACCGCTCCTCCTGCTTCGGCGAGGGTCGGCTCGAGGCGGCTGACGGCCGACTCGCTGCCTGTTCCCGGAGATCCGAGAGATGAACCGCGCGAAGTGATCGAGCCACGGATAGAACGCGACGACGCCCGCGAGCTTGAAGATGCTGCTGAATGCCGCGAGAGCCAGCACGCCATCGGGATCGTCGAGCCGGGAGCCCACCCAGTCCGCGGCTGCCGTGAGCGGCCCGAGCAACACCATAGCGAGGACGCCGGCGATCGAGCTGAAGAGGATGTGCGCCAGCGCCGCGCGCCGCACCGCGAGGCCCGCGCCGATCATCACCAGCGCGGTCGTCGCCGGTCGTTCCGATGCTCTGCCCGACGATCAGCGCGCAGCCCTGCTCGAAGGTCAGCGCGCCCGCATTCAAGGCCACGAGCGTCGTCGCAGCGGCTGCGCTCGAGCTCTGCATGACGATCGTCATGACGATCCCGATCCCGGCGAGGATCCACATCGAGCCGGGGCCGGTGAACGCTCGAAGTTCCACGAGACGCCCTCCATCCCCGTCTGCATGTAGTCGATCCCGGTGAAGAGCAGCCCGAAGCCCGCGAGCAGCGCGCCGAGCGATCGCGTCCGGCCCTTGGCGACGAGCCACAGCAGGGCGCCGACACCGAGGATGGGCATGGCGAAGCTCGCGATCCTCACGCGAAAGCCGAAGAACGCCACCATCCACGGCGTCGAGGTCGTGCCGAGCGTCGCGCCCATGATCACGCCGATCGCCTGCGCGAACGTCATCAGTCCCGCGCTGACGAAGCCGATGACGGTGAGGATGGCCGCGGTCGAGGACTGGATCAGGACGGTGAAGACCACGCCCGACGCGATGGCGCTGAGCGGCCCGGAGACGAGCCTCTGGAGCGCGCGGCGCAGCGAGTCGCCCGCGAGATCCTTCAGGCCCTCGGTGAGGTGATGGATCCCGAGCAGGAACATGCCGAGCCCACCCAGGAGCGTGACGACGGCTGAGGAGGCGTCCACCGAGCGCGCTCCTAGTACTTCGCGGGAACGAAACGCCTGCTCTCGAGCGTCGCCTGGTCGTCGTAGGCGGCCTTTCTCGAGCGCGCGGGAAGCTTCACCTTCTTGCGGGGCACCTTCTTGTAAGGGATCAGGCCGAGCAGGTGACTGATGCAGTTGAGCCGCGCGCGCCGCTTGTCGTCCGAGGGGACGATGTACCAAGGCGCGAACTCCGTATCCGTGGCCTCGAGCATCGTGTCGCGCGCCCGCGAATACTCGAACCACCGGCTCCGCGAGCACAGATCCGTCGGACTCAGCTTCCACTGGCGCAGCGGATCGGTGATGCGCGCCTCGAAGCGGCGCTTCTGCTCCCCCTCGCTCACCTCGAGCCAGTACTTGATCAGCAGGATGCCGTCGTCGACGACATACCTCTCGAACTCGGGGCAGATCACGAGGAAGCGACGGTGCTGGGCCTTCGAGCAGAATCCCATCACGTACTCGACCCCGGCCCGGTTGTACCAGCTGCGGTCGAATATCACGATCTCGCCCGCGGCCGGGAAGTGCTCGAGGAAGCGCTGCATGTAGATCTGCGACCTCTCGCGGTCGGAAGGCGCCGGCAGCGCCACCACGCGGAAGACGCGCGGGCTCACGCGCTCGGTGATGGCCTTGATCGTGCCGCCTTTGCCGGCGGCGTCGCGCCCCTCGAAGACCACGACCACCCGCTGACCGTGCTCCTTGACCCAGTCCTGCAGCGCGCACAGCTCGACCTGCAGCTCGCGCAGCGCCTTCTCGTATTCCGCTCGCTTCATCGGCTCGTCGATCGCCATCGGTGTCGCCTCGCGTCCTTCCGTCTACGCCGGGGCCGGGTCGCGGCGCGGGGAACCGCGGGCGGCGCGAATCACCAGCTTCTCGACCTCCACGACGAGGAAGAACAGCAGGCCTCCGAGGAAGAGCCACGGCCAGATCCGGAGCGGTACCGCCTCGGTGTCGAACAGAGCCTGGAGCGGAGGCGCATAGGTGAACAGGAGCTGCAGGATCACCACCGCGCCGATGCCCAGCGGCAGGTACTGGTTGCCGAGATGCGCCTTGAGGGACAGCGACGAGTCCAGCTTGTAGCGGCTGTTGAGCAGATAGAAGATCTGGCCGATCACCAGCGCGTTCACCGCGACCGCCCGGGCGAGCTCGTCCGATGCGTCCTGGGACTTCATCCAGAAGAACGCCCACAAGGTGAGCGCGAGCAGCGCCAGACCGACGAAGACGACGCGCCAGATCCCGAAGCCGTCCAGGATCGGACGATCGACCGCGCGCGGCGGCCGCTGCATGACGTCGAGCTCGTGCGGCTCGAAGGAGATGACGAGCCCGAGCGCGACCGACGTCACCATGTTGACCCACAGGATCTGCGGCGCGGTGATCGGCGCGGTGAAGCCCACGAAGATCGCCACCAGGATGACCAGCCCCTGGGCGACGTTCGTCGGCAGCATGAAGAGGATCGCCTTCTCGATGTTGTTGTAGACCGTGCGCCCTTCGCGGACGGCCGCCGTGATCGAGGCGAAGTTGTCGTCGGCGAGCACCATCTCGGCCGCCTCCTTGGTGACCTCGGTGCCCTTGATCCCCATCGCGACGCCGATGTCGGCCTTCTTGAGGGCCGGCGCGTCGTTCACCCCGTCGCCGGTCATCGCCACGATCTGCCTGTTCGCCTGGATCGCCTTCACGAGACGCAGCTTGTGCTCGGGGCTCGAGCGCGCGAACACGTCGACGTCGCGGACCCGCTCCTGCAGCGTGGCGGTGTCCATCTCCTCGATCTCGGCCCCGGTGATCGCCGTCTTGCCGTCGCCGATGCCGAGCATCTTGGCGATCGCCGCCGCGGTGATCTTGTGATCGCCGGTGATCATCGTCACGCGGATGCCGCCGGCGTGGCATTCCTTCACCGCCTCGATCGCCTCCTTGCGCGGCGGATCGAGCAGCCCGATCAGGCCGAGCAGGACCAGGTTCTTCGGCAGGTCCGCCGGACCGAGGTTGCCCGCCTCGAGGCCCGGATTCTCCAGCCACGCGAGGGCCAGCACGCGCTCGCCCTGCGCCGCGAGCTGGTCCGACGCCTTCATCCAATGGTCGCGATCGATCGGCGCCGGCTGTCCGCTCCTGGTCGCCTGCCGATCGCAGTGCTCGAGGATGACTTCCGGCGCGCCTTTGACCAGGAGCATCTGCTTGCCGCCGCCCGTCCTTGTGCAGCGTCGCCATGAACCGGTGCTCCGATTCGAACGGGATGGCGTCGATCCGGGGATACGCCGTCTGTTCGGCCTGCCGTTCGAGCCCGAGCTTGGATGCGAACGGGTAGAGCGCCCCCTCGGTCGGATCGCCCTCGACCTTCCAGACGCCTTCCTCCTGGCGCAGCTCCGCATCGTTGCAGAGCATGGAGACGCGCCCCATGAGCCTCAGCACGGGATCCTCGCCGGCGGGCTTTCCATCCTTCAGGACCTCGCCCTCGGGCGCGTAGCCGTCGCCGGTCACCGTGTACGCCGAATCGGCCGTGACGGCCGAGACCACCATCATCTCCATCAGCGTGAGCGTGCCCGTCTTGTCGGAGCAGATCCGCGAGACCGAGCCCAGCGTCTCCACGGCCGGCAGGCGCCGGATGATGGCGTTGCGTTGGGCCATGCGCTGCACGCCGATCGCGAGCGTGATGGTGATGAGCGCGGGCAGCCCCTCCGGAATGATCGACACCGCGATGCTGACCACCGCCTGGAAGAGCTCCACGAACGGCATGCCCTGCACCCATCTGCCGTAGGCGAACACCAGAACGCTCACCACGCCGATGACCGCGGTGATCGCGTAGCCGAACTTCTTGATCTGCCGCAGCAGCGGCGTCTCGAGCGGGCTGACGGCGGCGAGCATCTGGTTGATGCGACCCAGCTCGGTGTCGCTCCCCGTGCCGACGACGACTCCCGTCGCGCGACCGGACACCACCAGCGTTCCGGAAAAGGCCATGCCGTCGCGATCGCCGACCGTCGCGTTGGCGGCCACGGCGTCCGTGGACTTGTCCGCGGGAACCGACTCGCCCGTGAGCGCCGCCTCTTCCGTCCGCAGGTTCTTCACGTCGACGAGGCGAAGGTCCGCCGGGATCCGGTCGCCCGATTCGAGGAGCACGACGTCGCCCGGCACCAGCTCCTCGGCCGGGATCAGCCGGGTCTCCCCGTCGCGCACGGTCCGGGCCTCCGCGGAGAGCATGTTGCGGATCGAATCCAGGGCCTTCTCCGCCCTTCCCTCCTGGATGAACCCGAGCAGCGCGTTGAGGATGACGACGCCCAGGATGACCGACGCGTCGAGCCACAGGCCGAGCATCAGCTTGACGAACCCGGCGGCGAGCAGGACGTAGACGAGGATGTTGTTGAACTGCAGCAGGAATCGCAGCAGGGGCCCCGCTTCACCCCTTCCGGCAAGCGGTTGCGGCCGTACTTCTCGAGGCGGCGCGAGACTTCGCCGGCGTCGAGACCCGACTCGGCCTTGGTGTCCAGCCGGTGAGCCACTTCCTCCGCAGGCAGGGCATGCCAAGGCGTGACTTCGACCTCGGATCCGACGTCCACCGCCGTGCTCACCCGCGTGCTCCGTGAAAATCGTCGGGATCGGGTCCGAAGCGGAAGGTTGATCTCATACTGTCCCGATACTCCCCGAGTGAGTGCTCTGGATTAAGGGAAGATACGACCGAACCTATTAGCTGTCAAACACGTCGGCCAATACATCTTGCAACAACAGATTTAAACATTACCGGCTGGCTTCGTGAGCAATCTCTCCAGCCTGCCCTGCCAAAGGAACAGCCGGTCAAATACATGCAGATGAAGACGGGCCACTAATGTGCCGACAGACACCATGCCCAAACCGATCAGCACCTCCTGGAGGGTCTTGCGGTAATTGAGGATTCTGAAAATGATGGCAAGGCCGGCCATAGTCAGAGCGGTCGTGGCCACAGCCAGAACAGCACCCCCTACGGTCAAGCTGATGATCTGCTTGGTCCACCATCCCCACAGCGCATAGCCAAGCATTACCAGCAACAACAAAACTATCACGCCTGCCGCTAGCTGCAACCATCGCACTAATAGCCAAACCTTGAAGAAGAGCTTATCGGCAACCTTAAGCTGCAGAAGTAGCGGGTTATCGGCGCCGGGCTGCTTTATCAGAGGCTCGATTTGCAAGAACTTCCACGGTTCGCGACTCTCCTGCTTTACCGGGAAACCGAGGGCATCAGGCTCTTTCAACGCCTGTTCAGTCATCAGGTAACCGTCGGTCATGAGTGCATAGGCTTCGGCTTCCGAAAAGGAATCCAGATCAGTGCGGATCGCTGCGAGTCGACGCTGTACGGATCGCTGGACACCATAGCTGGTCAATGGAGATAGCCGCTGGGGGATAGAAGGATCCTGGGAATCGATCCAATCTACCGGCATGGTTTCGAGATCTTTTTTGAGATGTACGAACATCAGGCCTTTTAGCAAGCCGCCACGCTGTCGCCCATCCAGATCCTGAAACTGGCTTACGCGAACGCGCGCTTGTAAGATGTTGTTTGCCCGCAGGGGCACACCAAGCAGGCTATTTTTAGGAAAGTCTTGGGCTTCCATCTGACCACTGGCGTCGCTGACCAGCATCACCGAGCAGCTCTGTTCCAAGAGCGCAGCTATACCCTGATTATCGTGTACGCCGCCATCCACAAGCCTCACTATAGGCCGAATTCTGGAATTGCCGTCCTGGGGTATCCGTTCATAGAGGTCAACGAGAGGGAGCGGCTCAAAGATGCCGGGCACACAGGCTGAGGCGGCGACCGCGTAGCCAAGGCGCATACGCTTGTGCGGTTCCGGAGCATCCTCATAGTACATACGCCGCAGTCGGTAGTTGGCATCGACTTCAGAGTTGATGGAGGCGGGCGGCTCGCCCATCCAGGTAGCGGTGAACTGCCAGTTGTGGCCGGTGTTGAGTGTGGTAGCATTCAGGATGAGGATCGGGACTTTGGCCGAGCGGCGCCAGTTATGATCCTTTGGCATAAATCCGGGTTCGCCTTTCGGAAAGATTTTCAGCTCGTTGAGCCATCGCTCCTTATCGCCTTCGCCGTCCGCTACTTTCGAATAGAGCTCCGTCTCATACAGCTCGCCCGCGCGCATCGTGCGCGAGTAATCTCGCGCATATATCATTTTTAGATTGGTCTTCCACTCGGCGGCGATCCACGTGCGGATATTGCGCTCCACGCCTTCGAGAAACTGTTCGGAAATCCGCATGACCATATTGATATAGTCTTCCCGTTTGATCTCCTGGTCAGCTTTTTCTTGGAGCAGCTTGCGTACTTCCAAGTAATAATGTGCCCCGATGATTGATCCCCCGGACACACAGGAGAGGTACTCCACATGACGCAGTAGATCGAGCTCCGCGAGCTTGGCCAGTACGCCGATGTGGTAGAGAGAAGCCCGGAAACCTCCCCCTGATAACGCCAGCCCGACTTTGCCTTGGATAACCGAGGTCATCGCCGCATAGCTGTTGCCGAGGAACTCTCTGAGCACTTTCTCAGCACCCGGGTCAATCCGTCCACCGTTGCGCTCAACTGCGCGTTGCTGGAGCCGCAATAAGGTGGCAAGCTGCCGGGCAGTACTTTCACGCTCCCAGTCAGACACGTCCGAAAGCGCTGCAGCCCTCATCAACCATTTTCCGGCTTCTTCGTAGTTACCGAGACCGAAATAGGCCTCGCCGACTGTGGCCAAAAACCACCAAGTCTCATTAAGCCACGTCTGCCCAAGCTCTTCAGGCAGGCTGGGGAGGGTCACCACGATAGATTCTCGAATAGCCCGCGCCTGTTCCCATAGTTGCCGCGGTACTGTTCCGCCAAGGCCATCCGGAAGCTGAAATTCCGGAGCTTCCAGGTCTGCTAGCTGATCATGCACGAAGGCAGCATTGATGGCGGTATATCCATAATCCGACTTCACGCCTTCATTGTAGCCTCGAAGGTAGTAGCTAAGAGATGTTTTCAGATGCCGCTCTTGCGCGGTGAGTTCCCAGAGACGCTTGTAGATGGCGCCGGCTTGCCCAAGTGTTTCTTGATCTTTCGTCTTGCCGAGATCATCTGCCTCTTTCAGGATTTGCAGTGCCCGTTCCAGCTTTTTATCAGCTTGGAGATCAGGATCTTTATATGTGGAGAGCGCACGCTTTTGGGCAAACTTCAGGCGGAGCTTTGGATCACTGGTCACTCGGCGATCGCCGCTGTAGTGGTCGAGGAGCTTGCGCGCCAGCCCAAACTGCCGATTTTTGTGCAGGCTACTCACCAGTTTCAGCAATTCATCCGGCGTGGATCGTTTGCCCGCTAAGATGTCATTGGCCTCTTTTACAGCTTCCCCTAGGTCTTGCTTCATATGCCAGCCTCTAGTAGAAATTTAACGCCAATTTTTAACCGACTTCCCGATACGTCAAATGAAGCCATACCTGTTCTCACAAACATACAGCACAAGATCGCGGATTGAGATATTTTTGAAAACTGACGCGGATAAGAATTTCTAACGCACTTTTTCTTCTACGTCAACGGTGACTGGGAGCGAGCGGATTGGTTAACCTTCCAGTTGCATAAATATTGACGAGTATTAGCAGAAAATGGCGTCGGTTGATCGTCCTGCCCGCACTTTACGTCGCTTGGTTCCGCGTCAAGGAGCCTGCGCGGGAGCGCGCTGCGGCCTGAGGGCGAAATTCTAGAACGATCCGAAAGCAGTTCCCAACCCAATCACAGCGGCGAGCGCGAGCAGGCCGCCGACGATGGACACCATGACGATGTCGAGATAGCTCTCGCGATGGGTCGAATTGCAGACTGCAAGCAGGGTAACCACCGCTCCGTTGTGCGGCAGACTGTCGAGCGTGCCCGCGCCGATGACGGCGACGCGGTGCATCAGCCCCGGGTCGATGCCCATCTGGCCGGCAAGGCGCATATAGGTCTCGCCGAGCGCGGTGAGCGCGATCGTCAGTCCGCCCGACGCCGACCCGGTGAGTGAGGCGAGCACGTTCGTCGCCACCGCCAGCGAAACCAGCGGACCGCCCTCGATTCCCAGCACCCAATCGCGCACCATCGCGAAGGCGGGAAGGGCCGCGATGACCGAGCCAAAGCCGACGAGGCTGGCGACGCTCAACACGGGCAGGGCGGATGCGTTGGCGCCGGCGTCCATGCTCGCGCGCAGCGCGGGCAGACGCCGATAGTTGACTGCGATCAGGATGATGATGGCGGCCGCGAGCGCGGTCACAACCGCCCACACGCCTCCGACGGCGGACAGCGATGTCGAACCCCAAGCCTCGTCGGCGAGATAAGAAGCGTCGAGACGAGGCAATACAAACAGCGACATCAAGAGATTGACGCCGACCACAACGGCGAGCGGCAAAACGGCCAGGGCAATGGATGGAGCTGCATCGCTTTGATGGCCGTGGCGAATCTCCGCAGGATCGAACGTGCTGGAGGTCGTTGCGCGCTCGCGGACGGTCGGATCCTCCGCCGCATCTTCGGCGGGTGCTTCCGTCCCATAGCCTTCGCCCTTGCGGCGAGCCTTGGCCTCAACGCGGGCAAGCCACCAAAGGCCGAACCCCAGCATGATGATCGAGGCGATGACGCCAAGGCCCGGCGCCGCGAACGGCGTGGTGCCGAAAAACGGCATTGGGATCGCGTTCTGGATCGCAGGCGTTCCGGGCAGCGCCGACATGGTGAAGGTCGATGTGCCGAGCGCGATCGCCGCCGGCATCAGCCGCTTCGGGATTGCGGCTGCGCGAAATAGCTCATGCGCCATGGGGGCGAGCACGAAGAAGGCGACGAAGAGGCTGACGCCGCCATAGGTGACGAGAGCACCAGCGAGCACCACCGCCAGCACCGCCCGCTTTGCGCCGAGGCGCTCGGTCATGACGCTGGCGATGGCCGACACGGAGCCGCTGTCCGCCATCAGTTTGCCGAACAGGGCGCCGAGGAGAAAAATCGGGAAGAACTGCATGATGAAGCGCGCGGCGCTCCCCATGAAGGTTTGCGTCCAGTGGGCGAGCAGCGGCTCTCCGGCCAATCCTGCCGCGAGGACGGCGGCGGCTGGAGCGAGAAGAAGCACGCTCCAGCCCCGATACGCCAGCCAGACCAAGAGACCGAGAGCGAGAAGAATGCCGAAAAGTCCCATGCGTCAGACCTGTTCCAGCAAAACGTCGAGATCCAGGGTTGAGCGACGCCCGATATCCGATGCATGCGTCTCCAAAAAGACTTGCGCAGACCTTCGCCCTTCCTCGTGTAGCAGGGAAAAGAATTCCCATTCCGCGTTGAGCTTGGAGGAGGCGCCGAGGTCCGTCATCATCTCGCTCGCGACGCGGTGGATGCGCATGCCGGCCCATTGCGCGCCCTCGCTGTCGCCCGGATTGGCGACTTGCCGCAGCAAGGCGATCATGCGCAGCTCCTTCAGTAGAACGGCGTTGAAGGACACTTCATTCAGACGGTTCATAATCTCGGAGGCGGAGCGCGGTGATCCTTTGCGCTCGACCGGGTTTATCTGAATGAGAATGGTGTCTTGCGATTTGCACTCCCGAATGAGGGGCGTAAGCGTGGGATTGCCGGAATAACCTCCGTCCCAGTAGGGCTCGCCGTCAATCTCGATGGCCTGGAACATGGTGGGCAGACAGGCCGAGGCGAGCAGAACGTCCGGCGTAATAGCGTTGTTCTTGAACACATGACCGCGCCCAGTCCGGACATTGGTGGCGGTGATGAAGAGCTTGATGGGCGCTTGCGCCAGCCGTTCGAAATTGATGAGTTCGCCCAGAATTGCGCGCAATGGATTGTTGCCCATTGGATTCAAATCATAGGGCGAGACCAGGCGGGAGAGGAGATCCATGCCGACATAGATGGGTGAGGAATCCAATGTCCAGCGGCCGAGAAGCACATCGAGCGGACCGCGCCGGAAAGGGCTAAAGCGAGCCGCCTCGGAGACGCGGCGCCAGAAACTCTCTAAGGCCATCCGTGCGCCAGCCGCCCCGCCTTCCGCGAAGCCATCGACAAGCACTGCGGCATTCATGGCGCCAGCGGAGGTGCCGGAAATGCCGTCGATTCCAAGCCAAGGCTCCTCCAGCAGACGATCGAGCACGCCCCAGGTGAATGCCCCATGCGAGCCTCCTCCCTGCAGCGCAAAATCGACAAGGACGGGATCGCGCGAGGGGGCTGCCTTGGCCGATTTTTTGGTCATGTAACGGCCATCACAATTTTAACATTGTAAGACAGCTAGACCGAGGCGTCACGCACTTTACCGCTTTTCCGCGCGCGACGCAGAGTCGCAAAGCGAGCATCGCTCATAGAGCTCCATTGGTGCTGATGCTTGGGTCGTGTTCTCTTAGAGCGTGTCCTGACCAAATGGAATCATTTGCTCGATAAGGACGCAGCTCAAAATCAAAGAGCCGGAGCATGATCGAAAAAGCCGAGCAACTTTTTCGGGACGTGCGTCTAGCGGCGTCGCTCGACAGCAAGTATGCCCCGGTTATGCCGCGTGCACCAGAGCATAACCGCAATCACAATGCCGATCATGACAATGTCGAAGTATCTGCGCGGCCAGTGTCCATGCCTCGAGCGCTGTTTACGGCCGGCCTTGTGAAAAAACATTTGCTAGCCCATGATACGTTGCCGATTTCGGGGCTATCATCCCCTCTTCCGGCGGATTCTGGGGAAAGCGGTTTCCATGGTGCGCGACTTAATCTTGATTGCTTCGAAGGTGTTCTGGGGACGGATGGCCTTTGCGATAACGGACGGGCGCCGGCGGTTCTAATGCTGATCGACACGCCGGCGTCGTATGTCGTGCGGTTCCATGGCAATGAGAGCGATGAGGGCAACGGCATTGTGGTTTAATCTCAAACGTGCTTATCGTGCGTCATCCGAGGTGCTATCCTGTGGCGCAACGTCGCTAGCACCTCGAGACCGAAAGACGGCGGGCAGGAAAATGAGCAATGAGGAAGCAGTCGTGACTGGCGCCGGACCAGATCGCATCGTTTCCGCCATTTTGGCTGTGGTTCTCGTAGCCGCCGCTCTTCATTTTGCTCGCATCGTGTTAGAGCCGATCGCGTTCGTGCTCTTCATCATGGCTCTTGTTGCACCCTTCCATGAAGCGGCTGAGGCGAGGATGGGGAAGCCTATTGCGCTCACCCTCAGCGTTCTCTTGACACTCCTTGTCATCTCAATACTTGTGTGGGCAATTATCTGGAGTGTTGGCGAAGTTGGTCATTGGGCCGTGGCTAACGTTGACCGCTTTCAATCTCTGTACATGCGGGCAAATCAATGGCTTGAGGGAAATGAGATTTTTACATTGGACTTGTCCACTGGCTTCGATAAGTCCTGGTTCGTTGGCGTCTTTCAGTATATCGCGGCACAAGTCAATTATTTTGTTGGCTTCTCTCTTGTCGTATTTTTATTTCTGATGTTTGGGCTTGCGGAAATCGGCGACTTCAAAATGAAAATTGAAGCGCTGGACAAGAAATTGAGTGGTTGGAGTTTGTCGGAAACGAGCAGTCAGATTGCCAAGAAAATCCGGACATACATGCTCATACGCACCGTGGCGAGTGCTGTGACCGGCTTGGCGGTCTTTATCTTCGCGCTTTCTGTCGGGCTTGAACTCCCAGTCGAATGGGGCATCATATCGTTTGTGTTGAACTACATCCCTTATCTCGGCACACTTATAGCCGTCGTCCTTCCAGTGATTTTCGCGGCCGTGCAATTCGAATCGTGGCAGATGGCGGTGATCATTTTCGGGAGTTTGTACCTGATCCAATTTGTGATCGGCAGCTACCTGGAGCCGATGCTGGCTGGCACCGCTCTCGCAATTTCACCCTTCGTGATGCTGTTCGCATTTATAATCTGGGATTTTCTATGGGGCATGCCCGGGGCATTTATCGGCCTCCCCCTGACAATCGCACTTTTCACCGTCTGGGAACAGAATCCGTCAACCCGTTGGATCGCACACCTAATGTCAAAATCTGGCGCTACTACTAAAGCTTAGCGATATTCAGGGATTTGAGAGTCATGCAGCTTCTAGTGGAATGACACATGCGAGCGCGATGCTAACTGGGTGTTCGGAATTGGAGACTAGTAATGAGCGAACCGAGATTGACACAAGATACAGCTGATCCCCCGGGCCATTCCCGGAAAGTGAGCTTTTTACGGGCGAAGTTGCCTTTCGTTGTCGTACTAACGCTGGCAATTCTCGGCGTGGCCTATAACAGCATTTCGCACCGCCCTCTCGCTGGCTTCTGGGAGTTTTTGGCTCTTGCAATCGGAGCTGTCTGCGTTCTCACGGAATGGCCTAAGGTTGACAACAGGGAAGCTCACCTTCGGCTAGTTTGGACGCAAGCGCTCCACTGGACGACTTTTTTGGTCATGATGAACATCATGCTGTTACCCGGGGTTCAAAGTCTGGTGCCTAGGCCGGCACAGAGTCTGGTTTTTTTGATGTTGCTTGCGCTCGGCACTTTTCTCGCCGGAGTCAATCTCCTTTCCTTGCAAATCTGCTTTCTGGGCCTCGCCATGGTACTTTCGGTGCCGGCGATCGCGTGGTTCAAACAGTCCGCACTCTTTTTGCTCCTGGCCGCTGTGCTTCTCATCGGGCTTGCCATCACCTTCTGGCCACGCCGGGGCAAAAACGACGCCGCGTAATCGCCCGAGAGCGGGGGAATCGTTAGACCGCGATTTGACAGAATGGGCCTTCTCAGACCTAGAATCACCCGCTTGGACGTCCTATCCGGACGTCATGGGGACGGGACCCAGCAGCGGGAGCGAGGGCAGAGGGCGTTCATGTTGACTATGCTCACTGGCAGATCGGGTTTGCGACCTGGGGCAGCTTGAGCGGGCACAATCTGAAGCACGTGCCCGCTGGCGGGGTCTCATCGCCTGCGTCTTCGCCTGGCTCCTCCTGCACCGGCGCACGCTCCCGATCGGTGGCGCGCAGTGTGCTTGAACATTCCCACGCACGCGGCTACGCTCGCCCTATGGACCGTGTCGCCGCCCTCCTACTCGTCGGTGTGCTGTTCGGTTGTGCAGCCGGCGAACGCTACTGGACCATGTTCCCGGCGCCGATCCTCATGAAGGATCCGCGTCTCGACTTCACGCGCTTCGTGGCGCCCGAGAATCGCGACACCGACGTGCGCGTCTTCTACGCCACGACGCGAGCGCCGGCACCCGAGGGATATCCCGAACGCTATTCCCAGAGCAGAGGCGATGCGGTGCGCCTCGGCCTCGCGCACGTGCAGCTCGGCGAGCCCGGCTGGTCCTTCGCCGATCTCGTGGAATCGGATCGCAACAGCAGCATCGACGCGCTGCGCCCGGCCCGCGTCACGTCGGTCGAGGAGTTCGGCGTGCTGGGGAGCGACGCCGATCGCGCCTTCATCGACGGCATCGATCGGCAGGTCCAGACCTCGCGCACCGGGGAAGCGGTGATCTACGTGCCGGGGTACCGCGTCACCTTCGACCAGGTGATGGTGCTGATGGGCAGCTGGGCGCACTACCTCGGTCGCTCGTCGTCGGTGGTGGCCTTCAGCTGGCCGACGGGCACTTCGGTCTGGAACTACCTGGTCGACTGTCCGCGCGCGCGCGCCTTCGTGCCGGACATCGCGCGGCTGGTGGAGCTGGTCGCCGAGCGCAGCCAGGCCCGACGCATCAATCTGATCGCCTTCAGCTGCGGCTCGCCGCTGCTCGCCGAGGCGCTGGTCGAGCTGCGCAACCGCCACCCCGCGGAGGACCACGCGGCGCTGCAGCGCCGCTATCGCATCGCCAACGCGATCTTCGTGGCCGCCGACATCGACCTCCAGACCTTCGCGCGTTCCCACCTGCCGGCGCTGAACGACATCGCCAGGCGCACGGAGGTGTACGTCTCGGAGAACGACGGCGCGCTCCAGTTCGCGGCTCTCCTGTCCCGCGCTTCGCGCCTGGGGCGTCCGCGTTTCGACGAGCTCACGCGGGACGAACTGGAGACCCTTTCGAGCAACGATCGCCTGGTGGGCATCGACGTGGCCGACGTGTACGGCGCCCACGAGCTCGCCGGCATGCGCGGCCACGGCTACTGGGTGGCCAACGAGAAGATCTCCAGCGACGTGCTGCTGTCGATGATCTATCCCTTCGACCCGGCCTGGCGCGGCCTGGTGCACGCGCCGGACCGCAGCATGTGGACCTTCCCGGACGACTATCCCGAGCGCGTCGGAGCTGCGGTGTACGAGATCGCGCCCGAATTGCGCCGCGAAGGGAACTGAGGCCCCCGGGACGAAAAGCGAAAAGGCGAAAGCGAAAAGGGGACGCACACCTTTTCTATGAGCCGCGAAACGCGCATTGCCATCGTCTGGGCAAGCGCTGCCACGATCGCTTTCGCCGCCGGGATTGCACCGCGGTTCGCGCAGCCCGAGGACTACCACTACTTCGCGGACCAGCGGCCGATGCTGGGCATCGCCAACTTCCTCAACGTGACGTCGAACCTGGCTTTCTTCGTCGCGGGCGTGATGGGGCTGCACTTCGTGCTCATGGGGACGCAGGCGGACGGCAGCAGGGCGTTCCAAGACTCGTCGGAGCGATGGGCATGGGGCTTGGTGTTCGCCGCGACCGCGCTGACCTGCTGCGGTTCGTGGTATTACCATGCGGCGCCGGACAGTCCGCGCCTCGCCTGGGATCGGCTGCCCATGGCCATCGGGTTCATGGGGATCGTCGCGGCTGCGGTGAGCGAGCGCATCAGCGTGAAGGCGGGCCGGCGGCTGCTCATTCCGCTGGGCCTGCTCGGGGCGGCGAGCGTGTGGTATTGGCGCTGGAGCGCCGCGCAAGGCGTCGAGAACCTGAACCCCTATGGCGCGGTGCAG
Source organism: uncultured Gammaproteobacteria bacterium (assembly GCA_963764725.1). GTDB lineage: Bacteria > Pseudomonadota > Gammaproteobacteria > JACCXJ01 > JACCXJ01 > USCg-Taylor. The sequence continues at coordinate 26,504 of CAVXTM010000004.1, read as the reverse complement.
TTCGGCTCGGCGCTCCTTGTCCTGCTCATGATTGCGCTCTTCCCTCCCCGCTATACGCGGGACGGGGATTTTTTCGTGGTGGCAATCCTGTATGCGCTGGCGAAGATCGCCGAGCACTTCGATCGCGCGATCTTCACCGCTACCGGCGAGATCGTGAGCGGGCATACACTAAAGCATCTGCTCGCGGCGGCGGCAGTCTTCCGGCTGCTGCGCATGCTCAAGCTGCGGACACCGATGAACCGTGCACCGCTGTAGCGCCGCTACCCGATCTATAGCTTGACCGCCTTCGATCCTATTGGTTGGATTTCGTATTGCAACGCGGTGTATGATCAGCCGACGATCATTCCACGCTGCGTTGCGGCGCGTGGATCGGGCTTATCGCAACGGATCCCGATGGCAGTCATTGCTAATTGTGCCGGGAAATTCGAGCGGAGCGACGCGCGTACACCGAAGATTCGGAAATCCGAACGAGGTCTTTGCCGTGTTGTTGCTTCTAACTGTCGTTCAGCTTCTCATCGGCAACTTTCTCGACCCATGCGTGATGGGTAATTCGCTCAATCTCAGTCCTTTCGCCATTCTGGTCAGCCTGACGGTCTGGTCAGGACTGTGGGGCATTCCAGGCGCCTTTTTGGCTGTCTTGATCACTGTGATCATGGCCATCGTGTTTTCCGAATTTGCCGGAACGCGGCTGATCGCGGTGCGGTGCTTCAACCGCGCGAGGAACCAGGCAAAGATGCCCCACGAGCGACGTGGAGCGGCAACATGAGTCGCAAGGATGTCGTGGATTTGCTCAAGGCTACCGCCGTCAACTGGGTGCAGGACTATGCCCAGAGCATGGGTGCAGCATTGGCCTTTTACACGATCTTCTCGATCGCCCCGCTGTTGCTGATCGTGATTTCGATCGCTGGAATGGTTTTCGGCGAAGAAGCCGCCCGCGGCGAAATTTTCGATCAGTTGGACGGTATGCTCGGCCCGCAGGGCGCGTTGGCGGTGCAGGGCCTCATCGAAAGCGGCGGTAAGCCAGTCGAAAACGTGCTCGCCACAGCCTTCGGCCTTGTCCTGTTCTACATTGGCGCGACATCCGTCTTTGCCGAACTTCAGGACGCTCTCGATCGCATCTGGCGGGCGCCAGCAAAGAGCGGGCACACCGGTGTGTGGCGATTTGTGCGTGCCCGGCTGTTGTCGTTCGGGATGATTCTCGGTATTGGCTTCCTGTTGATGGTGTCGCTGGCGTTCAGCGCCACCCTGGCCGCGCTGAGCCGATGGTGGGACCCGCTGTTCGGTGGATGGGAGACGATTGCGCAGGCGATCGACCCCGCGCTCGGCTTCGTGCTGTCGACCGCGGTGTTCGCAATGATCTACAAGACGATACCGCGCGTGCAGGTCGATTGGAAAGATGTCTGGATCGGCGCGGCCGTCACCTCGCTGTTGTTTGTCACCGGCAGGTTTCTGATCGGCGCCTACATCGGACGCAGCGCCATCTCCTCAGGCTACGGGGCAGCCGCGTCGCTCGTCATAGTGCTGCTGTGGGTTTACTACTCCGCTCAGATTTTTTTGTTCGGCGCGGAATTCACGTGGGCGTACTCCCACAAGTTCGGTTCGCGCAAGGGCCTAACATAACTGCATCTGCCAGCTCAAGCACCTGATTGCAGCGGACCAGCGGGCCGTCCTGGCTTGGGTGCCGGATTGATTTTCTTATCCCTATCTCCACGATCTAAGCTGATGGTCCAGCCTCGATGACAGGGAACGCGCACCATTTCTACGGACGACGCGAGCGTGCTAGGCTGCGGCCGTTCCTGGAGACGATGACGATGCTCAGATTCGGTGTGGCAGTCTTGTGTGTGGTGGCCTCTTCCTGCGCGGCGGCGGCTGGGGAGTCGCCGCTCGTTTGTTTCGGCAACGAGCCCTCGTGGAGCGTCGAGCTCACAGCACCCGGCATCGCCCGTGTCACGATTCCCGGTGAAGAGCCCATGACATTCCGGGGTGTCGCGACCCGCAACGAGGTGCTTCGTGAGGGGCTCTGGCGTGGGTCGCCAGCCGCGGGCCGTGACCTCGTGGTCTTCCTGCGGGACGCCGCCTGCAGCGACGGCATGTCCGACGCGAAGCACCCCGTGACGGCGCGGGTCTCGCTGCCCGACCTGAGATTCCTTGCGGGATGCTGCCGGGTCCCGGTGCCGGCCGGCTCTGCCGCGAACGCGAGGAGGCTCGAGGGCGTCTCGTGGCGGCTCACCAGCCTCTCCGGGAAGGACCCGAAGGTCCTCGCTGCGTTGTCGCGTCCCGCGACCGCGCGATTCGAGGCGGGTCGGGTCTCGGGGTTCTCGGGCTGCAACAACTTCATGGGCTCGTACACGGTCGACGCGGATCGCGTGACGCTTGGGCAGCTCGCGGGCACGATGATGGCCTGCCCCGAGCCGGCGATGTCGTTCGAGAGCGCTCTCAGGGCGGCGTTCTCGGGTACGGTCCGCTACACGATCACGGGCGACCGGTTGAGCCTGACCGCCGCATCGGGCGACGTGCTCGCGTTCGAGCCCGAACCGGCTCCGCGGATCGAGGGCGTCACCTGGGACGTCACCGGCTTCAACAACAACCGGCACGCCGTCGTCAGCCTCCTCGCGGGAACCCGGATCACCTTCTCCTTCGCAGAAGGGACGGCGTCGGGCAACGCCGGCTGCAACACCTTCCGGGCGCCCTACTCCACGCAGGGGACCAGCCTCAAGGTCGGACCTGCGATAACCACCCGAAAGTCGTGCGCCGAGGAACTCATGGTCCAGGAGCGCGAGTTCCTGGCCGCGCTCGAGTCCGCGGTCACCTGGAGCGTCGAAGGTGGTGTGCTCGACATGCATCGCGCGGACAAAGAGCGCGCGATCTTCGCGAACGTCAAGAAGTAGCCTCGCCGACAGTCATGACGACTCCCGTACGCCACGACTTGGGTGAGCTGGTGGTACGTCGTCATGGGTGTAACCACGTTTCTGGCCGGATGAGGAGGCAGCAAGTGTCACCGCTCCCCACCCTCGTTCAAGACGCGTTGCGCTTACTTCGTGAATCCGCGCACTGGACAAAAGCCACGCTTTTTACACGAAAGGGCGACGAGCGTCTCATGGGCGCACTCTGCGCAGCGCAGAGCCGTGGGCTAGGGCCGCATTCGAGGCGTCGAACTCGTCGTTGAACCTCGTAATCGGCCCGCCAGGTGGCAGGTGGTCCTCTCGAGCCCGTAGCCGGCGAGAGACGAAACGTGGAGCTAGGAGTAGAAGTACCAGCGCAGGAAAACAATCCACAGAACCATCAACACGAGGAAAGCCAGGAGCTTCGGCCACATCACGGCCAGGAAGCCCCGCTCCTTGATCTGCTTCATCTCGCGGATGTGCGCGTCCCTCCGGGCCTCCTGCATCCGGACCAGCCACAGATCGCCCGCTTCGTGGACCTGGTCGCCATCCTGGTGGAGGAAGACGGTCGCCCGAGAGGTCGCCAGCCAGAAGATCAGGTACAGGATGCCTCCGAAGACCGGAAAGAAGATCACCATGAACAAGAACAACCAAAAGCTGAACGGCCTGCGTCCGACGAGGCTCCCGCTGGTCTCCGTGGTCGTCATGGGTTCCCACCCGCACTCGACGAGTTCGTCGATTCGTTTGGCCAATCCCGTCTGCATGCTCGAATCCCCCTTGAAAAGAATAGAAAAATAACCAGCCTTTTTATTAAACAGGAATATACGGTGTGTCCGATGAGTTGTCAATCACGAGGGTGGCCGATTGAGAATAAGAATTTTAAAAGACCTTTTTCCTCGGGTACCCCAAGCGCCTGAGTACCGCTGCGATGCGCTCGTAGCGCAAGCTGCCCTCGCCTATAGGTTGGAACTCGAAGCCAGCGTGCCGTTGAAAAAAAGCGCGTAACTGCGCCGCCATCTTGAGCTGCGTTTCGTTCATGTCGATCACCATGCGGCAATGATCGACCCAAACCCTAGCCTTCAGACTCATACCTCGTTGGAAATACGGACCCATGTTCAGACTCATACCATATCATGAGCCCCTCGAAGAGCAGTCTGGATCGGTTGCCGAAGCAGTGCTCGGCGCAGTGGGAAGCGCAACGGGAACACTTCGAGGCGCAGTTGCACGGAGCGATGACGATTCCCGAAGCGGCGGTCACGGTGGCGGTGTCGCTCGATGGGGTGATGACGCCGATGAAGGACGGGGCACGCGCTGCCAAGCGCGACCAGGGTGTTGCCGAAGGCAAGCGCACGAAAGGACCGGCCGGCTATCAAGAAGTGGGCTGTGCGACGCTGAGCTTTCACGATGTCGAAGGCGAGCGGCTGGGCACGGTGCGCATGGCGCGGATGCCGGAGTCAAAGAAAGCGACCGTGAAGACGATGCTAGCGGCGGAGGTGGCGGCCGCACTCCGACAACGCCCGCCGTTGCGGGTGGTCAAGCTTGCCGACGGGGCCAAGGACAACTGGACCTTCCTCAGCGATGAACTGCCCGCGGGTGAGGAGATCATCGACTTCTACCACGCCGCCGAGCATCTCATATTGGAAGAGACTGGCTCTTGACAGGCCCTTCGTAATGAACGTATAAAGATCCGCGTTGGAAGTTCGCGAAAATCGTTGAGGTGCGTGTGCCAGAAGACGAAACCAAAGTGCAGGCGGCTCTGAACGAGGCCAGTCATAGGCGGCGCACCTCGTCCGAGGCACTCGATTTCAGGAGGGTTCCCATCATGCGAAGACTCGTTTTGATTCTCGCTCTCCCAGTTCTGGCCGCCGTGGGATGCGCGACCCCCCAGAGCACGTGGTCGCCGACGGTCGACACCTTCGGCAACTCGCGAGCGCAGTACACGAGCCGCGACATGGAGGAGTGCCGCGCTCTGGCCGGGCACGCATCCGGCTCGACCGGCGGCGAGGCCGCGCGAGGGGCCATCACGGGTGGACTCGTCGGTGCCGCCGGCGGCGCGGCCGTGGGGGCCATCTTCGGCAGCGCCGGCACAGGGGCTGCGCTCGGTGCCGCTGTGGGCGGTATCGGTCGTGGGGTCCAGCAGGCTTCCGCGTCCGAGGCCACCTTCCAGCGGGCCTTCAACAACTGCATGCGGTCGCGGGGCCACAACGTGCTCTGAGCTCGATCAACGCAAGGACATTCGAGGAGTTCTCCATGAAAGCCAGGTTTCTCTTTCTCGCCGCGACGGTGCTCGGAGTGACGTTGGCCCCGGCGGTCCACGCCGACGAGGTGCTCGTCACCACGCTCGAACGGCTCTCGAAGGATAATATTGCGGCGTTCAACCGCGAGGATGTGGCCGCGGCGATGGGATACGTGCACACGAAGTCCCCGGCGTACGCCCAGACCCAGGCGGAGCTGAGCTCGCAGTTCAGCGCTCTCGACGCCAAGGCCGAGCAGGTGTCCTTCCAGTACGTCGGCCACGACGACGAGTTCGCCGTGGCGCGCGTCAAGGTAAAGGTGACGGCGCCCGGCGCGGAGGGCTTCGACGACAACATCGTCGACACGATGACGATCTTTCACCAGGAAGGCGGACGCTGGAAGCTCTGGGACACCTACGTCCTCGGCAGCGAGTTCATCGAGTAGTCGCCCGATCGGGTTCACTCACCTGCCGGGGAAGTCGAGGAAAGGGAAATGGGTACTGCGGCAACCCATATGTTCAGACTCATACAATATGGAAAAGACTGAACCTTGACAGTCCCTGTTTCGCTTCGTACACTGGATTCGGTCGAGGCTTCAAGGGGGGACCCGGGGGGGTCTGATAGTTGGCCTTATCCACGACGCCGCGTAGAAGCCGTTGGCGGTCACGCTCAAATCAAGTCAGTACGTCGAACGAAAGGAGAAGAGTTGCATGAACACGCTAATCGTCGTCGGATATGATGACCCGTATAAGGCCGAAGAGGTTCATCTCAAATTGCGGAAGATGCACAAGGACTATCTCGTCGATCTGGAGGATGCCGCCTTTGCCGTGAAGCATAAAGCGGGGGATGTCCACGTGCATCAGGCCATCCAGCTGAAGGCCCCGGGTGCGGTCAGCGGTGGTTTTTGGGGGGCACTCGTCGGTTTGATCTTCCTCAATCCGCTACTCGGCATGGTGGTCGGTGCGGCCGCAGGCGGGGTTTCCGGCGCTCTCATCGAAGTGGGCCTCAATGACAACTTCATGAAGGAACTGGCGTCGACCCTGAAGCCTGACAGTTCCATGCTCTTCGTGCTCGTGAAAACTGCAGCGCCCGACAAGGTGCTCGAGGAGCTCGCGGGGACGGGTGGCAAGGTCCTCAAGTCCACTCTCTCGCACGAGGACGAAAAAAAGCTGCAGGCAGCCATCGCCGCGACCAAAGCGTAGCCGGATTTTCCTGCCTCGTGCTCAATGGGATCTACCGCACCGCCGAGTGCCGGTATTCCGCGCGCGTGGCGCGCCTGAAGAGCAGGGCTTGACTACCTTGGCCGACCCCAGTCCGGAAAGCGCTCTGGCACCCCTGCAAGCGGCGGCCTGCACTTCCCGCATTGCGTTTGAAGCATCCATCCCTGGATTGGCCGGCAACGTCCTTGTTGCTCCGACGCCTGCGGCGTTCGGGCCCCGGGTGGGCCAGAGGGTGCTGACGTTACACGTCAGGCGCCGCCCACAGAACAACGCTGTGTCAGGGCTTTAGCCTGCATGCCGAGGTGCGGTGCGCCATCAATCGGCGCACGAAGCTCGCAGTAATCAATATCGGACGTTGCGAGAAACGCAGCTCGAAGTACCTATGATCGACCCTGGTCGTGCCCTACCCTTGGACTACAAACCGGGCCGCGACTGCCCCGCCTGACGGATAACGAAAATCTAGCGCGGTCGCAGCGGGAACTGCTCGAACATCTCTGCAACCACCTGATCGAGCACCGGCCCCAGGTTCTGCTCCGTTCTCTCCGTGACGCGGCCCACTGCCAGGCCCTCCCACACCAGCTGCCGCTGGGCTGCATCGACGACATCGACCACCAGCGTGCCTTGGGTGTACTGGTGGATCTGTGTTTGCTGGTACATGGGCCAGGTGCTGTAGAACCTTCCCCGGTGGCCATAGAAGCCGCCGATGCTGGTGCTGACCGGCGTCTGTGTGACGCGCAGGCGTTGATCGAGATTGGCGTTGAAGTTCACGAGCAAGTCCGGGTCGGAGTCCGCGCGCTGCAGTCCTCGCGCCTGCAACTCCCGCTGCGTCGCGGACATGAGCCGCTGCGAAACGAGCGACCGAAAGCCGGCTCTGTCGGTTCCCAGCGGTTGAAAGAAGCCAAAAGTGCGAAAGCGCGTGAAATCGACGCCTTGGTCGTAGCTCGTGCGCACCGATGGGCCGGAGGCGCAGCCCGCGACCGCGAGAAAACCGAGCAATGAGAAACCAAGGACAAGGCGTCGACAGACATGTCGCTGAAACACGGGGCTCTCCTTTCCGGGCCTAAGGGCCGGATGCCTGTTGGCGAGTAGCATGTCAGGCTTCGGCTTCGATGGATATCAGAACCTTCGGTGGCCTTCCATCGTCGGGCGAGCTGCGGCGACTCGATGCCGCGCCAGCGCCTGGAGCCACACGGAACAACAGCTGTCTAGATGATATCCGGACTACGTTCCAATCGTCAAGCGTATGTTGGGAGCAAATAATGTCCGGGTTTGTAGCACATGATCTGTCCGGTTGCATGGGAAGCCAGGAGGTGACCCATCAGGAAGCCTCGTGAAGGCGCGCGCATGACCCGCTCGTATCAATATGCCCGCTGGATTGGTGGCTCGACCCATCTGTGGATCGGACGACGCAAACAACCAGGTCGGGGCGAAGGTTCGAGTAGGCTGCAGTTCGACATATTAACGGCATTAGTCGAAGGGTGGACCGCAAATAACAAGCCGTAATATAAACAGTTCTGTTGCCCTCAGAAGCCTTCGCGGGCCGACCTCCGGAACGCAGGTTTCAGCACTGCGGGTCGCCGCAAACTCAGCTCAATGCAAATTTACGATGCGCCGCCTCATGTTCCAGCAGCCATTTCTTGCGGGGCAGGCCGCCGCCGTAACCGGTCAAGGTACCGTTCGCACCAATCACGCGATGACAGGGAACGATGATGGAAATCGGGTTCTGGCCGTTCGCGGTTCCCACGGCCCGCGCGCCATTGGGTTGTCCGATGCGCCTTGCCTGCTCACCGTAACTGATGGTCTCGCCGTAGGGAATGTCGCAGAGCGCTTTCCAGACCTGTTTCTGAAAGGCCGTGCCCTCGGCGACGAGGGGGAGGTCAAACCCGGTCAGCTCACCGGCGAAGTAGGCTGCCAATTGCTGGCGGGCGGATTTGAACCGGGCGTCGTCGCGCACCCAACCTTCCTGCGGCCGTGACGATTGCCGTTCGGCATCCATGTAGAGCCGGGTCACGGCCACGCCGTCCGAGGTCAGCAGGAGCTCACCGATGGGGCTCGGCAGCAGGCTGAAAAAAGTCTTCATTTCATCCTCCGGCATTCGAGTGGTTCCACAAGTGCAGAGCGGCATAGGCGCGCCAGGGCCGCCAGGCTTCGGCGACGCGAGGAGTTGTTTCGGCTTGGTGAGCTTCAGCGCCTTCATCAAGCCCAGATCGCCCTGCCGCAACGCATCGGGATCGCGCATCGCGATGTAGCTCGCCGTCAATCTCCGATACCGGATTCCTGCTCGATCACGCGCCGCGTTGCCGCGAGCTCTGGGCGGCAGCGCAGACAAGGGCGATAGCCTGCACCTTCCGCGGAGGCGGCGCTGCTGTAAAAGGAACAAGGATCCCGGCGCGGCAGGCGCGCGGTACAAGCCGGCCGGCAGTAGATACCGGTGGATGAACCCGCCACGAAAAAGGCTCCGTCGAAGCGCGCATCGCGTGCCCGGAGCGCTTCATAGCAGTGTTGGGGATCCAGTTGCTTGACGTCAAGTGTAGGCCCGGCCTTTGCCGATGTCTGGCATTGATACCCAAGGATGTTGTGGTAGATGATCGCCTGCACCGCCCAGCGGGCGGTGAGTCCTGTCCCGGCCCGTTACTTCGGTAAACTCTGCACAAGTTGATTCCGTTCGAAAATAGTACGTTTAAACGCCATTTTTCGTCGAACGCAACAGTACTAATCGACCTGGAAACTGTCAATCACGCTAGTCTCGGCCCAGAAGCGGGGAGTTTCGGGCCCTTCATCGGCCCGAAGTGGCATGTTTCTGGGCGTAGAAGAAATAGTTCGGCCCGACTGCGGATTTGGCGATCGGATGCGATGCCTTGCACTTGTATCGCTTCGGGTTCGTCATTCGCGGCAAACTCTGGTAGGTTTAGGCTGTAAATCCATTTTTTTGGAAGAAACCAGATGCCTTCTTTATCGATTCGCTGCGGGGTTTTGCTAATTCTGATCGGAATCTTAGGGTACGTGAATGGGGTGATGTCCGACAGAGCAAGCTATACGGCGCTTATTCCGGCTATCTTCGGTGCGCTCCTGCTTCTGTTGGGGGTTATCGCGCAACGGAAAGAAAATCTGCGAAAACACTTGATGCACGCGGCTGTCGTTGTAGCCCTGCTCGGATTTATCGCGACGGCCGGTCGTCTGATACCGCGTCTTGGCGAACTGACGTTTTCGGGCGCCGAGATCGCGCAGATTTCAATGGCCGCGGTTTGCCTTCTGTTTGTCGTGCTTGCCGTCAAATCGTTCGTCGGCGCGCGTCGAAAGGTCTGATCGGGCGCTCCTGTTGTGCCTTTGCGGCATATCAGCGTGATCTCGACCTCTGATCGCAAGCGGATTACAGATCCTGTCGCCGCCCTTCTGATCTGCAGGCGCAGCTCGTAGAGCTTCTGTAAGTTCATCCAGAGCTCGGCGCTGGTCGCAAAGAAATGGCCGAGCCGCAGGGCAGTATCGCCTGTTATGGACCTCTGGCCATTCAGGATCTCGGTAATACGATTCGTCGGGACCTTGAGCTGGCGGCTTAATACAGCCGTGCTCATCTGCAGCTCTTCAAGCTGTTCGGCGAGATGTTCGCCAGGATGTTGTGCCTTACACGAAAAGTTCAATCTCTCGGTCTTCGAGCGAGCCTGGCATGGAGCGAGGTACCTCCGCGGAATGCCTCTGTTTAAGAGCATCTTTGGTTTTTGAGAACCGGTTATTGAATTTTTAATGGGGTAGCAAGTATGTCGAGAAACGACGAGAGCTCACAGCACGGGTCCAGGCTCTCAAGCGCAAAGCAGGCGCTCTGGGAGAAGCGGCTGCGGCAGAAAAACCTGGGCGATGGGAGGCCGAAGGGAATTGCGCGGCGGCCAGAGCAGAGCCGTATTCCTCTCTCCTTCGCCCAACAGCGACTGTGGTTCTTCGACCAGTTGGAGCCCGGCAGCTCTGTCTACAACCGCCCCTCGCATATTCGCCTGACAGGTGCTCTCGACGTGGAGGCGCTGGAGCGAAGTCTGACTGAAATTATCCGCCGCCACGAGGTGTTGCGCACCACCTTCGTCTCGGTCGATGGCAGCCCGTGCCAGGTGATTGCCCCGGCGCGCCCGCTCAGCTTTCCCGTAGTGGACCTTCAACATCTACCGGAGTCTGAGCGGACGGCACAGGCGTGGCAGTTGGTGAACGAAGAGGCCCGGCGACCCTTTGATTTGGCCCAGGGACCGCACTTGCGGGCCCTCCTGCTGCGATTGGGCGAACAGGAGCATGTGCTGCTGCTGACGATCCACCATATCGTCTTCGACGGCTGGTCGATGGGCGTGCTCCTGCGAGAGCTCGGCACGCTCTACGACGCTTTCACTACTGGGCGCGCCTCTTCCCTCCCAGAATTATCCATCCAGTACGGCGACTTCGCGGCCTGGCAGCGGCAGTGGTTCCAGGGCAAGCTCCTCGAGCGGCAGCTCGCTTACTGGAAGCAACAGTTGGCCGGCGCCCTCTCGGCGCTGGGGCTGCCCACTGATCATCCGCGACCGGCCAGCCGCACCTATCGGGGCGCAGGGCAATCGCTCGTCCTCTCCAAAGGCCTGACCGAGAGACTCAAGGCGCTGAGCCGTGAGGAGGGCGTCACCCTATTTATGACGCTGCTAGCGGGTTTCCAGACGCTGCTCTCTCGCTATACGGGGCAGGAGGACATCGTGGTGGGCGCGCCCACCAACGGTCGCCTGCGAGTGGAGACGGAGGAGTTGATCGGGTGCTTCATCAATACGCTGGTGCTGCGCACCGATCTGTCGGGCGATCCCACGTTCCAGGAGCTGCTGGACCGGGTGCGCCAGACGGCCTTAAGCGCTTATGCCCACCAGGACCTGCCGTTCGAGAAGCTGGTGGAAGAGCTCCAGCCAGCGCGGAATCTGAGTCAGACGCCGTTCTTTCAGGTGATGCTCAACTTCAGAAATATCCCCAAACATGCCATCGAGGTGCAGGGCCTGAGGATTGAAGATGTCGAGACCGACAACGGCGTGGCCATAGTAGATTTGTTCCTCGACGTGGTCGAGAAACCGGAAGGGCTGTGTTGTCTGTTCACGTACAACTTGGATCTGTTCGATGCAGGGACGATGACGCGAATGCTGATACATTTCCAGACTCTGCTGGAAGGCATCACCGCAAATCCCGAGCAGCGCATCTCTGACTTACCGCTCTTGAGTGCCGCCGAACGGCATCGATTGCTTGTGGAGTGGAACCAGACCAAGGCGGATTACTCGACGGACCAGTGCATCCACGAACTGTTCGAAACACAGGTCGAACGGACGCCTGAGAGGGTGGCAGTCGAGTTCGAGGGAGAGCGGCTGGCCTATGGGGACCTAAACCGCCGGGCCAATCAACTGGCGCATCACCTGCAGAAGCTGGGAGTAGGTCCCGAGGTGCTGGTGGGGATTTGCCTGGAGCGCTCGTTGGAGCTGGTGGTCGGGCTGCTGGGTATCCTCAAGGCCGGGGGAGCCTACGTGCCGCTGGATCCGGACTATCCAAAAGATCGGCTGGCCTTCATGTTAGAAGATACCCAAGCGCCTGTGCTGTTAACCCAGGAGCGCTTGGTTTGCTCTCTTCCCCAGCACCGGGCAAAGACCGTTTGTCTGGACGCAGACCGGGAAATCACGGACAACCAGAGTGAGGAAAATCCTGCCAGCGGTGCGACGGCTGGAAACCTCGCCTATGTCATCTATACCTCCGGCTCGACGGGGAGCCCGAAGGGAGTCTTAGTCAGCCACCACAATGTCACGCGTCTGTTCGCGGCCACTGACCCCTGGTTTCATTTCGACCAGGAAGATGTGTGGACCCTCTTTCACTCCTACTCCTTCGACTTCTCGGTCTGGGAGATGTGGGGGGCGCTGATCTACGGCGGGCGGTTGGTGGTGGTGCCCGGCTGGATGACTCGCTCGCCTGACTCCTTCTATGAACTGTTGTGCCAGGAGCAGGTGACGGTCCTCAATCAGACCCCCTCAGCCTTCTACCAACTGATGCGGGTCGAGGAGGAAAGCGGGCCGGATCGCGTCGGAGAACTGGCGCTGCGCCTCGTCATCTTCGGCGGCGAGGCGATTGAAGTCAACCGGCTCCGGCCCTGGTTTGAGCGCCACGGCGATGAGCGACCTCGGTTAGTCAACATGTACGGGATCACTGAAACTACCGTCCATGTCACCTCTCGCCCACTGAAGCTGGCCGACCTGAGCCAGGAAAAAGGAAGTCCCATTGGCCGGCCGCTCCCTGATTTGCAGCTTTATCTGCTGGACGAGCACCTGCAACCAGTCCCGATCGGGGTGCCGGGTGAAATCTATGTGGCTGGGCAGGGGCTAAGCCGGGGCTATTTGAACCGCCCAGAACTCAGCGCTGAAAGGTTCATTCCGAATCCCTTCAGCCAGGAGTTCGGGGCTCGGCTGTACAAGACCGGTGATCTGGCCCGTTACTTATCCCATGGTGAGCTCGTCTACCTGGGTCGCAGCGACCATCAAGTGAAGATTCGTGGTTACCGCATCGAGTTGGGCGAGATCGAGGCGGTGCTCAGCCAGCATCCGGGGATACGCGAGGTAGTGGCGGCCCGTCAGGAAGGGTCCGGCGACCAGCGTCTGGTGGCTTACGTGGTTGTCACGCCGGAGACAGCCCCTGCAACCAATGAGATGCGGAGCTTCCTCAAGGAAAAGCTACCCGAGTATATGGTGCCCGCGAGCTTCGTCGTACTCGAGGCGCTGCCGCTGACACCGAGTGGGAAGGTGGATCGGCGGGCGCTGCCGGCGCCCGAACAGGCTAGGCCCGATTTAGAGAGCCCCTTTGTCGCGCCCCGCACCCCGGTCGAGGAAGAGCTTGCCGAGATCTGGCGCGGGTTACTCGGCCTCGAGGGGATCGGGATCCGCGACAACTTTTTCGAGTTGGGTGGGCACTCCCTTTTACTCACCCTGCTTGCCTTTCGGATCCAGCAAGCCTTTCACGTGCAACTGCCGCTCCGGATCCTCTTCGATGCGCCGACGATCACCGACCTCAGTGCGGCGATCGCCGCGGCGCAGGTCGATCAGGAAGACCCGGCTGAAGTGGCTCGAATACTGGAGGAATTGAAACAACTCTCGCCAGATGAAGTAACAGCGTTACTTGAAGCGGAGCGCGGGTTAAGTGTATCGGAAGGCGAACAGTGACTCTCTTCGACTATATTGTGTTGGCACTTTACCGCGGAAAATTTGCTCAGGATGGGACGTCTCACAACTCGATGACCGCCGATGGGTAGATCGCTGATCATCTCTGGACACTATAGACGCCCCTCTGGGTATGGGGGCCATATCAGAGAAATCGTACGCGCGTTGGACAAACTGGGAATTCGTGTGCAGCTCGTAGATCTTCCCACAGGTAGTGTCGGCGCATTACCCGAAGAGAAGCGTGACCCCTGGTTCGATACATTAGACCGCCCGGTCAGCTCTCGCGCTATCCTGCATATTTGTTTGCCGAATCAGGCGAGGATTGTTGAAGGGATGCTCAACGTCAATTCCACAACCTTCGAAACGACGCGAATTCCCGAAACCTGGGCAAAGCTCAGCTCGAGCCAGGATCTAGTCGTGCTGCCCACCGATTCATCTAAGCGAGCTTGGATGGCAAGCGGAATTCCAGAAGAGCATCTCAGGCTCTGTCCACATGGGGTTGACTCGGATCGGTTTCATCCGGGCGTCGAGCCATTAAAGCTCGCGTGCCGAAGGGAGCGCAGCGTTCTCGAATACAAGACAAGATTTCTAAATGTATCTGATTTTATTTCCGCGCCCAGAAAAAATATCTGGGGGCTGCTGCGGGTCTGGATAAAAACAACCAGTGCGAATGATGACACAATTCTGATCTTGAAATTGAGTGGTTATAGATATCGCTGGTGGTGGCCTGATCGATTCAAGCGAACCCTCGCCGCAATCGAGAGAGAGATCGGGAAGTCGAGAAGGAAAGCTGCCCCTGTAGTTTTTTATGACCAAGTTTTGACTGAGTCTCAAATGCCCAGTCTCTATGCGGCAGCAACACATTACTGGAGCATGTCATATGGAGAAGGTTGGGACTTTCCCATGATGGAGGCGGGGGCCGCGGGTTTACATCTCATCGCTCCCGAACACACTGCGTATACCGCTTATCTGGATGAGTCTGTGGCTCAAATGATTCCCTCTCAAAGGATTCCAGCAGATTTTAATGGGGGCAAGGGCTTAGGGAAGCTCTTTAGAGGGTCTGATTGGTGGGAGCCGGATGAAGAAGTCGCGGCGGAGTTTGTACGTCAAGCCATTAGAACGGCGGGTGAGGGATTGCCGACGGCGAGGGCGCGGCTTGCCAGGGATTTCACCTGGGAACAATCAGCGAAGTGTCTCATTAAAATACTGGAAGAACTGCACGAGCGACATGGCAAGAATTTTTAAATCGGCCCGACAGCTCAGTAGGCGAGCGACGAGCGAGTACGCGACAAAGCAGATGGACTGCGCAGTAACTTTTGCAGAGCTTCCCTAAAAGTAGCCCTTTTCAGCACTGTCCAGAGAGGTCTGATGAAGATTCTGTTGACGATGAATCTGCCATATACCCGCGTCTATGGTGGTGCCAACCGATCCAATCGCAGCCTGGCCGAAGCGCTTGCTGCGAGGCAACACTCGCTTTGTCTGGTTGTGCCCGCGCTCGCCACCCCCAGTTCATTAAGCCACCCACAGCTCCTTGAGGAGTTAGCTGCCGAAGGGATTCGCGTGAGCTCCGATGGCGAGATCGATGTTTTTAACTTGAATGGCGTTGAGGTCCACGCAGTGGTCGAGCCGGCTCGGCTATGTACCTACCTGGTGAAGCAAATTCGTGAGTTTGGGCCAGATTGGACCATGGTCTCATCTGAAGATCGGTCGCAGAGCCTGTTGGAGGCCGCGTTAAAGGCCTGCCCTTCCCGAGTCATCTACCTCGCTCATACGCCGCAGATGTTCCCGTTCGGGCCGGCCAGCTTATATCCCGGGAAGAGGAGGACTGAACTCGTCGGGCGAGCCTCCGCCATTATCACGATTAGCCAGTTTGTCGCCGCTTACATCCAAGAATGGACCGGTTTCAAGTCATTCGTCCACCACCCGCCACATTACGGTTCCGGGCCGTTCCCCAATTTGGGTCACATCAATCATGGCTCTGTCTTGATGATGAATGCTTGTGCCGTGAAGGGGATCTCCATCTTCTTGGCGCTCGCCCGAGCGCTGCCCGAGAGGCAATTTGCGACGCTCTCAGGCTGGGGTACGACCGCTGCGGAGCGGCGCGCCCTCGGTGCGCTCCCTAATGTGAGCTTGTGGAAGAATCGCCAGCATCTCGATGATATTTTCTGTCAGACCCGCGTCCTCCTTATGCCCTCGCTCTGGATTGAGGGGTTTGGGATGGCTGTGGTAGATGCCATGCTGCGCGGGATTCCTGTCTTAGCGAGTAACTATGGTGGGCTCATTGAGGCCAAGTTGGGGACGGATTACTTACTGCCCGTCCAGCCGGTCGAGGATTTTGCAGACCGGCTGGAGGAAAACCAGCTTCCGGCCCCGGTCGTTCCGAAGCAGGACATCGGCCCGTGGCAGGAGTCGCTTAGCTGCTTGCTTGCAGATCGCGACTTATACGAAAGACAGTCAGCCGCCGCGCGCGAGGCCGCCTCGAAGTTTGTTTCCGGCTTGAGCGTCGTGCCCTTCGAAGATCTGCTTCTTCGCCTCGCGGCGGAATCCAGCGCGAGCGGTAATCAATGGGGCGGGAGGCAGACAGGCCGGGGTTGGCGCGCCACAGTCTCGGACACGGGCAAGGTGCGCGAGAGTGTCGCTGATCTTACTCCGCAGCAGCAAGCGCTCTTGGTATTGCAGCTTCGGAAAAAGACCTTGATTCGGGCCGACGGGGAGACGCGGGCTCCGCCGATCAAGCGGCGTCCACGCGGTCAGCAATTGCCGCTTTCTTTTGCGCAGCAGCGGCTATGGTTCCGGCACCAGTCGGAGCCGGGCAACCCGGCCTATACGATTGCGGCGACCTATCGACTGGTTGGTCCACTAAATGGGACCGCACTGGAACAAAGCTTCAACGAGATCGTGCGGCGCCACGAAGCCTTGCGGACAAGTGTCTCGGTCGTGGACGGACAAGCGGTTCAAGATATCGCTCTGAAGATGGCCTTGACGCTGCCGGTGGTGGATCTGAGTGGACTGCCCAAGACTGAAGGCGAAGCGGAGACGCGACGGCTGGCTGGCGAGGAGGCGAGACGGCCCTTCGACCTGGCCCAAGGGCCGCTCTTTCGCGCCGTCTTATTGCGGTTGGGCCAGGAGGAGCATGTGCTGTTGCTGGCTATGCACCACATTGTCTCTGATGACTGGTCCATGGGAGTCCTCGTTCGGGAACTTGCGGTCCTTTATGAAGGCTTCTCGACGGGGAAGCCTTCGTCCCTGAACTAGGTGGCCACTCGCTGCTGGCTACCCAAGTCATCTTTACCAGTTTTACACCCCAATGCAGTGGGCACCTACTGACTATCGGAACGCGAGCTTCATCGCCAATAACCGCGTGGTGTTCAACACCAAGGGAAACGCTTACCGCTTGCTAGTGGCCATGCGCTACGACAAAGGCATCGGATTCGTACGCTTTATCGGCACGCACGCCGCTTACGACCGCATCAAGCCAGAGACCATCGGTACCATGGACATCAAACCGATCAAGTCCGAAGGCGACTACAAGCGAGCGCTGCGCGCGATCGAGCGGTTGTGGGAGGCCAAGCCCGAGACGCCCGAGAGCGACCGCTTGGAGCTCCTCTGCATCCTCGTCGAAGCGTTCGAGCGGGAGCACTATCCTATCCCGCCGCCCGATCCGATCGCGGCCATCGAGCACTGCATGGAAAGCCGCGGGCTCACCCGGAAAGATCTAGAGCCGTTCATCGGCAGCCGGGCGCGGGTCTCCGAGGTGATGGCAAGGCGCCGCCCGCTGACCTTGCGCATGATCCGCCGCCTCACCGTGGGACTGGAGATCCCCACCGACGCTCTTATCCAACCCTATCGCACAGTCGATCACCGGGCAGCTTGACCGCCCACCATGAAAGGTCGTGGTTAGCCCAGCATCTCGTGCACCATTTCGTAGGGCGCAATAGCGTTAGCGTATTGCGCCAAATCACCGTATTCCGCGAACCCGCCCATCCTCCCCGTCCATGGCGCATCCAGATGCACGGCCGAGCGGCGCAAGACGGCTGAGGCATTGGGGCGATTTAGCCCACGCCACTTTCGATGCAGCACCTGCCTCCGTTCGGCGACATAGGCACAGGTCATCCAGGCGCATCTGACTCCCCACCGTCTTCCATTCGGCGCAATACGCTCACGTGGTGCGCCCTACCGGCAGGTGTCCGATGGCGAAGCATTTGCGGATGGTGAAAATGTACAGTCAGCTCAGGGTATAACTCCATAGCTGCCAAAAGGTGTCAGTGCTAATATTACCTTTATGATAAATTGGTTGACCTGTACAGCCGTTGAGCGGGATCCGCAGCGCGTCAGTGGCGCGTGGGTATTTCGTGGCACACGTGTGCCCGTTGCTGCGCTGTTTGAGAACCTAGAGGATGGCGCGCAGCTATCCCAGTTCGTGCAGTGGTTTCCCCGCGTTTCGCTCGAACAAGTTCGCGCCGTCCTCGAACATGCTGCTCGGAGTGCGCTGGCTCCCGCTTAGGTGCGCGTACTGTTTGATCAGGGAGTACCGGTGCCCTTGCGGGAATCGTTGACGCAGCACGAAGTCTCGACTGCACACGAACGTGGCTGGTCGAAGCTCAAGAACAGCGAATTGCTTGACGCCGCAGAACAAGATGGGTTTGAAGTATTTGTCACGACCGATAAGAACCTCATACATCAGCAGAACCTTGCGCGCGACGCATTGCCACTGTTGTTGTGACATCGACAAGCTGGCTCCGCATACAGAACGATATCGCAGCTGCGGTGCGCGCGGTCCATGGTGCTTCTCCAGGAAGCTATGAGGAGGTTCAGATCCTTTGAATGGTTAATTTGAGGGATGCGCGAGGTGCTGTGGCTACGGGTGTATGCAAGGAACAAGATCTGCCCCGTAGTTGCTCGTGCGAGCGCCGTGCACGCGAGCAGCGCGACATCAAGGGAAACGCTTACCGCGTGCTAGCGAGTGTAGCGTGCGCTATGCGCACGATTAGAGCGTCTCGCCATACCGCCCCGCATCGTCTTCCGCATGGCTGGCCCATGTTAAAGGGTAGAGACCTCGCGTCACATAACGATGAAAGCTCGAATACGGCCAGTCGGCCACCCGGATAACGTAACCATGTTTAACCGGGTTCCAATGGACGTAATCGACGTGTTTAGCAAAGTCAAGGTCGTCGCGTATCGGGTGTTCCCAGAAAGCGGCGTTGCCATAACCCCAATTCCCGTCGCTTGCGGCGTGATGAGGTCAGATCGGTCGTAATCAAGTGCCTGACCTGTTGGCTTACCCTCCGTTTCACCAAGTTCCAGCGCGATGCATAGTCCGCATCGCCTTCGGGTAACGTCCACAGGCAGTGCAGATGGTCAGGCAACAAGACAAAGGCATCGATGGTAAACGGATGCGGACCTTTTACCGCCCGTAGTGCCTCGCTCAGCGCAGAGTACACGGGTGGATCGGTCAATAGCGCCTGACGTCGATAGGTATTGACAGTAAAAAAGTACGTCGCCCCAGGCGTGACAGCACGACGAAATGTGGCCACGCGGTAACTGTAGTTATTCGTGCGCACAGCGCACGCTACGCTCGCTGTGGCCAAAAACCACCAAGTCTCATTAAGCCACGTCTGCCCAGGCTCTTCAGGCAGGCTGGGGAGGGTCACCACGATAGATTCTCGAATAGCCCGCGCCTGTTTCCATAGTTGCCGTGGTACTGTTCCGCCAAGGCCATCCGGAAGCTGAAATTCCGGAGCTTCCAGGTCTGCTAGCTGATCATGCACGAATGACCTTGCCGATGATCCGCCAAAATAGGAATGCTAGAAGCGAGTGGGGACGTCGAAGCTAATCGTGAGAGAAATCCCTGCTGAGTAATCGGGGGCCTCATCGGTCAAACCTATCCCAGCCGTCAGGTCGAGAAATTTCCCGCGGCCGATGATCGAGGAGGCCCCAAAGTTCAGCGTTCCGAACACCTGATCGGATCCGCTGATGGTCCTATCCTCGTCCTCCAGCTCGCTGACGAATGTCTGATTGAGAACAACGCGCAGCGAGGTCTCAGGACTGGCGGCCAGCACCGCCCCGACCGAGAAGCCAAGCTGGTCGCCCGGATTGAAATCGTCCTTTTCGAATGTAGTCCCGTAGGAGGCGCTGCCGATGAACACCAGCGGGTCCTGGCGCTTGGTCATGGTTAACGAACCCTGGAGCTCGTGGAAGCCGCCGCCAAGCGAAAAGCCGTCATCGGAGGTTTCACCGGAGTCAGTATCCCATGTCACCCTACCGATTAGATCCGGCCACCAGTTGCGCTCTTCCAGCAACCCCTTGGCCAGGCCGAAACCGAGATCGCCGAATCCGGAGCCATGAGACTCCGTCTCGGCCCGCGCGCCGAAATCTACTTCTGTGACCACTTGCTGCTCTACATATCGATAAGGAATGCCGACCTCCAGTTGTGAGTCGAAGGGTAGACCGAAGCGCAGAAAAAGATCGGCGATGAAGGTATTGCGGCGAACATCTTGCGATGCAGCCACACCTTGCGCTAAGAGGGTAGGTGCTTCTTCCTCGCTTCGGATATAGGTGAAGCTGGGCTGGATGTCGGCCTGTCCAAATGGCAGAAGGAGTGCGCCCGTCACGACCAGTGTCTGCTCCAGCGCGCGCTCGGCGGCCTCCTCATCGACCTCGAATTGGCCGGGCACTGCCGGCGCCGCGCTGCTTGCAGCCGCTGGAGCCTCTTCGGCTTGTGTCGATGCGTACGTCCCTGTACTGGCCGGCGACATCCTGTCGCTCCGACGCTCCGCGTTCGATGGCTTCTGCTCAGCCGATGAGGCTACCGGCGGCACTGAGGGCACGGGCTTGGCAGCCACCGGTTGCGGGTTAACGGGCGGCGTGGCGATTTGCCGCTCGAGCTCTCCAACGCGTCGCTGCAGATCAACAATGAGGGCGTCGCGCTCCTCGAGCCTTCGCATCAGTTCCTCCATCGTCGGCTGAGGATGAGAGCCGGCCTGCTTTGTCTGGGGCCCGGCCACAACCAGTCCCACCAAAGCGAAAGATGCGCCTAAGGCCGCGCCTTGCATCAGCTGGCGCGAACCCCTGGGTGGTGTCATTTGCGTCCTTTCTGATTGATGGCTTACCGCAACATCACGAAATCACTAGCGCGAGGGGCGAGGCGATTAGGCGGCGTGCTGCCCTCACGCCCCACCACCACGAAACCTACCTTACCGATCTCTGGAGAGTCAATCCAGGCCTCCTCGAATCTCTCTACCCGCAGGGTACGGTTCCCCCAGGCGGGATCCGCAATCAGTACCCGATCCCCGCGCCTGCCGCGGAACACGACAAAGTGATTGTAACCGTGCAGGCTGAGCGGCACCAGAATGGGGGCCTGTTCGATCAGGTCCTGAAGCGTAAGCCGGCCGTAGCCGATGCCCTCATAACCCCGCTTATCGACGTAGCGCTTGAGGTCGAGCAGAGAGAACCCTTGCTGCACCCGCACCCGCAACGGATCGGCCAGGTATTCCCGGCGTTGCATCAGCGCCCGCGCGATCTCCCTCTCCGCAACTGGGTCGCCGTGCTGGTAATTCAGTAGAGTGGCAAGCGCCGCGGCGCCACAACTTAAGTCCCACTTCTGAACCACCACTCGATCTCGCCGCATTTCCAGGAGCGATTCGACGGGCCCCCGTTCGACGGCCAGCAAGGGCACCCCGACCGCGGCACTGAGGATCAGAGCAATGGGGATCCAAGTTCGCATGAATGAAGTCGGGCTGCATCTCCTTGGACGAGGCGGGCGCCCCCCGGCGTCAGTACCGCGGGTAGCGCAGTAACGCGCTCAGCAAGCGTGCATAGCATGGTCCCTCCATTCAAAGTGCTCCACACCAGATTTTGTGAATATTTCACACTTTTTCCGTGAAATATTTTACAGACCAAATTGCGGTCACCCCTCTATATGTGCGTTGCAAGATGGGACCCGGGGCCCAGCGCCTCTATCAAATATTCCTTATTGCGTGGTAGAGGCGAGACAACCGGCAGGGGACCATCGTACACCCATCTTTGTTAATTCATTATTGAAGGAGAGAGAAATGAAACAGCGTCAATATATCACAATCTTTGGTCTGATAATGACCCTCACGGGTCTGTCACCAATTGTAACGGCGGATGCGGGGAGCACATCAGTAAGTGGTAGGATACAGGAGGCCCGACAAGATAGAGAGAGCCCGCAACGATACGAACTAGGGCAAGCGCAGTTGGACAGAGTCCATGCCGGAGAGACTCTCCACCGTTTGACCAGGTTCACCGGCGCGTTCAAGCAAGCGGCCGAGCACATACTATATGATCGGATACGGTAGTGACGGACGGGATGTCGGGGTGTTATTGGATGGCGTAGCTTCGGGGGCGACGCGCAGGTGAGGCAGGGTTATATAGAGAAGCACCAGGGATGTCGGGCCGTCGCGCGTATACCCAAGGTCCCGCAATGAAGACGAGTTTGTAGCGCGGTGTAGATTGTTGTTTAGGTGTGTCCCCTCGAGAGTGTGGGATGAGGTGTATCCACAGACGAGATTGAAGAGGTCTGGGTGACCTGAGGATAGGGGGTACCGGCGCGAGGTGTGTGTTGCGCAGCCGGCACCTTGTTGTAATGGGGGGTGGTGAGGGGCGAAGGATGTTGGTGTGTGACCATTCGCTTTTGGTTGACGTGATCTCGGGGTTGGGATTCTACCAAAGCCCAAAGACAGCCGGTCCACCCACTTCGGCGGCGGCCGCCAGACAACCTTCATACGCTACGGCGAAACCCCTTGTGCCAAACCCACAAGAGGCGGACCTCGCCGAGCCCCGCCCGGGACCATCTGAACCACCGTTGCACGTACGTACCAAGCCGGGGGAGACTAGAAAGTCTCCCCATGCTTCCGCTCATAAGGCCGGCTCGCACATTCAACGAAACGCTCAACCGTCTTTGGCCACGGCAAGCCTGCCTGGGCGAAAGTGATAGCCCAAAAAATCAAAGGTTTTTCTATCGTACCGATCAACATTTTCTCGGGATGTTTTTCCCAACCCTAATCCGTTCAGCGTCTGGTGGAGGTCTCCTCCCGCGGGCGCCAGGGGCACGCGCGGCGTCGGAGCGACAGGAGGTGCACGGATTAGGAGGCTAATGCCCACCCTCAGGAAACCCCCTCATTTTGCGCAATGAGTCAGGGCAAGGTTGGATCTAGTTAAAAGCTCAATGGACCCTCTCATTGAAAGTCTTCCATTAGCCCAGTGTTCCACAACAGATTTTGTGAATATTTCACACTTTTTCCGTGAAATATTTCACAGATCAAATCCTTTCACCCCTCTATATTCGCGTTGCAAGATGGGACCCGGGGCCCAGCGCCTATATCAAATATTCCTTACTGGGTAGTAGAGGCGAGAGAACCGGCAGGGACCATCGTGTACCCATGTTTGTTAATTCATTATTGAAGGAGAGAGAAATGAAACAGCGACAATATATCACAGCCTTGACCATGATAATGGGGCTCATTGGTCTGTCGCCCGTGGTAGTGGCGGATGCAGAAAGAACATCACGTGGTGAGCGAATCCAACCAGACACGCGGCAGTTCGAGAGTAGCCCAGGGTATAGACTGTCGCCCGAGCAAATGGACAAATTATATGGTGGTATGATAAATGAGGACAAACAACTCTCACCCCCGCCCTACGGTTCCGATGGCCGCGGAGTAACCTGCAGACACATAGCATGTGCGGGGCTATGAGGGGTCACTGGACACATCATCATAACCTGTGAGGGATCGAGTTGAAGAAATTGGCCACGTCAATACTCGGCGACGGTTTGGCAAAGCTTGACCTCACGCTCAGCGAGGCGAAAACCAGGCTGGCCCCGTTCTCCAAGCGCACGCAACCATAACCAGCTCGGGCCCACCTGAACCACCGTTGTACGTACCTACCAAGCCGGGGAGACTCGAAAGTGTCTCCCCGGGCCCGCGAATTCTCATTCCGACCCCGTCCCACCCCAGACAATCGAACTCACGGCACACCAAATGGACGCAGTCACCGCGGGGAAGGTTGTGGACGTCCGGGACTTAGCGTGGTACACCCATGTTTGTTAATTCAATATTGAAGGAGAGTAGAAATGAAACAGCGACAATACATTGCAATCTTTAGCCTGATGGTCGCCCTCACAGGCCTAACACCAGTGGTGGCTGCGAATGAATCAAGCACTTCTACCAGACATCGTTACCAAACGGTGCAGGACCGAAATAATGACTCAAACATAAAAATGAGATTAACAGAAATCCAGCTGGATAAGACCAGAGGGGGAATTTATATATCACCAACAATGGCGCACGCCATAGAAATGGCTATGCATAGAGCAATATACAACAAAGCATTTAACATCGATAACAATTGGCCGTGTGGCCATTGTTAGTAAGTGCAATGGATAGAAATCAACGGTATTTGATAGGTTAATAATGGAGGTGTGCCAAGGCAGCCACCGCCCACAATGAGATAGTTGCGGCAATGGGGTCACACTTCTATCACTCCCTCCGAAAACCCAGCTCGGGCCTACCTGAGCCACCGTTGCACATACCGTCCAAGCCGGGAGGAGTCGAAAGTCTCCCCCGGCTTGCGCTCATAAAGCGGGCTCGCACGTTCAACGAAAACGCTCAACCGTCTTGGCCGCGGCAAGCCTGTCTGGACGAAGGTGATAGCCCAAAAAATCAAAGCCTTGTTCTATCCTACCGATAAACGTTTTCTCGGGATGTTGTTCCAACCCTAATCCGTTCAGCGTCTGGTTCACGACCCGCACCCCTTTCCCGAGCTTCCAGCGGTTGGGCGCGAGCACGACGTATCGTCCACCGGTGCTCCGCTCTGCGTTGCCCGTTATACTCGCGGCTTTCTTAGCTTTCCGCCGCTTCTCATGTCGCACGACCACATCCTTATTAAAGGCGCCCGGCAGAACAACCTGAAGGGTTTTGACCTCGAGCTGCCGCTGAACGAGCTGATCGTGGTCACCGGTGTGTCGGGATCGGGGAAATCGTCGCTGGCGTTCAACACCATCTACGCCGAGAGGCAACGGCGTTACGTCGAGACGTTTTCGCCCTACGCGCGCTGCATAGGTTGATTTCCGTTCGAGAATACAGTTCTTGCAACTTGCGGCGCCGACGTGGAGTATAGGGGCCTATATTCTACGGCCCGCATGGAGCGCAGAATACTTCTACGCCCAACCACGGAGGTAGAATCCAACAAGAAATGGCTCGTGGACTTTCTGGATCGCTAAGCCGACCGCCGCATCAGCGAAGCGGACCCGTTCGAGCTCAACGAGGTGCGCGGCGAGCTGTTCAAGGTGCCCAGGGCAAAGTATGTCGAAGATGAAGGCGGAAGGCGCGATTGCACCCACCGGTCGGGAGCCTAGTGCAAAATGGTCGCCACAGAGAAAGGGGCCGCATCATGGCTGAACAGGTCGCCGGGCTTTCGGGGAAAGTGCTCCAATGGGCACGGGAGCGTGCAGGTCTTTCTGTCGATGATGTCGCGCTTACGCTGCGCAAAGACGCGACCGTAATAGAAGGGTGGGAGCAGGGCATTGGCGCGCCGACGTACTCGCAGCTCGAACGAATCGCTTATTCGCTCTATAAACGCCCTCTTGCGCTGTTCTTCTTTCCCGAGCCACCAGAGGAGCGCGATCCGAAAAGGTTCTTCCGGACCTTACCTGCCTTCGAATTGGAACATCTTTCTCCTGACACCCTGTATGCCGTGCGCGAGGCACAGGCGACACAACTCGCTCTCAAAGAACTTACCGTTGGCGTCAATCCGAGCAAGCAGCGCCTACTGCGTGATGTGTCTAGTCTCACCGATCGGTCTTTCGCCGCGCTTGCCGCATTTGTTCGTGAGTATTTGACCGTCGGGCTCGATCAGCAACTGCAATGGCGTACAGCGGATGAAGCGCTAAAGGCATGGCGTTCAAAGGTGGAGGACTCCGGAATTTTCGTTTTCAAACGTTCCTTCAAGCAGAAGGACGTTTCCGGATTCTGTCTTCGCGACGATGAGTTTCCGGTCATCGTCATTAACAACTCGACTGCGAAGCAGCGTCAAATCTTCAGCCTGTTCCATGAGTTGGCCCATCTTCTTTTCGATACGGAGTCAATCACCAAATTTGGCGACGACTACATGGACGGGCTGTCTCAAGGTGCCAAACTTCTTGAGCAGCGGTGCAACGCTTTTTCCGCGGCTTTGCTGGTTCCAAATGCTGACTTCGCCGCTCAAGTGAAGGACCTGCCGCAAGCTCCGGACGACTTTACCCTGTCGCGATTAGCGAACCGATACAAGGTCAGTCGGCTGGTCATTTTGCGGAAGTATCGGGACCTGCACCGTATTTCGGCGTCCGAATATCGCAATCGGGTATCCGAATGGAGGGAAGAGACTGAGGTATCGGTCGGTGAAGGTGAGGGTGGCGGCGATTACTACCTGACCAAAGCCAGTTATCTGGGCGAGCATTTCATGTCACTGGCTTTCGGCAAGTATTACCAAGGCTCGATTTCAAGGGACCAACTTGCTGATTACCTCGGCGTGAAGGTCCGTAGCTTGACCGCGCTTGAGGAGCTGTTCATGAAAAGAGCAGCGTCTTAGTGATCTACGTCCTGGATAACAACAGTCTGCGAGTGCTCGGCAACTATTACCCCACCCGATTTCCAACGCTGTGGCAGTCCGTAGATCGGCTTGTTGCAAACGGGCGTCTGATCTCTACGCGGGAAGTGCGGAATGAACTGGATCGGCTCAATCGAAGTGACTTCATCAGGGATTGGGTGGATCAACACAAGGCGATCTTCCTGACGCCCACTCGAGCCGAGACGGCCTTTGTCCAGCAGATATTTGCTGTGGCGCACTTCCAGCAAAACCTCTCAAAGAAAAGCGTCCTTCAGGGAACGCCGGTCGCAGACCCATTGTTGTAGCGCTTGCACGGGTCAAGGGCGGTACCGTAGTTACGGAAGAGGGTTCAAGCCGAACGCTGCAAAGATTCCAAACATCTGCCGG
>CAVXTM010000003.1:0-45151 GCA_963764725.1 uncultured Gammaproteobacteria bacterium | reverse complement strand
CAAGATCCAGAGCACTGGCACCAGCACGACAAAGACGACTGCCATGCTTGCCAAGCGCACCAGCAAGGCTTCGTGGTAGATGGAATGCCAGCAGCCCATGCCGGCGGAATATGGCGGCCTCTACATATAAATTCGATATTGCTCGGGAGCGCGCAGAATAGTTGATGGAACTCCAGCGGCGCATGAGGTCCAACAATTGCGGTGCGCTTATATGCGTTCTATATATTTGGGCTGACGCAGCAATATAGATTTTATATGCCCGGCTGCACTAGATATGCCCCTGAGCGCGTTGCGCGGAGCGCTGCTTGGCGTGACCCGTGCCTTCGCATGGAGTGTGGCGTGGACAAGATCGACACCACCTTCGGTGCACTGCCGCGTGCAATCGATGAGTTGCATAAGCCGACCCAGGACGCTCGCGTGCAGTATACGCCCGGGGAATTCCTGAAGCAGGCAGGGATGGTCATCGCGGTCTGCCTGGGACTGGCAATGCTTGCCCAGGTCCTGGTGATGATCGTCGGAGAATACTGAGCCGCGCAGGCAGCAGCCGCCGCCGGCTGGTTGATCTCTCAATGGACACCGTTCACCAGATGTTAAGCGCGGCTGGTCGCTCGGTCGCGGCGGCGCGCATCAGCTGAGGGGAAACAATGCCGTCATCTCGAGAGGGCCGCCGGTGCGCGCGGGCAACTCGCGTCGCTACGCTCTGCGCTACCCTTGGCTCCGGTAATGGCCTTGGCGCAGCCTGCGCCACCGGCCGCGCCTGAGGCGCCCCCTGCGGCCGCTCCGGCCGCGCCCGAGGCGCCGCCGGCCGGGCTGTGGGTCAATGGTATTCATCTGTCCGCCCAGATCGAAGGCGGGTTCATGGGCAACCCTTCCCGGCCAGCCGATGGCCTCAACTTCGGTCAACTGTTCACCGATCACGCCAACCAGTTCCAGCTCAATCAGATCCTGCTCACCGCGAACAAGCCGCTCGATCCGAAGGACCCCGACTACCAGTGGGGCTTCAAGGTGCAGTTCATGTATGGCTCGGACGCTCGCTACACCCAGTTCCTCGGCGAGCTGAACCGGGTGGTGCCCGACCAGCGCTACCAGTTCGACGTGGTCGAGGCGAACGTGCTGGCGCACCTGCCCTGGCTCACCGAAGGCGGCATCGACTCTGAAGGTCGGCCAGTATCCGACGCCGCTCGGCTACGAGACGATCGATCCCTCGACCAACCTGTTCTACTCGCACTCGTACATCTTCCAGTTCGGCCTGCCGTTCAAGCACACCGGCGCGCTGGCGGTGACGCATGTCAACAGCATGCTGGACATCTAC
Source organism: uncultured Gammaproteobacteria bacterium (assembly GCA_963764725.1). Lineage (GTDB taxonomy): Bacteria > Pseudomonadota > Gammaproteobacteria > JACCXJ01 > JACCXJ01 > USCg-Taylor. The sequence goes on along the minus strand of CAVXTM010000003.1, from coordinate 43,839 downwards.
GCCGGCGCCGACACCGGCACCAACACGACGTTCGGGCCGCTCGGCGACAACAACGGTGCGATCGGCGGCATCGGCGGGTTCAACCTGACCTTCCTGGACGGCAACCTGACCATCCTGGCGCTGACGCATTTCGGGCCCGAGCAGCCGACCCGCCTGCTGTCGCCGAGGGGTTCAACGCCAACGGCCAGTGGCGCTACTACAACGACGTCATCGTCACCTGGAAGGCGACCGACAAGCTCACCCTGGTGATCCGAGGCCAACCTGGTGCGCGACGGCTTCGGCGCGGTCAACAAGCCGGTGAATGGCTTCGGCTTCGCGCAGTATGCGTCCTACGCGCTGACCGACACGGTCGCGCTGAACGGGCGCGCGGAGTACTGGCGCGACGACAACAACTTCTTCGTCGCCTCCTTCCCGACCAACAACGGTCCGATCCTGGCGCAGCAGGGCTTCGGTCCGCCTGTCCACGTCGCGCCCGGAACCAACACGACCTACGGCGCCCTGACGCTCGGCGTGACCTGGAAGCCGGCGTTGCCGGCGCCGGTGACCGGACTGCTGATCCGGCCCGAAGTGCGCTGGGACCACGCCTTCACCAACAACCATCCGTTCAATGCCCAGCGAGACAACAATGCCGTCACGCTGGGCGTCGACGCCGTGCTGACGTTCTGAGGATGTCGTCGTTTATATGGAATCTATATGCCGAGGCGTCCCAGTCCCCATCGAATCTATATGGCGCGCGGCGCTAATCTGTGTGCAGCGCAACATGCCGGCCGCATGCGGCGGCATCGTTGCTGACCGGGGAGAATCACCATGCTTGACGTCCTCTACATCCTGATCGGCGCCGCCTTCCTGGGCGGCTGCATCCTCTACGCCATCGCCTGCGACCACCTGTGAGGCCACTGCCATGACCCTCGACTATGTCCTGGGCGCGATCGTGACGATCGGCCTGCTGGTCTATCTGGTCTACGCCCTGATCCGCCCAGAGAAGTTCTGAGCCGGATCGCGAGGAGCAACGCGATCATGACGTTCAATGGTTGGCTGCAGATCGCGATCTATGCCGTTCTGGTGATCCTGATCACCAAGCCGTTCGGCGGCTACATGACGCGCGTCTTCGACGGGCGAGCGCACGCCGCTGTCGCTCGGTGCTGCGTCCGATCGAGGTCGGCATCTACAGGCTGTGCGGCGTCGACGAGCGCGAGGAGCAGCACTGGCTGAGCTACGCGATCGCGATGCTGGCATTCAGCTTCGCCGGCTTCGTCATCATGTACGCGATGCAGCGGCTGCAGAACGTGCTGCCGTTCAATCCGCAGGGCCAGGACGCGGTCTCGCCCGACCTCGCCTTCAACACCTCGGTCAGCTTCGTCACCAACACCAACTGGCAGTCGTACGTGCCCGAGACGACGATGAGCTATCTCACGCAGATGGCCGGCGCTGACGGTGCACAACTTCGTCTCGGCGGCCACCGGCATCGTGCTGGCGATCGCGCTGATCCGCGGCTTCGCCCGGCGTTCGGCGCAGCACGCATCGGCAACTTCTGGGTCGATCTGACCCGCTGCGTGCTCTACATCCTGCTGCCGATCTCGATCGTCGTCGGCCTGGTGTTCATCGCGCTCGGCATGCCGCAGAACCTGAACGCCTATACCGAGGTCGACCACGCTCGAAGGCGCCAAGCAGATCATCGCCCAGGGCCCGGTGGCCTCGCAGGAAGTCATCAAGATGCTGGGCACCAATGGCGGCGGGTTCATCAACGCCAACTCGGCGCATCCGTTCGAGAACCCGAGCGCGCTGACCAACCTGATCCAGATCCTGCTGATCTTCTCGATCGGCGCGGCGCTGACCAACGTGTTCGGCCGCATGGTCGGCAGCCAGCGCCAGGGCTGGGCGATCTTCGCCATCATGGGCGTGCTGTTCCTCGGCGGCGTGACCACCTGCTACTGGGCGGAAGCGGCCGGCAACCCGGCCTTCGCCGCGCTCCACGTCGACCAGACGCGCGAGCGCGCTTGCAGGCCGGCGGCAACATGGAAGGCAAGGAGGTCCGCTTCGGCATCGCCAACTCGGCGCTGTTCACCACCGTCACCACCGACGCCTCCTGCGGCGCGGTCAACAACATGCATGACAGCCTGCTGCCGATCGCCGGCATGGTGCCGATGGTCAACATCATGCTGGGCGAGATCATCTTCGGCGGCGTCGGCTCCGGCCTCTACGGCATGCTGCTGTTCGTCATCATCGCGATGTTCGTCGCCGGGCTGATGGTCGGCCGCACGCCGGAATACCTCGGCAAGAAGCTGGAGGCGAAGGAGGTCAAGATGGCCATGCTCGCCATCCTGATCCTGCCGCTGTCGATCCTCGGCTTCACCGCGCTCGCCGTGGTGCTGCCGGTCGGCACCGGTGCGATGGCCAATGCCGGCCCGCACGGCTTCAGCGAGGCGCTGTACGCCTACACCTCGGCCACCGGCAACAACGGCAGCGCCTTCGCCGGCCTGTCCGCCAACGTGCCGTTCTGGAACGACACGCTCGGCCTCGCGATGTTCATCGGCCGCTTCCTGATGATCATCCCGATGCTCGCGATGGCCGGCTCGCTGGTGCAGAAGAAGATCGTGCCGGTCTCGGCCGGCACCTTCCCGACCGACAGCCCGCTGTTCGTCGGCCTGGTGGTCGGCGTGATCGCGATCACCGGCGGACTGATCTACTTCCCGGCGGTTTCGCTCGGCCCGGTCGTCGAGCACTTCGCGATGCACGCCGGCACCCTCTTCGACACAGGCAGCTAATCCCATGGAAATCAGCAACAAGATGCGCGAGTCGCAGTCCACGATGCTGGACCCGGCGATCCTCGTGCCGGCGATCGGGCAGTCGTTCGTCAAGCTCGATCCGCGCGTGCTGATCAAGAACCCGGTGATGTTCGTGGTCGAGATCGTCGCCGCGCTCACCACGGTGATCTTCGTCCGCGACCTGCTGACCGGCGGCGGCGACATCTCGGCTTCACCTTCCAGATCATCGTCTGGCTGTGGGTGACCGTGCTGTTCGCCAACTTCGCCGAGGCGGTGGCGGAAGGCCGCGGCAAGGCGCAGGCGGCGACGCTGCGCCAGGCGCGCACCGAGACGATGGCCAAGCGGCTCGCCATCGCGTGAACGCGCGCGAACTGGCAGGCGGTGCCGGCGCCCGAGCTGAAGCAGGGCGACATCGTGCTGGTGGAGGCCGGCGACCTGATCCCGAGCGACGGCGACGTGGTCGAAGGCATCGCCTCGGTCGATGAGTCGGCGATCACCGGTGAGTCCGCGCCGGTCATCCGCGAGAGCGGCGGCGACCGTTCGGCCGTCACCGGCGGCACGCGCGTGCTGTCCGACTGGATCAAGGTGCGCATCACCGCGGCGCAGGGCTCGACCTTCCTCGATCGCATGATCGCGCTGGTGGAAGGCGCGGAGCGGCAGAAGACGCCGAACGAGATCGCGCTGAACATCCTGCTCGCCGGCCTGACGATCATCTTCGTGTTCGCGGTCGCGACCATTCCGAGCTTCGCCACCTATGCCGGCGGCGCGGTCTCGGTGGTGATCCTGGTCGCGCTGTTCGTCGCGCTGATCCCGACCACGATCGGCGCGCTGCTGTCGGCGATCGGCATCGCCGGCATGGACCGGCTGGTGCGCTTCAACGTGCTGGCGATGTCGGGCCGCGCGGTGGAGGCGGCCGGCGACGTCGACACGCTGCTGCTCGACAAGACCGGCACGATCACGCTGGGCAACCGCCAGGCGACCGAGTTCCTGCCGCTCGCCGGCGTCACCGCGCAGGAACTGGCCGATGCGGCGCAGTTCGCCTCGCTGTCGGACGAGACGCCGGAAGGCCGCTCGATCGTCGTGCTGGCGAAGGAGAAGTACAACATCCGCGGCCGCGAGATGGCGCCGGTGGGTGCGCACTTCATCGCGTTCTCGGCGCAGACGCGGCTGTCCGGTGTCGATCTCGACGGCTCCGTCGATCCGCAAGGGTGCGGTCGATGCGGTGCTGGCCTTCGCCCGGCAGTGCCGGCGACGGCGGCGATGGCGGCGGTGTCGCGGTGCGCTCCACCGTGTCGGAAGCGGCGGTGCGCGAACTGACCGCTGAAGTCCGACGAGATCGCCCGGTCGGGCGGCACGCCGCTCGCCGTCTGCAAGGATGGCCGCCTGCTCGGCGTGATCCATCTGAAGGACATCGTCAAGGGCGGCATCCAGGAGCGCTTCTCCGAGCTGCGCCGCATGGGCATCCGCACCGTGATGATCACCGGCGACAACCCGCTGACCGCCGCGGCGATCGCCGCCGAATCCGGGGTCGACGACTTCCTCGCCCAGGCGACGCCGGAGACCAAGCTCAAGCTGATCCGCGACGAGCAGGCGCAGGGCAAGCTGGTGGCGATGTGCGGCGACGGCACCAACGACGCGCCGGCGCTGGCGCAGGCCGATGTCGGCGTGGCGATGAACACCGGCACCATGGCGGCGCGCGAGGCCGGCAACATGGTCGATCTCGACAGCGATCCGACCAAGCTGATCGAGATCGTCGAGATCGGCAAGCAGCTGCTGATGACGCGCGGCGCGCTGACCACGTTCAGCATCGCCAACGACGTGGCGAAGTATTTCGCCATGATCCCGGCGATGTTCATCGCGTTCTATCCGCAGCTGCAGGCGCTGAACGTGATGCGTCTGGGCAACCCGGAGAGCGCCATCCTGTCGGCGATCATCTTCAACGCGCTGATCATCGTGGCGCTGATCCCGCTGGCGCTGCGCGGCGTCGCCTACCGGCCGATCGGCGCGGCGGCGATCCTGCGCCGCAACCTGCTGCTCTACGGCGTCGGCGGCATCATCGTGCCGTTCGTCGGCATCAAGCTGATCGACCTGCTCGTCACCTCCATCGGTCTGGCCTGAGGGAGGCCACTGACATGAAACACATTCGCCCCGCGATCGTGATGATCGTCGCCATGACGGTGATCACCGGTCTGATCTATCCGCTGCTGATGACCGGCATCGCCCAGGCCGTGTTTCCGTATCAGGCGAACGGCAGCCTGATCGAGAAGGACGGCAAGGTGATCGGCTCCGCGCTGATCGGCCAGAACTTCACCAGCGACAAGTACTTCCACGGCCGGCCGTCGGCGACGACCGACACCGATCCGAACGATGCGACCAAGACGGTGCCGGCGCCGTACAACGCGGCGAACTCGGCAGGCTCGAACCTCGGGCCGACCTCGAAGGCGCTGGTGGATCGCGTGAAGGAAGATGCGGCGAAGCTGGCGGCGGAGAACCCGAACACGCCGATCCCGGCCGATCTGGTCACCACGTCGGCAAGCGGGCTCGATCCCGACATCACGCCGGCCGGCGCGCTGTTCCAGGTGCCGCGCGTCGCCAAGGCGCGCGGGCTGCCGGAGAGCCAAGGTCCGGCAGCTGGTCGAGGACCAGACGAGCGGCCGGCTGCTCGGCATCATCGGCGAGCCGCATGTCAACGTGCTGAAACTCAACCTGGCGCTGGACGGGCTGAAGGGCTGAGGGAGCACAAACTTCCTCCCTTCACCCGGCGAACGCATGATGCAGCGCCGGAAACTACTGGTGATCGATGACGACCCGGCGATCTTCCGCTACCTGCGGCGTGGCCTCACACGCCAGGGCTATGATGTCGCAGAGACCCAGAGCGAGGAGCATGCTCGCGCGGATCGACGAATGGCAGCCTGACGCCGTGCTGCTGGATCTCGCTCCACTGCACGCCAGGTCACGGGATCCAAGCGATCAAAGCGACGATCGTCGGTGCCATTGATCGGTCTGACGCCGAGCGAGGACCCTCAGATCATCATTGCAGCACTGGATGCCGGGGTGGACGTCTGCGTCGCCAAGCCGTTTGGTCTGGACGAACTGGCTGCACACATCCGCAAGGCCCTGCGCCGCGACGTATGGCGCCGCGGCGAGACACCTTACCTCAATCTGCCATCGTTGCAGATCGATCTGGTGTTCCGCCGGATCTATCTGCGGCGGTTGCAGTCATTCGTTGTCCGGGCGCCAGTTCCAATTGCTGAAGCTGCTGCTGGATGCTGACGGTCGGGTGCTGACACACCGGGATCTGGTGCACGCAATCTGGGGTCATGACGATGGTGGCAGCGTTGCCTTGTTGCGGAAGGTGGTTCAGGATTTGCGGCGCAAGATCGAGCCAAATCCGAAGCAGCCGGTGCATATCCTGAGCCATAGCCGTGTCGGCTATCGGTTCGAACGGTCGCCAGCTCTGATGGTGACGCAGTTGGACGATCGAAGTTCGCGCGAAGGCCGTCCTTCCCCCGACGCACTGCTGCAGGCGGCGCAACAGGAAGCGCGCGGACGCCTGAAGATCTTCGTCGGCGCCGCCCCGGGCGTGGGCAAGACGTACGAAATGCTCACCGCTGCGAGAGCTCGTCTGCAGGAAGGCATCGACGTCGTCGCTGGGGTCGTCGAGACCCACGGACGGAAGGAGACCGAGGCACTGCTCGCAGGTCTGGAGGTGATTCCACGCCAGCGCGTCGAGTACAAGGGACGCGCTCTGGAAGAGATGGATCTCGACGCACTGCTGGCGCGACGCCCACAACTCGCGCTGGTCGATGAACTGGCGCACACCAACGCACCAGGCAGCCGGCATCCCAAACGTTACATGGATGTCGAGGAACTGATCGCTGCCGGCATCGACGTCTACACCACGCTCAACGTCCAGCATATCGAGAGCCTGAACGACGTCGTCGCCCGGATCACCCGCATCAGGGTGCGCGAGACGGTGCCGGATTCGATCATCGACAAGGCCGACGACATCGAGCTGATCGACCTGACTCCGGACGATCTGGTCCAGCGGCTGAAGGACGGCAAGGTCTATGTGCCGCACCAGGCCGAGCGCGCCATCCGCCACTACTTCTCGCCCGGCAACCTTACCGCGTTGCGCGAACTCGCGCTGCGTCGCACGGCGCAGCGGGTCGACGAACAGATGGTCAGCTACATGCAGGCCCACGCGATCGCCGGTCCCTGGGCAGCCGGCGAACGTGTGCTGGCCTGCATCGGCGGCGATCCGAGCAGTATTGACGTGGTCCGCCACGCCAAGCGCATGGCGGACAGCCTGAAGGCGCCCTGGGCCGCGGTCCATATCGAGACCGGGCGCGATCTGAGCATGAGTGAAACCGAACGTGATCGGGTCGCCGAGGCGTTGCGGCTGGCACAGCGCCTGGGTGCGGAGACTGTCACCCTGCCGGGTCAGGATGTTGCGGATACGATCGCCGACTATGCGCGGGCGCAACAACTTCACGCACATCATCATCGTGCAGCCGGCGCGCTCGCGTTGGCTGGAATTGTTCAATGGAACGCTTGCGCAGGCCCTGATACGCAAGGCCAGTGGCGCCAGTGTGCATGTGCTCGGACGCAACAGACGGCCGGCCGAACTAAAACCGGATCGGGAGTTGCCTTCGCCCGTTTCGCGCGGGAGCCATGCCCGGGAATATTTGGGCAGCCTCGCCTTTGTCGGGGTGGCGCTTGGCGTTGGCCTCGTGCTGCGCCAGGCGCTGGGTGTCGCGAGCATCGCGTTGACGTTCCTCACCGCGGTGCTGGTCTCCGCGATTGCCTACGGGCTGTGGCCTGCGCTGTTCGCGTGCTTCGTCAGCGTGCTGGCCTACAATTTCTTCTTCCTGCCACCGCTTCACACCTTCACCATCGCGGATCCGGAAAACGTTGTCGCACTGTTCTTCTTCGCCATCACGGCGGTGATCGCGAGCAATCTCACTGCGCGGGTGCGCGCGCAGGCGATCACCGCACGCCAGCGCGCACGCACGACGGAGGAACTCTACCAGTTCAGCCGCAAGCTCGCGGGGGCGGCGAACCTCGAGGATCTGCTCTGGGCCACCGTGCATCAGATTGCGCTGATGCTGAAGGTACGTGTCGTCATCCTGCTCCCTGAAGAAAACAGCGTGGCGGTGCGGGCTGGCTTCCCACCGGAGGACACGCTGGATGCCGCAGATGTCGCGGCCGCGCGCTGGTGCTGGGACAAGAACCACGCAGCCGGGCGGGGCGCTGACACTTTGCCCGGGGCCAAGCGGCTGTTTCTGCCGATGCAGACGGGCCGTGGCGCGGTCGGTGTGATCGGCATCGATCGCGACGAACCCGGGCCCATTCTCACACCTGACCAACAACGACTGCTCAATGCACTAGCAGATCAGGCGGCACTCGCGATCGAGCGGGTGAACCTGGTCGAAGACGTGGACCGCGCGCGCCTTGTCGCCGAGACCGACCGGCTGCGTGCGGCGCTGCTGACATCGATCTCACACGACCTGCGGACTCCGCTGGCGTCCATTCTTGGCTCGGCCACCAGCCTTGCGACCCAGGGCGAGGCACTCGACCGTGCGACACGGCTCGATCTGATCCGTACTATCCAGGAGGAATCGGAACGCTTGAACCGGTTCATCGGCAACCTCTTGGACATGACGCGAATCGAGTCTGGCTCTATGAAGCCGCGAACGGTCTGTAACGCACTGATCGAGCTAAATAGCTTGCCGATATAGAGCCAAAGGCCATAGAGGGGCATGGCTAATACGGCAGCGCAGAAAGCGGTGAGCGGCGTCGCGTACGTTCCATAAGTCCTCAGAACGCCGCGCTCTATTATTCGCAGATATTCTGGAACCCCTGGCCGCACATATTGGTAGCCGAGGAGATCCGCGATGGTCATCGTATCGCCGTGGTGTGCCACGGCCTCGTGAAAGGGCGCGATGATCGGCCAATTGGCGGGATAGAAGACGGCCGCGAAGAGGCTCGCGCCGAGCACCGCGGTGGCTAGGTAGCTTCGAGTCAACAGTAAGATGAAATCCAATATGAGGGCGCTTGGAATAAGCGTCGCCGGTAAGACAATATTGATGGGATAGTCGGTCCAGAGATGGTAGGCAAACCAGCGGGTGATGCACATACCGATCAGGAGAACCACGGCGCATACCGTGGCCCCCATTGGCAACCGAAAAGTGTGTCCACAGCACATACTGGACCGCTGCCGGGAACGTAATCGCCTCATCAACGGCGTTACCAGAAAGGTGACCATCGCCTATCTTTCCAGTCCATCCAGAAATCCCAATCCCCGACTGTCAGAATCATGCTCAGGTGGAAGGCACCGGTCAAAACGAGAATGATTGGAACGAAGGTCAGATAGTCGAATGCTCGTGCGATCTTTGCTGTTCTCTGCCCTGGAATTGTTTGTAGTAATTGCGCTGCCATAGGACCTCCATTGCTCTACATTTTGATTGCTCTACTTAGCGCCCTGGGGCGCCGTTGTCGAAGGCTTTGACTCGAAGCACAAAGTAAGGGGGCTTCGAGAGTGCCTCTCCCGCATTGAGGACCGCGGATTGGTGCAAGCGATTCACCACGGCGTAAAGGTCTCCCTGAGGACCGAAACTAAAGGAGTTGACCCACGAGAGATCTTTCGATTGCACGAGCCGTGTGTACTTGCGGTCGGGTGTAATGACGCCGATGGCGTTCGCGGCGAGATCGCCAAGATAGATGTTGTCGCTCTGATCGATGGAAATCCCATCGCAAATAGGCTTGCTGCTATACCGCTGGACTCGACCTTCGAGTAGGACTTCGCTCAGTTGGTCATTCGCTAAATCGTCGGCGCGCACGCGGTACAGGCTCATGCCGTGCATGGGACCAAAATAGACCCACTCGTTTTTGGTATCTATCGTGATGGGATTCACGCCCAGCCGTGGGCGATGAATTGTGCCATCCTCTTTTTTGATCTGAACGGGTTGACCGTCCATGATGAGATCGACCGGCTCCGGGATAACGCTATGGTGACCTTGAAGAACACGGCGCGCGCGATTTGTTTTTAGGTCAACGATGATTAATGCCGCGTCCGATCCACCGGCCGGATCCGCGATATAGATGGCGTTGCGTTTTGGGTCAATCGCGAAATCATTAACAAAGGCATCCGGCGGTGTTGCAGGCGGCGGCAGCTCGATTACTCTGTGGAGCTTGTCATGTTCAGAGTCCCACCCGACGAGTTTCGGGACCACCTGGCTTCGCAGGCCATTGTCGAGCATCCAGACGATGCCCTCACCGTCAGAGCGGATCCCAAGTACCGAATCAAGCCGCACCCCATGCGTGCGCTCGGTCCTGTCGTTGAACTGTGTGTTCGGAAAGGGCTTCAGGGAGCCATCCTGGCCCAGTTCCGCAACGGAGTAGGCGGGACCGTAAAACTGGTGCAGACTGATAATTACCCGCCCATCAAACGTCACGGTGATGTTTCCCGGTGCGGCGTCGAGCCGCGCGCGAATTTCATAAGGTTGCTCGGGAAGTGCAGCGGTTTCTGAATTACCCGCAATGACACAGAAGAGCGCCAAAAGGAGGTTTTTCAAGTACCAGCCGTTGCGCCGGCGGGGTTTGCAGTGTTTCGGCGGCGGGTCAAAGATCGCTCTCGCTTCGCCTCCCAGCTCTAAATTCCGCCTATACCGATCCAATCCCTGCAGGAACTGAAACATAGCTATCCAAGACGCCAGATCTCTATTCATCCGAGAAAAGATATTAATCATCGCAATCGCTCCTAATCCTTCTCACTGTCGATTGGTATAAACCAAAGCGCATCGCTCGAACATTTAGATGATGCATATAATCTATTAGAAGATTATGATAGTAATCTAAATATGTCAAGAGGTACCGCGAAGTTGGTTTTGGTCGGCGTTCGGCCGGCCGCCTCCCGTGCCGGTAGGTATTGACAAACTGGGTCAGTGGAGAATCACGTATGCGACGTTCAAGAGAAGAGGCGGCTAAGACGCGACAAGAGATCATTAAAGCCGCATCGACACTCCTTCGCGAACGAGGGTTACATGGGATTAGTGTGGCGGAGCTGATGAGCGAGATCGGACTTACCCATGGCGGATTTTATACCCATTTCGACTCCAAAGAGGCACTCGCCTCTGAAGCCATAGAAGCCGCATTCGGTGAATCGGTGCGTGGTTGGCATAAAGTATTGGAGAGCGCACGGACCAAGAGCGGCTTCGCCAGCCTCGTCGATCTCTACTTGGGAGAAAAACACCTCAGGGATCCGGGGACGGGTTGCGCCGTACCCGCCCTTGGAAGCGAAATCGCGCGCGCGGGCCCTGTGGTGCGGGAAAACGTCGCCAAGGGGATTAATGAAATGATCGAGATCTTTTCGAAGCAAATAGAAGACACGTCGCCTGAACGCAAAAAGGAGCGGGCAATTGCCACCGTCGCCTGCCTGGTTGGCGCGATAGTTATGGCCAGGTGCGTCAATGACCGAACAACCGCACAATCGTACTTGGAAGGCACCCGCAGACAATTGTTAAGCAACCAGGCGGCAACCCCATCAAGATCGAAGAAAAAGCCCAGCCGTTCCTAACCTTAGCCGTGTCAATCTCGATGCAGTTCAACGCCGATGGCGAGCCGGACCACGGTGCGCGGCCGTTCTCCGGGAATCCGCCCGTGGCGCGACCTGTTGCCGCGACTGACCGGAAGAGGTCCGAGGCGCCGCGCCCGGCGCCATCCAGGTAGCTGCCGACTACAGCCAGCTCGGGGGCCTGCTCATGGTGCAGATCTGCTTGGCCTCGCCCTGCCCTTCCGGCGCGATCTCTTCGCCCGACTCTCCAACCTCCGCAGCGCTTGACGCGGCACCGCGCGGCTGCCAGGATCAGACCCCGGTGGCAATCATCGCGGAGGCGGAGCTATGCTGGATGCGATCAAGGCGTTCTTCGAAGAGCATATTGCGCTGTGTGGCCCCGACGGGCCGCAGGACGAGGAGCACCGGCTGCGCCTGGCGGTAGCGGTCCTACTCGCAGAGGTAGTGCGCATGGATGAGGAGATCGCCGAGGCTGAGCGGGCGCAGGTCCTCGCCTCGATCGCCGAGAAGTTCGAGCTCGACGCGAAGGAGGCCGCAGAGCTTATGGCGCTTGCCGAGGAGGAGGCGCGGGAAGCCACGGATTTCCATCAGTTCACCTCCCAGATCAACCTGACCTTCAGCCCCGCGCAGAAGGTAAAGCTCATCGATCACCTGTGGCGAGTCGCCTACGCCGACGGCATCCTGCACAAGTACGAGGAGCACCTTATCCGCAAGGTCGCAGATCTTCTCCATGTGCCCCATGAGCAGTTCATCGCCACCAAGCTCCGCGTCCGGGGTGACGCCTAAGCAGGTTGCTGAAAACGGATCCCGTGGGCAATCCCGACGAAACCTGATTAAGCCACTGTCCGACTGACAACGGCAAGCCAAGGCTGTGCAGCGCGAGGGAGTCCCTGCGGTCGATAGTAGTGTTTTATGATCTCGAAACCGGCCGATTCCAGCAGTAGCTGATAGGTAGCGAGTTCAAGGTAAGTGCCGTAGCGATTTCCCTGCCATCCCTCGCTGTTTCCTCTGGGATTTGAAGAAAAAAGTACTCCTTGTGGTTTTAGTGCGGACCTTAGCTGTTTTAGGACCCTGGACATTTCCTGTGAAGGAACATGAAAGAGCGAAGCATTTGCAAAAATACCGTCGACAAACTGCTCCGGTAATTCTAGTTTAAGGAAATCTTGGTGGAGCACCGGAAGACCGGTCAGTGATTTCGCCATCTCACAAAATTCGTAGCTTCCATCTAAGCCAATCGCATGATGTCCCTCGTTCTTAAAAAAGAGAAGATCGCGGCCCGGACCGCACCCCAGATCCAAAAGCGATAGACCTTTTTGGTTGGGCAAAGCCGACAATAATGCCTCATAATTTTGCGTCACATCGTGATCTTTTGTCCCGTGCCAAAAACTATTGGCATTTGCGTTGTAATGTTCAATCGTAGCGGAGCTGATCCTTTCTAACTCATTGGGCGACCAGAACTTACGCATGGCAATATCGCCTTACCAAATAAAGATCTTTTGTTCCATGAAAGATATTCAGAAACTGGACTGGGGTCAAATTACCTCTCTTAATTTTCCTTTTTCAGATTACGAGTACCTGCTGGCGCTTGAAACGAGTCAGAGTGTTGGGAGTGAAACGGGTTGGATACCTCGCTACCTCACTGTATGGCAGGAAGTAGAGCTTGTGGGAGCAACCTATGTTTATCTGAAAACTAATAGTTATGGAGAATACATTTTTGACTGGGAATGGGCGGCTGCCTATCATCGGTACGCGCTGCCATACTATCCAAAGCTGGTTTCTGCCATACCGTTTACTCCTGCTACGGGTGCCAAGATCCTGTTACGCCCGAATGCGGACAGAGAAGCTGTCTCGCGGGCACTAATTTCTGCGATGCTGGCATTGGCTGAAGAGAAAGGGTGTCATTCCGTGCATTGTCTTTTCCTCCCGCCGGAGGAAGTCCCTCATTTCTCTGAAAGAGGTTTTTTGATAAGACATAGCTTTCAGTACCACTGGCTTAATAGAGAGTATCGGGACTTCCCCGATTTTCTGGACCATCTTAAGACAAAACGAAAAAAACAGATCGTACGGGAACGAGAACAGTTAATAGCACGAGGGCTTGAGGTCCGAGTTGTTACAGGTGAGGCTATTCGTCCTAGACATGCCGGCATCATGTACCGGTTCTACCTTTCGACGATAGATAAAATGGGCGGTTATGCCTATCTCACGCCTCGCTTTTTCGATACGGTAATAGCAACGATGAGAGATCGACTGGTCCTTATTTTGGCCTACGACCGGGGAGCGGAAATAGCAGGCACGATCAACTATCGAAAAGGGGATCATCTTTACGGCCGCTATTGGGGCGCTGATGAAGACGTGAGGCACTTACATTTCGAGCTTTGCTATTACCAGTCCATTGACTATGCCATACGCAATAAAATCACACTCTTTGAAGCTGGGGCTCAAGGCGAACATAAGGTTCCGCGCGGCTTTCTCCCGGAACTTAACTACAGTGCACATTGGATTTTTCATCCGCAGTTTCGAACTGCAATTGCCCAGTTCATCAATGAGGAAAAAGCTCTAATAAGCCGACTCATCGACGATAAGCTAGGCAGCTCTCCTTACCATCAACAAATTCAGGGTTCAGGTCGTGTACCAACGATTTGATCTATACGAGTGGGATCCGCGACTCATAAACCACCGCCGACCCCGAAGCCAAAGTAAAACTGGGGGTACCAAGCAGCGTCTCCAGCCTCCGGCCACAAGTAAATCTGAATCGCCTTTACAAGCGGGTATGTGTAAGGATGTTCACCTATGTTGCGAATGAGCACGTTTTCCAAAACTCCATAGACCGTTACCTCACGATCGGCACTATAGATCGCCCGGTCAAGAAACGCGTCGCTATTGGCTATGAACCGCCCGAGTGATACGTCGCCTGGTTCGGGTCGGCCATCGGTGCCGAGCGCTATAGCAAGGATTTCCACTTCCGTTTTGTTTCCTACACTCTTCGTATGCACGATTCTCCCGCCCCACCGAACGCGTCGTTTCACGAATGCCTTGGGGTTATGTTGTACGTCAGCCAAACTAGGATTGTCTGCCAGTGGTTCGCGGATCACGAGCGGCACGTCGCTTGCGCACCCACCAAGCAAAAACAGGAGTAACAAGCCGCCTAAGACTTGTTTCATTACTGCTTTCTGAGTCGGATCAAGAGGGCCGATGTGGTAACGGGGATACAATCCCTAACTGCTGTAACATGCCAAAGGTATCTGCGTTAATCCAATCTTCCTCGATCTTGCCAGCAACAATGGAGTAAATCGCTTGCCCCGTGATTCTCATGGACTTGCCCGTCGGTTCAATGCTCAAGAGCTTTCCTTTGTGCGTGCCGTATGCTGACCAGCGAAGCGCAACCTTCTCCCCCTCGGCAACCATGTCGTCGGCCCTGACTTGCAGGTCAGGGAAAGCAGCGCAAAACAGTCGAACATATTGCTTAGCTCCTTCAGGGCCGCGGCTCAGATCGGGAATCGTGTTAGAGTGAATGACCGCGTCGGGAGCGACAATCTCGTCCAAAATATCGAGCCTTCGCTGATTCCAGACTGCGTCAATAAGACGGTAGATGATTGCTTTGTTCTCGTTTGACATACGACTATCTCCACAAGCTGTTCGTGGCGAGTGAGTAGTCTACGCCGCTCGGGAGGTTTGCAACAGGCGACTACCGTGTGACAACTCCCGAAATTTATGGTCGGCCGTCCCGCTGGCTACTGACGGTGTACTAGACGATCCGTGTACTCGAACGGGTGGAAATACTTGCACGTATCTTTCGTCTTGGCCTCGACCCGGCTTACTGGGTATGGTTTCGGCATATCCGATAGATGACAAAACATTCCATAGCTTTTTGTGTCCATATCAACTATAATTTACTTGTTGCAGTACACGTCTTGTAGTCAGTTCGGAAGTCCCTCCAGTTTTTTCGGTAGTTACTCCCGCAATGTCGTCTTCAGGATCGGGTTTGCACCATTCCAATTCAACCAAACAGAGGTATTTCCGTGATTACAGGAATAGTAAAGTGGTTCAACGACAGTAAGGGCTACGGCTTCATTACCCGGGAGGACGGCGGCAAGGATGTGTTCGTGCATCACTCTGCCATCCAGGGTAACGGCTTCAAGTCCCTGGCGGAGGGTCAAAAGGTGACCTTCGACGTGGAGCAGGGTCCGAAGGGCCCGTCGGCGGCAACAGTCCAGCCGGCCTAAACATCAAGCACTGCGTAAGCAGGTTTCACGAGACCCCGCCACCCGGCGGGGTCTTTTTTTTGGAGGAAGGCGAGGGAATGATACCTTTATGAATGAGGCCACTCGCAGAAGGTTTCTGAAGTTCATGGGCCTTGGTGCCAGCGCCATTGCCGTCTCGTGCATGTCCAGATCCAGGGAGAGCCTGTTTGCGCCGGCCGCGAAGACCGGCAAACCCGGCGGCCTGACCCCCCTGCGCCTGCCTCATCCGCTACCCATCTATTCGGAAAGGAACAGCTGGCTCGCGACGGGGATCGGTGGGATAGGCGTGATCAAGCACTCACACGACCTTGTTAACCTGACTCAATATACGCTTATCGACGACGTCGTGGTCCCGCCGGAATACGAATACTATTTGATCGCAAGCTGGGGTGACCGCTTGTTCGCCGACCCTGATCACTATGTCGGCTACAATCACGATTACACGGCCTTTGTGCCGCTCAATGACAGTGACCACGATGGCTGCCTCTACATCAACCATGAGTACGTGTCGTACCCGTTCTCGAAGCTCTCGCCCGATACGCCGGCCGA
The DNA here is from genome assembly GCA_963764725.1 of uncultured Gammaproteobacteria bacterium. Taxonomy (GTDB): domain Bacteria; phylum Pseudomonadota; class Gammaproteobacteria; order JACCXJ01; family JACCXJ01; genus USCg-Taylor. The sequence continues at coordinate 27,709 of CAVXTM010000003.1, read as the reverse complement.
CATCGCGTCGTTGGGAACCGCATTCGAGTCCTTCCCGCTTGTCGTCGGCTTTGCCTTACCGACAACCAAAGACCGCCAGGTGTTAGGCGAGATGTTGTACAACTGCGGCGGCACGGTCGTGCGGGTCCGCCGCACTGGGCGCCACGGTAAGAGCGCCCGGTATGAGGCCGTGGCGGGCGATGCCAAGAATCGCCGCATTCATGGACTCTCGGGGCTTGCCATCAACGCAGAGCGAGCGCCGACCGACCCGTACCAGGCGGTGACCGCCTGGGGGAGCCTTTCCCATCAGCAAGGTGACAGAAGCTTTTTGGTTGGGACCGGGCCGGCGGCGACGGACGTGTTCGAGGGCGTCAATGCCGATGGCCTGGGCAATCGCATCATCGGCACGGCTTATAATTGCTCGGGGGCCAGAACCCCGTGGGGCACGGTCCTCTCCGCCGAAGAGAACTTCCACGGCAACGCCACGTTCTTCATAGGCGTGCAGGAAGGTGTGCTGCCGAACGGCAGTCAGACCGGCTACATCACGGGGACGAGCGGGGCCGAGTTCGGACTGCTCGGGGAGAAATACGGCTGGATGGTCGAGATCGATCCTCGGGGTCCCGAATCGCGCGGCAAGAAGCACACGGCCCTCGGTCGCTTCCGGCACGAGAACATCGCCATGCGCGTCGAGCGCGGTAAACCCATCGTCGTGTACCTCGGTGATGACCGGCGCGGCGGCCACACCTGGAAATACGTCAGCCGAGCGAATGTCACACACGAGCAGGACCCCGCCAACAGCGGGTTGCTTGCGGAGGGCACGCTCTATGTCGCGAGATTCATGAGCGACGCTACGGGCATCTGGATCCCGCTTGAGCTTAACACGCTGGTAGATCCCAACGCGCCCACCGTTCTGAGCTCAGCGGAGCGTGCGGCACGGACGGACGGCAAGGCGCAACGCGACGGCGGGGTGCTCCTGCCAAGACGCAATGGCATTGCAGGGCAGACCAGCGATGGCGGCTCGCTGGCAGTGACCTTGAACGGGGTCAGTAGCCCCATCGTGCTCACCGAGGCGGAGGCGCTCGAGAGCTACAGAACGAAAGGCGGCAGCAAGCCGGCCGGGACGGTGCGGCTATCGGACTATTATACCAGTCAGGGTGCGCTCCTCTGCGACGCCTTCCTCGCCGCCAACCTCATCGGCGGCACGCCCTGCTCACGACCTGAGGACATCGAGATCCATCCCCTCACCCAGCACGTGTTCATCGCCATGACCGATGGGGCGGCCGGCAGCGACGGCTATCCCGACTCGCGTGTCTTTGTCCTCGGAAAATACGGCGCTGGCGTTGCGGAGACGCAGCCCCATGGTGGCCTCTATAAGATCATCGAAGACGCAAGTGACGGCACGGGCATTACCTTTACCTGGGACCGCTTCCTCCAAGGTGGAGAGGCGGGCGCCGAGGGTGGCACCGGATTCGCCGCAATCGATAACCTCGTGTTCGACCGGCGCGGAAATCTGTGGCTCGTGACCGACATGTTGACCGAGCGGCACAACGGCTTCGCCCTTGGCGCGAACCCGGCACAGAAGACCATCGATCACACGGTCATCAACGAGGCGGCAAGCGATCTCGTTGGCGTGTTCGGGAACAACTGGCTGTTCTACGTACCGACAATGGGCGCAGATGCCGGTAAGGTCGTTCCCTTCGCGTACGGACCGCCCCGGTGCGAGATGACTGGTCCGACTTTTGTAGGCGATACCTTGTTCCTTTCGGTGCAGCATCCGAGCGAGGATTCGATTCCGAACGACGGCACCCCGGCGAGCAGACTCAACCGTGACCTCGAGCTGCTCGGTTTGGACGGCAACACGTTCATGCAGAACCGCACGCTACCGCGCGGCAGCAACTGGCCGAGCAACCTCGGCGGCAACGCGCTTGGGGCGCCCAAACCGGCAACGATCGGGATCCGTCGCGTCAACGGTGGTCCGTTTGTCCCGGGCGACGACCTTGAGTAGCCATTGATAGAAGGAAGGTGACCGACGTCACGGGCAAGCGCGAGATCGAGAGGCGGCTCGCATCACACTCACCTCCCTCTGCTACGGCCATAGCTCCCCGGCCCTTGGCTCACCACGGGGAGGCGCGCGATCGCGCTCCGGCAACCGCAATAGGGGCTGTCCGGTAAGGATAACGGTTCCTTCTTTCACGTGCTCGCACGGCTTGAAGCCGTCGGGCGCGAATACGATAATGGTTGATCCGTGCTGAAACCAACCCATCTCCTCGCCCTTGCGGAACGACGCATCGCAGGGGATGACATTCGGCCCGCGATGCTTGAGATGCAGCAGGATATCGAGGAAGTGCAGGCGGATGCTGGCGACGAGCACCGCCGCGACCGCCACTAAGGTGACCGTATGCCCCGTCGCTTCCAGCCGGGTCTCAAGTATCGCCCGCTCGTTTTTGCAGAAGAGCTTTTCAACACGCTTGAGCGCGATCGGGTTTAGGTTCCACGTGTCTCCGGACAGGTAGGCAACCTGCTTGACTCGACAGTCATGCGGGGCGTGGAACCGGTGGTACATGCTCGAGGTGATCCGAAGCGTGACGTAGCAGCCGTCGCGGTAGACACGCACCAGCTCCGAATCGCCGAGCAGATCGTGCAGCGTGTACGGGAAGCCTTTGGCCTGGATTAGCGTGGTGCCCTCGATGCGGCCCGCAGCGCCGACAATAGCGTCACATGGGGACGCGAGCACGGCGGGTTCCGGGTCGATCGGCCGCGCCCCGTCTTTGAGCTCCCTTGTAAAGCAATCGTGCATGCTCCGGAACTGCGTCTTCTTGGCTTCCTCCAGGTTTAGGTCGGCGAAAATTCGCCAAACGCCGATCGACAGATCGCGCACCAGCGGATGCTCGATCTGGCTGAACCAGCCCATGAGTTGGGTGAGCAGACGCCGCGGAATGCGGTTCGTCAGGAGAAAATTGAGGTCTTCCTGCTGGAAGATCCGGGAAATCACGGATCGCACGGTCATCGTATTGTAAAGTCGCTCACGTAGGGTTCCGAGACTCGTGGACGCAACATTGGTTTTGTACGCGCTCAGCGGCGCCGTATTGGTCGCGTCGCTTCAGCAACTGAAGATGCGCCTCGCGCTTTCCAAGGCGAAGCACCGGTCATTGTCCGGCCATTCCCGTATCGCGCGACGGATCGCAGCGCTCGTACCGTTCTACGAGTACGACGAGGCGCGGTTCTTCCGATCCGACGATGCGCCGGAAGATATAGCCGCCCGTCGCCGCGCCGGTTTCATGCGGCTTGCGGATCTCTATCGGGAGCGCTTCCCGGAAACGCTGCGGCTCACCGTGGAGGTCGAGGACAGCATCTCCGATCTGCAGTTTACCGGCGCCTACCGCGTGCCCTTCCAATACAGCCGCTTCGTACGCCGGCACCTCAAGGCAGGGGCGTTCGTTCGCTCGTCCTCCGGAGTCAGCCTCACCGATCTCGACGGCAACCGCTTCTATGATCTGACCGGCTCCTACGGCGTGAATGTCTTCGGCTACGACTTCTACAAGGAGTGCGTGGCGTGCGGCATTGAACGCGTGCGCGCGCTCGGACCCGTGCTCGGCGCCTATCATCCCGTCGTCGCTTACAACGTGCAGCGGCTGACGGAGATCGCCGGGCTCGAGGAGGTGTCGTTCCACATGTCCGGCACGGAGGCGGTCATGCAGGCAGTAAGGCTTGCGCGCTACCACACGCGGCGGTCGCACTTGGTGCGTTTCTGCGGGGCTTACCACGGATGGTGGGGAGATGTCCAGCCGGGTGTCGGCAACCCCTTGCCGGCGCGCGAAACCTATACCTTGAAAGACATGGACGATGATACGCTTCGAGTGTTGAGCAAACGCCGCGATATCGCTTGCGTTATTGTAAATCCGCTGCAAGCGCTCCATCCGAACGCGAACGCGCCGGGTGACGCCGCACTGGTCGACAGCGCGCGCAGCGCATTCTTCGATCGGGCGGCCTACACCGAATGGCTGATGCGGCTGCGCGCCGTCTGCACCGAGCGCAAGATTGCGCTGATATTCGACGAGGTCTTTACCGGCTTTCGACTTGCGCCGGGCGGGGCCCAGGAGTACTTCGGTGTCCGGGCCGACATGGTCACCTACGGCAAGACCCTCGGCGGTGGCTTGCCGATTGGCGCCGTTTGCGGTCGCCGGGACTTGATGAAGCGCTTTCGCGAGGATCGCCCGACGGACATTTGCTTCGCTCGCGGCACCTTCAACTCGCATCCCTACGTCATGGGAGCCATGCACGAGTTCCTGCAGCGCCTCGACACCCTGCAGGTTCGAGCGCTGTACCGCAACCTCGATGAGATCTGGAGCGACCGGGCCGAACGGCTCAATCGACGCCTGCGGGAGGAAGGCCTGCCGGTGCAGGTGGCGAGCCTGTCGTCGATCTGGACCGTCTGCTACACGCAGCCGTCGCGCTACAACTGGATGCTCCAGTACTACCTGCGCGCTGAAGGACTGGCCCTGAGTTGGGTGGGTACCGGCCGCCTCATCTTCAGCCTCGACTATACGGACGCCGATTTCGACGCGGTCGCGGACCGGTTCGTGGCAGCCGCCCGGGCCATGCAGCAAGAAGGCTGGTGGTGGTCGGGCCCTGCGTTGACGAACAGATCGATCAAGCGCCGTATTCTGCGAGAGATCATCGCGCACCGCTTCTGACGGTCTCCCCGCCCATTTCCGTCCGGCCGCACTGTATAGGGGCGACCGCGACCCGCACCCTCAAGCGTGCCGCTTCGCCGGGCCCGGATCGATCAGCTCGCCGCGCAACAGGTACAGCGGGGCCGTGTGGTAAAGCTTGATGTCATGAAACGGATCCGTGAGAATCTTCGTCAGCCACACCAGTCCGGTCTGCACGCCCTGCAGAAAAAACAGGTGCACCGTCCGGAACAACAGTCCGCCTAGGCCTATCGCGATCCAGAGTACCGCCATGCGGTGCACGAAGTCGGCGGAGCCCGCCTGGGGCTCAAAGAACCCCAGAAGCGTCGGATCAATGTAAAGCGCCAGCGGTGAGACGGCCCAGATCCCCAGCAGTACAACCTTGCGCCTGAGGTTGTAGCCCACCTTGATCTCTTCCTTGTGTTCGTGTGTTGTCTGATTAACTTCATCGTAGCCCTTGGGCTCGAAGTAGAAGTGCCCGACCTGCCGGCTGACCATAGCAACCAGCCAGCCGACCAGCGCTGCAGCGGCCGGATCGGTGAACAGCAGCACGTAGGTGCACAGAAAGCTGGCCGCGCTCAGTAAATGCAGCGACTGGTTGATGCGGCTGTGGTGGTAATAGCGGTGATCGTCCCACCGTTGCGTTTCTAGAGCCCGAAAAAAGCTGTTCATAAACTCTCCTATCTGCGCGTAAGAAAACCGAAGGTGCTTTAATACAATCCTTTTATGAAAGAATCATGACAAACAGTAACTGTGTTCTGCGGAGCAACCGTTGCCGGCAAAACCAAATGTAAGGCAATCGTCATGTAATCATCACGAAAAGAACACACTTATTTTGTACTGTTCTTGTACTGTGTCGAGCGGAAAGAGAGATCCTTTGTCCGGCACGCGCAACTCAATGACTCACGCGCGAAAAGGGGCGGCGCACTGATGCCTACTACCTACCCGGCCCGGTCTCATCACCGCGCTTTACAACAACATCATATTTGTGTCGTTACCGACACCTATCCACCCGAAGTCAACGGCGTGGCACTCACCTTAGCGCGCCTGGTGGACGGATTGAAAGTATGTGGTCATGCAGTATCGGTGGTGTGTCCGCGCCAGTGGGGTGCTGATGGCCCGAGTTACGGACGCGATCCCGAGGTGACCCTGGTGCACGGCGTCCCGTTACCTGGGTATAAGGGATTGCACGTTGGCTTGCCGGCGGGCGGATTGCTGCGCGAGTGCTGGACGCAGCACCGTCCAGATGTAGTGTACGTGGCCACGGAGGGCCCTCTGGAGTGGTCGGCAGTGCGGACCGCCCAGCGTTTAGGAATACCGGTCTTGAGTGGCTTTCATACCAACTTTCACAGCTACTCGAGGCACTACCGGGCGGGCTGGTTGCAACATTTAGTCGCCCTCTATCTCCGTTGGTTTCATAACCGGACTACCGGCACCCTGGTACCCAGCATCGAGCTCCGGGACCGGCTGCACGCCTGTGGCTTCAAGAATGTCAGTGTTCTCGGCCGCGGTGTCGATAGTCAGCTGTTTACCCCGGCACGCCGCTGTCAGGCACTGCGGAAGACCTGGGACGTCTCCGAGCACGATCTGGTCGTTCTCTATGTGGGGCGGGTGGCACCGGAAAAAAATCTCGGGCTCGCCATCACCGCCTACCGCGCCATGCAAGCGAACAGCAAGTCAATCAAATTTGTAATTGTCGGGGACGGGCCGCAGCGTGCCATGCTGCAAAAGGACCATCCCGATTTGCTCTTCTGCGGGGTGCATCGAGGTGAGCAGTTGGCGAGACATTATGCCTCGGCGGACGTATTTCTCTTTCCTAGCGACACGGAAACATTCGGCAATGTGACGCTGGAAGCGATGGCCAGCGGCTTGGTAGTGGTCGCCTATGACTATGCCGCCGCACACCTGCACATCACGCATGGCGAGACTGGCGTTCTGGTTCCCTACGGCGACTCAGAAGCCTTCGTGACCACCGCGACGGATCTCGCGCACGAGCTGCAGTCGCTGCCCAGAATGCGGTGCCAAGCGCGGGAATACGTGGCCACCCTCGGCTGGCAGTGCGTGGTCCAACAATTCGAAATGCTGCTGACAGGGCTCTTCGCAAACCCTCGCACTGCGCATAGTAGGCGGGTTCAACTCGTAAGCGCGACGTCCGTAGGTGTGGGTCGCGGTGTAAACACCCGGCAATAGGTTCGCCTGAATCGGAGATCCTTCGCGGCAACGGAACCTAACCGACTTTACCGCGAAGACCCGCAGGCGGCCGCGATGGACCGCGGGTGTTTCGTCCGTGAATCTGACTGTCGCTGCTTCTTAATCGTCGTGCGACCCGTCGTTACCAAACTTTTTTCCAGCCGGTGATATTGATCCGATCGATTGAGACCCCCGTCACAGAGGTTTCACGCCGTCAGTTGCAACTCCCTCCCCACTGAGAACCGCCCTCAATGTGGTTTTTAGGGAGCCCTCGCGAGAGGGTTTTTTTTACTATGGAGAACTACATCGGCTTTTACTTGCAGACCAGGATCGTCCCATGCGATAAGCGTGCACCCGGATACGGGATCGTAACCAAGTCCTCCATTGGACAAGGCGTTCGGCGTGAGCATCCCTAACACCACCAACATAACTCACCTAGCCCAGGGTCTACCTTCAACCACACGCCGGCTCCGGACTCGGGGGACGCAGATGCTGGTATGCAAATACGCCGACGTGACTGACGAATAACGTTTTGCTGTGGGGATCGAGGTCTATCCCAAAGGGATATCGGCCAATCTTGACGCTACCGACGGCCGCATCGAAGTTGTTCAGATCCTTGTCGTCAAGACATTCGTCCTGCCTTCTTCCTTCGGAAAACGCTGTCACTCCGCCCGTCATAATAATTTAACAAAACCCCGTTACGGTGAGCCCCCTCTGACAAAGGGCAACGATTCGTGTTGCTCCTCGATTCCATTTAAGGAGACAGCCATGACCGACAAGCACGTAACGTTTTTCTCTGATAATGACGAAGACGCAATAACCAACACATCACATAACCCTTCCTTCGACAGCATTCTGCAAATGCGCCTTTCGCGCCGCCAGTTGCTGCGCGGCACCGCCGGCGCCGCTGCCATGGCGGTCTTCGGCAGCGTTGGTTTAGGCTCTGCTTGGGCTGCCTGTCAACGGCACGGAGATCAGAGTGTCCGGCCGCATTCCTTGAAGCTTGGTTTTGACGCTGTCCCTAAGAGTCTGGCAGATGTCGTCACAGTGCCGCCGGGGTACAGCTATGACGTGCTATACCGTCTGGGCGATCCGATCGCCGCTGGCGTCGCCGACTACCTGAACGATGGCACGGACGATCCTGCCAGCTTCGCGCAGCGTGCGGGCGATCACCACGACGGCATGAGTTACTTCGGCCTAAGCCCCAATGGTAAGCGCGACGAGAACTGCTCGCACCGCGGTCTACTGTGCGTCAACCATGAAGCGATCACACCGGCCTTCCTTCACCCGACCGGCCAAACCGTCGTCGACGGGGCGCGAACCGTAGCGGGCGAAGTGCTGCGCGAATTCTACCTGCATGGCGTCAGTGTCATTAAGGTGGTTAAGAAGCGAGGGAAGAAAGGGGAGTGGAGCTACAAGCAAGACTCCCGCTTCAACCGTCGCATTCACACGTTGACGCCCATGGAGCTGTCCGGACCGGCGGCGAAGACTCCGTACATGATCACCAAATTCTCGCCCGATGGGTCGGAAACGCGCGGCACCGTCAATAACTGCGCGAACGGCGCCACGCCGTGGGGCACCTATCTGACCTGTGAGGAAAACTGGGCCGGGTATTTCCGGCGTATCGTCGCGACCGATGACCCCAATCGCACGGCGAAGGAGCTGGCCTCGTTCGCGCGCTACGGCGTGGCGGGTAACGGCCGTGAGCTGTGGGCGACGGTGACCCCCGATACGGCGGACGACTTCTATGGTCGTTGGAACGCGATGAAGCTCGGCGCCTCCGCCGACGGCAGCGACGATTATCGTAATGTCGCGAACACCTACGGTTGGGTGGTGGAAGTCGATCCGTTCAATAAAACGTCAATCCCCAAGAAGCGCACCGCGCTTGGCCGTTTCGCGCACGAAGGCGCGTGGCTCGGGCCGGCAAAGAAGGGCGAGCCGCTCGTGTCCTACATGGGCTGCGATGCGCGCAACGAGTACATCTATAAGTACGTGTCGAACCGGCGCTGGGATCCCCGCGACGCCGACGAGGGAATGGCTGCGGGTGACAAGTATCTGGACGACGGCAAGCTCTACGTGGCCACGTTCAACGCCGATGGTACCGGTGAATGGAGAGAGCTGAGCTTCGGGATCAACAATATCACCCCTACCAACCCGGCCTATGCCTTCGCCGATCAGGCCGACGTGATGATCAACACGCGTCTGGCCGCCGACGCGGCGGGCGCCACCAAGATGGATCGCCCGGAGTGGGCCGCCGTCCATCCGAAGAACGGCGAGGTGTATGTCACCTTGACCAATACCAACGCCTCGAGCCGTCCGATCACCAGTGTCGACGCCGCCAATCCACGCTTCTATAACGACCGGAAGACCACCGGCGAGGATCAGCTAGGCAACCCCAACGGCCATATCATTCGCTTAGCCGAGGCGCAGGGCAAAGTCGACGCGACCGCGTTCAGGTGGGACGTGTTCCTGTTCGGCGCGCGTGCCAGCGCAGACGCGACCAACGTCAATATCTCCGGTCTGACCGACGCGAACGACTTCTCCAGCCCCGACAGCGTGTGGTTCAGTCGTGCGAATCCCGGGTTGTTGTGGTTCCATACCGACGACGGCGCGTATACCGATGCTACCAACTGCATGCTGCTGGCCGCCGTCCCGGGCGAAGTGGGAGACGGCGCCCGAAGGACCGTGGCCAATGTAGACGGAGCCGTAACCCAATCCGTCGAGACCCCCGTCGGCAAGGAGTTGGGCGAAAAGCGCCTGCGCCGCTTCCTGGTGGGCCCGAAGGAGTGCGAGATCACCGGCATCGCGGAAACCCCGGACGGCAGGACGATATTCGTCAACATCCAACACCCGGGCGAAAGCACCACGCCGGATTTTGCCACCGGCGCGTTCGGCAGCCATTGGCCGGATGGCGGTCTCTCACGTCCGCGCACGGCGACCATCGTCATCACCAAGAACGACGGTGGCGAAATCGGAGTCTGACGCAAAAAGAGATAATCGGGACGACCGACGATCTAGCCGAAACGCAGGTATAGTTAAGTTTAACTCAGGCACGCGCTGAGGTTTGACGGATTCGCTCCTCTCGATCCGAATCGCCGCTCAAGCCAGGAACCCGGTCGCCGCCGATACAGCGCGGAGGCGCGCTGCGGATGACGGTTCCTTCTTCACGTGCTCGCACAGCTTGAAGCCGTCGGACGCGAAGACGATGATGGTCGATCCGTACTGAAACCAACCCATTTCCTTCCCCTTGCCAGGGGACCGGAGCGAAAAGCGCAACCCCCGTGGTCGCCCGTTCGGAGTTAGAGATGCATGCAATTCGCGTAGTAGGTCACCGTGGCGGGCCAGTCGGAGAAGATGCCCAGAATGCCTACGTCCTTCGCGAGCACGTCGAGGGTAACCAGGATATCGCCGTCGTTGCTGATCGCATCGAGGGTCGACTGGTAATAGTAGGGTTGTCGCCGCCGACCAACAACACGTCCTCGGCAATGCGCCCTGAACGCTCTATTGTCCAGGTAATGATGTCGAGGCCTGCGGCCTTGGCCGCCTTGGCGTACTTCGAAGGCACGATTTTGCCGTCTTCGACCGTCAGCAGTACCCACATGGGCGGCGCGATGATCTTCACTCCATCAGCGACAAGCGTCTCTATGGTGGGATCCCACGTTGTGGGGTCGTTAGGATCTTGAGCAAAAGGGGGATCGAAGCGGTCACTGAGGTAGACGGCCTGCTTCCCGAATTGGGGCTCGTGCTCAATCCAGTAGCGCACGTCATCGAGGTTGAAGGACTGGGCGTATACTTTGCGCGCATTGACACCCGCCGCCTTGTATTCATCAATCAGCTTCTGGCGGTAATGATCCTGTGAGAAACCGTTGAATGGCATAGGCACGCTGGGGACTTTGAGCTCTGGCGTCATCTTGGTATCCAAATCCTTGAACAGCTCGATGCTCTCAGCATGAGTGAGGAGCGTGCCGCAGGTAGCGTAGAGATCGGTGCGAAAGCTGGGGGTGCCGCCGAGGAACTCCGCCGGGGTGGTCGCACTGGAGTTGCTCGCATCCATCTTGCCGCAGAGCGTCTTGAACTCGTCCACGGTGATGTCGCTGGTGCAGCACTGGGCCGATGCCGCTTTGGTAAGCGCGCCGGTATCCGGATCGAATTCGGCGGGGCTGAAGGGCACGGAGCACTGTGGGGCCAGCGGCGTGTTGAGGATATCGGTGGTGGTGTGGAGGTCGCACTGCGAGTGGCGACATACGAGTGCCAGATCCTTGGTGAAGGTCACGTCACACTCCAGAATACCGGCACCCATACGAGCGGCCGCCTGGTAGGACTCCTTCGTGTGCTCGGGGAACTGCAAAGCAGCGCCGCGGTGGCCGATCGAGAAATCGGTCTTGTAAAACGGGCCATCGGAGCATTGCTGAAGCGCAGTCTTGAGCTTACCCGTTTCCATTTTTTCCACCAAATAGAACGGACGAGGGCCGAGCTGCACGTGATTTTTTCCATTCTTCCGGTGCTCGTCTACGAACTGTTCCTGGCCGTGGTCGCCAACTCCATCGGCGTGTGCAACCGCCGCGAGCGTCGGCATTACGATAAACACAGCAGCGATCATGGATACAGTGGTTCTCGATACGCTCATTTTTGTCCCCTCGATTCAGAAGTGTTCATCCGTTAGTGATCCGTGGGCGATCGCGTCCTTGTGATCTGCCCGCGGTGAGAGGAATAATAGTAGTGGATTGTGACGACCGAGTGACCGCTAGGCTACAGGATTACTACTGTGTGACATTCCTCCAGAGCGCGCTTCCCAGGCGATCAGATTCTCGATAAGGACACGAGGCCGCTGGCATCCTGACGCTCCGGCAACCGCAATAGGGGCTGTCCGGTGCGGATGACGGTTCCTTCAACGATCGTCTACAACGGCAGTACTGCCTTCGGCGGCCGGCATTTGGAGGCGATCTAGAAGGCCTCGCTATCTACTATCGTGGCCATCCTGTCGGCTACCTGATCGCTCCGAGCCAAGGCGATAGCAGTTTCCAGGTGTTTAAGCGGAGGGGATTGTTTGATGTCAATTACATCTTCGGCCGGTGACAATTAGAACTGCCGGATCTCGTACTATAAATCAATCGAGCGACTTATCTGTCTGAGGTAAGCGCGCCTTGATTACCCGTTGTGCTGCCTTGCGCATACCACGCTTGACTTCCATTGACGATCTTTACCACCGATAGCATCACGGGCACTTCGATTAATACACCGACGACGGTGGCTAGCGCGGCACCAGACTCAAAACCGAATAAACTGATAGCGGTCGCCACCGCCAGTTCGAAGAAATTGCTTGCCCCGATCAGCGCCGAAGGGCCAGCGACGCAATGGGCTACGTTGAATTGGCGATTCAGCCAATAGGCGAGCCCCGCATTGAAATAGACTTGAATCCCAATCGGAACCGCTAAGAGCGCGATGACGAGCGGTTGACGCAGGATCTGTTCACCCTGAAAGGCAAACAATAAGACAAGAGTGATTAGCAGCGCCGATAACGAAATGGGGTGTAATCGCTTCAGAACCATGACGAGACGACCGCGATCGCCGTGGCGCAATAATGCTTTCCGCCACAACTGGCTGATAAGCACGGGTACAAGAATGTAGAGCACGACTGAGAGCGCTAAAGTGGCCCAGGGCACCGCGATACTGGAGAGGCCGAGCAACAGGCCGACAAGGGGCGCGAAGGCAAACAGCATAATCGTGTCATTGAGTGCCACTTGCGAGAGCGTAAAGTGCGGCTCGCCGTCGCAGAGATTACTCCACACAAAGACCATCGCCGTGCACGGGGCGGCGGCAAGCAGGATGAGGCCCGCAATATAGGAATCCACCTGGTCTTGCGGTAGCCAGGAGGCAAAGAGGTGTCGAACGAAGATCCAGCCCAGGAGGGCCATGGAGAACGGCTTGACCGCCCAGTTGATGAAGAGCGTCACCCCGATCCCGCGCGCATGTTGCTTTACCTCATGCAAGGCACCGAAATCCACCTTGAGCAACATCGGCACAATCATGAGCCAAACTAAAACCGCCACCGGCAAATTGACTTCGGCGAGTTTTAGTTGACCTATCGCTTGAAATACCTCAGGCCAGTATCGACCGAGCGCGATCCCCGTACCGATACAAACGAACACCCAAAGGGTCAAATAACGTTCGAAGGGACCGATCCGTGACTCGGCAGCCATCAGGATCCTCCCGGATGTCCCATCGCGCGAACCTTCTCTTCAATGGCAAACCGTTCCAGGCCTTCTTGCCTCAGACTGGTGAACAGTGAAATACGCCGCTCCAAGATAGCGAACGCTTTGGCGAAGGCCAGACGTTTCTCGTCCTCGGAGCCCACCGTCGCCGCCGGATCGGCGACACCCCAGTGGGCTGTCATGGGCTGGCCGGGCCAGACAGGACAGACCTCCCCCGCGGCGTTGTCACACACGGTAATGATAAAATCCAAGACCGGCGCACCCGGACGTGCGAATTCCTCCCAGCTCTTATTGCGGGCATCGGGTAACGAGATCCCCTCTTTTTGGAGGCGCTCGAGGGCTAAGGGATTCACGTGACCGGTCGGCTGGCTACCGGCGCTGAAAGCCCGAAAGCGGCCCGCCCCATGTTTCGCGAGCAGTCCTTCTGCCATGATGCTGCGGGCGGAGTTACCCGTGCACAGGAACAAGACATTAAGAATGCGCGATTCCATCAGCAGCAATTACCGCGTTCCACCGCGATATGTACATGGAATCGTTTCATACCGTTTTCACCTTACGTATCGATAATCGTTTGGGCTTCTTGGCCTCAGCACCCGGTGGGCAGCAGACACGCAACGAGCCGCACGGTTCGCCCGCGCAGCAATTCTCCGTCAGAAATGCCAGGAGCCTATTCATGGCAGCGAAATCCGCCGCGTAGAAAACGAAGCGGCTTTCCTGCCGCGCCGTGATTAGACCCGCGTTCGTGAGTTCCTTTAGATGGAAGGACAAGGTGGCGTTGGGCACGCCCAATGTCTTCGCGATGTCACCCGCCGATAACCCAGGCACACCCACCTGGACTAATCGGCGGAAGATAGACAGACGGGTTTCCTGTGCCAGGGCCGCCAGCGCGTTCACCACTTGCTGTGACTTCACATTTCCACACTAATAGAAATATAGAAGGAAATCAAGCGACAATTTTGTGACGTGCTCTTGAGCGATGGCGGCCCGTGAGTCGGAGCCCAGCAGGATCTCCAGATGGTACATCGGATCCGCCATCGCTTGGCGGGGGACTGTCACCGCATGAGCCCGGAAACTAGTTGCGCCGCACACTAGTGGCGCGATGCGACAGTGGCGTGACCATTCCCGGGCGCCGGTGGGGACTGTCATCGAACTGTCATAAAGGACCTATAGCATGAAAGTTTCTGGCCGGCGTCTGTACGGTATCTGACCGCGGTGGGTTTCCGAACTTTAGCCGGGGTTGTCACGACTTCGTCGCATTCCTTCGGTATAACAGGCTACGGCACGCAACGGAGACACCTTGAGCGGTGCGCGACCGCCATAGGGGCGGTCGCCCGTGTTTACGGTTCTCAATAAGAGGAGGAGAATGCAGTGATGATCAAGAAGACCCTCGTCGCCGGCGCCGCGGTCCTCGGGCTGGCATACAATCCGGCCGCCCTGGCCGCCAGAGATTATATCACCATCGTCGGCTCATCCACGGTTTACCCCTTTGCAACCACCGTCGCCGAGCAGTTCGGTAAGACCGGCAGCTTCAAGACGCCTAAGATCGAGTCGACGGGTACGGGAGGGGGGATGAAGCTCTTTTGTGCCGGGGTTGGGGTAGACCACCCGGATATCGCCAATGCCTCGCGGCGCATCAAGGATTCCGAGGTCAAGGGCTGCGAGCAGAACGGTGTCAAAGACATCCTGGAGGTCAAGATCGGCTACGACGGGATCGCCATCGCCAATTCAAAGGCGTCGCCACCGTATAAGCTCAGCGTCAAGGACCTCTATCTCGCGCTCGCCAAGGACGTCCCCGATCCCAAGGGCGGGGAAGCCGTGATAGCGAACCCTTATAAGACATGGAAGGATGTCAATCCGGCGCTGCCGGACAAAAAGATCGAGGTCCTAGGCCCTCCCCCGACCTCCGGAACGCGCGACGCCTTCGCCGAGCTTGCGATGGAGGGCGGCTGTAAAACCTTTGATTGGATCAAGGCGCTCAAGGACAAGGACGAGGAGCAGTACAAAGCCATCTGCCATACGGTGCGCGAGGACGGCGCCTACGTCGAGGCAGGCGAGAACGACAACCTGATCCTGCAGAAGATCCAGGCCAATCCGAATGCCTTGGGCATCTTCGGTTACAGCTTCCTCGAGCAGAACACCGACAAGGTCCAAGGGGCAGTCATGGATGGTGTAGAGCCGACCTTCGAGTCGATCGCCGATGGATCCTACGAGATCTCGAGACCACTCTATATCTATGTGAAGTTGGCGCATATGGACGTGATCCCGGGGATGAAGGAGTTCCTGGCCGAGTTCACGAGCGACAAGGCATGGGGCGATGAAGGCTATCTGGCGGACAAGGGGCTTATCCCGATGCCAACGGAAGAGCGCGCGCAGGTAGCCGCCGACGTCAAGAACATGAAGACCCTATCCTTATCGGAGAACTAGGGAAGCTCTACAAAAGTGTCGCGAGCAAGGCCAGATGCGCGAAGCCGCGGAGCGCGTCGCGAGGCATATCAGGTAGATAGGCGAGCGACGAGCGAGCACGCGACAAAGCAGATGGGCTGCACAGTAACTTTTGCAGAGCTTCCCGAGAGCGCACAGGCTCCGGGAACGAACTGCTCGGCGCCTACACTACACCATGCGGCCAAGTAACCTGAGCGTCTGACCATGCAGGCTGCACCTCTGGTCATTGTCCTGCTCGCCCTGACGAGCCTGGCGTTCTATCTCGGCCGCGGGCGCTCGTTGCGCGTCGCGAACGGAAGCGTGCGCACCCTGCACTCGCTGCCGAGCTACCACGGGTTCTACACCGCGCTCTGGTGTGGTATCCCCGCCTTCCTCCTATTCGCGGCATGGCTCTCCTTCGAGCCGACCATCGTGACCAAGCTCGTGGTCGCCGAGCTTCCGCAAGAGATGCGGGAGCAATCCGAGGCCCGGATCGATCTGCTGGTCAACGATATCAAGAATGTCGTCAAGGGTAGCATCCCGGCCGGCCAAGTCGACCCGGCGGTGGTGGCGGCGGCGGAGCGTTACCGCCACTTGGAGGGATTGAGCTCGGCGGCCCTCGCGGTATTCGTGCTATCGCTCGCGATCGCGGGTGGGGCTTATGCGCTACGGGGCATTCGCGCCGATCTGCGCGCTCGCAACCGCGTCGAGGCGGTGATCCGCGCCTTTCTCATCGCTAGCTCCACGATCGCGATCTTTACCACCCTAGGCATCGTGTTGTCGGTGCTGTTCGAGTCCATTCGCTTCTTCCAGCAGGTGCCGGTCAGCGACTTCCTTTTCGGTCTCAAGTGGAGCCCTCAGGTCGCCATCCGCGCCGACCAGGTCGGTGGCTCGGGTGCCTTCGGCGCCGTGCCGCTCTTTACCGGGACCTTGCTCATCTCCGGGATCGCGATGGCGGTTGCAGTCCCCATCGGATTGATGTCGGCGATCTACCTCTCCGAGTACGCCGACCGTCGATTTCGCACCGTCGCGAAACCGGTGCTGGAGGTGCTCGCGGGGATCCCGACAGTGGTCTACGGCTTCTTTGCCGCCCTGATCGTTGCCCCCGTGATCCGCGACACCGGCGCCGCCGTCGGATTGAGCATCTCCTCGGAGAGCGCGCTCGCCGCGGGACTGGTGATGGGGATCATGATCATCCCCTTCGTGTCTTCGCTCGCGGACGACGTGATCAACGCCGTGCCGCAGGCCCTGCGCGATGGCTCCTACGGCATCGGGGCGACCAAATCCGAGACCATCCGTCAGGTGGTGATCCCGGCGGCCTTGCCGGGGATCGTCGGGGGCGTCCTGCTCGCGGTCTCCCGCGCCATCGGCGAGACCATGATCGTGGTGATGGCCGCAGGGCTCGCGGCAAACCTCACGGCAAATCCGTTCGAGGCGGTCACGACCGTGACCGTGCAGATCGTGACCTTGCTCGTGGGCGATCAGGAGTTCGACAGTCCCAAGACCTTGGCGGCCTTCGCGCTCGGATTGGTGCTGTTCGCAGTGACCTTGGTCCTCAACATCATCGCGCTACACATCGTGCGGAAATACCGGGAGCAGTATGAATAGCGCGACCGACGGCCTAGGTACAAAAGCAAAGACCCCCGAGCGCCCCAGGGCCATCGATACCGTTCGCGCAGGGCTGGCCCGCCGTTACGCCCGCGAGCGGCGGTTCCGCTTCTTCGGCTGGCTGGCGGTGGTCGTGAGCTTCATCTTCGTGGCGGCGCTGTTCGCGAGCATCATCGCCACCGGTCATCAAGCGATCTGGCAGACCCGCATCGGGCTGGAGGTCTATTTCGACCCTCAAGTCATCGACCCCGAGGGTAAACGCGACCCGGCGGTCCTATCCGCAGCGGATTACGGCGGACTGGTCAAACGCGCGCTTGCGAGCGTGTTCCCGGAGGTCACGGCACGGACCGACAAGCGGGCGCTATCAGACCTGCTGAGCAGCGGCGCAGCGTTCGAGCTACGCAAGAAGGTGCTCGAGGATCCGGGAGTGGTAGGTACGAAGCAGAAGGTCTGGGTGACCGCGAGCGACACCGTCGATATGCTTATGAAAGGCCACAGCGAGCGTGATGCGACAGGTGCCGCTGCGGGACTGCAAGCCAAGCAAGTCGCCTGGATCGACCAGCTCATCCGGCGGGGGCAGATCGAGAAGCGTTTTAATACCACATTCTTCACGGGCGGCGATTCGCGCGAACCCGAGCTTTCGGGGATTTGGGGCGCCACGGTAGGCTCCTTCTATACGCTCCTCGTTACCTTGCTCCTGTCCTTCCCGATCGGCGTCTCCGCGGCGATCTATCTCGAGGAGTTCGCGCGCAAGAGCCGTTGGACGGACCTCATCGAGGTCAACATAAACAATCTCGCGGCCGTCCCATCCATCGTCTTCGGGTTGCTCGGCCTGGCAGTGTTCATCAATTTTATCGGCTTGCCGCGCTCGGCGCCCTTGGTCGGCGGCATCGTCCTGGCGCTCATGACCCTGCCCATCATCATCGTCGCAAGCCGTTCGGCGCTGAAGGCCGTGCCGCCGTCCATACGCGACGGCGCGTTGGGAATCGGCGCCTCCAAGGTGCAGACGGTATTTCACCACGTGGTGCCCTTGGCGATGCCCGGAATGCTCACCGGCACCATCATCGGCATGGCGCGCGCCCTCGGTGAGACCGCACCGCTCCTCATGATCGGCATGGTGGCCTTCATCGCCGACATCCCTCGGGGGGTTATGGATCCCGCCACGGGCTTGCCGGTGCAGATCTATCTCTGGGCCGACAGCCCGGAGCGGGCCTTCATGGAACGCACGTCGGCGGCAATCATGGTGCTCCTGGTGTTCATGGTCTTGATGAATTCGGTCGCGATCGTGTTGCGCAAGCGTTTTGAGCGCCGCTGGTAACCACAACGTCTGATAGAGGAAGCTAATGGAATCCGTAATCGAGAAGCAACAGGTGCAACGCAGCGTTCCCGAGACGACGGTCGAATCGCTGAAGCCCAAGGTGGCGATAGACCGCGAAGATCGTAGGACGGTCGGTGATCCCTTTGTAAAGAATCCGCGCATGACCTGCCGCAAGGTCGATGTCTACTACGGCGACAAGCAAGCGATTCGTGATCTCTCGCTCGATATCGGCGCCAACGAGGTCATAGCGATGATCGGCCCCTCGGGTTGCGGCAAGTCGACGTTCATACGCTGTCTGAACCGAATGAACGACACGGTCGAGGGCTGTCGCGTGGCCGGCGAGATCAAGCTCGACGAAACGGACATCTACGATAAGAGGATGGACGTGGTGCCGCTGCGCGCCCAGGTCGGCATGGTATTCCAGAAGCCCAACCCCTTTCCGAAGTCCATATTCGAGAACATCGCCTATGGCGTGCGGATTCACGGCCTCGCGAACGACAAGACGGACCTGGAGGAGATAGTTCAGCATAGTCTCGAGCGTGCCGGTCTCTGGACTGAAGTGAAAGACCGATTGCAGCAACCCGGGACCGGCCTCTCGGGCGGTCAGCAGCAACGCCTTTGTATCGCACGCACCATCGCCGTGAGCCCCGAAGTGATCTTGATGGATGAACCTTGCTCGGCGCTCGATCCCATTGCCACCGCGAAGATTGAGGATCTGATGGACGAGCTGCGCCAGAATTTCACCATCGCCATCGTCACCCACTCGATGCAGCAGGCCGCGCGCGTCTCCCAGCGCACCGCTTATTTTCACCTTGGTGATCTGATCGAGGTCGGCGCGACGGACCAGGTGTTTACCAATCCCTTGCATCCCTTAACCGAGGATTACATCACGGGCCGTTTCGGCTGATGGAGGCATATCCCTTATGAACGCTCAACTCGAAGGGCATACCATGCGCCGCTACGACGCTGAACTCACCAATGCTCATATCCGGGTGCTGGAGATGGGCGGAATCGTGCTCGAGCAGCTCAACGTGACGCTCAAGGCCTTGGACCAGTGGGATCCCTCCCGAGCGCGCCAGGTCATCGAGCGCGACGAAACGGTGCGCGACCTCGAGAAGATGATCGATGCCGAGATCGTCCAAGTGATCGCCAAGCGTACCCCAGTTGCCAAGGACCTGCGCGCGGTGATCGGTATGTCCAAGGTGTTGGTCGATCTAGGCCGGATCGAGGAGAAGGTGATACGGGTAGCGGAGTTTGTAGTCAATGCCTTCGACGAGGAGACCAATAGCCCGCCGGAAACGCTCTTGAAGAACGTGATCGGGATGGGACGCGCGGTTTCTGGACGCCTGCGGCAAGCGCTTGAGATCTTCGACCGCGGGGATGTGACGTCGGCGGAGGAGGGCCTGGGGGCGCGCAAAGAGCTTCTTTCTTGGCTCTCCTCCGATCTACGGCGTCTGACCACCTTCGTGCTGGAGGACGCGCGCATGATAGGCCAAGTGATCGCCGTGGTGCTGGCGCTGAACGCGCTCGAGCGCATCGGCGAATATACCGTTAACCTGCGTGAAAACGTGATCTATCAGGTTACGGGCGAGGATGTGCGACCACCTGCTGCGCACCGGGAGACCCATGTGAAGGATAGCTAGCCCCTCCTTGGGCCGGTGAGCGGCTAGGGAAGCTCTGCAAGAGTGTCACGAGCAAGCCCAGATGCGCGAAGCCGCGGAGCGAGTCGCGAGACATATCAGGTAGATAGGCGAGCGACGGCGAGCACGCGACAAAGCAGATGGGCTGCGCAGTAACTTTTGCAGAGCTTCCTTAAAGCCGCTTCCAATGCAGGAGTATGAGCAGAACGAGCACTACGCCGGCCATCCCCATCATCACCCACCAGAACGCCGACCGATCCTCCAATCCGGGGAGGCCGGCGACATTCATTCCGAAAATGCCGGTGATCAGAGTGATCGGTAGAAACACGGTAGTCACGATTGACAATATGACGAGGTTGCGGCTGGTCATTTCCGCAACGCGTCCCGCGAGCTCTTCTTGGAGGAGTTTGGCGCGCTCCTGGATGGTGTCCAGATCGTCGACCACCTCGTTCAATTCCTCCGTCCGCTGCCGCAGCCCCCGTACATCGGTGTCTCGAAACCAAGCCGGGTGACGCGCGCATAGGTGTTGCAGCGAGCGCAGCTCCGGCGCAAAATGCCGATGCAGACGCACCGCCAGACGGCGGATCGCCCCGAGCTTTCCGCGTTGGTCGTGGATGCGTTCGGCAAGGACCTGGTCCTCGATGTCCCCGACCTCGCGGTTGAGGCGCGCCGCGACGTTCCCTAGCATTGCAGCCTGTAGCTCGAAGAGGTTCGCCAGCAGGCTCGCGGTGTTCTCCACACGAAGGCCCCCGCGGATCACCCTGCGCAGCTCATCGGTCGCACTAAGCGGCTGGTGGCGGGTGCTGATCAGGCAGCGGGCATCAAGATAAAAGCGCAGTAGGGCGATCTGACCGGGGTCGAAGTCGAAACCATAATGCACGTCGCTGATCACACCGATGATTCCCTCTGCGACGAGGTCCAAGCGCTTGCGATCATCGCGATCGAGCAGGAAACGCCGTAGCGCCTCGGGCAGACGCGGGCACTGGCTGAGCCATTCCCGCGCGTGTGCGTTCGCGGCATTGAAGTGCAGCCAGAGCACCGCATCGGGGTCGAGCAACGCACCGTCCAGATCCTCCCATGTGAGCTCGCGGCCCGGTCGATCAGGTTCCCAAAGGACGCCGTAGATAAAGCCGTGGACTCGGGCGCGCTCGAGTTCGAGGTTTCGACCCTCGGCAGTAGTGGCAGCAGTCGCTGAGGTCATGCGGGACGAGGGAAGGAACGGCGCGGGCCCCGCTTAGCCATGCGATTTGCCGTTGAGATGCTTCGCGAACCCCTGCAGCGCTGCGAGCCGCAGGCCTTTATCCGTTCGACGAGAACGGCTGCGCGAAGCCGCGACGACGCGCGTGATGCTAGGCCGAGGGGCTGGAAGGTTCGACCTCGACCGCAGCACGCGCGCGCCCAATGTCGTGGAGCCGTTCTTGGAGCTTGAGGTGATCCAGGGACGCGATCGGCAGATTGATGAAAATCGCAATGCGATTCTCCAGCTCCTTGAAAGCGGTGCGGAACGCTTGCAGGCGCTCCAAGTCGGTGCCTTGGGCTTCGGCTGGATCTGCGACACCCCAATGGGCAGTCATGGGCTGTCCGGGCCACACTGGGCATACCTCGGCGGCTGCCCGGTCACAGACCGTGAAGACGAAATCCATAGCTGGTGCAGACGAACCCGAGAACTCCTCCCAGCCCTTGCTGCGGAGCCCTTCAGGCGAGAAGTTGAGACGCTGAAGCAGGTTCAACGCAAGCGGATGCACTTTCCCTTTTGGATGGCTGCCGGCGCTGAATGCATGGAACTTCCCGCGCCCGAGGCGATTCATTATCGACTCCGCGAAAATGCTGCGGGCCGAGTTGCCGGTGCATAGGAATAGGACATTGTATATCCTGTCGGACATTTCCCCTCACCCTCCGCGGCCTGTTAGCGTTTATGGCCATTTAGTTTGCCCCAGCGGCGGCGCTGCGCCGTACCACTATGGGGCTTTGTGGGACATCTGTTCTGGTGAGCGATGCCAACCCGTCTCGTTGCTCTTGCACGGGTAACCTCGGTGCCCGTTCCGCCGCCGAGGATGACAGGCGGGTTGTAGCAAAGAAATATGACCGTTTTATGACAACATGCACCGCCCGGTCACGTGTGTGTGCCGGCTCGCTACGCAAGGTCACTGCCGCATCGCACGGTCATCGTTTTGTCACAACGATGCGTTAAGGTCCAATTGTCGCTAACTGCCACGAAAGTCGGTCTGGTTCGTTGGCAGGGTGTGAAACCTATCCGTACAGAGACTGGGCGGAATCAAACGCCAGGGATGGCACCTCCTTCTTTGGTTCTTGAGTTCTGCAGATTGCGCCACCATGGATACAAAGACGACGATGGAGCCGGCCAATCGACCGGCGAAACGAACAACACCCAAGCTCAAACCGATCGAGTTCGATCCTGATCCCAATGAGGGCCTAGCGATCCGTTCCAAGAGCTTTGATCTCGACGCGCCCGAGTGGTATCTCAATCGTGAGCTGACCTGGCTCGCATTTAACCGGCGCGTGTTGCATGAGGCCGCGGACGAGCGCACGCCGTTGTTGGAGCGGGTGAAGTTCCTCGCCATCGTCCATTCCAACCTGGACGAGTTTTTCATGAAACGCATCGGCGGGCTCAAGCAACAAGTAGGTGCGGGGCTGCAAGAACCTTCTGTCGATGGACGCACGCCCGCACAGCAGATTAAGGAATGTTTTGTGGTTGTTTGGGATCTCGCGAGGCAATTGCGCCAGCTTGCCGGCGAATTGTTCAAGCGCCACGCAGAGATGGCAAGACCACGTGCACAACAGCGCGTGAACTTTTTTTTGCCGCACGGCTATGACATCGTGGAGTAGAGAATGAATGCAATCGCAGAGTCTTTAGTTAAAGAGTCTTTCATTAACGAAGCCCGTTGGGATCGAGAGGCCCGCATCCAGGCAGGTGAGAAGTCCGTGCAAGATAACGCCCGCTATTTTCAGACTGTGGGCAACCTGGTGGCGCAGCACCTCCAGGCGCTCATCCTCCAACAAGCGATCGAGCACCCCCCAGGTGAAAGCGCCGTGGGCACCGCCACCCTGAAGCGCAAGGCTCACCGTCTTTTGCTGCGCTGTCCCCTGCTGCGGTCGATCCGGTGGCGGCGGGTGTTTCCGCGTCAGGGGAACAGCCGCCAGAAGCGGCCGAGATCGAAGAACCAGGACTCGCCGGACCAGTCGTCGACGCCGTCGTTGTCCGTCACCACGTACGTCCGGCCGGTCGAGGTCACCGCGACTCCTTCGGGCTTGTCGGTGATCCAGCCGTTGGTGGCGATGAGATGGGGGAGCAGATCGTAGACGGCTTTCTCGCTGTTGCTGATGAGCTTGTCGGCGGCTGCGTGCCGGTCGATCTTCACGAGCGTCTTGAGCACGGCGAAATCGCCGGTGCGGTTGTCCCGCTCGATCAGGATGTAGTCGCCACCTGGCACTTCCGTGATCTCCGAGAGCCCGACCCAGGTCGCGTTCGCCGGCTTCGGCGCAAGCTCCCAGGCGATGTGATCCCAGGCGTCGGTCTTCGGATCGTAGATCCAGATGCGCGTCCGGTTCGGCTCGCCGCTGGCGTTCAGGCCGCCGGCATCGTCGTCCAGATCTTCGCACTCGGGTGTGGTGTAGTCCCAACCGCGCTGCTGGGCCACCACCAGCCGGTAGCCGGCGTGCCGGAGGCAGGAGAGCGCAGCACGGCGACGCCCTCGAAGCCCGAGCCGAGCGTGCCCGGCGGGCCTGCGTCGGTCGCCGCGCGGCAGGCGATGATCTCCGGCGGCAGGCCAATCTCGGCGAGCACGTTGCCGTTGAAGTCGGCCTTCACGAGGAGGTTGGGGCACGCTGTCGTCGGCGTTGCCTTCGCTCGCGATCCACAGGGTGTGATCGGGTGCGATGGCGATGCCCTCCGGATCGTAATTGCCGCTGCCGCCCTGGATCGTCAGCACGTCGGTGATCACCGCCGGCCGCTCCGAGACGTCGATGCGGAAGATGTTGCTCTGGCTATAGGACCGAGTCCCAGACCGCAAGCAGGGAATCCTGCTGCCAGGGAATCGAGACCATGCCGGACAGCGCGGACCAAGGGATCGGCGAACCCTCGCTGTCATCCGAAAGGATCTGCGGGTAAGCGGGCGTGCCGCGCTTGAGCTCGTAGATCATGACCGTCGATCGCACGCCGAAGTCCTCGAGGTCGGTTTCGCCCGAGGCGATCAGCAGATTGCGCTGCGGGATGGCCAGCAGCCCTTCCGGTCCGAGCGGCGCGGGCAGCAGCTGCTCGAAGCTCGGCTGCCCGAAGTGGTCGAGCTTGTAGACCGCGACGAAGCTGCCGCGCTCGGTGCCGACGAACACATAGTCGTCGTCCCCGAAGCGGCCGTATTCGATCGCCTCCGGCTCGGTGCCCTTGGCATCGGAGCGACCTTCCGGATAGTGGCCGTGCTGGACGGCGAGCTCTTCGAGCGAGGTGCCGCTGTCGAACGCGACGGTGCCATTGCGGCGGAAGATCGAGAACCCGCGGCTGCCGCCGAACAGGTCGCCTTCGTTGGCCGTCGCAATGTTGGGAGCTTGCCAAAGCGTCCCGGCACCCAGGCGACCGCATCAGGCTCGCGCGGCACGTCGACCTGCGTTTCGGTCAGGGAGATCACGCCGTCGTCGGTGAGGTCGACGCCGCTGAGCGTGACCGTGCCCATGCCAAAGTGTTCTTTGACCTTGAGGCGTCGGCAGGTCGACGATCACGACGTGATTGTTCTCCTGCAGCGTCACGACCGCCTCATTGCGATCGTTGATGTCGACGAACTCGGGCTCCGGATCCTCCGGCGCATAGGCGGACAGCCCGGTGAGGTTGACGACGCCGGGTGGTCCCCAGGCAAGCGGAGCGCCGTTGAGCTTGATGACCGCGAGGTACCCGGGGGGATTGCCGAACGGGGTCTGCGGCAGGCCGCCGAGGACGCCCCCGCCGTCCTCGCACAAATCTTCGGTCGTGTTCACGCCCGGAACGTCGTCCTCGCTCTCGACCTCGGTGACCGTTCTCGCGTGCCGCCGACGCAGAGGTCCTCGTTGCGTTCGTTCTCGATCACGATCGCGACGTACTTGCGGTCGGGGCTGATCTTGACCGAGTCGGGCTGGCCGCCGAGATCGATCTCGGTGACGATGCCGCGGGTCGCGATGTCGACGACGACGAGCTTGCCGCTCGTGTTCGTCAGCGATTCGCTGGTGTTCGCGCCGACCAGTGCGTACTCGATTCCCGAGCACGTCAACCGAGGTCGGACTGTAGTCGGTGTCGTCGCTCGGGTTGGGGTCGAGGATGACGGTGCCGAGCGGCTGCGGATTGCGCGGGGTTGGTGATGTCGATGAAGCCGATGGTGCCCCGGACGCCGTCCGTGTAGACGAGCGTATTGCCGTCCGCCGTCGCGGCGACGATCTCCGAGACGGTCTCATCGGCAGCGTCGTCTCCGTTGTTGAGATAGTTGGCGAACGTGCCGACGCGCTGGAAACTCTTCTCGCGCGGCGGGAAGCGGAAGTGTGTCGAGCGTTCGTGCCCGAAGAAAAGGCCGTCTGTCTCCTCCGTCGCGTTCGACGTCGCGCCAGCGAGGAACCCAGCCAACAATAGTCCCGTAGTGATGTTTTTCACTTCCTTTTCCCTCCTCAGGTCGTTGTTGTGCAGTAGGTGGCAGTGCCTGGCGCTGGTTACGGACTCCGGCCGAGGCTTGTCTCAAAGACTCCGCGAACGGGGCGATGCTACTCGATGCGCGTGTCAAAAAGGTTGCAGGGAGGTTACGGTAGTGTGACGGGGGCTCACCTCGGCGAACGTTGTATTCGACGAGAACCGGTGTGCACACAAAGAGAAGAGGGGCAGCCCGGAGGTCGCGGCTGCCCCCACAAAATCTAGCCCTGATGACCGTTCCGTTACGGTTCCATGGCGACCATCTTGACAGTCCATTAAGGGCCAGTGTTCACACGCTAATGCGAAGCCTTGTGCTCTTCCGGCTGGGGCACCGACCAGTAGCCGAAGTCGTAACCGCGCCATCTACGCGGCAACAGGTTAAAGCGAAGCACAGCGCAGCAAAACAAGGAATGGGCGGTTTTACGCCAGATGCCGCGATAAAGCCGCCGATGGTCGGTGGCGTAAACCACAAGCTCGCGGTCGAAAGTTACGCGAAACCCTGCCTTACGGATGCGCCAGACGATTTCTGAATCCTCGTTACACGGCAATCGGGTATCAAAGCCTCCAACGTGCGTCCAGGCCGTCCGGCGGATTAACAGATTGGAGCCACTGGCCGAAGGGATCCGGAGGCGATGAAAAAACGCCTGGCCATAGGCGAAGCAACGGTAATAATGCTTGAATTGATCGGTGGACAGTTTGGGTCCGTAAATGACGTCGTCCTCGGCGAGCGAGCTCAGGCGTTCAAAATAACCCTGCGGAAACACCACATCGGCGTCTGAGAACAATAGCCAGCGAGTGTGAGCCTTCTCCGCACCCCACTGCCGCGCCATGCTGATGTTGCATGGCTCATGAATGATCGTTGTGCGCTCTGGACGAAGCTTCAGTATACGCGCCACGGTGCGGTCATCACTGGCGTCAACCACCGTCAGCCATACGTGCGGCGGCAGAGAAGACAGAAACTTTCCGATGTTTTTCTCTTCGTTCTTGGTCGGAACGATGAGAGTGATCTCTTCGAGCTTCATCTCGTAAACCTTGTGAGTGAAAGCCATCTCCGCCACGTCCGGCGCGCTTAGCGCTCGTAGCGGCGCGTTCGGGTACGAAGGCCACGGTCCCCCACGCATGTACCCTACCGATGGTAGATGACAACTTCATGTCTTTTCTGGCTGTGGCCGAAAAGTACAAAAAGCTAAATTGAACTACCGACGGGCACTGATACTGTCCGCACCTGTGGTAGCTGCGTCCTTCGTCCTATCGGGCCGACCGCTTCACCGCGCGTTTACTGAATCAGCCCCTCCGCCTTCATCGCCTCCCGTACCTTGGGCCGTTGCACGACACGCGACATAAAGGAACTTAGTTTAGGCCAGGGACCTAGATCGATGTTGTGCATTTGACTCCAGTTGGTGATGGTAAACAGGTAGGCATCCGCGGCGCTGAAAACGTCCCCGGTGAGATAGGCCTGGTTCGTGAGGGCGGCCTCGACGATGGCGAAGCGCTTGCCCAACTGAATCTTGGCGGCATCCTTGGTTTGCGCAAGCGCCTGCGCATTCCATAACGGACCGAAGCCCTTGTGGATTTCCGTGGCGATGAAATTGATCCATTCCATGTAGTGGTAGCGCGCCATGGTGCCCGGCTTCGGCGCCAAGCCCGCTTCCGGCGTCTGGTCGGCGATATACTGCACGACGACGCCCGCCTCCGTGAGCAGGCTGCCATCATCCAGTATCAGCGCTGGCACGTATCCCTTGGGATTGATTTTGGTATAGTCCCCGCCTGCAGCGGTTTTCTTCTGGTCAGGTCCACTTGCTCGATCTCGAATTGCAGTCCCGCTTCGTAAAGGACGATGTGCGGCGCCAGCGAGCAGGCGCCCGGTGAAAAATAGAGTTTCATGGTTAGTCCTTAAATCAATGGAATGGCTGTGGCAATGAGGGCACGGTTGCTGATAGACAACGAGAATCGTCGAGTCTTTGTTTCACGCGGTAAAGCCCTTTTGA
>CAVXTM010000002.1:0-215135 GCA_963764725.1 uncultured Gammaproteobacteria bacterium | reverse complement strand
GAGCTTGAGGCTTGCTGGTCCCATATGATGGCGGATGCGTGTACCCTGAATGCGGGTGTGAAAATCGTTACCGGCCTCCCCGCTGAAGGCCGAGGTGAGTTTGCGTCCCAAGAAGGTGGCGACGTGTTCTGCCTTGAGGGCATGCACGGCGGTACGCACGATGGCTTGATAGAGGGGTTGGAAATCGGCTTGGCGGTGGAAGATGACATCGGTCGAGAAAGCCAGGGCCAGGGAGTGGCCCTGCTTGGCGCGCCGAGGATGCAACTCCACCTGCATGCAGCTCCAGTGATAACCAGCGCGAAACTGACCCAAGATAGGACAGAAGCTTTTCGCCCATCGGTCCAAACGCCGATGCAAGCCTTTGGGATCGAGGCTATCGGCAAGCGCCTGAGCCTGTTGGGGATCGCCGATGGACAAGAAGGCATTATCGGCGCGCTCAAAGGCGATCCCTGTCTTGGTCAGTCGTTGGGCTAACCAGTGATGGCCGTTCAAATAGACCTGCAGGCGAAACGGTGCCCAGGTGGGTACTCGGACATAACAGAGCCCGAAGATCTCATCGATGAAATAGAAGTAATAATGCAAACACTTGCCCGGGGTAGACTTCAAACGGGTCGTATGCTGAAGCTTGTCATGCCAGGGGCGATACGAAGGACAGGCCTCCATCGCCGAGAAGATATGCACCAGCCCCGGGTGCTCACCGCGCAAAGCCAAAATCGCTTTGATCCGTTCTTCTTTACGAAACGCCTTGTAATGACGGATGAATTCAATTTCCAACGAAGCCTCAGCGGCCAGCCGCTCGGCATGGGTCCGAAGCGCCTCGCGCAGCGGTTCCGCCCAGCGGGGGTAGTCAAACAGACGCATACCCCGGACACCCAAATACCGGGCCATAGCCTCGGCATGGGCGATCTCCGGAAGCGTGCCAGTGATCACGATGCGGTCAAAGCAACAAAGCACCGCGGCGATCTTCGCTTGATGGCGTTCGACAAAGGAGTTCATGGCGACGACCCATCTCAGTTCTTATTGCCCATCCGCCAGAATAGTACATTCAACACCTTGGTTCCGGCTATGCCGGGTTAGGGATAACGCACTAAGATCCCTTTGAGACTGATTTCCTTTTCCAAGCGCGCTTGCAATTGCTTAGCCTTGGCTTCGTTCAGCTCCGGTCCGACCCGCACGCGGAACACCGTCCCGGGGCGCATGTAAAGCTTTTCCACAAAAGCCTTGAATCCTTGATTCTTAAGCCGTTTTTCCAGCAACTTGGCGTTATCCTCGCTCGAAAAGCTTCCGAGTTGGATCGCCCAGGCCGTGACACCGACTCGCTGTTTGTCGGTGGCGGACGGAGCCGCCGCCAAGGCGCCCGGCGGTTGGCGGACCGAAGGGGACGATCTGCCGGCGCTTTCCAATGCCTTGGCCACGGCAGGCGTATCCTTCCGCCTGGACTTAGGCTTAGGCGAATCGGCTGTCACCGCTGGCGCAGCGCTGGCCTCCCGTCTGCCAGCAGCGCTGATCGCGGCTGTCTCCGCTCCCGGACTGGCCGCGGCTTCAGCGGTCGGCGGAGGGTTCACCACCGGCGGGATGAGCAGCTTCTTCTCGTCCAACGGCTGCACTCCGGAACCATGAATATCCTTTGGTGGCGGTGGTAGGGAAAGATCTTCGATGATAACGGTCGGCCCATCCGTATCATCGAGCAGCATGGGAATAAAAATCACCCCGGCCGTGATGAGCGTCGCGGCGCCAATCAGTCGCTGTTTGAGCCTATGCTCCATCGCCATGCCCCAACGATTTTAGCAGCCTGCACATATCAGGCGCTTAACTGGTTATCTTGGCGATGTTCCATGACACCGCCCGCATCGAGGAGCCGCATCACTCCGGCTACGGTCAAAAACGAGCCTGTCACCAAAACGCGATCGCCCCACTTGGCGTAGCCGTTTACTGCGGCAAAAGCCGCCTCGATATCCTCGTAGGCTGCAATGCGGTTCGCGGCCGCGAATGGATTCAATTCGAGCGCCAGTCGCCGTCCACTCGAACCGCGTAGTCCTGGCAACCGCACTAAGTGCCAATGCTCGACCAGATCCGCAAGCTCTGCGAAGACCCCCGCACTATCCTTGTCCTTCAGCATGCCGATGATCGCATGGGTTTCGCCTTTGGTCGGCCAGCGTCTTAAGGTCGCCCCAAGCACTCCCGCCGCCTGCGGGTTGTGGGCAACATCCAAGACGTACTCCAGCGGCCCCGGGATGACTTGAAACCGGCCCGCCAAGCGGACGTGGGACAGGCCTTGCCGTATCGCGTCCACCGTCACGGGGATACGTGCGGAGAGCACTTCCAACGCCATCAACACGCCTGCCGCGTTCTGAACCTGGTAGTCACCACGCAAGGACGGCCAGGGCAAGGAGTGTATCGTTCGCGAACGGGACCGCCATTCCCAGCCAGGGTTTTGAATCTCGAAATCATATTCCCGTCCGAGCTGATATAGCGGAGCGCCGATCCGATCCGCGTAGCCGACTAGTGTAGCGGGCGCCTCGCGGTCAGAGCAAATCGCTGCCCGACCGGGGCGAAAGATCCCGGCCTTCTCGCGGGCTATCGCCTCGCGATCCGTCCCCAGCCATTCGACGTGGTCGATCCCGATCGCCGCGATGAGCGCGGCGTCCGCGGCGACAAGATTCACAGCATCCAAGCGGCCTCCAAGCCCGACTTCGAGGACGGCGACATCCAGATCGGCACGCGCAAAGATATCGAGGGCCGCCAAGGTACCGAACTCGAAATAGGTGAGCGAAACGCCCTTCCGAGCGTCATCGACCCTTTGAAAGGCCGCGCACAGTTGCGCATCGGATACCGCAGCCCCATCGATGTGGATGCGCTCGTTGTAACGCATTAAATGCGGCGAGGTATACGTCGCCGTCCGGTAGCCAGCGGCTCTGAGGATGGCATCGAGCATGGCTACGCTCGAACCCTTGCCGTTGGTGCCCCCGACGCTGATGACGCAATAGCGCGGGGGTTGCAGGCCCAGGCGTTCGAATACGCGCCGGACACGGTCGAGGCCGAGGTCGATTTCTTGCACATGCAATCCTTCTTGCCAGGCAAGCCAAGCGGCCAAGGTCTGAAAGCGCGGAGGCAAAGCCGTGAGGGTCGGTTGCGTCAGGTGAGACCCTTGGGCGTGCGGACGTCCCGGTGCTGCTCGGACAGGCGCCCGGAAGCGTCAACACGCCTTAGAGTGCGGGCTGATGGGTGATAAGCGATAACAAGGACGTTATCTGTTCGCGCATCTCTCTGCGATCGACGATCATATCGACTGCTCCATGTTGCAGCAGGAATTCACTGCGCTGGAAGCCCTCCGGCAAAGTCTGACGCACGGTCTGCTCGATCACCCTCGGCCCCGCAAAGCCGATCAGCGCGTCGGGTTCAGCGATATTGATATCACCGAGCATCGCGAGGCTTGCCGACACCCCGCCCATCGTGGGATTGGTCAGCACCGAAATGTACGGGAGTCCGCGCGCGCTGAGCGTGGCGAGCGCGGCGCTGGTTTTGGCCATCTGCATGAGCGAAACCAGCGCCTCTTGCATTCTGGCCCCGCCGCTCGCGGAAAAACACACCAAGGGCGCGTCATGCTCGATGGCGGCATTGACCCCGCGGACGAAACGCTCCCCGACTACCGATCCCATCGATCCGCCCATAAACTCGAACTCGAAGGCGCTGGCAACGATGGTTCTCGATTGCACCCGCCCCATGAATACCACCAGCGCATCGAGCTCATCGGTGGCTTTTTGCGCTTGGCTCAGGCGATCCTTATAACGCTTGGTGTCCTTGAAGCGGAGAAAATCGATGGGCTCGA
This sequence comes from uncultured Gammaproteobacteria bacterium, assembly GCA_963764725.1. Taxonomy (GTDB): domain Bacteria; phylum Pseudomonadota; class Gammaproteobacteria; order JACCXJ01; family JACCXJ01; genus USCg-Taylor. The sequence goes on along the minus strand of CAVXTM010000002.1, from coordinate 211,306 downwards.
TCTCCTTACCGATTTCAACGCGGGGTTCCGCATCCAGGAACCAATCGAGACGCTGCCTGGCGCCCACGCGCAGATGATGGCTGCACTTTAGACACACGTTAAAATTGCGTTCGAGCTCGGCGCGATAGAGTACCCCCTTACAGCCCGGACAACTGGTCCATAGACCCTCGGGAACGACGCGTTTAGTGGTTCCGTTGGTACGAATACGCGATGGAAGCAGCTTCTTAAACCAATCCATACCCCATTCCGAGCTCGTCATAGACTCTCCAGCACACGCCCCGGTCCCATGCCATCCATTGCCCCGCGCAGCTCTTGCATGAAGGCGCGCACGTCTCGTTCTAGGTTTGGGTCGTTCCGAAGTGCCTCGATGCGGGAAACCAAGGCGCTGCCCACGACCACTGCATCACTGATCAGTGCGATCCGCGCGGCGCTCTCCGCGTCCTTGATCCCAAAACCGACACCAATTGGCAAAGTCGTATGCCGCCGGATGAGGCGCAACTTATCGGCCACCGCCGAGGTATCGAGTTTATCACTCCCCGTGACCCCTTTCAGCGAGACGTAATAGACAAACCCGCGCGCCAGACCGCAGATGCGCGCGATGCGTTCCTCGCTGCTGGTGGGCGCCAGCAGAAATACCGGATCGATCTCGTGGAAGCCCAGAATTTTAACCAGATCGTGCGCCTCTTCGGGAGGCATGTCGACGGTAAGGATACCATCGGCGCCCGCGCGCTGCGCTTCGCGCGCAAACACCTCGTAACCCATGACCTCGATCGGGTTGAGGTAACCCATTAACACGATCGGCGTGTGCATGTCGCTTTCGCGGAATTCCCGGACGAGATCCAACACTGTCCGCAGCGTTACACCGCGGCGCAGAGCGCGTTCGCTCGATCGTTGAATGACCGGACCGTCGGCCATGGGATCGGAAAACGGGACGCCGAGCTCCAAAATATCGGCGCCACTCGCGACCAGCGCCCGCATGAGCACCAGCGTTTGCTCCGGTCCCGGATCGCCCGCGGTAATAAAGGGCACTAAGGCTTTACGGCCACGCGTGCGGAGCGCATCGAAACAACGGCTCAGACGGCCCATGGCGCACACCACTCCTTGCCAATCACAGCGTGATTCCTTCGCGCGTCGCGACCGTATGGATATCTTTATCCCCGCGTCCCGAGAGGTTCACGATAATGATTTGGTCGCGCCCCATCCGCGGCGCGAGCTTGGTCGCAAAGGCCAGCGCATGGGATGGCTCCAGGGCCGGAATGATGCCTTCGATTTGCGTCAGATCATGGAAAGCCGCGAGGGCTTCCGCATCGGTGATCGCTACGTAGCTAGCGCGCCCCGTGTCCTTTAACCACGCGTGCTCGGGGCCCACTCCAGGGTAGTCGAGCCCGGCGGAAACGGAATGGGTTTCGATGATTTGACCGTGGGTATCTTCCAGGAGATAGGTGCGATTTCCGTGTAAGACCCCTGGGCGGCCGGCGCACAAGGAGGCCGCATGGCGCCCCGTCTCTAACCCGTCACCGGCAGCTTCGACCCCGTATAAGGCCACGGAGTGATCCTCGAAAAACGGGAAAAACAACCCCATTGCGTTGGAGCCCCCTCCCACGCAGGCAATCAAGGCGTCAGGCATGCGACCGGTTCGTTCTTGACACTGGGCGCGCGCCTCACGTCCGATCACGGCTTGAAAGTCACGCACCAGCATCGGATAGGGATGCGGGCCCGCCACCGTACCGATGATATAAAACGTGCTATCGACGTTCGTCACCCAATCGCGGAGGGCTTCGTTAAGCGCATCCTTGAGCGTCTTGGATCCCGATTCTACCGGGATGACGCTCGCTCCCAAGAGCTTCATGCGGTAGACATTGATCGCCTGCCGTTGGATGTCTTCCGAGCCCATATAGACGACGCACTCCACACCGGCCCGCGCCGCGACCGTGGCCGTCGCCACCCCATGTTGGCCGGCGCCCGTCTCCGCGATGATACGGTGCTTATTCATGCGGCGCGCGAGCACGGCCTGGCCCACGGTATTGTTGATCTTGTGAGCGCCGGTGTGGTTCAGATCTTCGCGCTTCAGGAATATCTGTGCCCCGCCTAAACGTTGCGTCCAGCGCTCGGCAAAGTAAAGGGGGGAAGGTCTACCCACATAGTGCGCGAGATCGGCATCGATCTCGGCGACAAACTCCGGATCCCGGCGGAATCGCTGATAGGCGTCCTCGAGATCCTGCAATGGCTTCATCAAGGTTTCGGCAACGAAGCGGCCACCATAGACGCCGAAATGCCCGCGCCGATCCGGAAGCGTGTCGCCGCCGCCACGGGCGTCCGGCATTGCCTTGCCTACCATGTCAACCGAGCCTTGCATCCCAAACCGTGCGCATGAATCGCCGTAGTTTTTCCTCGTCTTTGATTCCCTTGGCCCTCTCTACTCCCCCGCTCACATCCACGGCGTAGGGTCGGACAGCCGCGATCGCCGATGCGACATTATCAGGACTTAATCCTCCTGCCAAGATAATAGGCTTCTCCAACTGTTCCGGAATCGCTGCCCAGGCGAATCGCTGTCCGGTGCCCCCCGGCAATCCGGTGACAAAACTATCCAGCAGCAATGCACTCGCATCCGCGTAAATCCGGCAGAGCGCGCGTAAATCGACCCCTTCCCGGACACGGATAGCCTTCACATAAGGTTTCCCGAACCTCCGGCAATACTCCGGGGGTTCATCACCGTGGAACTGCAACACATCGAGCGCGACGTGCTTCAAGACCGCGCGGATCTCGTCTTCTCCCGTATCCACGAACAAGCCCACGCGCGTTAGGAACGGCGGCAACCCCGCTAGAATCTCAAGGGCTTGGCCGGCGTTCACGGCCCGCGGGCTGTGCGGGTAAAACACTAAACCGATGGCGTCCGCCCCGAGCTCGGCCGCTGCCCAGGCATCGCACCCGCGCGTGATCCCGCAGATCTTGATCCTGACCCGTGGCGTAGGAGTTTTCTGCGTCCTCGTCACTGTCTTCGATCCGCGCGCGAGCGCTAAAACGGTAGCATCATCGGGACCGGAGGCGCAATGCCGTCGGTCTCGGGATAACACACCGCCATTAGGTACAAGCCCTCGGGCGGGGCCGTCACGCCACCGAGGCTGCGATCACGGCCTGCGAGCACTTCGCGGGCCCATCCGCTCGCGGCGTCGCCGCGACCGATGGCCAGCAGCACCCCGGCTATGTTGCGAACCATGTGATGCAAGAAGGCATTGGCCTCGATTTCGATCGCCACGATCGGACCGCTGCGCCGGACCTCGATACGGTGCACCGTTCGCACCGGGGTCTTGGCCTGGCACTCCAGCGATCGAAAGGCCGAGAAATCGTGCTCACCGCGCAAGCATAGCGCCGCCTCGCTCATCCGCTCGGCGTCGAGCGGCCGGCGCTCCCAGGTGATCTTCGACGCCCATAACCCGGAGCGCGCGGAGCGATTCAATATCAAATAGCGATAGCGCCGCGCGATCGCGGAGAACCGTGCATCGAAATCGGCACGCGCCTCTCGGGCCCACAGTACGCACACGTCCGGCGGAAGGTTGCTATTGGCGCCGAACACCCAGGAGCGCGCCTCACGGCGGGCATCGGTTTCGATATGAACGACCTGTCCGAGCGCGTGCACCCCGGTATCCGTCCGCCCGGCGCAATGCACTCGTAAAGCTTGATCGGCGACCCGCGACAACGCCTCCTCGACGCAGGCCTGCACGGTCCGTGCGCGCGGCTGGACCTGCCAACCGCAAAACCGACTTCCATCGTATTCGACACCGAGGGCAATCCTCACAGGCCGTTCTGGAGCGCGAGGAGCAAAGCCAAGACACCGCCCAAGACTCCCCATTGCAGCAAGGGCGGAGAGCCTAAATCTGGAATCCGTACCCGCTTGATCGGGGCCGCTTCGGCGCATTTCAGGACGGACTCGAACACGCTCGCAAGCGCCTCTCCCGCGCGCAGGGGACTTCGCCAAACGATCCGAGCCCACTCGTTGACGCGGATCCGCAGCATGTGTTCCAAAGCCGGTAAGACTTCAAGCACGAGCTGGATGCGCACCGCGACGCGTTCCGCGAATCGGCCCGAAAACCACTTCGCCAGTCTGTAAATCGCCCCGATGAGCTCGTCGCGTGGCGTGTGCGTGACGATTAAGCTCACCAACAGCAAGGTCACCGTTAGGAGCGCCACGCGATAGGTCCCGGCATAAAGCCCGTCCACGGACGGGACCTCCCAGTCCTGGATAATTGCCTGGCCCGGCGTAAAAGAGGCGTAGAGCATCACGATGGAAAACCATAACCACCGCAACCGCAGGACGAGCCGGCAAGCAAGTTCAAACGACGCCCGCCCGGACACGGCTAACGCAACGCCAGCGGCGCCCGCGCTCGCCGCTAAAACCTCGGGACTTCCGCGGGAAAGAAACCCCGACCAGACGATAAAGCCGAGGATAGTTATCACCGGGTGCATGCGGCCACCTGAAGACCTTGAGATGTGGGCCCGCAATGCCTGTGCAGGCCGCCGCTACGCTCTAGCCTAACTGCTGCAGGAGCTGCGTGGCTTCCTGACGTTGGTCCTCGGCGCCGTGCTGCACTACCTCCTCTAAGATCGAACGCGCGCCTTCCGCGTCACCGAGTTCGATATAGGCCTTGGCCAGGTTCAGCTTGACATCGACGTCCGCCGTCACGTCGGCCTCATCCTCTGTGCCGCTCTGCTCAGCCTCGGCCTTGTTTATCGCCTTGTACAGATCGCTGGTATCTTCGGGCGACAAACCGAATTCAGCGCTCAGATCCATGATATCCAAGGGATCGGTGTCCTTCTCGGGCGGTGCTGAGGGCTCGGCGTCCAGGGTCAAGTTCGTTTTCCCGGAGATCACCGGTTTGACCTCTTCGATTTTCTCGAACGGAAAATCAGACAAGTCAAATTCGATGCCGTCATCGCCGTCAACCGTGGCAATACGCGTATCAAAGTTCGCAAGCGTATCGTCCATCGGTGAGCGTTTGGGCGCATCCATCTTTGCAGGCGGCTCCGTGAGCCAAGAGGAAAGCGTGCGCTCGCCAGGCAGTTCGTGTGTCGCTTCCGCTTCGGTTTCTCCGGGGCTGGTAATGTCCACGACTACGGGGCTCATCGGCCGGGTCATTTCGTCAGAAAAATCTTCAGTCACCGGCGCAACCCGCACCGTGGTACCTCCGGCCGATTCGACGCTTCCTTCAGGCGCCGTGATGTCGATGAATTCAGCCGCCTCCGTGTCCTGCGCCGACGGTGATGTCACATCGATTATCTCTGCATTGGCCGCCTCTACGCCCGCCGACCCATCGATGCCGATCCCCGCGGGCGCCGCATCCAACCACTTAGTGATCCCGAGATCGAAATCGGCCGTAACGCTGGGCTCGGCGGTCTTAGTGATTGCAGCCGCGGCTGTGTCTCCGGGCTCGCCGCGCGGCCGCTCCGCCACGCCGATATCCATGAATTCGCTTTCCTCCACATCCACGCTAGCCGCCGCCGGCTCGTCGGCAAGCAGGGGTTGGGCGGGGGAGAGTGCTTGCCACATCGCCGTGGCGCGTTCCCAAACACTGCCTTGGCCACCCGTGGCGTCACGCAACTCCTTGGCGCTTTTTGCAAACGCCGCCTTGTTTCCCGAGGCATGATACACCTCGAGCAGTTTCAGTTTGTAGTCAAGTTGATTGGGGTCCGCTGCGATAGCTTGGTTGACCAAACGCTCGGCCTCCTCAAATCGCTCGTAGGTTAGGTAAACGTCGAGGTCCGACAGCGGGTCCTCGATATTCGACTCCGCGATTACTTCCGAAGCAGCAGACTGAGCGTCCTGCGTAAACGGACCCGCGGGGGCATGCCGCATTCTAAACGTTCCACTGTCCTCCGGGCTTGCGGGCCGGGCCTCCAGCGGCTCGAAATCCTCGGTCACAGGCCGCCCAACATCGTCGGGCGTTCCGCGCTTCTTAAACGCCATCGCAGCGCCGACAACAATGACCACCAGCGCCGCGACGCCGCCGATGAGCCCAAGGTTTCCTCCCAGAAGGTTATCGGTCAGCCCTCCGCCATCGGGCGGCGCTGGGGCTTCCGGCGTCGACGGGGGTAACGGCGCCGCGACCTCGCTTTCGGGTTCGGTCGGTTCCGTGGGAATCGCGGGAGGCGATGACGATTCCGGTAGCGCACTGGATTCGGTGTCTGAGGGCGGTCCAGGTTCAGGCACCGCTAGGGGCCTTTCCTGAGATGGTGGTTGTGACGGTGCAGTGGCGTCAGGGGTTGCGTCCGCGGATGGCTCGGTAACCTTCGGCGTTGTTCCCGACCCACCAACCGAGGTTTCGGGACTAGCACCGGCGCTTACAGGCGGTGTCGTCGTTTCGGGGGTGGCGCGATCAGACGGCGTGGCTGTCTCCGTTACGGCGGGTGCGCCGGCGGCCTTAGCCTGCAGTGCAGCGAGATCGGCGTCTTTAATCTCAATCTGTTTGCGCAGCAGTTTGATGATCTCATCGGCCTCCGTGAGTTTACTGTTAAGCTCGACTATTTCTTGCTTTTGCGAAGCCACTGTTTCCTGCGCGATGGAGAGGCCCTTATCGACATTCCCCGGCGCGAGCGATTGCGGTGACCCGCCGCCCGCTGCGGCTAATAGCTTGAGCTGAGCCTCATCCTCGGCGGAACCTGCGGCCACGACCGGTGCCCCGGCCGCGCCCGAAGACGACACTGCGCCCGCGGGTTGCGGCTGTGCGGAGGCCGCGACTCTCTGTCGGTATTGCTCCCACAATGCCGAGTGTTTGCTCACAAGCTGCATCGCTTTGCGCTGCGACATTCGCGCGATGTCCCCGCTCTCGGGGAGCTGTAACACGGCGCCGCGCTTCAACGCATTGATGTTGTTGTCCAAGAAAAAAGCGTTAGGGTTGGCCTGCAAAAGTGCAAACATGATCTGCTGCACTGACAGGCTCCGGTCGGTGCGGACCGACAGCGCGATCTCCCACAAGGTGTCCCCCGATACCGTCGGACCGTAGCTGCCTCCGACGCCCGCTGCCGCCAGCCTCGCCGCGCGCTGCTCGGGTCTCCACGGCGGCCTGGTGCTCTTGTCTCTCACGATGGCGCCGCGAGGCGGTTCGCGCTGCGGGGTTGCGGGCCTCGCGGGCGGCAAGCTGCTATGTCCCTTATGCGCAGGCGGGTCCAGCAACGCCGCGTATTCGCGAAACAGCCGTCCCTTGGACCAATTGACCTCAATCAAGAAGTTGATAAACGGTTCGCGGATGGGTTCCGTGCTGGTGATCTTGATGTAGTCCGGGCCATCGCGCGTTTCCACGACCTCGAAGCGTAGCTGCGACAGAAAGGCCGGCCGCTCCAAACCGGCGCGCCTAAATCGCTCCACGTCGGCCAGTTTGACCGTGAGCCCCTGGAGCTCTTCGGCCTTGGCATTTATGATTGGCACCGTCGCGTAAAACCGCTCGTTGAGCTGCGAGCGTTTTTGCAGATCGCCAAGGCCAAGGGCATACGCCGTGCTTGGAGTATAAAGTAGGAGTAGTAGAACAACAAATCGATGGGCCATGTACGATACCTTTCCTATATTAAAGTCTACCGAGGCGTGTTGAGATGCAGCTATTGACGTTGACACATGAATACTACTTGAGAACTGATCGTATTGAAAAATCTTATAAGCTTACATGAACTATAGTTTATAAGTAACTTTTTACCAACATTTCCGCGATCTGGATACTGTTGAGCGCGGCTCCCTTACGCAGGTTGTCCGACACCACCCACATATTTAAGCCCCGGGGGTGGGAGATATCCTCGCGGATCCTGCCGACATAGACCGTATCGCGCCCCGCGGCGTCCGTCACGGCGGTGGGATAACCGCCGGGAGCGGGCTCGTCCAGCACGGTAACCCCTGTCGCGCCGCGGAGTAAGGTCCGGGCCTCTGGCGCTGTAAGCTTCCGTTTGGTCTCCACATGAACCGCCTCGGAGTGCCCATAGTAAACGGGCACGCGCACCGCGGTCGGATTCACCAGGAGACTTTCGTCTTCGAGAATCTTACGCGTCTCCCAAACCATCTTCATCTCTTCCTTGGTATAACCGTTGGCTTGAAAATCATCGATGTGCGGTAACACATTAAAGGCGATTTGCCTTGGATATACGTGAGTGCGCACCGGCTCACCGTCAATTATCGCTTTGCTTTGGATCGCAAGCTCGTCGATCGCTGCCCGACCGGTGCCTGAAACCGCTTGGTAGGTACACACGTTGATGCGCTCGATACCAGCCGCATCGTAGATCGGTTTAAGTGCAACGACCATCTGAATCGTCGAGCAGTTTGGATTCGCGATGATCCCCCGGTTTCTGAACCCGCTGACAGCACGAGGATTTACCTCCGGAACCACAAGCGGAACATCGATTTCGTACCGAAAACGTGAGGTGTTATCAATCACGACACAGCCCGCCGCCGCCGCCTTGGGTGCGAAGATCTCCGACACGGTGGCGCCGGGCGAAAATAATCCGATCTCGACGCCGTGGAAATCAAATGCGTCGAGATCCTGCACCACCAGCGATTCACCATTGAAGCGAACGGTACTCCCCGCCGAGCGCTGGCTCGCGAGCGCGTAAATGTTTTTTACCGGGAAACGCCGCTCGGCGAGGATCGAAAACATGGTCTCGCCCACCACCCCGGTGGCCCCAACCACGGCAACATTGAATTCCCGGCTCATCCTTCCACTACACCTCTCTGCGACCCGCGATCATCGACATACGCTCCGATTCCAAGCGCATTTACCACCGCGTTTCCCATCTCTCCCGTGCCGACGCTGTTCTCCCCAGGAGCCGCGATATCCTGCGTGCGGACACCTTGACGCAACACATCGGCCACTGCGCGCTCCACCCGTTCAGCCATTAGCGGAGCGCCTAGAGAAAAATGGAGCATCATGGCAACCGAGAGTATCGTGCCCAAGGGGTTCGCACTATTTTGGCCGGCGATATCGGGGGCTGAACCATGGATCGGTTCGTATAGGCCCTTTCCACTTTGGTTCACGGAAGCGGAAGGTAGCATCCCGATGGACCCCGTCAGCATCGCGGCCAAGTCGGACAGTATATCCCCGAACAGGTTCGGCGTGAGCAAGACATCGAATTGCGTGGGCCGCCGCACCAACTGCATCGCCGCATTGTCGACATACATGTGGGTTAGCTCGACACCGGGAAACTCGCAGGCTACATCAGCGACGACCTGCCGCCAAAGCTGGCTTGCTTCGAGCACGTTGGCTTTGTCGACCGAGCACACTCGCCCGCGGCGTTGTACCGCAAGCTTAAACGCCACCCGAGCGATGCGATCGATCTCCGACTCACGATAGACCATGGTGTTGAAGGCTTGGCGCTCGCCTCCCCCAAGTGTGCGAACGCCCCGCGGTTCCCCGTAGTAGACATCGCCGGTCAGCTCGCGCACGATAACGAGATCCAAACCCTCGATCACCTCGGGCTTGAGCGAGGAAGAGTTAATCAACTCGCGATAAAGCTTCGCCGGGCGCAGATTCGCGAACAAGTCCAATCCGGCGCGTAGCCGAAGCAAGCCTCTCTCGGGCCGTAGCTTAGGGGATAAAGCGTCCCATTCCGGGCCGCCGACTGCGCCCAACAATACCGCGTCGGCTTGCCGCGCCTTGGCAAGTGTCTCCTCCGGCAACGGATCCCGGGCCGCATTGACGGCCGCGCCCCCGATGAGCGCCTCCTCGATCTCGAATTCCGGTCCGGAATGAGACGGGAGCCCGCGTAACACCTTGACCGCCTCCGCTGTGATCTCGGGACCTATACCGTCACCCGGGAGGACCAGAATTTTCTTCAACATTACTTACCCAGCAATTTACTGTCCGGCTCCAAAGAGCTTGGTCAGCAGCAGACAACCCGGCGAGATTTCGGCACTCGCTAATACACCTACGCATCACCTATACTTGGGTGGGCCCGTACTCCCAACGCTTCCAGACACGACATGACCGTCGTAGTACCCTCATTTTATCAAATTTGTGCGGGGGAGACGTTACTGGTGCGGAACCCTGGTTCATTGAGGTGTGACAATGGAAGATCTAAAAAAGATCATTGATGCGGCTTACGAGGAGCGTCACCAATTAACCCCGGCGAGCGCACCGAATCGTTTGCGTGATGCCGTCGCCGAGTGTATCCGCGCCTTGGATCAAGGACGGGCCAGGATCGCCGAGAACAAGAACGGCCGCTGGATCGTCAACGAATGGCTGAAGAAAGCCGTGGTCCTCTACTTCAGGCTGGAGGAGAATCAGGTACTGCACGGCGATTTCACGAATTTCTTCGATCGCGTTCCGGTTAAGTTTCATGGCTTCGATCGTGAACGCTTCGCCAGCATTGGCGCCCGCGTAGTGCCACCCGCGACCGTGCGCTTTGGGAGTTATATCGCGCCGAACGTTGTTTTGATGCCGAGCTACGTGAACATCGGTGCCTATGTGGACAGCGGCACCATGGTCGACACCTGGGCCACGGTCGGTTCGTGCGCTCAGATCGGTAAGAACGTGCACCTATCCGGAGGGGCCGGGATCGGCGGGGTGCTCGAACCGCTGCAATCCGCCCCAACCATTATCGAAGACGACTGCTTCATCGGGGCTCGATCCGAGATCGTCGAAGGTGTGATCGTGGGCGCGGGTTCTGTGATCTCGATGGGTGTTTATATCGGGCAGAGCACCAAAATCTATAACCGTGAAAACGGTGATGTGATTTACGGACGAATTCCGCCCGGTTCAGTCGTGGTGTCTGGAAACCTACCTTCGGCTGATCAACGTTACAGTTTATACTGCGCCGTTATAGTGAAACGCGTCGACGCGAAAACCCGCGCTAAGGTCGGGGTAAACGAGCTATTGCGCGATCTCTGAGCTAACGTGGGGTTTAAACTTGAAGCGGCTATGCCGCCGCAACGCCCGGTCCGGCATGGCGCAAAGCCTCGGTCACCACTTCGGCGAGCGTTGTCGCCACCTGATTGACTTCACCCTCGTCCGGCCCTTCCACCATGACACGGATCAGCGGTTCGGTGCCTGACGGCCGCAATAGCACTCGTCCCCGATTTGCCAGCCGCTCTTCCGCATCCCGTACGGCGTGATGAACGGCCGGGATATTGCCGACATCCATTCGCCGGACCATTCGCACGTTGATGAGCTTTTGCGGGTATTTCCTCATGCCTGATTTCAATGAATTCAACGGCTGGCCCGTAGCGACGAGGGTCTCCAGCACTTGCAAGGCGGAAACGATACCGTCACCGGTGGTCGTCATATCCAAACAGATGATATGGCCCGACGATTCGCCGCCGAGTGTCCACCCGCCCTCTTTCATCATCTCCAAGACATATCTGTCCCCCACCTTAGCCCGCTTTAAATCGAGACCGAGCGTTCGCAGGGCATGCTCAAGACCAAGGTTACTCATCTGCGTACCGACCACGCTTCCGTTCAGTTTATTCCTCCGCTGGCGCTCACGGGCAATAATAAAGAGCAGCTCATCGCCATCGACAACTTCGCCTTGATGGTCCACCATGATCACTCGATCGCCGTCACCGTCGAGAGCAATGCCGACGTCGGCCTCCTGTGACATCACCTCGGCTTTAAGCCTCTCCGGTTTGGTTGCCCCATACTGATCATTGATGTTAAGACCGTTCGGCGCCGCGCCGATCGCAATGACCGCGGCCCCGAGCTCGTCGAAGACCTTGGGGGCAATGTTGTACGTGGCGCCGTGAGCGCAATCCACGACTATCTTAAGTCCGTTGAGATTGGCGCCGGTCCCGAATGTGCTCTTGCAAAACTCGATATACCGTCCCTCTGCGTCCACAATGCGCTGCGCCCGGCCTAGCTTGCGCGAATCGACCGTCGCCAGCGGGCAATCCAACGCCGCTTCGATGTCCGATTCGATGGCATCGGCAAGCTTCATCCCGTCGCTGCCGAAAAACTTGATCCCATTGTCGTAGTAGGGGTTGTGCGAGGCGCTTATGACGACTCCGGCTTGCGCCCGAAAAGTGCGCGTCAGATAGGCGACGGCGGGTGTGGGCATCGGGCCTAACAGCAGGATGTCGACGCCGGCGGCCGAAAAACCCGCTTCCAATGCCGACTCGAACATGTATCCGGAGATCCGCGTGTCCTTGCCGATCAACACACGGCTGGCGCCACCATGCCCGAGCACATGGCCTGCCGCCCAACCAAGCTTCATGACAAAATCAGGCGTAATCGGCGCGCTGCCCACTTTGCCGCGCACGCCATCGGTTCCAAAATACCGCCGTTCGTGCCCCATCCGGCTCCCTCGCGTAAAAAACCCCCACAGAGAGGTGGGGATCACCAGAGCTTGTTCTATTAAGGTTTCAATGCAAGCTTGCCGGCCCCCCGATCGCGCCGTCTGCTTTTTGGTCCCCACTGTCAACTACTTGCGGCGTCTCGTCTTTCGGCGAGCCCTTACGCTCCTCTTCCGACCAGTCCTTTGGGGGATTGGGGGTGCGGCCGGCCATGAGATCGTCAATCTGCGTGCTCTCGATGGTCTCGTACTTGATAAGCGTCTCGGCCATCTTGTGCAAGATGCCCACGTGCGCCTGTAGACACGCCTTCGCCCGCGCGTAAGTCTTGTCAATGAGCGCCCGCACCTCCTGGTCAATGGCATGGGCGGTCTCATCGGACACCGTTTTGTGCTGGGTCACCGAATGGCCTAAAAAGACTTCCCCCTCATCCTTGCTGTAGGCCAAGGGCCCGAGCTTCTCCGATAAGCCCCATTTCGTGACCATGTTGCGCGCAATCTCGGTTGCCTTCTCGATATCGTTGGAAGCCCCCGTGGTCACTTTCTCCGCCCCGAAGATCAATTCCTCCGCAATCCGTCCCCCAAAGGCCGTGCAAAGCTGGCTCTCCAACCGCTCCTTGCTGTAACTCAACCGATCCTGCTCGGGCAGAAACATCGTCACCCCCAAGGCCCGCCCGCGCGGGATAATCGTCACCTTGTAGACCGGATCGTGGGCCGGCATCAACCGCCCGACGATCGCATGCCCCGCCTCATGATAGGCCGTCAGCCGCTTCTCCTCTTCACTCATCACCATGGAGCGACGCTCGGCCCCCATCATGATCTTGTCCTTGGCCTTCTCAAAATCCTGCATCTCCACCGTGCGCTTGTTCGCACGCGCCGCAAACAGCGCCGCCTCATTGACCAGATTCGCCAGATCCGCCCCCGAGAACCCCGGCGTCCCACGCGCAATGATCGAGGGCTTGACATCTTCGGAGACCGGCGCCTTCCTCATGTGCACCTTCAAGATCTGCTCTCGCCCCCGGATATCGGGCAAAGGCACCACGACATGGCGGTCAAACCGACCCGGCCTCAGTAACGCCGGATCCAACACATCGGGCCGGTTGGTCGCCGCAATGATGATGACCCCCTCATTGCCCTCAAACCCATCCATCTCCACCAGCAATTGATTGAGCGTCTGCTCCCGCTCATCATGGCCGCCCCCTAAACCCGCCCCCCGATGCCGCCCGACCGCATCGATCTCGTCAATAAACACAATACAAGGCGCATGCTTCTTCGCCTGCTCGAACATGTCGCGCACCCGCGAAGCCCCCACCCCCACAAACATCTCCACAAAATCCGACCCCGAAATGGTGAAAAACGGGACCTTCGCTTCCCCCGCAATCGCCCGCGCGAGCAAGGTCTTCCCCGTCCCGGGCGATCCGATCATCAATACCCCGCGCGGGATCTTCCCCCCTAACTTCTGAAACTTCCCCGGATCACGCAGGAACTCCACCAGCTCCACCACCTCTTCCTTCGCTTCCTCCACCCCCGCCACATCGGCAAAGGTCACCTTCACCTGATCCTCACCCAATAACCGCGCCCGGCTCTTCCCGAACGACATGGCCCCCCGGCCCGCACCCCCCCCTTGCATCTGCCGCATGAAGAAGATCCACACCGCAATCAATAACAACATCGGAAACCAGGAGATAAAAATCTGCATCAAAACACCCTGATTCTCCGGCGCCCGCGCCTCGATCTCCACCCCATGATCCAATAACAACCCTATCAACGGCGCATTGTCCGTCTCGGGACTGTAGGTAACGAAATTGTTCCCGTCCGACATCTTCCCGTAGATCGTACTCTCTTCGATGAGCACCTTTTCCACACCTCCGCTTTTCACGTCGGCGATAAACTGCGAGTAGTCCACATGATTGCCCGCGCTCTGCCGAGGCCCGAAATTATTGAACACGACCATCAAGACCAGGGCAATGACGACCCACAACGCTAGGTTCTTTGCCATATCACTCACTTCGGTGCTCCGTCGAGCCCAAACTGTCCATTACAATATTAAGAGAGCGTAAGAAGTCGGTAGTGAAAAATCAAGGCGTCTCGGCGCGGCGAGGGACACCGATTCCTCGGCGGCCGTGCTCGCTGCGCAAAAACGCAGCCTCTAGTGACGAAACGAGCGGCCCACGACGTATACCTCATTCGATCGGTCGCGGGAAGCTCCGGGTTTTCGGACATACAAGTTCTTGAACGACTTGCCCATGCACTGAATGAACGCCTCAAAACCGTCCCCGTGAAACAACTTAATCAAGAGATCGCCTCCGTGTTTCAGCGCCTGTTCCGCGAAGCGGTAAACCCCGTCCCCAAGCGTTATGATCCGCGGCTGATCGATCGACCTTATTCCGCTTAAGTTGGGGGCGAGATCCGACAAAATCAAGTCAACCTTGGAACACCCAATGATCTCCATTACGCGCTGTACGGTATGCGCTGCGGAAAAATCACCCTCGATCACGGTCACGCCCGGAATAGGACCCATGGGTAACAGATCGACCGCGATAACCTGCCCCCTCGGGGTGACCGCTTCCGCAGCGACTTGGCTCCATCCCCCGGGCGCGGCGCCGAGATCAATCACCTTCATGCCTGTGCGTAATAACCGATCCCGCGTGTTGATTTCTAGGAGCTTGAACGCTGATCGCGACCGAAATCCGCTCCTTTTAGCGAGTTTGACGTAGGGATCGGTCTCGTGTTCCCTGAGCCAGCGGTGGCTGCTACTGCTTTTCGCCATGGCGGATGCGGTATGCCACGTTCGGGAAATGCCTACTCACAGGCAGACGCTTCATAGCGCACATCCAGAATTTCGTACTCCACGGGGCCCGAAGGGGCATGCACCAACGCGGTATCACCGGTTTCCCCGCCTATTAAGGCGCGCGCAATCGGCGATCCCACCGAGATCAAACCGATCTTGATGTCGGCTTCATCTTCGCCCACGATCTGATAAGTGACGACCTCCTCGGTGACCACGTTTATGATCTCGACGGTGGCCCCAAAGACGACCTTACCACGTGCGTTGAGCGTCGCAACATCGATGATCAGCGCCTGCGAGAGCTTGGTTTCGATCTCCGCGATCCGGCGCTCGATAAAACCTTGCTGTTCCCGCGCGGCGTGGTATTCGGCGTTTTCACTGAGATCGCCGTGGGCACGCGCTTCCGCGATCGCCTGGGTAATACGCGGGCGCGCGTCATTCTTGAGCTTTTGCAATTCTTCCCTAAGTTTACGCTCCCCAGAACGGGTGATCGGTATTCTGCTCACGCATGAAACTCCCGGTGTAGCTCTTGTAGCTTGCTCACGCCATCCACGTTCCCATGCCGGATCGCCTCCAGGATAGCCAGGGCGCCCGCCATCGTCGTCGTATATGCGACCTTGCGCTGCAAGGCCGAGGTGCGGATGGTTGCGGAATCGGCAATCGCCCGCTTCCCCTCGGTGGTATTCACCACCAGATCAATCGCATCGTTCTTGATCATATCCACGATATGCGGCTGTCCTTCCAGCACCTTATTGACCATCATGCAGGCCACCCCCGCGGCGTTAATCGCCTTCGCCGTTCCGCGGGTGGCGACGACTTCGAAGCCCAACTGCCGTAGATATCGCGCCAGCTCCACCGCCTGTGGCTTATCGCCATCGCGCACGCTGATGAATACCCGGCCGCGCTTCGGTAAATCCATGCCGGCCGCTTGCTGCGCTTTCGCGAACGCCTCGCCGAAATCCCTCCCGATCCCCATCACCTCGCCCGTAGATTTCATCTCCGGCCCGAGCAAGGTATCGACCCCCGGAAGCTTGACGAAGGGAAATACCGCCTCCTTAACCGAATAATAACTCGGCACCCGCTCGCGGCTCATCCCTTGTGCGCTAAGGCTGCGGCCCGCCATGCATTGCGCCGCCATGCGCGCAAGCGGTAAGCCGGTAGCTTTGGAGACGAACGGCACCGTGCGAGATGCCCGGGGATTGACCTCGAGAATATAGATCTCGTTGCCTTGGATGGCAAATTGAACGTTGATGAGCCCAATGACGCCGAGCCCGCGGGCCAGCCGCCTGGTTTGTTCCTGCAACCGTGCTTTTAAATGCGCTGAAAGACTGTGCGGCGGGAGCGAACAAGCGGAATCCCCGGAATGCACGCCTGCTTGTTCGATGTGTTCCATAATCCCGCCGATGAAAACCGCGACGCCGTCGCAGACCGCGTCCACATCGACCTCGATGGCGCGTTCGAGGAAGCGATCGAGCAGCACCGGAGATTCATTGGAGACTTCCACCGCACGCTGCATGTAGGCCTCGAGGTCGCCCTCGTTGAACACGATCTCCATGGCGCGGCCACCGAGTACGTAGGATGGACGCACCACCAGCGGATAACCTATCTCTTTCGCGCTCGCTTGGGCGTCTTGGGTCCGGATCACCGTCCGGTTCGGCGGTTGCCGCAAATTGAGGCGAAGCAACAGTTGCCGGAAACGCTCGCGGTCCTCCGCCACGTCGATCGAGTCCGGCGAGGTGCCGATGATCGGCGCGCCGGCCTGGGCCAGAACCTTGGCAAGCCGCAACGGCGTTTGCCCGCCGTACTGCACGATCACTCCCTTGGGCTTCTCGATCGCGAGGATCTCCAACACGTCTTCCAACGTAACCGGCTCGAAATACAGGCGATCGGCGGTATCGTAATCGGTCGATACCGTCTCGGGGTTACAGTTTACCATGATCGTCTCGCATCCGATCTCGCGCAGGGCTAAGGCCGCTTGCACGCAGCAATAGTCGAATTCAATCCCCTGCCCGATGCGATTAGGGCCGCCGCCCAAGATGACGATCTTGTCGCGATCGGTGGGTCGCGCCTCGCACTCCTCGTCATAGGTCGAATACATGTAGGCCGTGGGGGCGCGAAACTCGCCAGCGCAAGAATCGACCCGCTTATACACGGGGCGGATGCCGTGGCGGTCGCGCAGCGCCCGGATCTGCTCCTCGCGAGCGCCAAGGAGTTCGGCTAGGCGGGCATCCGAGAACCCCTTACGTTTGAGAATTCGCAACCGCGCCGCATCGAGCGCGGCGAGGCCTTGCTCACGTACGATCCCCTCTTCCCGCACAACATCCTCGATCTCCGCCAGAAACCACGGATCGATGCGAGTGAGATCATGGACATCGGCGATCCCTAGCCCCACGCGGAAGGCATCCCCGACATACCAGAGCCGGTCGGAACCTGCCACCGAGAGCTCATAGCGCAGCACCTCCTCCGCGTCCGGTCTCGTGGGATCGAGGCACTCGTTGAAGCCGGCGCGGCCGGTTTCCAACCCGCGGATGGCCTTTTGCAATGATTCCTGAAAGCTTCGTCCCATGGCCATCACCTCCCCGACCGATTTCATCTGCGTCGTGAGGCGGCAATTGGCCTGCGGAAATTTCTCGAATGCAAAGCGCGGTATCTTAGTCACGACATAATCGATGGCTGGCTCGAACGAAGCGGGTATGGCCCCGCCGGTAATGTCATTGGCCAGCTCATCGAGCGTATATCCGACGGCGAGCTTCGCCGCCACCTTTGCAATGGGAAATCCGGTGGCCTTGGAGGCTAAAGCCGAGGACCGCGACACCCGCGGGTTCATCTCGATCACGACCATCGCACCGTCTTTGGGGTTCACGGCAAACTGCACGTTGGAGCCGCCGGTATCGACACCGATCTCGCGCAGCACCGCGATCGCGGCGTTCCGCATCCGCTGGTATTCTTTGTCGGTGAGTGTCTGCGCGGGTGCGACGGTGATGGAATCGCCGGTATGAATTCCCATCGGGTCGAGGTTCTCGATGGAGCAGACGATGATGCAGTTATCCTTCCAGTCCCGGACCACCTCCATTTCAAACTCTTTCCATCCGAGCACCGACTCCTCGAGCAGGATCTCGTGGGTCGGAGAGGAATCCAAGCCGCGTTCGCAAATCTCGGTGAATTCTTCGCGATTGAACGCGATGCCACCTCCGGTACCGCCGAGCGTGAACGAGGGCCGGATGATAGCGGGAAAGCCAATGCTCGCTTGAACCTGGAAGGCTTCTTCTAAACTGTGCGCGATCGCGGATCGGGGTGTTTTCAATCCTATGCGGTGCATTGCCTCGCGGAAGCGCTCGCGATCCTCGGCCTTATCGATCGCATCGCGGGACGCTCCAATCAGCTCCACGCCGAATGCTTCGAGCACCCCTTCGCGCGCGAGATCGAGCGCACAGTTAAGGGCGGTTTGACCGCCCATGGTCGGCAACAAGGCGTCCGGCCGCTCGCGTTCGATGATGCGCGCCACCGTCTGCCAGCGTACGGGTTCGATATAGGTTGCGTCCGCCGTCTCCGGATCGGTCATGATGGTGGCGGGGTTGGAATTGACCAGCAGGACGCGATAGCCGTCGGCCCGAAGCGCCTTGCAGGCCTGGGTCCCCGAGTAATCGAATTCACAGGCTTGGCCGATCACAATGGGGCCGGCGCCGATGATCAGAATGCTTTCAAGATCGGTGCGTTTCGGCATCAAGGCTTAGGTTGCGCCTGCATGCATTAGGCAGGGTGTGGCGATGGTCTCAAGCTCATCTCCGAGGTGCTTTAAGCTACCGCTGAGCCATGAGATCAATAAAATGATCAAAGAGCGTCCGCACGTCGTGGGGACCGGGGCTCGCCTCCGGATGGCCCTGAAAGCCAAAAGCAGGTTGAGAGGCATGCCGGATCCCTTGAATCGTTCCGTCGAACAAGGATCGGTGGGTGATGAGCAACGCCGGCGGTAACCGCTCCGAATCCACGGTAAACCCGTGGTTTTGGCTGGTTATCATGACCTTGCCGGTCGTTAGATCTTGCACCGGATGATTGGCGCCGTGATGCCCGAATTTCATTTTCACGGTGCGGCCTCCACAAGCTAATGCCAGTAATTGATGGCCGAGACAGATCCCGAATACCGGAACGCCCGCATCCACGATCTCGCGAATCGCCCGAATGGCGTAATCGCACGCTCCGGGATCGCCCGGGCCGTTGGAGAGAAAAACGCCGTCGGGTTTCGTGTTAAATACCCGGCTCGCGGGGGTCTGAGCCGGCACCACCGTTATTCTGCATCCGCGATCGGTAAGCAGCCGCAGGATATTTTTCTTGACGCCGTAATCGTAGGCGACGATCTGATACCGCGCCCGGTCCGCCGCCGGCGCATTCCGCGGTTCCTCATCGTCATGGAAGCGGTAACTCGGGTCTTGCCAATGGTACGGGCTCGCGGTCGTCACTTCCTTAGCAAGATCGGCGGCCTCAAGTCCGGGGAACGATTTCGCGGCCGCGATCGCCGCTTGCGTATCGATGCCGTGCCCCGCCACGATACATCCATTCTGCGCACCTTTCTCACGCAAGATGCGCACGAGCCTGCGGGTGTCGACAGTGCCAATGGCTACCGCGCGGTTCTGTCCAAGATAGTCCTGAAGCGACACCTGCGCGCGCCAGTTGCTGCACGTTCGCGGCAAGTCCCGGATCACCAGCCCGGCGGCGTAAACCCGAGCCGACTCGGCATCGTTCTCATTCGCCCCCACATTGCCGATGTGGGGATAGGTCAGCGTGACGATCTGTTGATAATACGATGGGTCCGTGAGGATTTCTTGGTAGCCGGTAATGGCCGTGTTGAACACGACCTCGCCCACCGCCCGGCCGGTCACGCCAATGGACTCACCATGAAACAGTGATCCGTCCTCGAGGGCTAGCAGGGCAGGTTCGTTTTCCATCGTTTTTTAACAGTTCATGTGAAAAACGGGTGTTACCCGCCGGCAACGCCCGCTAATGAGATTTCTATTGTATTGAACTAGCCTAGCGATTCCAACGCGTGATGCCCCCCGATCTCGCCGTTACGGAAACGGGCGAGGAAATGAATGTTTAGGGCGGATTGACGGCCCGCAAACCTAAGACATCTTGCATGTCGAATAAGCCAGGCTCACGGCGCGAGATCCACCGCGCCGCCCGCAAGGCGCCGTGCGCGAAGACGCCGCGGTCGGTGGCCTTGTGCACGACCTCGACGCGCTCCCCGGCGCCCGCGAACAGCACCGTGTGCTCACCGACGATATCGCTCGCGCGAATGCTCGCGAATCCGATGGCCTCTGCGGAACGCGGCCCGGCCGTGCTACGGCGGTCGTAGACCGCGCATTGGGCAAGATCGCGATTCAAGCCTCGCGCCACAATCTTGCCCATCTCGAGCGCGGTGCCCGAGGGAGCATCGGCTTTTTGCCGGTGGTGCGCCTCGATGATCTCTACATCATAGGCCGGTCCCAGCGCGCGCGCAGCGGTCTCTAATAGCTTAAAACAGAGATTCACGCCCACGCTCATGTTGGAGGCAAACACGATAGCGCAGTCGTGAGCGGCCTCTTGAATCTCCGCCAAGCCAGCATCGGGGATGCCCGTGGTCCCGATCACCATGCGCCGCCGGGCGGCGCGGCAGAGCGAGAGATGATGGAGGGTCGCACCCGGCGCGGTGAATTCGACCAGCACATCGAATGCGTTCAAGACATCCTCCAATCGTGGGGTGATCGGGAGCCCGAGCCCCGTGCCCCGCGCCACGATCCCCGCATCCTGTCCCAGATAGGGCGATCCCGCGCATTCGAGCGCGGCGCAAAGCTCGATATCCGGCGCGTCGCGGCAGGCCTCGATCAGAGTCCGGCCCATGCGCCCCGCCGCACCCGCCACCGCCACCCGGATCGGAGCAACCGCGCTCAAAATTTCATCTCGTCAAAGAACCGCTTCACCCCGTCGAGCCACGAACTTTCCTGCGGGCTATGGCGCCCGGTTTTCATCGTGCCCGCAAAGGTGCGCAACAGATCTTTTTGCTCCGAATTGAGATGCACCGGCGTTTCAATCGCGACCCGGCAGAGAAGATCGCCCACCTCGCGCTCTCGCACGGCTTTTACCCCTTTCCCTTTGAGGCGAAATACTTTGCCGGTTTGTGTTTCCGCCGGGATCTTCAGCGTCACGCGGCCGTTGAGCGTAGGTACGTCGAGATCCCCGCCTAAGGCCGCGGTAACAAAACCGATCGGAACTTCGCAATAAAGATCCGATCCCTCGCGCGTAAAGATAGGATGCTTCTTGACGTGGATGTTGACGTAGAGATCACCCCCCGGACCGCCGTGTGCCCCGGCTTCACCTTCGCCCGACAAACGGATCCGATCCCCAGTATCGACGCCTGCGGGCACTTTGACCGCCAATGTCTTATGCTGCTTAATACGCCCGTGTCCGTGACAAGAGCCGCACGGGTCTCGAATCACCTTCCCGGTGCCCCGGCAACGCGGACAGGTCTGCTGAACGGAGAAAAATCCTTGTTGCATTCGCACCGCGCCGTGGCCTCCGCAGCTTGAGCAGTTGACCATTCCGCTGCCGGAACGCGCACCGGATCCATTACACGTGCGACACATGGTGAGTGTCGGGACCTCGATCTCCGTCGTGGCGCCGGCTACGGCATCCTCCAAACTCATCTCCAGGTCATAAACCAGATCCGCGCCGCGGTTGACGCGCGCCCCGCTCCGGCCTCCCCCGCCGAAAATGTCTCCGAAAACGGTGTCGAAGATATCGCTGAAGCTACCCGCGCCCGGTGCCACCGCGGCAGGATCGACTCCGGCATGCCCGAACTGATTGTAAGCCGCACGCTTTCTCTGGTCGGTTAGTATTTCGTAGGCCTCCTTCGCCTCCTTGAACTGCTCCTCCGCCGCTCGATCACCGGGATTACGATCAGGGTGGTGTTTCATCGCCAGGCGGCGATATGCCTTTTTCAAATCCGACTCCGTCGCGTTGCGCGGGACGGACAGGACCTCGTAGTAGTCGCGCTTTGCCATGCTTATTAATTAAAATAAGGTAAGCCCTGCCCTCGCGTTGACGCAGAGCGGGATCCGGAACTGCATGGATGCCGCGGCTTGCAGAATCGTCCTAAACTACCCCACTCCGGCCGTTACTTGCGGTCTTCCTTGACCTCTTCAAAATCCGCATCCACCACGTTGTCCGCGCGGGCCGCGCCGTTACCGCCCGGCGTTTCCGATGCCGGGGGCTGCTGCGGCTCGGCGCCGGCCTCCTTGTACGCCCGCTCGGCGATCTTTCCGGCCAGACCGGAGAGTCGCTGTACCTTGGCCTCGATGGCGTCTTTGTCATCGCCTTTCAATGCCTGTTTCACCTCGTCGAGCGCCGCTTCGATCTCTTGTTTCTCCTCCGCTGATACCTTATCTCCGAGATCGTGCAACGACTTGGTGGTCGCATGCACAAGCGTATCGGCATGGTTCCGAGCGTTGACTAGTTCGTGAAAACGGCGATCTTCTTCACGATGGGTCTCGGCATCCTTCACCATTTTCTGGATCTCCCCTTCGGCTAGACCGCTCGAAGCCTTGATGACGATCGACTGCTTTTTGCCGGTGGCCTTATCCTTGGCCGACACGTTCAAAATGCCGTTGGCGTCGATATCGAACGTCACTTCGATCTGCGGGACCCCGCGCGGCGCTGGCGGGATATCGGTCAGATCAAAGCGGCCCAAGGATTTGTTGGCGGACGCCATGTCCCGTTCGCCTTGCAACACGTGGACCGTCACCGCCGTCTGATGGTCTTCGGCAGTCGAAAACACCTGCGCCGCCTTCGTCGGTATCGTGGTATTTTTCTCGATCAATTTCGTCCTGACGCCGCCCAGGGTCTCGATCCCGAGCGACAGCGGCGTGACATCGAGCAACAGCACATCCTTGACCTGTCCGCCCAACACGCCCGCTTGGATCGCGGCGCCCACCGCCACGGCTTCATCGGGATTGACGTCTTTACGCGGCTCGCGGCCAAACAGAGCCTTGACCACCTCCTGGACCTTGGGCATGCGGGTCTGACCTCCGACCAAGATCACCTCGTTGATGTCCCCCGCACCGAGGCCGGCATCTTTCAGCGCCGTCTTGCAGGGATCGAGGGTACTCATGATGATGTCCTCGACCAAGGATTCGAGCTTGGCGCGCGTCAGCTTTATATTGAGATGCTTCGGGCCACTGGCGTCGGCCGTGATATATGGAAGGTTGATGTCGGTCTGCTGACTTGAGGACAACTCGATCTTGGCTTTCTCCGCCGCTTCTTTCAGCCGTTGCAGCGCCAAGGGGTCGTTACGAAGATCCACCCCTTGTTCTTTCTTGAACTCGTCGGCGATATAATCGATTATGCGCCGGTCGAAATCCTCGCCGCCGAGGAAAGTATCGCCGTTGGTCGAGAGGACCTCGAACTGATGCTCGCCATCGACCTCGGAGATCTCGATGATCGATATGTCAAAGGTTCCACCCCCGAGATCGTAGACCGCGATCTTGGCATCCCCGCGCTTCTTGTCCATGCCATAAGCCAAGGCGGCGGCGGTCGGCTCGTTGATAATGCGCTTGACCTCAAGCCCGGCAATCCGGCCCGCGTCTTTGGTGGCTTGCCGCTGTGAATCATTGAAATACGCCGGGACCGTGATCACGGCTTCCTTGACCTCCTCGCCGAGGTAATCCTCCGCGGTTTTCTTCATTTTGATCAGGACCCGCGCCGAGATCTCGGGCGGGGCCATTTTCTTCCCGCCCGCCTCGACCCATGCATCGCCATTGTCGGCGCGCACAATCTTATACGGCACCAGGCTCATATCGCGTTTAACGACATCGTCATCGAAGCGCCGTCCAATCAGACGCTTCACCGCGAAGAGCGTGTTGTGGGGGTTGGTCACCGCTTGCCGCTTGGCCGCTTGGCCGACCAATACTTCGTTGTCCGTCGTAAACGCGACGATGGACGGCGTCGTGCGGCCACCCTCGCTATTCTCCACAACCTTCGGCTTTCCGCCCTCCAGGATGGCCACGCAGGAGTTAGTCGTACCGAGGTCGATACCGATGATTGTGCCCATTGCCCGAATCTCCAGAAGTTACGAATTTAGAATACGAATAGAGCCCGCTCGCTGGTTGGCAACATGGGGACTAAGATGGCATTTTCAAGGCCTGGCGCCACCGGCTAGTTTGCCGCCGGCGCCGGGCGGTCTTCGGGCGCTTTGGCGACGATTACCATCGCCGGCCGCAGCAGTCGATCGTTGAGCGAATAGCCCTTTTGCACCACGCTGAGGACGGTCCCAGGCGCCGAATTTTTCGATTCTTGCATGGTCATGGCTTGATGTAACTCCGGATTAAAGCGTTCACCTTGGGGCTCGATTGCCCTGATGCCATGCTTGATCAGCGTCGCGTCCAACATTTTGACGATGAGATCCAAACCTTCGCGGATCGCCGCGACATCCGCGGATTGATTGGAGGCGGCCCGGCCCAAGTCTAGGCTATCCTTGACCGGCAGCAGGTCCGCGACAAACCGCTCCAGCGCATATTTGTGCGCATTGGCGACCTCCTTGCCTGACCGTTTGATGACGTTTTCCAGCTCCGCTCTCGCTCGCAACAGCTCGTCCCGATACTCATCCGCCTTACGCGCCGCTTCGTCGAGCGCACTCTGCAATGCATCGACGCTTGGTAGGGCGTCTATGGACAACGCCTCTTCCGGCGCGGTCGGATCGTGGTGAATACTTTTCGCGGATTCCGGGGCCGGCTGTGCAAGTGTCTGGGATTGAAGCACGGCGTTCTTATTCGCCTCTTGGTCACTCACGGCAAGATCCTCGCTTAGTTCATTGGACAAACACGTGGCTGAGTTACGGTGCGCTTTTTTTTATGTAAGCGTCCCGCCCCCATAAAACCGATTCTCACTATGGGGTTCAATTCAGGGATTTCAAGGCCAAACCGAGAACCTTGGCGGTGACATCGACAATGGGTATGACGCGCTCGTAAGCCATGCGCGTGGGGCCGATGATGCCGAGAACGCCCAGCACCTTTCCATCCGCGGAATAGGTCGAGGTAACCAGACTGCAATCATCCAGAAACTCATATCCGGATTCGTCGCCGATAAATATCTGCACACCTTGAGCGTTTAACGCCTGGTCTAGCAGGTGCAGTACGTCACGCTTTTGACCGAAGGCTTCAAAAAGTTGCCGCAGCTTCGCTATATCCGCCCAGGCCTCGATACCCATTAGATTGGTTTGCCCAGCCCACACGTAGTCGTCATGCGGCGTCTCGAAGGCCTTTTGCGCCATTTCCACTGCGGCTTGCATCATCCGGTTCATCTCTTGTTGCGCGCTGCTCATCTCGGCGACGAGCTGATCGCGGACCTCGAACAACTCTCTTCCGGCGAAGACGTGATTGAGGTAGTTCGAGGCTTGCTGTAACTCCGATTCCGAATAGGTCCGCGTGGTGCAGATCACACGGTTATGCACCTCGTTATTGTTAATCACGAGGATCACCAAGACGCGCGTATCGGACATCCTTACGAACTCGACGTGCCGCAACGCGCGATGCTCAGCGCGCGGGACCATGACCACGCCCGCAAGCCGGGTGACTTCCGACAATAGGTTGGAGGTCTTGGCGAGCAGGCGATTGATATCGTCCTCGGTACCCAAATCCGCGTGTAAGCGCATTACTTCTTGTTGGGATACCGCTTTCACAGTCAATAGCGAATCGACGAAAAACCGGTAGCCGCGGGTTGTAGGCACCCGGCCCGCCGAGGTGTGGGGCGAGCGGATGAGACCGAGATCCTCGAGATCGGCCATCACGTTTCTTATCGTGGCTGGACTCAGATCCATGCCGGCGTCGCGCGCGAGCGTACGCGATCCGATCGGCTGACCGTCGCTGATATAGCGTTCCACCAGCAGCCTAAACAGGTGCTGAGCCCGCGCCGAGAGGATGCCCTCTTTGACACTCGCCACCATCGCTCGCTACCGGTTCAGATCTCGGGTAATACTCATCGATTTAATGTCCGTGGAATGCTTTTCCTCGCCGAGGCAAGGAACACCCCAGGAATTTAACACTCATCCTCGGACAGTGCAAAACGATGGCGCGAGCAACCAAACTTACAACACACTGGCTGACCGCACCATTTTATCAATAACCGTGAAGCGGATTCATGGACGATAGGCGATGGATACCGTATCGTGCCCGCGTTTTTGTACTCGCCGGCTTGTACTTCGCAGGAGCGAAGCTGGGCCAAGCGTTTACGCTCACCGGCAGCAGCGTCTCGCTCGTTTGGCCACCGGCCGGAATCGTCTTGGCAGCGCTACTGGTCCATGGCTACGGCTTGTGCCCAGGCATCGGCCTAGGCGTTATCCTCGCGAATCTTGGTCTTTCCCTGCCAGGTTGGACCCTCCGGCTTACAAGACGGCCCCAGCACTTTGCAGTGCCATAGAATCTTTCGCGCGCGGCCTGGTCCAACGTCTGCGATTAGGGTCACACGCGCGATGGTGGTACCACCGAATGGCCGCCCGATCAAGCGTAGCCGGAAGTTGCCGCTACCTTTTTTTTCGGAATGGTACCTATTACTCTATTCACGATTGTCTGAAACGGAGGGTTTTTAGTCATGCGACATTTCAAGAAATACGCGCTCGTTGTAACACTTGGGCTAGCCGGCTGTGCAACACAAACCGGCTGGGCGCCAACTGTTGATCCCTACGGGGATCCCCATCCGGAACGCATCACGGCGGATACTGTTGAATGCAAGCAGATCGCGCAACAGGCCGCGGGTAGCACAGGTGGCGAAACCGTAAAAGGCACCTTGCTGGGAGGCGCGATCGGCGCGGCCGCGGGGGCCGCGATTGGCGCTGCGGTTGGAAGCCCGGGCACAGGGGCGGCGATTGGCGCGGCGACCGGCGGCATCGGCAGTGGCGCGTACAACGCTTATGACACCGAGGGAGATTACAAACGCGCGTATTCAAATTGCATGCGTGGCCGGGGACATAACGTAATCAATTGATCCGCACCAAGGCGCTGCCGCTCCTGCCCTCTCAAGCTTCATGGCAGACGATGGCTCGGGCGGCTGCGCCGGCGGGCCAGGCGAGCCCGGCTACGTGGTCGCGTGCCACCTTGCCGGAGATTATCTCCAGCTCATGTTCCATCGCTATCTGCCTAATTACGTCGCGCACACGTATCGCCACTACCCCGTCAGCACCGGTTTCCTATATTTGGGAATCCATACCAGGTGCACCTTCAGATCGCCCTTCGTGTGCGCGCCTACCCTATAGCGTCGCACGCTCCCACGTTACACGAAATCCTGCTTCGCCTGAAGGCGAGGGGTTTCAACCATCCCCGAGGGGGACTCTAAGCAGAGGACACACTACCGCACGACGACAAACGCCGCATTGTCCCCACGCAGGACGTGTAGCAGCAACGCGCCTCTATGCTTATTCGCAAGTTGGTAGAACTCGTTGACATTCGACACCGCAATGCGGTTAACGGATAAGATGATATCTCCTCTGCGAATGCCGCTGAGCCACGCCCGGCTCCCCCGTTTTACCTCGTACACTATGACGCCCTCCACCTCACCGTAGGCGCGACGCTTCATTTGGGATCTCGCCGAACTTAGCGCCGTCTAAACGCGGGTTCTCAAGCGCGGCACTACTCGTGAGGGTCTTGCTTTGGCTTGTGACCGTCGCGGTAATTTCAACCCGCTCGTTGCGTCCGAACAGACCCTTGCGTAGCACATCGAGCCGCACCCTTTCACCCACGCGGAGCAGCCCGACTATATTGCGTACGCTACTCGCATTAATGACATTCCTATCGTTCACGGCCACCACGATATCCCCTGCTTTCAAACTGGCCCTCGCTGCGGGAGAATCTTCCAATACGCTCACGATCACTGCGCCTTGCTGATCTTTCAGACCGAACGCCTCGGCCAGTGAAATATCCAGATCTTGAAGCTGGACACCCAATTGCCCGCGACGGACCTCACCGTGATCCACCAGTTGCTCCATCACTTGCCGCGCCATGTTGGTTGGGATCGCGAACCCGATGCCGATACTTCCGCCGCTTCCGGAGAAAATCGCCGTATTGATCCCCGTTAAACGGCCATCGAGGTCGACCAACGCGCCACCGGAGTTACCCGGATTGATCGAGGCATCCGTCTGGATAAAATCCTCGTATCCTTCGATACCGAGCCCGCTGCGCCCCAGGGCGCTTACGATCCCGGAGGTTACGGTCTGCCCGAGGCCAAAGGGGTTACCGATTGCGACCACGAAGTCACCGACTCTTAACTGATCAGAATCCGCCATGGGCAGCGCCGTCAACCGCTCGGACGGGATCTGGATCACGGCCACATCCGTCGCCGTATCGCTGCCGATGCGCTTGGCCTCGATCCTACGTCCATCGCGCAGCGTGACCGTGATTTGCTGGGCATTGGCGATTACGTGGGCATTGGTAATGACCAAACCGCGCCCCGCGTTGACGATGACTCCGGATCCGAGGCTTTGGGTTTTGCGTTCCAGAGGTTGATTCGGAACGCCGAAAAAGTGGCGAAAGAACGGGTCCTCGAACAGCGGATTTTGCTGAATTTTAACGCGGCCCTCGGTAGCGATATTCACGACTGCAGGCGTAACCCGCTCCAGCATCGGCGCCAGGGTTGGATGGTCACTCCCGAACCAAGGGAGCGCCGCGTGCGAAACCTGAATTCCCAGCATTCCAGATAATAACGCGACTACCAGTTTTCCGAACGCGATCGCGGCTATTGAGGGAGGTCGATAACGCATGCCAACTACCTTTTTATTCGATGAGACTTACACTATTTTACGCAGGAAGAACCTTGCGATCAGCCGCTTTAGCGCAACCGCTGGGTGAATTACGCGTACGCGGGGGAGCGCATGAATTAAATCAGAAATGCCGCTGCCAGCCCAAGGAAGATAAAGAACCCCATCGAATCGGTAATTGCAGTCAACATGACACTACTGCCGAAGACCGGATCACGGCCCAGCCACCGTAGGCCTAGCGGGATAAATATGCCGGCAAGTGATGCAATCACCAAGTTGAGCAGCACCGCCACTGCCATAAGTACCGCTAGCGAAATCTTGGAATAGAAAACCAAGGCGAATGTTCCCACGACCGCACCCCAGATGATGCCATTCAGAATGCTTATCCCGATCTCCTTGTACACCAAGTACCCGAGGTTCCCGCGATGGATCTGATCCAATGCCAGACCACGAATCAATAAGGCAACGGTTTGATTGCCCGTGTTCCCGCCGATACTGGCGACGATCGGCATCAAAGCCGCCAGCGCGACGAGCTTATCGATCGTGCCCTCGAAGACTCCGATCACACGCGAGGCGATAAAGGCGGTAACCAGGTTGATCGCTAGCCACGCCCAGCGGTTTTTAGCGCTTTTCCAGATGGGTGCGAACAGGTCTTCGTCCTCGTTTAATCCGACTTGTTTCAAGCGATCGCGTTCGGTCGTCTCGCGCCGATAGTCCATCACTGCGTTGACCGTGATCATACCCACGACCCGATCGTGCAAGTTCAAGACGGGTGCGGTAATAATGTCATAACGCTCGAAGGCTTGCACGGCGTCCGTCGCCGCATCTTCGGTGTAGAAAAAAATCGGATCGGGAACCAAGACCTCATGGACCTGCACATCGGGATCGTGGACCAACAGCTTTCTAATTGGGAGCAGTCCCTTCAAGATACCTCCGCGATCGACCACGAAGATATGGTCGATGCGGGCAGGCAGGCCGCTGCGACGCCGCAGGTAGCGGAGCACGACATCAAGGGTTACATGTTCGCGCACCGTCACAACATCGAGGTCCATGAGTGAGCCGACCGTGCCCGGCGGAAACTCGAGTATGGTCTGAACCTCGCTACGATCCTCGCGGTCGAGCGTATCGAACAGCTCCGATACCGTATCCTGAGAGAGGCTCGGGACCAGATCGGCGATATCCTCCGATTCTAGGTGCTCGACGGCCCCAAGAATTTCTTTCTTCGGCATGTCGGCAATGAGACTCGCCCGCACCGCATCGGAAAGTTCCAGGAGCACGGCGCCCCGCGTCTCGGGACGCAGGAGATCCCACACAACGTGGCGACGGTCTAACGGTAAACCTTCCAATACAAAGGCGAGGTCCGCCGGGTGGAGCTGCGCTATCCGCCGCTGCACCTCCGCCAGATGCTGTTTTAGCAACAGACTCTGTAGCAGTTCGTGACGCGGAGTAGCCTGACGCGCGGCGATCTCACTCACAAGATCTTGTTTGTTAAGCAGGTCAACGACCTGATCGAGCGCCGCTTTGAGCTTACCCCCATGTTTAGCCCCGGGTCCGAACGCCATACGAAAATCCCGTGTTAGTGGTTAGTCACGTGCATTGTTTTACGCATGTTGCACCGCGCTCGGCGACATTATTGAAGCCCGTCCGACACGACGTTAAAGGGCGATTGGCCAATAAGTACGGAAGTGGAACAGCGAGCTGCGAGCGACTAGGACGAGGTTCTGTGAACTTTTTCACAGCGGGGCGCTTGTGCTGGACCTATGCTTCGACGTTGCCGTTTCCCTTCGCAAACAACAACCAGACTGAAGAATATTCTCCTCCTGACGATATCGGCGTTACCTAAAAACTGAAAAGGAGCTTTTTAAACCCATGGCTCACGATCCCCTTGTGATAGCAGCCAGCGGAAGCATGGTCGTATTGAGCTGGCCACAGTTTACGCTTGCCCAAAGTGCCAACCGAATTCATGAGCCCTTAGGCAATGTGCGAGCGGAAATCTCATTAGCAGACGATAGCCGAGCTAAGAAACTGGGCCGACGGGTCGTGGACCCACGGCCCGTTTGCATTCAAGCTTCGCTTAACGACAACAACGCCGCTTCGTACCCGACAAGACAAACGTAGATCGCGAACGTGATTTGGAGGATGGTTTGCCCTTTGAGGCAGTAGAAAACAGTGAAATTCTTGTGCAGTACTAGAATCGCTAGACCGATCGCTGTCAGCACGAATTTCACGAGTAAAAACAGCGTGGTATCGGCGCGCAGTACGGCATCAAGCAGCGGATTGACCTCGGTCGCACCTGCCGCTAGAAGACGCAACGTTAAGCAGGCATCCACGCACCCTAGGACAAAGACACCGATCGAGACAACGAACAGCGGCATCTCGTAGCGGTCGATGTAACCCACCGCACCGTTGTACCGCCTCTCTCGCGCGCGGTGCCCACAAAACGACCCATATGTCAAGGTCCACCAAGACAGGCGCCGCCGATCGGAGCCGCGCCGTTGAGCGGCTGAAACGCCGCCGGCCATGTGTTTCCCGATATACGTCCCTGTGCCCTGACGCACTTGTTCCATTGCTCTGGCTCCTTACGAGACACCGATGAGGCTAAATCCTACATCAGTGAGTATGGAAAATCGACCCCGACGGTGCGTGACGCGGATAACTCGCCGTAATAAGATTCGCGGGTTTTTAGATCACAGACCGACGCCTGTTGCTAAGAGACGGGCGCCTGAGACAATGTCGGACAAGGAGATGACGCCCTTGTACGGTGGATATAGCCATTGCCGAGGTCCGCTGCTATAAAGGCCCTACACCCAGTTCTGGATGTGCCGGACATGTGATCGAGTATACTGGGTCGGGCTCGCATTTTCGCCGCTTACAGTCCGTCCTCGCCAACGCCCTGAATGCTTCGTCACACCCTCATCGCAACGGCCCGCGCACGCCGTGACCGAACAATCTGAGAACGCGAAAATCGACCTTCGAGCCAGGCAGTTGCGGCTTACTGGTGCTTGGACGATGCGCAATCTCGCGCTCTTGGAAACAAGCTTCGCGGCCCAGGCACCGAGGCCGGTGATCCTCGACGCAAGCGGGATCACCGCGCTCGATACCAACGGGGCCTGGCTTCTGCAACGGATGTTGCGTACCTATGCCGCGCAGGGTGTGCCTGCGCAGTTGACGGGTCTGCGCGAGGAGTTCCGCGCGCTTTTGGAGTTGATCGAAGCCCGCACCAATTCGGTCGACGATGAGCCTATCCCCAAAGCTTTTGGCATCCTCGGGCGGTTAGGACAAGAGGCTATTGAACGCTTCGATCATAGCCTGCGTTTGCTGACGTTTATCGGCGAGGTGAGCGCCGCGTTTCTACGCAACATTCGAAAACCTTCACGCATCCGTTGGCGGGCTTTCTTCAGCTGTGTCGAACGCGCTGGCGTGCGCGCGATCCCGATCGTCGCCTTGCTCTCGTTTCTGCTTGGAGTTGTCATCGCATACCAGGGCGGAATTCAGCTGCGAAGCTATGGTGCTAACATCTTCATCGTCGAGCTCGTAACGCTCACGATGTTCCGCGAGTTCGGTCCCATGATGACAGCGATCATCATCGCCGGCCGCACGGGGTCGGCATACACGGCCGAGATTGGGACGATGAAGGTCACGGAAGAGATCGATGCCTTGAAAACCATCGGTATCTCGCCCTTCGAGCTGCTCGTCTTGCCGAAGATTCTCGGGCTAATGATCGCCCTACCGCTTCTGACTCTGGTCGCCGATGCGGCCGGCGTCTTAGGCGGCATGGTCATGGCCGCTAAGCTCTTGGACGTGAGCTACTTGGATTTTCTCGACCGCATCCCCGGGGAAGTCACGCTCAGATCATTTCTCCTCGGTATTGGCAAAGCTCCGGTATTCGCAATGATCGTCGCCGTCGTCGGGTGCTTCCAAGGTTTCCGGGTGATGGGCAGCGCCGACAGCGTCGGCCGCCAAACCACAGTCAGCGTAGTGCAGGCGATCTTCTTAGTCATCGTCGCTGACGCCGCGTTTTCAATCCTCTACAGTTGGCTTGGGATATAGTCCCCCTGAAACGCACGGCGATGTCTGGCAAGCACATTATTGAAGCGCGGGATATACGCACCTATTTCGGAGAGGTCTGCATTCACGACGGGATTGACCTCGATGTCCAACGCGGCGAGACGGTTGCCCTGGTGGGAGGCAGCGGTTCCGGGAAAACCACCTTGCTTCGCGAGATCATTATGCTCACGCGCCCGGCCTCCGGCAGCTTACGGGTTCTTGGATTCGACGTATTGGCGCTGCCCGAAAATCGCTTAGACCAGCTGCGCCGGCGCATCGGCGTGATGTTTCAGCATGGAGCATTGTTCAGCGCTCTGACCGTGCTGGAGAATGTTGCCTTGGTCCTAAACGAACATACGGATCTCTCGCGCGATCTCGTACAACAACTGGCGCTGTTAAAGGTCGTCCTCGCCGGGCTCCCGGCTAGCGCGGCATTCAAGTATCCGCGCGAGCTGAGCGGGGGCATGCTGAAACGTGCGGCCGTTGCTCGAGCGTTAGCCCTCGACCCGGAGATCTTATTCCTCGATGAACCTACCGCCGGGTTGGATCCGCAGAGCGCCAGCGCCTTCGATGATCTCGTCATGCAGCTCAAGGAATCCCTGGGGTTGACCGTGATACTGGTGACGCATGATCTCGATACCCTCTGGCGGGTGACCGACCGGGTGGCGTTCCTGGCGCAAAAAAAAGTCGTGGCTCTCGCACCGATGGCTGAATTGAGCGCGCATCCGCACCCCGAAGTCCGCGCTTATTTTTGCGGTCCGCGCGGTCGCGCCGCCGCACAAGCTTCCACATGGACCCGCGCGTAAACTTTACGCTGGTCGGCCTGTTCGTCCTCGTCTTCGGCGCCGCGCTGATCTGGACGGGGATATGGCTGAGCGCGCAAGAGGACTCTAAAACTTATGAAACCTACGTGGCGTACGTGTACGAATCCGTGGCCGGCCTCGCCCCCCGCGCGGCGGTAAAATACCGCGGCGTCGATGTTGGATTCGTGCGTAAGATAAGCCTCGACAAAGATAACCCGGAGCGGGTACGGCTGTTGCTTGACATTGAGGCCGGCACCCCGGTTAAGGCCGACACGGTGGCGCTATTATCGGTCTACGGCATCACCGGGCTCGCCTTTGTCGATCTGACAGGGGGCAATCGCAACTCTCCGCCCCTGGTAGCGCGTCCCGGCGAACGTTACCCCGAGATCCGCACCGGGCCGTCGCTGCTCGCCTCCGCGTCCAGCGGCCTGATGCAAGCCACCGAGCTGGCACAAGAATTCAAGAAGATTGCCGAACAGATTCTAAAATTGTTGAACCAGGAAAATCAGGACGCGTTGAGCAATACGTTGCAAAACGTAGAGCGCATCACCACGGCACTCGCAAGCCGCGACCAGGACATCGGGACCACCCTCGTGCGCGTGAGCGCCATCCTTGACAACGCCGCCCGCATGGCGCAGGAGTTGCCGGCGCTCCTGAGTGCACTACGCAAAGGTGCCGAAAGGATCGACTCCGTGCTCGGCACCTTCGATCGCACAGCCACGAATCTCGACCAGCTGATCGTCGACACCCGCGCCGACCTCCGGCGGTTCTCGCGTGGTACCGCCGCGCAGGCCATCCCGATTTTGACTGACCTGCACCGACTCGTGGATAACCTACAGCGCTTGACCGAGACGATCGAACGTGATCCCAATGCGCTCTTGTTCGGCCGACGGGTGCGCCGGGGACCGGGCGAATGACGATATCGGTAAAGCATGCATGCGTGTTGCTCGTGCTCGCTCTGAGCGGATGTGCGCTTTTCAACCGCACGCCGGAGCAGCCGCCGCAAATCTATGTGCTCAGGGTCGCGCCCAACGACACGGAAGCCACGCCGGCAGAGAGCCACTTAAGCGTGCTCGTCTCGGCGCCCAAGGCTTGGCCAGGTTATGACCGGGCGCGCATCGCTTATGTGCGCCATCCCCTCCAAGTCGATTACTACGCCGAGAGCGAGTGGGCCGATCAGCCGGCGCGGATGTTAGAGCCCCTATTGATGACGGCGCTACAAGAATCCAATCTTTTCAACGCGGTGGTCTCCGCTACCAGCGCTGCAATCGCGGAGCTGCGGATCGATACCGAGATCGTTCAGATCCATCACGAGTTCCTGATCGCTCCAAGCCAGGGCCAAGTCGCGATCCGCGCCCAACTCATCGACCTAACCAGGAACCGGGTCCTCGCCACGCGTGTCTTCAGCGCGACCGAATCCGCTCCCACCGAGGATGCCAAAGGGGGGGTTACGGCCATCAATAACGCCTTGCAAGTGGTCCTCGGGGCGATCGTGGATTTTTGTCGGCGCACGCTCCGTAAGCCGGGTTTTGAGGATTTAACGAGCTAGCACAATGGCGGTCACTTACACTCCAGAACAGCGCCGAGACCAACTCCAATCCGCACTGAGTCAGCGCATACTGATTCTCGATGGCGCCATGGGGACGATGATCCAGTCTTACGGACTCGAGGAACAAGACTATCGAGGGAAACGCTTTGCACATCACCCCAGCGCCCTGAAGGGAAATAACGATCTACTGACGCTTACCCAGCCACAGATTATAGACGCGATTCACCGCGCCTATCTGGAGGCCGGTGCCGATATCTTGGAGACCAATACCTTCAATTCTAGCGCTATCGCGATGGCAGACTACCGGCTGGAATCCCTCGCTTACGACTTGAACTACGCCGGGGCCCGTCTGGCCCGCGCCGCCGCCGACGAGTTCGAAGAACAAGACATCAGCCGCCCCCGGTTCGTCGCCGGCGTGCTCGGACCCACGAATCGCACGGCCTCGATCTCGCCGGATGTCAATAATCCGGGTTTCCGAAACACGACCTTCGCTGAGCTCGCCGAAGCGTACACGGCTGCTATCCGGGGCTTGCTCGATGGCGGCGCCGATGTGCTTTTGGTTGAGACGGTCTTCGACACCCTCAACGCCAAAGCGGCCTTGTTCGCCATCGACGAGTATTGCCAGAACCACAACCTCCGCGTTCCAATCATGATTTCGGGAACTATCACCGACGCCAGCGGGCGCACCTTGACGGGCCAGACCACCGAGGCATTCTGGATTTCGGTCTCACATGCAAACCCGCTCGCGGTCGGTTTGAATTGTGCGCTTGGCGCCACCGAGCTGAGGCCCTATGTCAAGGAGTTAGCGAGAGTCGCTGGCACTTACGTCAGCACCCATCCCAACGCGGGCCTGCCGAACGAGTTCGGCCAGTATGACGACAGCCCCGACTTCATGGCCGGCGTACTGCGGGAGTTCGCCGAGAGCGGATTCCTGAACATCGTCGGTGGTTGTTGCGGTACGACGCCCGCGCATATCCGAGCCATCGCGGAGGCATTACGCGATTTCCCGCCGCGCCGCGTCCCGGAGATCCCTCGCCGTTGCCGGCTGAGCGGTCTGGAACCGCTGACGATCGGAGCGGAGGTGAATTTTGTCAATATCGGCGAGCGCACCAACGTTACCGGCTCACCGAAATTCGCCGCGCTGGTGCGCACGGGCGAGCTCGATGCCGCAGTGCAGGTGGCGCGGCATCAGGTGGAGAACGGCGCTCAGATGATCGATGTCAACATGGACGAAGGCATGCTCGATTCCGAAGAATTGATGATCCGGTTCTTGAATCTGATTTCCGCGGAGCCCGAGATCAGCCGCGTGCCGGTGATGATCGACTCCTCCAAATGGAGCATCATCGAAGCGGGACTCCGGTGCCTGCAGGGGAAAGGTGTGGTCAACTCGATTAGCCTGAAAGAAGGCGAGGAGCGCTTTGTCGAGCATGCGCGCTTGGTGCGCCGTTACGGCGCCGCGGTCGTCGTCATGGCCTTCGATGAGCGCGGGCAAGCCGATACCGCCGAGCGAAAATTCGCGATATGTAAACGCAGTTATGAAATCCTCACTGAAAGGCTCGGGTTTCCGCCGGAAGACATCATCTTTGATCCCAACGTGTTAACGGTCGCGACGGGGATTGAAGAGCACAACGATTATGCCTTGGCGTTTTTCGAAGCCACGCGCGAGATCAAACATCACCTTCCCCATGCACTCGTCAGTGGAGGCGTAAGCAACGTCTCGTTCTCGTTTCGGGGTAACAACCCGGTACGGGAGGCCATGCACACCGCTTTCCTGTATCACGGTATCAAGGCTGGGATGGACATGGGGATCGTGAATGCCGGGCAGCTCGGGATCTACGAGGATATTCCCCGTGAGCTGATGGAAAGGACTGAAGATGTTCTTTTGAATCGCCGTTCCGACGCCACTGAATCCTTGGTAAAGTTTGCCGAAACCGTCAGGGGCGAAGCAAGGGAAAAACACGATGATTCCGTCTGGCGAAACCAGAGTGTGCAAGAACGCCTGGTGCATGCTCTCGTCAAAGGGATAACCGATTACATCGAAAGCGATACGGAAGAAGCGCGACAAGCTCATGAGCGCCCGCTGCAGGTCATCGAAGGCCCGCTCATGGACGGCATGAACGTGGTGGGTGATCTCTTCGGGGCGGGAAAGATGTTTCTACCCCAGGTCGTCAAGAGCGCTCGAGTAATGAAAAAAGCGGTCGCCCACCTCATCCCTTATATCGAGGCGGAAAAACGCGCTGGCGGCGTCATACGGAACAACGGAAAAATCATCATGGCCACCGTTAAGGGTGATGTTCACGACATCGGCAAGAATATCGTGGGCGTCGTTCTCCAATGTAACAACTTCGAGGTCGTCGATCTCGGCGTGATGGTTCCAGCGGAAAAGGTCCTCGAGACCGCTAGACAGGAACACGCCGATTTTATCGGCCTGAGCGGCCTCATCACGCCATCGCTCGATGAGATGGTGAACGTCGCTAAGGAAATGCAGCGCCAAGGCTTCACGATCCCCCTCCTCATCGGCGGCGCCACAACCTCACGTACACACACGGCCGTCAAGATCGCACCGAATTACCAACAGCCCACGGTCCATGTGCGTGATGCCTCGCGCGCGGTCGGAGTCGCCACGAGGTTGATGAGCCAGGAACTGCGAACTGAGTTCGCCACTAAAATAGATCAGGAATACGAGGAAGTGCGCGAACGCCATAAGGGACGCCAAGCCCGAACCGAATGGGTAAGCCTCGCCGCGGCAAGGCAAAATAAACTCCCGGTGGATTGGCGCTCGTACAATCCTCCCGTACCAAAGCAACTGGGAGTTTTCGCGTTCGCGAATTACTCCTTGAAGGAGATCAGCCACTACATCGATTGGACGCCTTTCTTTATCGCCTGGGAGCTTGCGGGACGTTATCCGCGGATCTTGGACGATGTCACCGTCGGCGATGCGGCGCGTAGGCTTTTCCGTGACGCCCAAGTGATGTTATCGCAGCTCATCGAGGAAAAATGGCTGCGCGCATCCGGTGTCATCGGCTTATTCCCCGCGAATACCGTGGGCGAAGACGACATCGAGATCTATACCGATGAGACTCGCTCCGGGGAGCTCACGGTGATCCATTCCTTGCGGCAACAACAGAAACGGCCGCCGGGACAGCCCAATCTCGCGTTGGCCGATTTCGTCGCGCCGAAGGAAACCGGCGTCACGGACTATATCGGCGCCTTCGCGGCCACCGCCGGCATCGGCATAGAGGAAATCGTCAAGCGCTTTGAGGATCAACACGACGATTATTCGTCCATCATGGTTAAAGCATTAGCGGACCGTCTGGTCGAGGCCTTCGCGGAGCGCTTGCATCAATGCGTGCGCAAGGAATTTTGGGGCTACGCGCCCGAGGAAAGCATTGACACCGAGGAGCTGATCAACGAACGCTATCAAGGGATCCGTCCCGCGCCCGGCTACCCTGCCTGTCCCGATCACACCGAAAAACCCTTGCTATGGCAGCTGCTCGATGCTGAACAGCATACCGGGATCCGCCTCACCGAAAGCTACGCGATGTACCCGATGGCCTCAGTAAGCGGCTGGTATTTCTCCCATCCACAGGCGCGTTATTTCGGACTGGGACCGATCAACGAAGACCAGGTCCACGACTATTCACGGCGAAAGGGTATGGACCTTAAAGCGATCGAACGTTGGCTCGGGCCGAGCTTGGGTTATGAGCCCAATGAATAAGGTCTGCCATCCTTCAAGACGGCGTTGCGCCCGGTGCCTCAACGGCGGCTACGTTATCAAGATAACGGCCGCAGAGCCGCTATAGCGCCAAGTCACGGCGCATAACAAGCGCCGGCGTATCCAACTGACCATCGCGAGGGAAATCACCATGGAGATCGCAGGCTACGTTTTGCTCACCGCGACCGTTACCGTTTTCATCTACGGCGCCCTCGCATATAACCGCTTTGTGATGTTGAAGCACAACGTCCGTAAGGCATGGGGAAACATCGATGTGCTGCTCAAACAGCGTCACGACGAACTCCCAAAACTAGTCGCCACCTGCAAGGAATACATGAAGCACGAACAAGATACCCTGCGCAAGGTCGTTGAGGCGCGAAGTATGGTAGCCGCGGCACGTGAAGCCACGGATATTCCCGCTCTCGGCGCAGCGGAGAAGCTGTTGCGCTCCGGTCTTGGGCAACTCTTCGCGCTGGTCGAGAATTACCCTGATCTTAAAGCCAACGAGACCTTTCGCCATCTGCAAAGCCGCATCACTTGCCTGGAGCACGACATCGCCGATCGGCGCGAGTTTTATAACGACGCGGTGAACGTCAACAACGTCCGCATCGAGCAATTCCCCGATTTGTTCATCGCGAAGTTATTCGACTTTCGAACGTACGAGGTACTGCTCTTCGAGGCCGCGGAAAAGACAGACGTCGATCTTCGCGTTTTATTTCAAACCCCTTAGTCAATCGTGATGTTTGGCCCGTGGTGGCGAGATCTCGGCCACGGCTTGATTTCGGCAAGCTACGTAACCTTGCTCGCGGGTATGTGGTACGCGCCTCAGCCCATGGTTCGATTAGCGTTGCTAGGGGCGATTGTGATCGCGAGCCTGTGGGCATCGCTAAGCGCCTATCAGCGCTACCGCCTCATCACCGACACGCCAAGCTCTGCCATCCGGAGCGCGGCCCAGGGCTACACTGAACTCTACGGCCGCTGTGAGCCGCATCCGGGGACCCTCCCGATTGGATATAGATCGGGTCCGCCATGCGTATGGTATCGCT
The DNA here is from genome assembly GCA_963764725.1 of uncultured Gammaproteobacteria bacterium. Classification (GTDB taxonomy): domain Bacteria; phylum Pseudomonadota; class Gammaproteobacteria; order JACCXJ01; family JACCXJ01; genus USCg-Taylor. The sequence goes on along the minus strand of CAVXTM010000002.1, from coordinate 171,335 downwards.
ACAACGTTCAGCGCCAAGGCGGAAGTTCTTGGACACCGCACTCACACGGTCAGAGTACGGATACTTTCGTTTTAACCGATGGAACCGGTCAATGCGTCATAGATCCCGACGCTGCGGAGGTAGTTACGACGCATCGATCGCGCTGGCGGGAAGGCGATTTTTGGCTCGATGTGGAATACCTGGCGCCTGGAGATAATCTATATGCACTCGGCGACATCATGAGCATCGGTCATCACTACACGTCGACGGAGCATAGTCATGAGGTAAGTCTATTGTTACGCGAATGGAAACAAGATCGGGAAAGGCTGGCGAAGCGTTTTGATAGTGACGGCGATGGACAGATCAACCTCCAAGAATGGAACCAAGCGCGGGGCGCGGCGGAGGATCAAGTGGATCGCGAGCGCATCGACCGGCCTAACGATGCACTAATAATGCGCTCACCGAAAGGCGGACGACCGTACTTGCTATCGAATCGAGACCCTAAGAACCTCGCCACTCGCTACCAAAGGTGGTCTTGGTTCCATGCCATCGTGTTCGCGGGCGCGAGCGTGGCGACGCTCGTTTACCGGTTCTCGTGACACGCGGTCTTGCCGCGAAGGTTATACACGCGTTTGGTTACGTTTTTGCCTTAGTCTTGGTAATCATTGCTTCGGGTTCCCGAGCTTGGGAGCCGAACATCCACTGTATCTAATTCGTCAATAACGGAGCTACGTATGAACGATCAGTCAGAGCCCTCACAGACATTCGAAATCTGGTGGACCGCGGAAATCGATGCCGCCTATCGCCGTTGGATCGCACAGCAACCGGCAGGGTCCGCGCATTCGGACTTCGACGCGCGCCGCTCCTTTGCTCACGAAGCCGGGCTGCTACCCGCATGGGCGCGATAGTCATCCCTTACTTGCCCGAGACCCGTTGTTACTGTATGACTATCCGGGTGTTCGGACAGGGGATCGAGATGCGTGCGGATCTTTGAAGCCACAAAGGTTACGGAGGCGATCGGTGCTGGCGGGCAAAAGGATAACCCTCGCAGGAAATCAAACGGCAAGCGCGGCTGACGCCGACGCATTCAATGATGCGGAGCGTAGCACCGTTGCTACGCGCTTGTTCGAAGATCCTGGCCCATTAACACCGGATCTGGATCGGCCTTTAAGCGTACCTGGGTACACGCTCATCCGTGAAATCGGCACGGGCGGAATGGCGTCTATTTTTCTCGCTGCACGTCACAAAGATGGGCAACATCTGGTACTCAAAATCCTACCTTTCAAAGCACAAGAGAACCCCGTTCCGTTTAAACGCTTCATGCGCGAATACAACCTCCTGAGAAAACTCTGCCACCCTCACGTCGCGAGAGTCTTCGAGCGCGGATTTGCGAGCGACCTGGCCTATATTGCAATGGAATACTTCCCGGCAGGCGATTTAAAAACAAGGATAAGGCAAGGCATAGACCCAGCGGCCGCGATGCACTTCCTCCGTCAGATTTCATTAGGGCTAGACGCGGTCCACCGGATTGAAGTGATCCATCGGGATCTTAAACCGGCTAATATCTTGTTCCGGGATAAGCAGCGCTTGGCTATAACCGATTTCGGAATAGCGAAAGATACCAATGCCAGCGGAGATCTCACCTCGGCAAACTCGCTGCTGGGCACCGCATACTATATTAGTCCCGAATTAATCAGCCGCGAGGGATCGGATAAACGCAGCGATCTCTATAGCCTCGGCGTTATCCTATATCAGATGTTAACGGGGGTTCTGCCCTATCGCGGCGTCACTCCCTACGAGGTCTTTCAAGCTCATCTCGAGACTCCGATTCCAAACCTTCCCTCCGAAGTCTCGCGTTATCAGTCCTTGATTAACAAATTGCTTGCTAAAGACCCCAACGATCGATTCCAAAGCACCGCTGAACTGCTTGATGGTTTGGATCGGGCGGTGTAAAGCGGCGCCGTTGCGGTTCGAGAGGATCTAGGCGGGTGTTGGAATAGGCTTAGGCAGCAGCTTTTTGACGACATCGTCAATGAAGGCCTGCTGCAAAGGCTTCCAAAGGTAGGTATCGCAGCTCGCAAGCGCGAGCTTACCTTTGATACTCTCCGCGGGCGAAGCGCTGGCCACGAGCAGTACCACCGGGGTTGTTCGTTTCTTAGGGTCGTGCTTGATCATCCGGCAGATTTCATAACCGTCTATCCCCGGTAACATCACCTCAAGAAATATTATGTCGTAGTGTTTGTTATTGATGAACTCGATCGCCTCTTCTCCCGTCTGTGCGAGATCGACATACGAGGCGATCGGTTTAAGCGCGTTCTTCAGCTGCGTCCTGACCGGGAAACTGGCATCCGCGACAAGCGCCTTCACACCAGGCAAGCCTTGCACGCCCCGAGTCCCAGTATCCGTGCGTGTTATCGTATCGTCCGCAGATACCGACGCAGCGGCGCGCGGCGCACCATGCTCCTCAATGGCAACCTTTTCCATCATTGCTAGAAGCCGCGTTGCGCTCACTGGCCGCTGAATCAAATATTTCGGATTGTCTGCGGGCTGCTCGCGCGCCAACACAATGCCGGAGATCGTTTTTCCTTGTGCTTTAGCCTTGAGAAAACCGGCCCAACTCTGGAGAGCTTGTGGCGTATCGGAATCGATAAGCACTATGTCTGGAGCAGTCTCAGGACTCCCTACGTAAGGTACAAAGCGCAGCGCCTGCGATTGCGAAGTCTCCACGATCTGCTGCAACCATCGGAGTTCACCTTCACCTAGGCCAATGGTCGCAACAGTAAATGTAGCGTTATTCATTACTCTCTTGATACTCAAAATTTAGCATCGCCTTGCGTAATTTCGGCAGCGTCTCCATCGACGATGCGGAACCGCCGCCGCATTTGTATTGCGCTATTCCCCGGCTCTGGACTATCGCACGCTGTATCGGCGTCGTTATCCAGAACTTCAGCGGATCATAGGTATGTCCGATGGGTAGGTAATCATGTCGAACCCGACGTGCGGGTGACGCGTATTTTTCTGCTCCATAATGACGGCGGCAACCGGCAAGAGGTAACAGCAGCAAACACGGCGCTCGACGAAGCTAAAGCCAACACAGAAAAACTAGGAGACGCGCAAAGCGATGATGCATTGTCTCTCCTTTCCAACAGCGAATACATCCCTATTATAATAAGCGCCATTTCGTTGTTGATCCCCGGCATCCACCATGACACTGCAATCGACGAGCATTTATTGATGCGCCTTTACTACGTACACGATCCGATGTGTAGCTGGTGTTGGGCATTTCGTTCGGTGTGGAACGAAGTGGTTAAGCGTCTACCGGGTGGCGTCGTGACTCAACGCGTGCTCGGGGGGCTCGCACCGGATTCCGAGGTTCCGATGCCCGCTGCGATGCGCTCGACTATCCAAGAGACCTGGCGGCGCATACAGCAGGTGGTTCCCGGCACGGAGTTTAACTTCGATTTCTGGACCCGTTGTGTGCCACGCCGCTCGACTCACCCTGCGTGCCGAGCTGTGATTGCCGCGCAGAGCCAAGCAGCCTCCTACGAGGAGCCCATGATCCTGGCCATCCAAGAAGCCTATTACCGGGAAGCGCGGAATCCCTCCGACGACGAGACACTCCTCGGTCTTGCAACGCGTTTGGGGCTCGACGCAGAGCGATTTAAAAGCGACCTGAACAGCGCCGAAACACAATCGCAACTTAGGGAGCAGATTTGTTTGTCGCGGAAGCTCGGGGCGGACGGTTTGCCAAGCTTGATCCTGGAACACAATGGATTACATCGCCGGCTGCCTTACAATTATCGCGACGCTGGCGTGATTCTCGAACGTATCGGTTGATGTGAACGGACCACGCCGACGGCCTAATGACCCGGAACACCGAGCAAGCTTACCCAAAATTCAGTCGCGGATGCTGGCCGTGGCGCCATAGTTGGCGCGGCGGGGATGGACATGTTAACGTTAATCCATGCGCGCGCTGGTCCTCGATCTCGATGTTTAAGCGAGTCGGTCTCATCGCTAAAACCGGCGACGCGCGCATCCCGGATACGCTGCATGCTCTCCTGTCTTTCCTCAAACGCCGACACCTGGAAGTTTTCTTGGACAAGAGCTGCGCGCAGCTACTGGAGTCGCCGCTTTTGACGGTGACCGAGACGTTTGTCGGTTATCCGATCGATCTCGTGATCGCCATCGGCGGCGATGGAACAATGCTCCGAGCCGCCCACCAGATCTCCAACCCCAAGGTCAGGCTGTTGGGGATCAATGTCGGGCATCTCGGCTTTCTCGCGGACATCTCCCCCGAGGAGATCCCGGAGCGGCTGGACGCGATCTTTGATGGGCAGTTTGTCGAAGACGAACGCATGCTTCTCCAAAGCCACGTCATCCGCGCCGGAAAAACCCTCTACGCTCAAGAGGCCGTGAATGACGTGTTGGTGCAAAAATGGAACATCGGCCGCTTGATCACGCTCGACATTTACGTCAATGAACAGTTCGTCCACCGGCAACGCTCCGACGGCATCATCGTGTCCACCCCCACGGGGTCCACCGCCTATGCCTTGTCATGCGGCGGTCCCATACTGCACCCGGCTATCGATGCGCTGGCCTTGGTGCCGTTGTGCCCGCATACCTTGAGCAACCGTCCGATCGTACTGAACGGCACTAGTCGCGTTGAAATCGTGGTAGGCACCCTCGAGGCTGGACAGGCGCGTTTGACCTGTGACGGAGAAATCGGATGCGCGCTCCTGCCGGCTGACCGCGTGGTCGTGGAGAAGGCGGAACGCGCCATCCGCCTAGTCCACCCGGAGGGGCATGACCACTTCGCTACCCTACGCGCCAAGTTGCAGTGGGGCTAAGCAGCCGGTGTTAACGCACCTGCATATCGAAAATCTCGCGGTCATCGAACAATTAGACCTGGAGTTAGCTCCTGGTTTCACCGTGTTTACCGGCGAGACCGGCGCCGGTAAATCGATCGTGATCGATGCGATTGGGCTGATCCTAGGCGAGCGTGCCGATCCAAGCCTGATCCGGGCCGGGCGCCCGCGGGCCTCGGTCATGGCGGTATTCGATCTGTCGGCGCAAGCCCGTGCTCTGCTGGCGAATCGGAGTCTCGAAGCGAGTGATCACGAGTGCACGATCACGCGCCAATTGAGCGCCGACGGACGCACGCGCGCCTTCGTTAACGGTATCGCGGTTCCCGCCCGCACCCTGCAAGAAGTCGGGGAGATCCTGATCGACATTCACGGGCAGCACGCGCACCAGTCATTGCTGCGCCGTGATATTCAACTCGCAATACTCGACGGTTTTGCCGGCGCCACTGCAGCGTCCTCGGAAACGGCGCGTGCGTTCCGAGAGTGGAAACAAATCAGCGACGAGCTACTGCGCCTTGATCAAGCACAAGGCCACGATCGCGAGGCCGAGGGAACCCTTTTGGACTATCAGATCCATGAGATCGAGATGCTTGGCTTTACTTCCCAGGAACTGCCGGAGCTGGAACGCGAACATACGCGGCTTGCTAATCTCTCACAGATCGTCGCCGGCTGCCGGTATGCTTTGTTGGCCTTACGCGAGGACAATGACAACGCCCATGCCTTGATTATCCGATCCGTGCGCGAGATCCGTGCGGGCGCCGCGCTCGACGAGCGTCTCGAGCCGGTCGTCGATCTGCTGGATACCGCGGCGATTCACGTCGAGGAGGCGAGCGCGACGCTCAATCGCTACCTGGACGCGATCAACGAACATCCCGGGCGGCTGCAAGACGTCGAAGCGCGAATAGCGGCGCTTGCCGAGGTGGCGCGTAAGCATCGGATCGTCATCGCACAACTCCCCGCGCAGCTCGTGGAGCTTAAGGCACGCTTAGCTTTCATCCAAGGGAGCGAGGCGCGCTTGAATGAGCTTAGAGAGGCGCAAGACACGCTGCGGAGCGCCTACCAGTACGCTGCCGCCGGGTTGCGGGAGCTAAGAACACGGTACGCGCCGCGCTTGGCGCAGAGAATCGCGGCCACGATGCATACACTCGGCATGCCGCGCGGCGAGTTTGTCGTCCGCCTGGACGCCTTGGAGGATGCGGCTGCCAACGGGCAAGATCGCATCGAATTCCAGGTCACCACTAATCCCGGCCAACCCCCGCGCCCGCTGGAGAAGGTCGCATCGGGTGGGGAGCTGTCCAGAATCAGTTTGGCCATCCAAGTCCTGGACGCCACCGCAAAGGGAGTCTCGACGCTGATTTTCGACGAAGTCGATGCCGGAATCGGCGGCGCGGTCGCTGAGATCGTCGGCCGTCAATTGCGGCAATTGGCGCAGCATCGGCAAATCCTGTGTGTGACTCATCTGCCCCAAGTGGCGTCCCTCGGGCATCACCATTACTCGATCACAAAACATAGCGGCCAAGAAACCACCGCCGTCGTGGTCGACAAACTTCACGGTCAAGGGCGGATACAGGAGCTCGCGCGAATGTTGGGGGGCATCAACATCTCCGCACAGACGCTAAGACATGCGGAGGAAATGTTGACGCATGGAAACGAAGTTGAGGGCATGCAGTTAGGTACAGGGTCCCTTTAGAACGCGTTCTAAAGGGACCTCTCGTTGAGCAGGCGCGTTCGGGAGCTTAAGCCCCTGTCCGGTAATTATACATAATACTGGGTTGCAAAGCTTATAAAAACACAATATATTGTGTTCATAGCCGGATGAGCCCGATACACCATCAACGAGGGGGGAGCATGAATAAAGCGTCGATCAAGCTAATTTCCGAGGTGGCCGCGGAGGTTCCTTTCCAAGCCGCTTCGCTGGACATCTGGGACCGGAAATACCGCTTAAAAAAGAAAGATGGTACCGCCATCGATGCGACCATGGACGACAGCTACCAGCGGATCGCGCTGGCGCTCGCGGAGGTCGAGGCGACGCCGGAGAAACGCGAGCACTGGTGCGGCGAGTTTCTGTGGGCGCTGCGCCACGGGGCCATCCCGGCGGGCCGCATCGTCTCGAACGCGGGCGCCCGCGCTTATAAACCCGCCACCTCCACTATCAACTGTACGGTGTCAGGCACCATCCGCGATTCGATGGATGACATCCTCGGCAAAGTCCACGAAGCCGGTATGACCCTGAAGTCGGGCTGCGGTATCGGCTACGAGTTCTCCACCTTGCGTCCGAAGGGCGCCTATGTCTCGGGAGCCGGTGCGTATACCTCGGGTCCGCTCTCGTTTATGGATATCTACGACAAGATGTGCTTTACGGTCTCGTCGGCCGGGGGGCGGCGCGGCGCCCAGATGGCGACTTTCGATGTCGGGCACCCGGACGTCAAGGACTTTGTTCGCGCCAAGCGCGAGGACGGACGGCTGCGGCAATTCAACCTTTCATTGCTCATTGCCGACGCCTTCATGCAGGCCGTCAAGGCCAACGACCTCTGGCCACTCGCCTTTCCGGTTAAGCAAGCAGAGCTGGAAACCGAGGATCTGGACCTCAATGATCCCGATAAGGTGATTTGGCGCGCATGGCCGGTAACGGAAGGCTATCTCAGCAACAGCGAGGGGCAGGTCGCCTGCAAGATCTACAAGACGCTTCGCGCCCGGCATCTCTGGGACATGATCATGGCCTCGACCTATGACTATGCCGAGCCCGGTTTCATCTTGATCGATCGGGTCAACGATCTCAACAACAACTGGTTTTGCGAGACCATCCGGGCGACCAACCCGTGCGGCGAGCAGCCGCTGCCGCCCTATGGATCCTGTCTGCTCGGATCGATCAATCTCACCAAGTTCGTGCGCGATCCCTTCACCGGCCAAGCGCGCTTTGATTGGGCGGAATACCGTAAAGTCGTACAGGTGTTCACACGCATGCTCGACAACGTGGTCGAAATCAACGGCCTTCCCTTGGAACCGCAGCGCGACGAGATCCTGCGCAAACGTCGTCACGGCATGGGGTACCTTGGCCTCGGCTCGACGCTCACGATGCTCTGCATGAAGTACGGAGAGCCGGACTCGCTCGCCTTCACCGAGCAGGTCACCCGCGAGATGGCTTTGGCCGGTTGGGAGATGGCCTTGGATCTCGCCCGCGAGAAGGGACCGGCGCCTATCATGGAAGAAGAGTTTACCGTCACGGCCGCGATGCTGCGGCATCGCCCGGAAATGACTCGCGACGGTTACAGGGCCGGCGACGTGGTCAAGGGCAAGATCTTGCACGCGCGCTACAGCCGCTATATGCAGCGCGTGGCCAAAGTAATGCCCGAGCTCGCCCATGCGCTCGCCGAGACGGGGGCGCGCTTCACCCATCATAGCTCCATCGCACCGACCGGCACCATCTCGCTCTCGCTGGCCAATAACGCCAGCAATGGGATCGAGCCGAGCTTCGCGCACCATTATGCACGCAACGTCATCCGCGAGCGGCGCAAGAGCAAAGAGAAGATCGATGTGTATTCGTTTGAGCTCCTCGCCTACCGCCATTTCGTAGACCCCGATGCCAAGCCCAGCGCCGCGCCGTCCGCGGCGCCGTTACCGGATTACTTCGTCACCGCCGAGACCATCACCCCGCGCCACCATGTCGACATCCAGGCCGCGGCGCAGCGCTGGATCGATTCCTCGATCTCGAAAACCGCGAACGTACCCACTGATTTCCCCTTCGAGGATTTCAAGGACATCTATCTCTATGCCTACGAGCAGGGCCTCAAAGGGTGCACGACCTTTCGCTTCAATCCGGAAGCCTTCCAGGGGGTCTTGGTCAAGGATCAGGATCTCGAAAACACCGTCTATCGCTTTATTCTGGAGGACGGCACCGCCGTGGAAGCCAAGGGCAACGAGGACATCGAGTACGACGGTGAGATCCACACCGCCGCCAACCTCTTTGACGCCCTCAAAGAGGGCTACTACGGTAAATTTTAGCGAGCGAGGACTTCAGGCCATGAGCAAGAAATTCGAGCAGCGCATCGTCAAATATAGCGTCGTTACGGCCGAGACCTCGGCCGCGGAAAAGCCGCAGGATAATGTTATCCAGATGCACGAGAAGGTCGAGCGCCCCGAGATGCTGCTGGGATCGACCTACAAGATCAAAACTCCGCTCTCCGAGCACGCGCTCTATGTGACCATCAACGACATCGTGCTCAACGCCGGCACGGCGCACGAGCTGAGGCGGCCTTTCGAGCTTTTCATCAACTCCAAGAATATGGATCATTTCCAGTGGATCGTCGCCCTTACGCGCATCGTTTCCGCCGTCTTTCGCAAGGGCGGAGATGTCACCTTCCTGGTCGAAGAGCTGCGTTCGGTGTTCGATCCGAAAGGGGGTTACTTCAAGAAGGGCGGTCGCTTCATGCCTTCCTTGGTGGCCGAGATCGGCGATGTGCTCGAATGCCACCTGCGGATGATCGGCTTGCTCAAGGACAACAAGCCCGATGCGCATCAAAAAAAACTCATCGAAGAGAAGCGCGCCGAGTATCAGCGCTCACAGCAACTGAGTGGATCATCCGCTGCGGATGAATTTCCCGGCGGCACCGAGCTGTGCGCGAAGTGCCACACCAAGGCCATGGTGCAAATGGACGGTTGCTTGACGTGCCTCAACTGCGGAGAGTCGAAGTGCGGATAACACCAGGACTGACCACCCAATTGCCGAGGCGGTACCCGAGCGCTATGCTAGCCAGGGTTGGTTGCATTATGTGGTTTATGCTAGGATAAATGATATATCTTTTTTCTTTTGCAAGCAACTCTGCCTAGGATTAGCCACCGTGTTAAGCAGCGCTCAATCGCCCTATCGCCGTTATCGCCTGACGGCGGATGATTATCATCGCATGGGCGAGGCGGGTATCTTCGCCGAAGAAGACCGGGTCGAGCTTATCGAGGGAGAAATCATCGAGATGGCGCCCATTGGAAGTCAGCAAGCCGCTTACGTCGCCCGCTTACAGAGACTTCTTGAACGTAGCGCGGGGGACCAAGCGATTATCTGGATACAGAATCCGGTGGTCTTAAACGATCGATCCGAACCGGAACCCGATATCTGTTTACTCCGGCCTCGAAGGGATTTTTACGCATCCGCCCACCCGCATCCCGCCGATGTAATGCTGATCATCGAAGTAGCAGATACCTCCTTGGCCTACGATCGCGACGTTAAACTTCCGCTTTATGCGCGCCACGGCATACCCGAGGTCTGGATCCTGGATCTCGAAAACAGATGCTTGCACGTGTTTACCGGAGCCGCCGAAACCGGCTATCAACAAACTCAGACGCTCGCCGAACCGGCCGTACGCACGCTAAGGGCTTTGCCTGACTGTCCGGTCGATCTCAGCGGATTGTTTTAATCACGCGTTACCGCTGGAGCGGTACGCAAGCTTACCGAGGAGGCGTGTCGTTAATGAGCCGCGCGAGGAGACTCCGATGACAGATCCGATGGTCGGGGCAGGCACACAACAACGTGAACGTCACCCCAAAATCGCGCTGCAGAGAGGCTAGAAACTCGATCAGGCTCCGCTGCCCGCGCATCTCACTCAGATACCGGCGGCTATAGGTTCTCCAGAATTTCGCGATTTCCCGTTCAAAGCGCACGGGGTCGCGCGATTGCCACCGTGCTTCGATCGCGCGCTTATTGTCATGGTACCAATGCACGAGCGCCAGCGTGGGCGCGAGCTGCGGCACCCATGCGTGCGCCCGCGATTTCGCGATGCCGCGCGGATAACGCCGCATGATGATCAACCGGCAACCGTCTTCTGACTCAGGCGGCTCGTAGACTGTCTTGGAAAAGTGGATCGGCATAAACGTGCTTTGAACGAGGGTGGGTTTTTTGTGGCTGGGTATCCTCTAGGGTAAAGTCTAGATCACGATGCGTAAATCCGCGCGTAAGCATGAACGATGTCCAGAAACGCCCAAGTCACCGGCTCGGTGGTATCTCAGCTGAATTTCGGCTTCCGACCCATTTGGGACGTTTGCGTGTGGCGACAATAATCTGCCCGGAGCAGACACTCAACGCTGCGAATCACCAGCGCGCGGCGTCCATCCGTTGACCGTGCCGCTCGTTTGCTGCATCCGCTTGTTGGAACGACTCGGGGCTACTCCTCGGCCCCCTCTTCGTAGTCCTCAAGAACGCTCTCTTTCAAATGGGCCAAGTTCGGCTGCTTCGCTAGCTCCCGCAGGCCGTCGTACGAAAGATAGGTACAGCTCTCGAACAGTGGACCGCGCTCCAAAAGCGAGAACACGGGCCGCCGCAGTTCTTGGAGTACCTTCTCGCGCCGAGCCAGCGGCGCGACGATGTGAAGGCGGGTGTCCATGTTTGGCTGTAGGGCAAGCAGATCCGCCATCCGCAGAATTCCCGAGTACACCGAGGTGGTGTGCTCGACTTCGAACGCGCGGCGGATCGACCGCCCCTTGAGCCAGAGGACATCAATCTGCTCGATGGTTCGCAGGGTGGTCTCGTCGTAGTTGAGGGGAAGGCGCTCAAGGGGTGGCGGGTGGTCCCCCTTCCATTCCCCGACCACGGCCGCGCGGTCGGCGCGCGGGATCCAGATCTGCATGCCCATGCGCGCGCCAATGTCCGCCAGGAGGGCCTGGATCTGGATTGATTCCCGTACCTCTGCTTGAGGCGCCCTTTCCTGATCCACGTCGTCCCGATCTTCCGGAACGGTAACGGTCACATCCTTGTCCACGCGCCGCACTCGATGAGTGGCGAGCTTCCGGGAATCCGACGTATCGAGTGGATAGGCCCGGCCACCACGACTTTGTTCCAGAAGCAGGGACTCTAGAAGCCGTCCGTCGGCGTCGCTAAGCTGCACCAGGCTGGTCCGGACCCGGCCCGTCCACGTAGGAGTACCTCTCGTCTGCCCCTTGGTAAAGGACAGCTGGTTCCACACCGCGTCTTCGTAAATGGGAACGGCTTTCTCGACCGCAAGCCACACGATCGGCCTGACGCGAAAGCGCACTACGAAAGGATCGACTTCCTCGAGGAAGATCGGCGTGCTGTCGCGGAACGGACCCTCAAGGACTTCGAGCACACCGAACCAGCGTGAGACCCGTGTCATGTAGCAGACCAGCTTGTCGCCAGGGCGGACCCGCTCCGCCGCGTTCTTATGCCGGGGGCGGAACCCGGACACCGAGCGATCGGAACGCCTAAACGCCTCGTAGGTTTCCGGGCTGAAGAGATCCAGGAAGTAGTTCACTCTCCTCCTCCCAGCAGAATGTCCCACGTGCCGCTCACCCGCGGCGAAACGCGCGGCGGTGAGCCGTCGGGTGCAGCGGTTGGCTAGCTCGCGTTGCCACAATCATCATCTTCCTTCTCCGGACCCATCGCGAGCACAGAGTGGATGACGTGCTCCGGAAAGAGCACACCAGGCGTACCCGTATCAGGTCGCCAGCCCGGTGACGTTGTTTCCATGAAACGGCGCACGAGCTCTCGACGCTCAGGCTGCAAACTTTCTAGTACAAGATCAATGAATTGCTTCACCGTCTCAATATCTGATAGCGCCACCGTCGGTTCGACATGAATGAGCTTGTGGGAAAGTGCCATCTCGCCGAATGTAGCTCGGGTCTCGAAGATCGGTACGGTCCGAAAGTCGAAATACACAGTGTCGTATTTCAACTTTGTCGGGTCAACGTTGCCATGAAGAAAATCGTTCCGACCGTTCATCAACGTCTGGAAAGACTTGAACCGCTCTGCGGTGGCGTCTACAGGTTTGGCGAATCCGTTGCAATGCAAATGCAAGCTTTTTATTCGCACATCGACCTCACGCCGAATAACGTCCTGATATAGTCGCGAATCAGCTTTGATCTCCGGTTTGGCCAAAACGAAGATCAATGAGTTGACGAATGCCTCTCCAAGAACAGGGGCGAGCATTCGGATGGTTACACCTAGTCTCAACGCCTCTTCGAACCGTGCTTGATGCTTGGAGATGGTCTCCGAGAGCATCTTAAGGTCGTCCGGGGTTTCCGGGGTCCTTGGCACAATGACGGAGTCAATATCAAGCGCAATTAGGTCTAAACGACTGCGTTCCAAAACGTCATGTAACCGTTTGTAGGGATTGATGAAGAGATGCCAGCGCTCCAACTCCTTTCGGACGACGGACATTTTCTGTCCGTAGTTCGCGAAGTCCCCCTTGATCGCAAGAAGTAGCCTATCCCAGTCCGCGTCCGTAGGAGTCTCGATACCTTCGAGGTATATCTCCATACTGAGATTTGCCTGCCAGATTTCCAGCACTGCCGGCCCTCCTCCGATTGTGTAGTGCCAGTGAATGAGATTGTCGGAAGATGGATTCCGCAAGGGCATCTGGATTCCGTTCGGCGGTCCGAAACGTGCTTTGAGATACACGTAAAAATCCAGGGGCGAAAGTTTTTCCCCAACGACAAGGCGCGCCGGTCTGCTTTTACCTCTCTCTCTGCTCCGAAGCTGCTCCAGCCGCGCCCTCGGGTCGACCGGTATCCAGGCGCTTATGCTTTCGATCAGGCTATGCATTGGGTGTAGATCGGCAACTGATCTGGTTTTATTGGAGTTTTTTGCGTTCGGGTAGCGTGAGCTGACAATTTGTCATGGTGGTAGGGAGATGAAGGGGCAGTGGTCCTCGTGGATAATTCGTCGTGCATTAATCCAACGAACTCCGGAGGGCTGCCCCGATGCCAGTATTTCACACGTCCCAAAACGATGCCACGGCCACAAACGCAGCGATCGAACGACTGCATAAGGCAGTCGCGGAGCTGCGCGCCCGTCGTGGGGCGGAGGAGAACTTCGAACGCTTTGAACAGGAGTTGCACGCCGTATTTATGGACGCCGAGTGCGAGATCCTCGCCGAGGAGCTGGAGCGGCTGGATGTGAACCAGCCGCAGCTGCTGATTGACGGGCACCTGCACCATCGGGTGCTACGCAGTTCGGAGACCTACCTGAGCGCGGCGGGTGCGGTGAAGGTGTGGCGCACGCTGTACCGCCGTGGTCGCGATGGGACGGTGGTGCCGTTGGAGTTGCGTGCGGGTATGGTGGCCGGTCAGTTCACCCCGCGCGCGGCGCGCCAAGCGCTGTGGGCGGTGGCGCATCTGACCCCGCAGGAGGCCGAAGGGTTGTTTCGGGAAGTGGGCAACATGAGTCCCTCGAAGAGCAGTCTGGATCGGTTGCCGAAGCAGTGCTCGGCGCAGTGGGAAGCGCAACGGGAACACTTCGATGCGCAGTTGCGCGGAGCGATGAGGATTCCCGAAGCGGCGGTCACGGTGGCGGTGTCGCTCGATGGGGTGATGACACCGATGAAGGACGGGGGGCGCGCTGCTAAGCGCGAGCGGGGTGTTGCCGAGGGTAAGCACACGAAAGGACCGGCCGGCTATCAAGAAGTGGGCTGTGCGACGCTGAGCTTTCACGATGCCGAAGGCGAGCGGCTGGGCACGGTGCGCATGGCGCGGATGCCGGAGTCGAAGAAAGCGACCCTGAAGACGATGCTAGCGGCGGAGGTGTCGACCGTGCTCCAAGAACGTCCGGGACTGCGGGTGGTCAAGCTCGCCGACGGGGCCAAGGACAACTGGACCTTCCTCAGCGATGAACTGCCCGCGGGTGAGGAGATCATCGACTTCTACCACGCCGCCGAGCATCTCAAGGCAGCGTTTGCGGTGGCCTACGGGGAGAACACCCCGAAGGCGCGCACCCAGTTTGAGACCTATCGGCACATCCTGCGCGCGGAGCACGATGGAGTCGAAAAGGTGATCCGCACACTTGCCTATCAGCGCAACCGGCATCCGCGCCGCAAGGTGCTGGCGACCGAGCTCGGCTACTTCCGCCGCAATCGAGCGCGCATGGGCTACGCGGGGGCAAAAGCGCTGGGGTTGCCGATCGGTTCAGGTGTGGTGGAAGCGGCGTGCAAGACGCTGGTGACGCAACGAATGAAACGATCGGGAATGCGTTGGCGGCATGCGGGCGGACAAGCGATCTTGACCTTGCGCGCGCTCGCGCAGAGCCAGCGCTTCGATCACGGTTGGCGGTTGCTCGCGCAAACCTACTGTGCCCACGTCGCGGCTCCCGATAACGTCGTTGCATTCCCTGGCGCCAGGGCACACTGATGATCAGTTTGAGACCTACACCCTATGCATTTGACATTAACGGAAACGGACGCGACTAATCAGGGATAGGGGGAGGCCTCGCGGCCCCCCGCCCCTCCTACACCACCGGGCATACGGATCACGTACACGGCGGTTCGATGAAACATATTCCTAGCTCGCTGCCAGACTCGGCAGTCCCAAACCGCTGAAGTACCGCGCCGGCAGAGCCAGCGTGAGCGCCGGGGTCTTGGAGAGGCGCCACGGTCCATGCGCCGACTTGCTCAGGTTCCATGCTTCGCGCACGGTGACACCGCGTCGTCGCAGTTCCCGATAGCCCGCTCGTCCCCATTGCTTCCATTGATAGCAGCGTAACTTGCGTCGTATCCATTTGTCGACATCGCGCAGAGGGCTCAGCACCTCGGCGACGCCGAAGTACGCTTTCCAACCAAGCAGGGTATTCTCTCAGCTCTGCCACAACATCCACCAAACGGTAGCCTCGTGTACGACGGGTCAGTTCGCGCACCTCGGCCTTGAGCTTGTCGATGGCTTTCTCCGCCACCTTGAGCCGGACCTCGTTGCGACTGACCGTGAAGCCCAGGAAGCTGCGCTTCCACGGGCGATCCACCGCGCTCTTTCTCGTATTCACTGTGAGCCGCAGCGATTCTTCGATAAAGCGTGTCACACTTGCCATCACCCGCTTACCTGCCCGTTCGCTCTTGACCACAATGTTGCAGTCATCGGCATAGCGGGCAAAGCGGTGGCCGCGCCGGGTAAGCTCCCAGTCGAGTTCATCCAACACCACGTTGGCAAGCACGGGCGAAAGCGGACCGCCTTGGGGAACCCCCCTCGTCGTCGCTTCCGTACGGCTGCCTACGCGAACCCCCGCCTTGAGATAGCGGTTGACCAGGCGGAGTAGCGAATGGTCGGATCGTTTGAGCCGCGCAACCAACCGATCGTGATTAACTCGGTCAAAGAACGCCTCCAAGTCGAGATCCACCACCCAGCGGTAACCTTCGCGAATGTCCGCCTGCAGTTGCCGCACGGCCTGGTGGGCCGAGCGTTGCGGGCGAAATCCGTAGCTCCAGGGGTGGAAGTGCGGTTCCCATTGCGCCTGTACGACTTGCGCAATGGCTTGTTGGATGAAGCGATCCAACACCGTCGGTATGCCGAGCAAACGCTTGCGTCCATCGGGCTTCGGGATTTCCACACGCCGTACCGGTTGCGGGCGATACGTGCCTGCCACCAGTTGCGCGCGAATATCCCTCCAATGATGTCGGAGATAGTCCGGAAGCTCCTCGACAGTCATCCCATCGATGCCTGGCGCGCCTTGGTTACTTCTGACTGTTTGAGGGCACGTTGCAGGTTCGCGCGTTCTAACACGCGTTCGAGCAACGCGGAGTTTGGAATCGACTCGGGCATATCCCGTTCTCCAGCCGCAGGTTCATCCCGTGACTTCGTCACGGCCGACTCGGGTCGGTTGTCAGATGCATTCCCGCTGCTCTTCACTTGATAGCCTTCGCCCTTCATCGCTGCATCCTTGTATCTTTCTTTTCTATGGATATTTATTCTGTTGTTGGGTTGTGGATATGTGGGTATCAGGGAAGATTCCACATATCCACAACGTTGGTTTCAGTCAATTATTTGAGCCAAAGTGTTGTAATGGACGTGGTAGACCGGTGCGTCCTTGGGACAATGATCCCGCCGCTGAGCGTGCGTCGCCACGTCCCTTTCTCAATCAACCCGAACAGTTGCTTGGGCCCATAAGAGCCCGCATTTTTGCAAGGTTGGGTAACGGAGCAATGGCATGAACGAAATAACCGCAGTGTTCGTCGGTATCGATGTGTCTAAGGCCGTGTTGGATGTGGCGATACGCCCCTCTGGGACCACGCTACGCTTTAGCAATGATGAAGCGGGTATTGCAGCATTGGTCGCGGAGGTGAAAAACCTGGTACCAGCGCTTATCGTCCTCGAAGATTGCCGACCCAAGTACGCGTGGGGACATAGTCGAGCTGGTTGTCGGATTTGAGCTCGGCGAAGATACCCTCCTGACTGCCCCGCCCGTTATGGAAGGCGATCCCGATGCGGTCGTGCCGGGTCTCATGGCCATCGGCGAGTGCGCTTGCGTCTCCGTCCACGGCGCCAATCGGCTGGGGTCCAATTCGCTGCTCGATCTCATCGTGTTCGGACGCGCGGCGGCCAACTACTGCGCGGCCCATATCCAACCCGGGCAGGCTCACAAGCCGCTGCCCGAGGAAATCACCGAAGCCGTACTGACACGTTTCGATCGACTGCGTCACGCGCAAGGATCGCGCCCGACCGCGAAGATCAGGCTGGACATGCAACGCGTGATGCAGAACCACGCAGCGGTCTTTAGGAGCGCGGAGCTGCTCGGCGAGGGAATTCACAAATTCAAATCCATCCGAGAGTCCTTTTCCGAAGTGCGGGTATCGGATCGTTCCCTCATCTGGAACACCGATCTAGTGGAAACCTTGGAGCTTGATAATTTGCTGGGACAGGCGATGGTGAGTATAGGCGCGGCTCATAACCGCACCGAGAGCCGCGGCGCGCATGCGCGCGAGGATTATCCTCGACGCGATGATGAGAACTGGCTCAAGCACACGTTGACCTGGCTCGATGAACGCGGCGAGGCGCGCTTCGACTACCGGCCGGTACACCTGCGTACGCTCACGGATGAAGTCGAGGTCATACCGCCAAAGGCGCGCGTGTACTGAGAGCTTGTGAAAAAATCTGCTGCGCTCGCTCGCCACGGTTTTTTCACAACCTCTGACGATATCAACAACCTGCTTGGCGAGGGACAGCGATGCGTGCCATGAAATTGCCAATGTTTGAGAATATCGAGAGGGGAAAACATTTGACCGCGCCGGCGGGCGCTCGGCGGGTCAAACGTTTTAAGGTGTACCGCTATGATCCAGATGCCAGTAAGCCGCCGCAATTGGACAGTTTCGATATCGATCTGAGCCGCTGCGGCCCGATGGTGCTGGATGCACTTATCTACATAAAAAATGAGCTCGATGCCACCTTGACTTTCCGGCGCTCCTGCCGCGAGGGCGTGTGTGGCTCGTGTGCGATGAATATCGATGGATCCAATACCTTAGCGTGCACCAAGGCCATCGATGACGCCGAGATGGAGGTTTCCGTCTACCCCCTGCCGCACCTGCCGGTGATCAAGGATCTGGTGCCCGATCTGACGCATTTTTATGCCCAATATGCCTCGATCAAACCCTGGTTACAGGCGGACACACCGGCGCCCGCCCGCGAGCGTTTGCAAACCAAGGAAGACCGCGCCCAACTTGACGGGCTGTATGAATGTATTCTCTGCGCCTGTTGCTCGACGGGTTGTCCGAGTTACTGGTGGAACGGTGATCGCTTTCTCGGACCTGCTATTCTGCTTCAGGCCTACCGCTGGATCGTCGACAGCCGCGACGAGAATACGGGCGAGCGCCTCGACGCGCTCGAAGATTCGTATCGCCTGTACCGCTGCCATACGATCATGAATTGCACCAAGGCCTGCCCCAAGGGCCTCAACCCGGCGAAGGCGATCGGGGAGATCAAGAAATTGCTGCTAACGCGAGCGCTGTGAGACCCGTTAAGCTCATGACTTCGATCGACCGGCTCCGATGGCGTTGCCGGCGCGGGATGCGCGAGCTCGATATCATCCTTGAAAGATTTCTCGATCGCCGCTACCACCAGCTTGCCGAAGCCGATCAACTTCGCTTCGCCGAGCTGCTCGACCAAGCGGACCAGGACATCATGGCGTGGTTGCTGGGAACATCGCAACCCGGTGATCCGGGATCCTTGAAGCTGATCGATGAGATCCGATCGACCTCAGGCGACGTGTGATCGGCGATTCGCGGCTGGTCCAGCAGGGAGCGGGGTGTGGTAACATCGAATCGCGGCGTTTAATTCTCCGGAGATAGCCTGTTGCGCAGATCTGAAGCGGAAAGATATACTTGCAGTGCTGGCCTTCGCCGCTACACGTCTCCCGCGCCGACTCGTTGAATGCTAGATACGAACGTCTTGAATGCTGAACAAAACGACCTCAACAGACTCGCACGCCCGCTCGCCCTATGACTTCAATGTAGGGTGGGTTAACCGCGCTGTTCGCGGCGTAACCCACCAACCCGTCGGCGCAGGCCGACACCTTGGAGTAGAGCTTGAAAAGGAGGCTAGCTACGCGGGCCGAGTCGGTGAGTTGCGGCCAGCATACTCACCCTACATCTCCGGCGCCGACTCGTTGAAAGCTAGATTTTACTCTTAGTCACGCATCGAAAGCTGCACGGAGATCCCTATGCTGATGGGCGTATTACAGAGATTTTTTCAAGACGTCGTGGTACCCGAGCTCAAGCAGATCCGGGCGGAAAATGCCGAAATCAAAACTATCCTGCAACTCACCAATAAGCGGCTGGACGACATCAACGTTCACCTAGCCGACCAAAGCCGCCGCATCGACGAGACGAATAAGCGCATCGACGCCGTTCATGTCGATCTCATACACCGTATCGACGAGACGAATAAGCGCATCGATGCCGTTCATGTCGATCTTTCACACCGCATCGATGAGACGAATAAGCGCATCGATGCAATTCATGTCGACGTGATTCACCGCATCGATGAGGCCAATGACCGGCTCAATCGGCTGTACGAGGTCATTGTCCGGCGCGACGAACACGAAGGTCTGGCGCAACGGGATCACAAACGGCGGAGCTTGCGGTCGCCATTTACCGCCGCGACCCAACTGATTTCCCGGTGCTTCGTGCTCGGCGCCGGATGCGTCTTTGCCAGGATGAGCAGGCGTTCGGATGCGGGGGCTTTGGCCATGTCGGAGAAAGACTAGGCGCTGTGGTTCCTAAGCGCCTGTAAGCTCATGTTGTCTGCAATCACGTCATGCGGAATCAGCAGGTACTCCCACGCTTTGCCGCAGGGTGAGCTGTCCTTGCGGCCGGATCAAGCGGCCTGCGCGCTGGATGAGGCGACGCCGCAGGGTGTCGAGGCGCGCGAAATTCCACAGGGCGGGTCGTTTCTCCAGGGTTGTGCGCGAAGGCGGATGGACGATCATCTGGAGCTCGCGGCCGAGGTTGTGGGCGAGGAGCACCGAGAGCAGGTAGATCTGGTTACCGACCCAGGTACGGGTGGGCACGTAGTCGAGCTGATTGTCGGATTTGAGCTCGGCGAAGAGGCCTTCCTGACTTCCGCGGCCGTTATGGAAGGCGAGTACCTTGCGGGCACCGAGGCGTTTATTGCTGAGGATAACCTTAAACTCATAGCCGAATTGGTGCGGAGTGAAGAGATCGAGTTGCACGGGATCCTTGAATTGCTGTTTTACCCGCGTGCGAATAAAGAGGAAACGATGGCGAACGTTCCAGGCCTTAGGTTTCCACTGCGCTTCGAAGTAGGCGCACCCCGCCCCGAGCGGCCACCACCAGCGGCGCGCTTCGATGCGTTGCTTGAGTTCAGCGAAGCGCTCGAAGGGGACGCTCACCGTATACTCCACCCCTTGGGCGTCGAGGCTGGCGATGATTTCATCGCTGAAAAACGCACTGTCCATGCGCACCTCAATGCAGACCCCAGGGAGGGCGGCCCGTACCGTGGCGATACAAGCGAGGATGAAGTCCCGGGCACCGTGGGAGTCATGGACGTTGCCGGATCGGTGCAGCACATCGAACACCTGCCCGGTTTGGGCGAGGGTGCAAAAGAGCGGGTAATAACTGCGCTGGCCCTTTTTCTTGCGGTTAAACCCCACCGCCGTCCCCTCGGCCCAGCGTCCTGTGCCAATCACCGAGCCATCGAAGTCGAGCGTCACCCGGGGAAGCCGAAGTGCCGCTAGTCGTGCGAGGACCCCCTCCCTAAGCAGCCCCTGCAGGCGCCTGACACTCTCTTGGTCTGCCCCCGCCAACGCACGGCTCACGGTGGCGACATCGGGCAAGCGGCGCAAGCCCAAGATCCGCTTCACCAGCGGATCATCAGCGTAGTAACGCCTATCGCGCAACTGCCGGTATCCGAGAAGCAGGTGCACGACCAAACACACTACCAGGGTGGGATAGCCGAAGATGGGGCTGACCGTGAGATGGCTAAAACAGCGCCGCAGCCGCTCCTTCAGTTCCAGACGGACAAAGAGCTCTTGGATGAGGACCAAGCCCGAGAACGAGGTCAGTTGGCTGTCCTCAAACCGCAGCACCGGAAGGCTGCGAGTCTTGCAGTGAACCTCGGCTCTGCTACACTTCATATAAGCGGTCTCCTTCGCGGATGTTGTTGTTTTGGCAAACACATTATACCGCAAAGCGTAGGCCGCTTCTTCTATTATCCTGGCCATAAGATCAGCTATCTTTCTGACGGGCTGGATTTCACCAGCAGTGAGATCCAGCGAAAAGCACAAAACTCACTGAAACCCTGTGTCCGACGCCATTTCCCACCGCTTAACCCCAAATTTATGCAACCATTCTCTTTGCTGTGCGCGGTTGCAAGTTCGCACCAGCGCAGGGCGGCGGCCTTCTTCGCCAAAACCTCATCGCTGGTCAGTTCGTTCTTAGCTTTGGGTTCTAGCATGAAGATCTCGTCCTTTGTCTCCGCGACAAAGTCGGGCTGGTACTCGTTCTGCCTGGCGCCCAATTTGTAGAAGAGCTGGAACTGGCCCTTTGCGGGCTTGAACCACTTCAGCGCTTCCCGTTCCAGGATGATCGCCATCTTGCGCTCAGCGTCGGAATGAAATTTTTGGAAAGGATAGAGACACCGGTTGAACCCGCCAAAGACGAGCTGGCCGATCTTGCCCTTGTCTGCGACGGCCTGATGCACGTCCTGGACCTTGTCCGCAGCGACCGCCGTGAACGCGGAGGGTTTCAGGGTCGTGAATCCCTTTGTAACGACCACCTCGTAGCCCGCAGCCTTTTCCCAATAGTGCGGCTGCATTTGCGCGTGGATGAATTCGGAAATCTGCCGCTCGTGGTACTGCAGCACGTTGCGGGTGTCGTCTTCGGAGAGATATCCCTGCAAGTGTCGCGTAACCTGACCGGCAAGGTCATAAAGAAGCTCTGCGTGATCGTCGTAAGAGATATCGTCGAAGTCCACCAGTGCGCGGACGATGTAGTCCTCCAAGCGCTGCTCACGGTACTGAGCGTTAAGTGCACTCAACGTGTCCTGCTGGCGCGTTCGCAGGTGCTGGATCAGCAGGTCCCGCGTGACGGGTTGATAGTTGATCCCTGATAGATCGAGCTTGAACGGCTTGAAGCCGACCGTCACCTCGCCTTTCGGCACCACAAGGATGCGGGGAATATCAATGGTCTGTCCGACAACAAGCTCCGTGGTCCTGGCAACGATGCCCTTTATGTCCGGCGGCTTGGAAATGCCTTCCAGCTCCTGTTGCACCGGCTTGTAGGCCGCCGCCACCTCCCTAATCATCGCGGCCTGCACGTCGCGCTTGAGCAGCGCCGCAGAACCCGGCAACGACTCGTGCCGCTTGATCACCTCATAGGTGATTTGCGCGACCTGTTGCTCGGCCTCGGTCTTGAACACTGGCGCAGGCGTCTTCGCGCCCGGGGCCGGGGTTGCGCCCGCTTCGGCGGGTTTGCCGATCTGGTGCAGGACATTGGACTGTGCCACCACCGTGACCGTCTTCTGCAAATCACTGGTCGGATCCAGGATCACCTTCTGCAGATGGATCACCGAGCCCGGCCTGCTGGCTTCATCAATGATTTCCTGGAACCTGTCGTGGGCCACGATGTTGAGGCGATCAACCGCATTCACCCCCGTTTTCTGCCCATAGGGCAGGCGCAGGCCGCGGCCGATGGACTGCTCGATGAGAGTGCGCGCATTCGCCGCGCGCAGCGGGACAATCGTGTAGAGGTTGGTCACGTCCCAGCCTTCTTTGAGCATGTTGACGTGAATCACAACCTCCGTCGGCTCTTCGGTCTTCTCGATGGCTAATAGCCGCTGGATCATCTCATCTTCTTCCGCGCCGGTCTTGCTGGAATCCACCTGGATGACCTTTGCCCGGTAGCGGCCCTCAAAAAACTTGTCTGACTGGATCAGTTGCAGCAATTGGCCGGCGTGTGTCGTGTCGCGGGCGATGACGAGTACGAAAGGTTTCACGATGGGCTGGTCGTTCTGCCGGGCATAGGTTTCCAACTCTACTTTTACGCTTTCGTGCAGCCTGATGCCGTCTTCAAGCTTGATCTGCTCCAGCCGCTCCGCAGAGAACTGCCGCGGATCAAAGTTCTTCTGCGTGACCACCGCGGGCTCCTTAACAAAGCCATCCGCCATCGCCTTGCCGAGCGGATAGTCGAAGATGACGTTCTTGAACGGCACCGCGCCGCGGACACCTTCTGTGAATGGCGTGGCCGTCAGTTCCAGACCCAGGATTGGCTTTAGTTCGTTGATCGCCCGCACACCGGCCGAAGCCCGATAGCGGTGCGACTCATCCATGATCAGCACCAGATCGGGCAGACCCGCCAGATAGTCGAAGTAACTCTCGCCGATGTATTCGGACAGTCGCTTGATACGAGGCGCCTTGCCCCCACGCACTTCGGAGTTGATCTTGGAGATGTTGAAAATGTTGATGCGCACACCGCCGAACAGCATCCCGCTGGCCGGGTCGCGCTGGTCATAGTTGTCGCCGGTAATCACTGTCGGCGGGTTCACTGAAAGTTCGGCAACGCCCTTGAACACATACTTGGGTGTGTTGGGCGTGAAGTCCGTAATCAGCTTGTTGTAGATCGTCAGGTTGGGCGCCATCACAAAGAAATTGTTGATGCGGTGCGCCAGATGCAGATAGCTGATGAACGCACCCATGAGCCGCGTCTTGCCGACGCCCGTCGCCAACGCAAAGCAGAGCGACGGAAAATCACGCTCAAACTCCGTAACGGTCGGGAACTCGCTGCGGACTGCGTCCAGCGCGGCCTGAACGTCGGCGCCTCTTCTCGGCGGCACGATCTCCGTGATCCGATCAAGAATCTCCAGCGAGCGCCGCTGAGGCGGGCGCAGGCTCAGACGCCCGGCGATGGCGTTGACGTGGCGGTTCATCCGATTCTATCGATGTTCAGCGCACCCCAGCAGATTGCGCCGGTGTCTGTGGCGCACCTTCCATGAGGTAATCGAGGATCTGTCCCTGCATGCGCTCGATCTCCAGTCGATAGCCTGAACTCAAGAAAGGCCACTCCTCCGGCCTCGCCGTCTTGCGCAGCGCTTCAAGCAACCTCTCCAGTTTGGCGGCGCGCTCGCGGGTCACTGCCAGTTCGTGATCGTTTTGTATCATGGTTTAATCTCCACTATTCCACGTTTGGTCCCATCGCGCTTAGTTTGCCACGTGTCGAGAAACTCCCCCATCAAGTCCTCGGGCAACATGCCTTCCCGTACCCAGAACACGCTCGCTCCGAACCTGGCCTCCGCATCGGGATGCGAGAAAAGCGTTTGGCATTCTCTCGGCGCCTCTTCCAGTTTGAAATCCGGCGCCATTATCAACACCACGTCCACATCGCGAGGACTGTCCGTCGCGGAAACGAAGCTTCCAAACACCAGAAAGCGCGCGAGCTTTTCGGTACGGCTTGCGAGCTCATAAAGATGTCTAAGTCTTGCCAAGTGCCGCGTGCGCGCGGACGAACCCATTCCAAACCGGTATTCGACCTCACTCCAACTGGCTACATGAATGCCGGGTGGTAATCCCCTGTGTTGTTGAACGGCGGCAACATGGCATCCACTCGCTACACCAACTCAAGCTCCTGCTGCCCAGGATTCTTCCTCCTCCCCCGTCCCTCTGGGAGGTCCCCCATTGTGCAAGCCGATCATCGTTCGCAGAAAAGGTGTGCGTCCCCATTAGTTAATGGCGTTGACCTGGTGATTCACTTGGCTCGCTATTGTGCGAGCTTCGCAGGCGAAACGCGCACCCACTTACCGTCGCGTGCGATGACCACCTGCGTCTTGGTGCGCAAGGCGGTCTCACGGGCACGCTTGGCTGCCCGCTTGAGTGCGACCAGCGAATTCCGCAGGTCGGGGTCACGCGCCTGCTCAATGCTCTTCGGGTTCATGGCTTTTCTTTCCAGTCCATCAAAACCGGCTCCGCGCCGGAATTGTCGTAAAGCGCCCAGGCGTCCACCAGATCACGATATATGCGGTCAAAGTTCCGTCGGCCCGACACAAACCGGCGCCGGACAACACTATCGGGTACATGATGACCGCCCTGCCGCACACGTTCCGCGACTCGTGCGATGCCCAGCTCAACCAACGGCAAGGCAAGAAAATACAGCGTGACATGATAACCGGCGGCTCGCCAGCGGGGAATGCGGCGCGCGTAAGTCACGCCGGATAATGTCGTCTCGAAGGCAAAACTTTCACCCTTCTTTTCCAGCTCCGCCAGGGCTTCCAGCATGAGCCGGCCAGCCTTGACCTTCCGGCGCTCCTGCCGCGAGGGCGTGTGTGGCTCGTGTGCGATGAATATCGATGGATCCAATACCTTAGCGTGCGCCAAGGCCATCGATGACGCCGAGATGGAGGTTTCCGTCTACCCCCTGCCGCACCTGCCGGTGATCAAGGATCTGGTGCCCGATCTGACGCATTTTTATGCCCAATATGCCTCGATCAAACCCTGGTTACAGGCGGACACACCGGTCGCCCGCTCGCGAGCGTTTGCAAACCAAGGAAGACCGCACCCAACTTGACGGGCTGTATGAATGTATTCTCTGCGCCTGTTGCTCGACGGGTTGTCCGAGTTACTGGTGGAACGGTGATCGCTTTCTCGGACCTGCTATTCTGCTTCAGGCCTACCGCTGGATCGTCGACAGCCGCGACGAGAATACGGGCGAGCGCCTCGACACGCTCGAAGATTCGTATCGCCTGTACCGCTGCCATACGATCATGAATTGCACCAAGGCCTGCCCCAAAGGCCTCAACCCGGCGAAGGCGATCGGGGAGATCAAGAAATTGCTGCTAACGCGAGCGCTGTGAGACCCGGTTAAGTTCGTGACTTCGATCGACCGACTCCGATGGCGTTGCCGGCGCGGGATGCGCGAGCTCGATATCATCCTTGAAAGATTCCTGGATCTCCGTTACCACCAGCTTGCCGCAGCCGATCAACTCCGCTTCGTCGAACTGCTCGACCAAGCGGACCAGGACATCATGGCGTGGTTGCTGGGAAGATCGCAACCCAATGATCCGAGATGCTTGAAGCTGATCGATGAGATCCGATCGACCTCAGAGGTTGTGAATTAATCTGCTGCGCATCCCGATCGCTGCGTCGCGTGCTCGCTCGCTCGCCTATCGAATTGATATGTCTCGTCGCTCGCTCTGCGGTTGCTCGTCTCATCCTTGAGACTCGCCCCTTCGGGGCTTATGCGCCGTTTCGCTCCCGGCGAAACGGTCCTGGCGCTCGGGGTTGCTCGCGACGATTAATTCACAACCTCTCCGGCGAGGTGTGATCGGCGCTTCGGCGAAATCATTCCGCTCTGCTCGTCCAACCCGTCTCGGGTAAGGCCGCCACACCATGTTTTAGATACTCACGTCTTGAATGTTGAAACAAAACGACTCCAATAGACTCACACACCCTCTCTCGCTACGACTTAGATGTAGATACTGTTATCGGTGTCAAGTGAGATGAAGTGTGGGATTGAAAGGTGTTCCGGACTTGAGGACGCCGAAGGTGACATGGACGAGCTTACGCATCATGGCGCCGAGGATAATCATGAAGCAGAGCGACGAAGGAGCGGCGCTTACTTGCTGTCCGTGTTGATCGGCTTGTTAGCCATGACTGAACTTTGAAAGAAGAAACTGCTCAACAAAGCCAATAACGCTACTAACGTCTGGCGCCGAGATCTTTTCCCAGTTTGCGTGCATGGCGTAGTCTCGAATTCTTGGCATAGTATCCAACAAAGACTTCTGGGCCCCGGACACCAGCCCCTTTGACTTCAATGCGCCGACTACTTCTTGCATAGACTTCTCACCAACATCGAGACCATTTGCCGCTGAGAATCGCTTAAGGGTGTCTTCCAACGCAGCGCAGGCTAGCACCGCTGCGACATCTTTATAGCCTTCTGATAAGGCATGCTTTGCCATGGCCACGAAATCCCCGAAGACCTCCCCGGACACCCGGAGATCAACATCAAAAACGTATCCACCCTCAAAGTCATCTTTCGCGCTAGGGAAAATGCCTTTGAGCACATTAACACTGTGGGCGTAACCGGTGCTTTTTTGGAACGCGTCTACAAAGTTCGCGTAGTGAGGTGACTCCTTACCAAAGACCGTAAGAAGAAGGTTTTGCGCACTTGTAGCCCATTGCTGCCAAACGCCAGATGGAACATGAGTCCCAGACATGCCGTCAGCATTTGAGTGGAAAGGCATTGCTTCGAACTGAGCTTTTAGTTCAGTGAAGCGTTTTTGGAAAATAGTATTAAGCATGTGTTATGGCTAACGCAACGCTCACCGGCGGCACTGGAGCGCAGCGGAATTGCCGTCCGGTGGAGCGCCTTGTTAGGCGATTGGTGGAAGTACGTCTTGAAACAGTATGCCAAGCAATTGGCCACCTTCTGGCCGACTCCAATCCTGAGCGAGTTCAGCCATGAGCGTGTTTGTTGCGGTAAGCACTACTCCCTCGCGTTCCATGCGCCGCCGCGACATATCTTCGGAAAGTTCGTATGGCGACCCTGAAGCGTCCATAACTGCCTGTACTTGGTAGCCCTCGCGACAGGCACTAATTGCCGGATACACCAAACACACATCGGTGGTCACACCGGCCATGATGAGATTCCTGCGACCTGTCGCTTCGACGGCCTTTTTGAAGTGCGGATCACTCCAAGCGTTAACAATTCCGGCTCGCTGAACCCTGGCAGCAAACGCCTCAGGAAGAATTTGTTCGAGTTCCGGAAGCAATGGCCCCTGAACATTCTGCTCCTGCGAACTCGTAAGGACGACAGGGATGTTCAAAATCTTGGCTGTTTTGGCAAGAGCCAGCGTGTTTCGTTTGACCACATCAAGCGGGATGTTCTTGATGAGCTTCATCGTCCCGACTTGATGGTCGATGAGTAACAGGGCGCTGTCCGCGGACGAAAACGTACCGATCATTTGCAATTCTCCTTTAGGTTTGCGCCTAACGGAGCGCGAGTTGAGCGGCGCCCCTGACGCGAGAGAAAGACGAAGTCTTTCGACCGAGTCATAGGGGCGAAGCCGCAAGCGCAGCGCCGCGGTGCCGCTCGAACGAGAGTTGGACGGCGCGCAGCGCCGGACAACTCGACGTGAGACAACTCGCGCTCCGTTGGTTGGCGCGCGCTTAGCGCCGCTCGATTGCCGTTATCGAAGCCTGTGATCCTATCCACGCCCATCTCCCGTTCTAAAAGCCGTGGCCCCGGCGCTGCGCGCCGACCAACTCAGAATTCGACACCAATAGGTGTTTAACCCCTAACCCAATCCACGGACTGGTGCATAATCACGGCGGTCATCATATAAGCGCTTGATTGGGAACTCAACGATGCCAACGAATGCACGCGAGGGAGTTTTTAGCACACCCGCCGCCAACAAACCTGCTCGATCACGTGCGGGAGCGCCTGCGCTACCTCCATTTACAGCCTGCGCACCGAGCGGATCTAAGATGAGCTCAAAATCCATCGGTCTTTCGAAGGCCCGGGCTTGAGACGTTTCGGGACGCTGCTCGGGCGACGCTTATCAAGAACCGGCGGGTAAATATCTGACTCTCATCCCCCAACCTGATGGATATCCAGACGCGTGCCCTGGAGGAGGGGGTCCCTTATCAAACTCTCATTGCCAGCGTACTTCACAAATTTGTCACGGGCCGTTTTATCGAAAAGCCATCGCGTCTCTCAAGCAACACAACGCAAACCGCAAATCCGCCCACCGTGTTTCTTCCAAACGCCTTCCGTCACGGGCGGTTATTCAGCTAACTTCTCGATCCACCGGACGCGCCATAAAGCGGCGTGCGGGTTAGCCTGGACCGGGTCGAGCCGACGGTATTGCGCCAGTCAACTCGACTCGATCCATAGCTACAGCAGACAAGGTGTGATCGGCGATCCGACGAATTCATTCCGCCCTGCTCGTCCAGCCCGTCGGCCAGAAAAAGAAGATCGGGCGTGCGCGAACCTCGAGACTAACGAATAAATGCCCGGCAACGTGTTCGATCAGCGGCGGGGTCTTAAGCCGCAAGCGTTGCTTGATATCGTCCGCGAGCGCTTCCGGCCCGGTGACCCGAATACCCGGCGGAAGCTCTATCAAGAACTGCACCTTCCCGTGTTCAATCGCGGGCATGCCGGCGACGCTGGCCTCGATCCCAAAGTTTCTCAGGATCTCGACCAGCATCTTGCCCAGGTTCACATAGTTATGCGCCGCGCTTGCAGGGTCCGCGCTGACCGGCAACCCCGTCGGCAGCACGCCGGCGGCGCGTCCGATCAAGTATTTCACATGCCGCTGCAGCCTATCCAACCGTGCTATGTCGATCGCCGTTTCCTGGCGCGCCGGCGAGAAGGAGACCAGCCGCAGCACCCCCTTGCGTGCGCGCGGCGCCGGGTAGGATGCGTGTGTCAACAGGCGATAGAGACACGCCTGCTCGATGCCTTCCCCGTCCGGATTGAGACAAAGCTCGATTGCGCAATAGGATTCGGCGCCCGGCGTGAGCCAAAGCGCTTCCCGGATATCCGTGATACGGACCGCATCGGTCCACTCGGGTTCGTGTAACTCCAGATCCTTCGCCAAGCCGATTTTACTGAATAGTCCGGCCTCCGGCACGCGTCCCCGCGCGCGGTAACGCTCCCAAAGCGCGTCCACGCTCCAGGTACAGAGGTTTTGGACCGCTTCCCAAAACAGACACACCTCCCTGGCGGCGGGATCCAATGCGGCTCGCTGCCGCAGCAATCTCGGCGCGACGCACCGCCGATAGGCGTGCTCGATGAGCCTCTGTTGCCACCGTTCCCGATCCAGATCTTCATCGCCCAAGATCGCCGTCCAGTGCGGGCTCCGCCCCTGCCCGAGCAACTCATCCATCACCTCGACAAATAGGCGCGCCAGAAGCTGTGTCGGCGGGTGCTGCTCGACGCCGCTTTCAAGCAACGTGGCCCGAACCTGCGGCATGGTCAAATACACAGCCATAAGGCTAGGCGACGCTGTCCGCCGCGGCTACCTTCTCGAAGATCACCAAGGGCGGTCCCTGCAAGATCCCGAACTGATCGATATGGCCCGCGGCACAGGCGGCTATCATTTCGGCATCCCGATGCAGCCGTTCGGCGGCCTCGTCTAAGCGAACGATCCGTTCCTGTTGCACCAATTCCAACAGCTCATCGTAAATCGCATCGCGTCCGCTCAACCGCCGCTCGGGCGTGAGACCCTCCACCAAATCGGCCACGGACGGCGGTAGATGCGCTTTAAACCATTCTTCCACGGCGCCCGGGCCGATCCCCTCCCCGCGCTTAGCGAGGTCCCCCGCCTTGGCATCCGAGAGCAGGCTGCGGAATGCTTCGATCGCCGCCAATCCCTCCGCGGAGGGGCGCAGCAAAGTCACCTCGCGTTGCGTGAGCGCATCCAAATGTTCCTGTGCTTTCTTGGCATGCTGCGAGATTGCCAGGCGGCTATCCCGAACCACGACCAGATTGGCGATCCGCCCCCTTTCCACCGCCTCGCGAAGCTTCGCCAGGCGCGCAGTCAAGGGGTTACCGACCTGGTTGCAAAAACTGATGTACAGCCGCCCGGCAGCGTACTCGAAGATGAGATCGGCGTATTTGTGACCGGCGTCCACGACCTGCTTGCTGCGCCCCAAGAGCGCGAGTACCAGCGGTAATCCGTGCGCCAAGGTTTCGTCCATCTTATGGGGATGACTCGATTGCAGCGCTTGCCCGTACTCGATAGCGTATTGGAGCGTCAAGAATTCCTCTACGGAGGCCGCCGGCTGCGCTTGGCCGTGGCGCCATTTCTCGAACTCGTCCTCGCAAAACGAAATCAACTGGCGCGGGGTACAGGCGGGATTCCCGTCCATGAATTCCGCGATGCGATTCGGTTTGAGAGGCCAGAGCTTATTCGATTGACCTTTGCGCATCTTGGCCACCGCCGGCGCGGAATCCAAACGCACCGGGATCAGCCGTTGCGCCTCCTCCGCGGAGAGCGGTTTGAGCAGACCGGCCTTTTCCGCCAGCCGGTCCATGTCGGCGCCCCGAATGATCTCATCGAGCTTGTCCAGAAACGCGGTCTGCACGCAGGAGAGCAACAAGGTGTTGCGCGTCTTGTCGCGAAGCGAGCTGACCATCCGGCCGAAAGCATACAGACCCTCCATGTCGTCGGGGGACGTTTGCAACGCTTCCACCTGGTCGAAACAGAGCAC
Source organism: uncultured Gammaproteobacteria bacterium (assembly GCA_963764725.1). GTDB lineage: Bacteria > Pseudomonadota > Gammaproteobacteria > JACCXJ01 > JACCXJ01 > USCg-Taylor. The sequence goes on along the minus strand of CAVXTM010000002.1, from coordinate 140,078 downwards.
CAGCGGTGTATGGGAATCCGCGAGCCGGCTCACGGCGCAGACCATATCGAGCGCCTGCTCCTCGGGATCCTCGTCCTCGGGCGGCGGCACCAAGCCCAGATCCCGCATTGCGCCGTCCGGTAGCAGCCCATCGTGCAACCAATCGCGTACATTCCGCCGATGGCGCCCCAAGGCCAAGTGACGCAGGATCGCACTGAGGTTTCTGCCGAGAGCCGCTTGCTCCTCGAGGTGCTCGATCATGGCTTCTATTTCCTGCTGCGCGCGTCCGGCCTCATCGGTCTTTCCGAACAACCACCAGCGCCGCGGCTTTTGGGGCTGGCGCAGATCGATCCACCATTTCTGGGCTTTTTTCCGGTCCTTGAGAAACTGCGCCAAGCGGTAGAGGAGTAATTGCTCGAGTTGCGACATCCCTAGGCGCGTGGGGCGAAACAGATCGGTCGCAAGGGTACGGCGGAGATGGCGGCATAGCATCCTGGCGCCGGCGCGCAGGCGCACGGCGATGAACAATACGTTCGGGGGGAGGGGCACGGGCACCGTCGCAGCCATGTCATTCGGCGTGCCGTTGAGATTGGTGCGAACGCGCGCGAGCAGATGGGTTTTGCCGCTCCCCGGTAGCCCGTGCAGGAGCACGGACCGGCTGCCCCCGGATCGGCGCACCTGTTCGAGCACCTCACAGCAAAGCTCGAACACTCCGGCGTGGATCATCGGTACATCGGATTGCGGCGCTTGCCAGGCATCGGTGACGATGGACTGGGCAAAGGGATTGATGATATCCATGATGGGCGTTATTCTTTGAACGAGATCCCGTTATAGTAATTGCCGCGGCCATCCGTGACCATCGCCTTGCGCTCCGATTCGCTGAGGCTCGCTGGAAAATCGTGGCGAAACAACCATACCCTTCCGTCTTTCGCGAGCCGCAGGAGCGCCTGGTCGAAAGCCGCGTGCTCGTGCGTGAAGCGTGGTTGCGTGCCGCGTAGCTCGCGGGTAGAGACCAACCCGCCGTGGCGAAGATCCGCGCTCAGGCGCCGCAATTGCTCCAAGATCTGGTGCTCGAGATCCTGTTCCGTGACGGCACTGTCCATGTGCGGCGGGACTCCGGCCAGTGCCGGCCGGCCGTAAAGCACGCTCTCTTCCAATAAGATACGCGCCGCAGCGAAGGTCGCCGCGCACGGGACCCCGAAAGCCGCGAGCCTGAGGCTCTCCTCCTCGATGGCCTGAACCAAGCGCTGAATCGTACCACTGAGATAGTCTTTGGGATCGGGCGGCTTGGCGCTCAGGCGCGCCGAACGGCTGCCCGGGCCGCGCGGTAGCTCATGCAGCCTCCCCACGCGCAGCAGTCCCTCAATACGCTCTCGCACCTCCGCCTCGGAAGCGTCCCCCAGGCGTCTGGCCACGCGGCCTCGAAGCGTGTGGATGGGAAGCGCGGCGGCGTGAAGCTCGCGTTCGATGAGGGTGTCGAGGTAATGGCCGCGGTCGCGGTCCCAGTAGCGGTAGCCCTCGCCGCGGAGCGGCGGGTAGCGGAACACGGTTCCGAGGCCGAGGTGGCTCGCCACCAGCGCCTCTAGCTCCTGGACAGATAGATCATGACGCTTACGCAGACCTGCCTTTAGCTTGGACAACGGCAGCGGGTCGGGACTCGCCGCGAGCAAGCTCAGGAGAGCCGTCGCGATGCCGCTCCGGCCCGTATTGGCTAGGTCGGGACACGCCCCCGCTTTGAAACTGAAGTCACTCAATATTGCATCCTCACCTCAAGAAATCGCATCGTCCCCTGGGCGACTCGATCGCCAAGACTACGTTATCGCACCGCCCCATAGCAATTCACGCAGTCCGGACGATCTCCGGAGCGTGCGCTCGATGGCCTGGATGAAGGCGCGTTCGACGCTCCAAATCGCTAGCCCTCTCCTGGCCCGCGTGATCGCGGTATAGATGAGCTCGCGTGTCAACAGCGGCGAGTCAAGCTCCGGCAAGATCAGCACCACCCGCCCGAACTCGGATCCTTGGCTTTTATGCACCGTCATCGCGAATACCGTCTCGTGGCCGGGTAAGCTTTCTGGACTGAACGTGCGCGAGGAACCTTGCTGGCTTATGAAGCAAACCTTAAGCTCGCGGCCGCCCCTAGGGTCGCGCTGGACGATTCCGATGTCCCCGTTAAAGAGCTTGAGTCCGTAGTGATTGCGGATCACCATCACCGGGCGGCCGAGGTACCAGGTCCTCCGCGCTTCGATCAATCTCGCCGTGCCGAGGACCTCCACGATGGCGGTCTGAACGGCCTCAACCCCCGCCGGGCCGGCACGCTGCGGGCACAAGATCCGAAATTCGTTGAAAGCCGAGTGAACGCGCTCGGGCTCGGCGCCCTCGCGGACCAATCGCAGGTAATCGGCATAGCCGTCAACGATGGCCTGTGTTTGCTGCCGGATCATGGCGCGCGCATCTCGCGCCTCGCGCCATTCAATGCCCGCGACGCCACTGCGTAAGATCGAGAGGGCCTCCTCGGCACGGCCTGCCGCGACGGCACGGGCGAGCCTGCCGATGCCGCTTTCGGCATGGAATCGGACACTGTGCTCCAGGCGGACCAGCGAGTCGCGCAACGGCGGACCCGCCGGTGCGCGGGGAACAGCCACAGCGGTCAGCGCGCTGATGCGTTCGGCGAAATCCTGTGAGTAGCCCTTTGGCCCGGAACATATGTCACCGAAAACTGCGCCGGGTCCGACCGAGACTAACTGCTCTTGATCGCCTAAAAGAATGATCCGCGCGGAACGCGGCAAGGCCTCGAGCAACTTGGCCATTAAGGCCAAGTCGATCATCGAGGCTTCGTCCACGACCACGACATCGAGCGGCAGCGGGTGAGCGCGATGATACCGAAAACGTTCCGAATCCGTCCTCGCGCCCATCAGGCGGTGCAAGGTGGCAACCTCCTTGGGTAGTCGGCCCAACATTTCGGGTGTGATTGGCAGCCGTTCCTTGGCCGCGCGCATAGCCTCCTGGAGGCGCGCCGTTGCCTTGCCGGTCGGGGCCGCCAAGCCGATCCGAAGCGGCAAGCCCGCGTTGGTTTGGTCCACAAGCAGGCACAAGAGTCCAAGCACCGCCGAGGTCTTCCCAGAACCCGGGGGTCCGCTCACCACACAGAGCCTGCGCAGCACCGCCACCGCCGCAGCGACTCTTTGGCCGCCCGTATCGAGGGCGCTCTCGTGCGAGAACAGCCGCTCGATTCCCTGCCGCAGCGTGTCGAGGTTTACCCCGGCCGCCTCATCCTTGGCGCGCTCGCTTAAAGCCTCCGCGATCGTTTGTTGATAGCGCCAATAGCGATAGAGGTATAGCCGCGTGCCACCCTCGAGAATCAAAGGACGATAGTCACCGGGAGCACCCACGGTCGGGCTACCGCGCAAGGCGTCGAGCCACGCCTCGAGCACGGGGACAATGGGCGCCTCGGGTGCATCCAAGAGCGGGCGGCCCGCATGCGCTTCGAGACGCGCACACGCATGCCCTTGACCGGCCAGGGTACTGGTCAGCAGCGCCGCGTACGCGACTTCTGGCCGCTCGCGGCCGTCTAAGCGGGCGATCAACCGGGCAAAGTGGAAATCGATGTCGGTGATGCGTTCCGAGCGATAGAGCGATTCGAGCGCGCGCACTGGTGCGCCCCTAGGCGGCGAAGCGTGCGGCGCGCACCGCCGCAGTTAGAGCGCCGATGGTGCTAGCTCGGGCCTTCGAAGAAAACGTAGGGAGTCGCATAATCCTGCCGCTGAGCGGTACCGTTGACGCCTAGATCCCGGTGATCAGAAAATCCAGCGCGGCAGGATCGGTCCTAGCGCACGGTCCGCCGACCCGCGTTCCCCTATATTTGCTATTAACTCCCCAATCAAATACTCCTCCTACCCTCTCCAAACGGAAGAGGAAACGTAGTGCGTTTAATGCCTTTTCGTCATCAACACCGTACTGGTCATGACCTTGTCGGTATACGCCATTGCGAGGGCCGAGAATACGAACGTCATGTGAATGATCACCTGCCACATGATTGCCTTTTCGGGTACGTGCTCGGCATTGATGAAGGTCTTGAGCAGATGAATCGCGGAGATCCCGATCAAGGCGGTGGCCAGTTTAACCTTGAGCACACCAGCGCTGACGTGCGACAGCCACTCGGGTTGATCCGGGTGGCTCTCGAGCGCGAGCCGCGAGACGAAGGTTTCGTAGCCACCGATGATGACAATATTCAAGAGATTGGCGATCATCACGACATCAATGAGGCCGAGCACGATAAGCATGATGTCGGTATCCGTCAAACCCCCCGCCTTGGCCACGAGGTGGCTCAACTCGATCATGAACTGATAGACGTACACGCCTTGCGCCACGATCAATCCCAGGTAAAGCGGCGCCTGCAGCCAACGGCTCCAGAAAATGAAATTCTTGAGGACTTGTATCATCCGATCGATGTTGCGGGCTTTAACGGAATTTGCGGGCGAATTGTATCATCCTTGCTCCGATGAGCCAGCGCGCCGACGCGCTCGGGTAGACCCTTGATGACTATATCAGGCGATATGCGCCACAAGATGTACGACGCGATCTGACGCGAGTCTATGTCGTTGTGCCAGAGGACGATGTAGACCACCTGGCCGGCTATTTTAGCCTTAGTGCTGGCAGCGTGAGTTGTTCCGACCTTCTTACAGTGCTTGCACGCAAACTGCCACGTTATCCTGTGCCGGTGGCGTTGATCGGTCCATTCCTGTGACCGTTTTTGCGGTCGCTTGCCGACCCATACCGGACCGTCGGCGGCCCGTCGCCTCAATAGAGCCTGGGAATCAGCCGTGACGTCCGGGCGCAGTAAGCATCGTACTCGGCGCCGAACTGCGTGCGCAGCAGCCTCTCTTCCGCGCGGATGCGCGCGAGGAGTGGCAGGATAAGGAGCGCCGTGAGCAGCACGCCGACCCCCGAACGAAAGGCGAGGCCCCACCCCAGCGAGTTGACGAGCAACCCCAAATAACTGGGGTGGCGGATGACGCCATAGACACCGCTCGTGACCAGCGTGTGCCCGGGCTGGATGGCTACTAAGCCGCTGAACCGACGGCCGAGCACGAAGACCGGCCAGATCCGCAGCACACCACCAGCGGCGAAGAGAACGACGCCAAGCCAGCGAATGGCATCGCCGTCGAGGGTCCAGAACCCAATCCGGTCAGTGTAGGCCGGTAGATAGGCGTCCAGCAACCCGATCAGCGCGAAGGGTACGAGGACCCAACGGTTGGAACGATCCTCGCGCTCGCCGGGGCTCAGGTTTCCGCCACTGAAGAGCGCGACCCCGGACAGCACGAAGAGCGCGATCGCAAGGACAATCAGGGCCGGGTGAGAGAAGAAGGCGGCAAATCCGCCCCAGCCAAGGATGGCGAGCCCGAGATAGGCAAGGGTCGCCACGACGGTGATGAACGCTAATCTGGGTGTGGGCGTCATGGCCGCCTCGCTTAGACGATCTATCTTTATACCAGAGGACCTTGCTCAATAGCCGCGGCAGTTTGATTCGCTCACGCGACCGTTCCAAACAGAGCTCCGACGCCAGCGGTCAACCCCATGGCTAGCGCACCCCAGAATGTAACGCGCATTGCACCCAATGCCACACGCGCTCCACCGACGCGCGCAGCCAGCCCACCTAGGAACGCGAGGAAAACGAGTGAAGTACCTGAGACGAGACAGAACAGGCTCGTCTCGGGGGCCAATAAGGTGACTAGGATGGGCATAGCTGCTCCAACAGCGAAGCTGGCAGCCGAAGCAAAAGCAGCCTGAATCGGACGCGCACTAAGAGCCTGGGAGATCCCGAGTTCGTCGCGGGTATGTGCGCCGAGCGCGTCATGCGCCATGAGTTGATCGGCGACCTGTTTCGCAAGCGCAGGATCAAGCCCTCGACCGACGTAAATCGCCGTCAATTCTTTGCGCTCGCCCGGATCGTCCGTCGTGAGTTCCTTGCGTTCACGCTCGATGTCTGCCTGTTCGGTATCTGCCTGTGAGTGGACGGACACATACTCGCCGGCTGCCATTGACATGGCTCCGGCGACTAGGCCGGCAACCCCGGCGATCAATACGTTGCTGTGAGTTGCATCAGCCGCTGCAACACCCAGCACTAGGCTCGCGGTGGAAACGATGCCATCGTTGGCGCCCAATACCGCGGCGCGGAGCCAGCCGATGCGTTCAGCGCGGTGTCGTTCCAAGTGACGTGGAGGCATTCTAAAGGTCCCGTGTGACCGACCAACCACTCACTGTTCCGCTAGGCTGCGCAGACACAGCGGCCGGGCGGAGCCAACGCCACTTATCGTCGAGTTAGCCGGCCAGCAGCCGTTACGCTGTATGCCTTGAGCCACCATAACCGAGCTGCGAACACTAACACCCACAAAGACAATACACCGGTGGATAAGCGTTCGTAGAGACCTGTACCTGTCCTCAGTTCGGCACCCCACGACATGAGCGCCAGAAAGACCAAACCCAAACATCCGGAACCGATGGAGTAGGCACTAAGGCCTCGCAGGCTTTGATATCGCCTGAATACGAAACCCCAAAGGACCGAGGCACCAATAAGTGCAAAAAAGCCTACGCCGGCGGCTAAGCTGTGCAACTTCTGACTGAGCAAAAGTCTAGGTAGGGCACACCCAATCTCGCAAGGAAACATGCCTGCGACAATGCGGGCTATTCCATTTATGGCAAGCAGCGTTGCTGCAATTGTAGCAAGCGGGCTACCTTTGAATGCAACATACAAGTATGCCGCAAAAGCCGTATGCATGAGCCCAGTGGGCACAAATGCGGCGTACCGCATAATGAATTCGGTAGAGCCGCCCCGTTCACCAAGCTCGCTAATGTACTGCGTCAAGTGACTGTATTCCGGTCTTAGACCGCCGCATAAAATAATAACCAATGCCCATAAGACTGGAGCCAGTATGCCGCACATAAGTCCAATCTTACGGAGCATGGGTTTCATAGCAGCGGGCCAATACGTGTAAACTGGCTAACGTCTATTGGCCGACCGAAGTATCGGCTTACAAGGTGACATTCTGCTCGCGGGTTGCAGAAAGTTCAATCCAACCATGTTGAGTCTCCACAGGGGCTCCTTGCCCGCTCTATTGCTTCGCTGTCTCAGCCAAGCATTATGCGGTCTATAACAAGAAATCCCGCTCGTAGTCATAACTTGCGAGGCGATGCCGCAAGTAGCGATGCACCGCGACCGCGTACAGGAGGTACTGAAGAGGGTAGCCCGCCTGGGAGATGACCGCCGGCAGCCGGGTCGCATGGTAATCTTCGAGATTCATCCCCAACCAATGCCGAAGAGATCTCCTCCCGTCTCGATGGACCAGGCCGAGGCCTCGGCCGCCATGGCGCGCAGCTCCGACTCCCATGTAACCAGGAACCCCTTGGCGGGTTGCGCCTGCGACCTGCGGCTGATGAAGCGGCCGAGCCCCCGGTCGGAATTCGGAGAGGAGTGCAGGGAGCGCAGGACCGCCGTAAGGTGCGGGCGCTCCTCAATCCAGTCGCGCAAATCGGCGCTCAACCGTGCATCTGCGGCAGCGAGGTTCTCCGGCGAAATGTCGAGCGCCGCCGCGATTCGCTCCTTGAGCTCGGCGCCGGGCGAACGGCGGCCAGCCTCCAGGTCAGCGACATAGGCAGGCGTAACGCCTATCTTTTCGCCCAGCTGGCGAAGCGACCATCTGCGGTCCTCTCACGGATTAGTTTTCCGAGGTCCGACACGGGTCGATACTACGTCATCGTATGCTGAGTTTGTCAAGGCGAAAGTTTGGATCATGCGGCGATTAGAGGCCTTATTATCCGCATCAATGCGTAGAAAAATTGACTTTGCGGTGCAGGAGCCCTACAATCACCGCAGATGGAGCGGCGATTGTATATACATGACCTTGAGGCTTGGCCCTCATTCCGGTGGGACAGTGAGCGGCTCGCGGCCTCTTTGGCCGACGTGCGGCACCGCCAGGGGCGCCTCACGGGGCACATGGAAGCTCTCGGTTTCGGCCTCCGCCAGGAGGCCATCCTCCAGACGCTGACCTCCGACGTCATCAAAAGCAGCGAGATCGAAGGAGAAAAGCTCGACGCGGCGCAGGTTCGCTCGTCCATCGCCCGGCGTCTCGGAATGGACATCGGCGGCCTCGTTGCCACCGATCGCCACGTTGAAGGGGTTGTCGAAATGATGCTCGACGCAACCCGCCATTACGACAGGCCGCTCGACGAGGAGCGATTGTTTGCCTGGCATGCCGCCCTTTTTCCGACCGGCCGTAGCGGCATGACCAAGATCACCGTTGGCGCCTGGCGCGATGACAGCACAGGGCCCATGCAAGTCATCTCGGGCCCCATCGGGCGAGAGCGCGTCCATTTCGAGGCGGTCCCGGCACCGCGACTCGCCGCGGAGATGTCTGCTTTCCTTGCCTGGTTCAACGCTAAGCCCGAAATCGACGAGGTGTTCAGGGCAGCCCTGGCGCACTTGTGGTTCGTGACCATCCATCCCTTCGATGACGGCAACGGCCGCATCGCGCGCGCCATCGCCGATATGGCTCTCGCGCGTTCGGAGAACAGCCCGCAGCGCTTCTACAGCATGTCGACGCAAATCCGCCAGGAGCGCAACGCGTATTACGACATCCTTGAGCGCACGCAGAAGGCGACGCTTGACGTCACGCCGTGGATGGAGTGGTTTGTGGCTTGCCTGGGCCGGGCAATCGACGGCGCGCAGTCAATGCTAGCCGGCGTGCTGGCCAAAGCGCGCTTCTGGGAGCGCCTGCAGGGCGTGCCGCTGAATGAACGTCAAACCGTCGTTCTGAATCGCCTGCTCGATGGCTTTGAAGGCAAGCTGACCACCTCCAAATACGCGGCTCTCGCGAAATGCTCACAAGACACCGCTCTTCGTGACATCTTGCAGCTGGTTGAACAAGGCATCCTAGTTCGAGGGCCCGAACGCGGCCGCAGCACCAGTTACTCTCTTGCCAGCGAGCAGGCGTGAAATGCCGAACACGAGGTCTCTGCCCAGAAGTATGTCAGCGTCAGGAACGTTGCTATGAAGGTCGAGGAAGATGGCCATCCGGCTGATTGATATCGAGCGGGCTCTCGACGAACTCGTTCTCATGGAGGAAGGGAAACGGTTTCAGCGAATGGCCGTCATCCTCCAGCAGCGGCGCTGGCCGGAGCTCATTGCGCACGAACCGAAAAAAGACGACGGGCTTGATGCCTATGCCCCTCCAAGCCTCTCGGGCGACAGGACAGGCCGCGGCGTCGCCTGCTCGACGACCCCGACTATCAGCAAGGTTTCGGAGGATGCGAAGAAAGCAAAGGAAAAGGTTCCTGGTCTCAAGACGCTCATATTCGTGACGTCCGGCAAGGTGTCGCGCATCACCGCGACGAAGTGGGCGAAGCAAATTCTCAAAGACTACGAGCTTGAGCTCCAGGTCGTCTCTCGCGAAGACATCATCACAACGTTGATGCCTCCGGAGAACGCGTCCATCTGTGCGACCTTCCTCAATATTGATCTGCGGCCTGAACCGACGCTTGCCGAACTCATTGCCAATGCACGACAGGCGGCTGCCGAAATCGCCGAGAGCTGGGCGGGCAGGTTGAAGGGACAGCCGCTCATCGAACTGCGCGTTGAACGGCTCGAGCAGAACGGCGCTGAATCCGGCCAAGTGTCTTTCCTCGGCGACGTGAGCGAGGCGCTGCGGGAGAGCCGCCGCCTTGTTCTTGAGGCGCCCGCCGGACGCGGCAAGACCACGACGCTGGTTCAGATCGCGCGCGGCGCGGGCGCAGACCATACCGCGCTCATGGTCAACCTGTCTCAGTGGGTCGATTCAAGCCGCAACATTCTCGAGTATCTGGGCGGGATGCGCGAGTTTCTGGCACGCGGCATCGGCGCGGCCGAACTTGCACGCGTTTGCCAGTCGGGATCGTTCTCGTTCCTCCTCAACGGCTGGAACGGCTCGCGGAATCGGACGAAAGCGAGAACGTGAGACTCGAAGCGATGCTCGGCTTATTTCACGACACCGCATCCGTAGACCGGAAGCAACTCCTCGAAAACGTGCGCCAAACGGCCCCGGAGGCAAGCGCGCTGCGTGAGGTCGCCGGACATCTACTTCAGAAGCTTAGTGCCTAACACATTGGGTCATCGCTGAATGACTGCTTCTGGTCATGGCCGAAATTCAAACTGAGACACTGGCCGCTCTCGCCGCAAGCCACCCCCTTAATCCAGTCGCTGCCTTTGCCAACCGCAAGTCTAGCTTTGGTCGCGGTACCCTCGATGTAATCCTAATTGAGTGGACTAGCCGGAACGACTGCCCCTCGCAGGGTTCGACACGTGCTAAGCAACATAACCCTGTACTTCTTCATCAATCTGAATATACTTCTTTGGTAGTATGAAAGTGAAGACATCTATCACGCTCTCGGAGGACCTCCTCGACCTTATCGACAAACGTGCACGGTCGTTCAAGACGAACCGCTCTGATTTCATCGAAGTTGCCGTCTCGGCCTTCATCCAGCAACAGAACCGCGACGAGCAGAACGCCAAAGACCTCGATATCATCAATCGAAGGGCCGATTATCTCAACGAAGAGGCTGCGGACGTTCTTAATTATCAAGTCGGTCTATGAAGCGCGGCGAGCTTTACCGCGTTGCGAACCCCTCCGGGAAAGATCCAAAAAGGTTCCGAGTCTTTGTTATCGTTGTTCCATCACCCACCGTTCTATCCTGGCGACTCGCCGGCGGCCACCGCGCCGGTGAGGAAATACCGATCCAGCGCCTCGACCAACGCGCGCTCCGGCCGCCGGTAAAATATCCCGTAGTCGGCGCCGCGCCGCGCATTCATGCCGCGGAGGAAGAGATAATAGACGCCGCCGAAATCCCGCTCGTAGTCATAACTTGCGAGGCGATGCCGCAAGTAGCGATGCACCGCGACCGCGTACAGAAGGTACTGAAGAGGGTAGCCCGCCTGGGAGATAACCGCCGGCAGCCGGGTCGCATGATAATCTTCGAGATTCATCCCCAACCAATTGCTCTTATAATCCACTATGTAATAGCGTCCCTCGGTTTCAAAAACCAGATCGATGAAACCTTTCATATAGCCACAAGCCCCCTCCCCTCCCCATCCGGTTAGCGCTTGGCATGCCTCGGGATCCCATGGTTCAATCAGATCCATGAGCGCATCTAGCCTAAGCTCCGCGATGGGGTAATGAAACTCGATCTCATTGATTCGCTGTCTCGGCGTGATCCTGTCGAGGCGCAGTCTCCCTTCGGCGTCGAGCGGTGCACGCAACGCCTGTGCGAGGTGCCCGCTCAACACCTTGCTCCATTCGGTAGCGATGCCGTGTTCTTCCAGGCTTTGCCGGACCAAGGCCATGAGATCCTCGGACCGGTAAGTCGTAAAATCCAAATGCTCCAAGACCGCATGCAGGCAGCGGCCCGCGGTTACACCGCGCGGGAAATGAAAGATCGTGCGCGGCACGTCCGCTGGGCCCGGCTTGGGATCCGGCTCCGTATCCAAATCGACGTAACGCGCCTCCGTCGGCATCCCGCGCATCAGCGCCGAAAAGCTTGTCATAGCCCACGGTTCGGCGATGGTTCCCGAGAATACACGCGCCGCGAATCGAGGATTTGGTGGCGCCTCGGCCGGCGCGCGCCGCGTAGGGGTTGGCGGCGACGCCAGAAGGATCGTACCCCCCGAGGCCGATGCCAGCGCTTCGATCTCGCCTTTGATCGCTGCATCGCTCAAGCTCTCGACCTGCTGATGCCAATCGATCTCGGATGCGCCGGAGCTTGGCGGGTGTAGCAACCAGGCAAGGGGCGAGTATGCCGCGTCCTTGACGGCTCCCCAAAGTAAATAACAGCGGTGCTTGGCGCGCGTGACCGCGACATAAAGCATCCGCAGGCTCTCGGCATAGCGCTCGCGCGCGGCGAATTTGGACGCCGCGGCGTGGTTCTCCGATCCCAGGTCGAGCACGGGCCGGAAGCGTTCATCCGGATCGTGATACAGGATCCCGTTCGCGTCGTCAGGGCGCCGGCGGGGATCCCACATAAACGGGCAAAAGACGATCGGGTATTCGAGCCCCTTGCTCTTATGCACGGTGACGATCTTCACCAGTGGCTCATCGCTTTCCAGCCGCAACAACTCTTCCTCCGCTCCCGGGGCGCCCGAGCGGCGGCGCGTGGCATACCACCGCAGGAGACCCTCCATTCCGGGCCGATAGCGTACCGCGCGCGCCTGGAGCAGTTCCGCGAGATGCAAGAGGTTAGTAAGCCTGCGCGCACCGTCCGGGAGCGCGAGCAAGCGCTCGCTTACCGCTTCTCCTTCGATGAGGCCGCGAAACGCAAGCATAAAACCGCGATCCCGCCATTGGCGGTGATACTCCTGAAAGCGTTTGAGATAACCTTCCCAGACGTCCTCGTCGTGATCGATATCCCACACCTCGAGACTCGTCCTGCCCAGTAACTCCGTGGCCAACGCCGCCTTCAAGTAGGACAGCACATGGGGTTCGAGAACCGCCCTGAGCACCCATTCGAGATCGGCGGCCTGGTGCGATTGGAACACATCGCCCGCCCCCTGCTCGACGCTCGCTATACCGCGGGAACGCAAGACGCCGCGCACCAGATCGCCCTCGACATGTGTCCGTACCAGCACCGCGATGTCGCTGCCTTGCAGGCGCCGATGGCAAAGGCGGAGGTCCGCCGCAGGATCGAGGAGCGTCTCGATTTCGGCCGCCACCGCTTGCGCCGCCACCCATCGGGCGCGCTCCTTCGAGATCGCCTTCTCCCCTTCCTCCCTCTCCATGCACCACACTACCATCGGCACCTGGCCGCCATCGCCGAGGCACAGTTCGGATCCTTTTCCGGCCGCGCATGCGACCGGATGGAAGACGATCTCGGTATTGAAAAACGGCGATGGGTTGCGAGAAAAGAGGGTATTGACGGCCTGCACGAGAGGCGCATCGGAACGCCAGTTGGTCCCGAGCGTGCGCAGCGAGCGCGCGCGGGCACGCGCCTCGAAATAGGCGAACACGTCGGCGCCGCGGAAACTATAGATGGCCTGCTTCGGATCGCCGACGTAATAGACCGGCAGATCCGATCCTCCATAGATCTTGTCGAAGATTTGAAACTGCAAGGGATCGGTGTCCTGAAACTCATCGATCAGCGCCGCGCTGTAGCGGCCCCTGACGGCGTCCGCCAAGGCGGGTCCGTTCGGGCTCGCGAGCGCTTGCGCGAGCCTGGTGAGCAGATCATCGTAGGAGTGAACCCCAAGTCGGCGTTTTCGCGGCTCGAGCTCGCGCTCGACATAGCCTAGTAAATCCCGCAACAGCGCTTGGAACCGCATCCGGTAGCACTGCTCCAGCAGCGCGTGTTGCGTAACTAAGTCATCACAGGCAGCGAAAAACGGGTGTGAGAGTGCGGTCTGGCCTGTCTTCATCCCCGCATTGATCGCCTCGGCAGAGAAGCGCCGGACCCCTTTCGGGAGCGCCGATACGATGGGCGCGAAGCGGAAGAACCGCTCGGTTTGAGCGAGCCAGACCGCGACCGAGGAATCGCGGTATTGGTTGCGGTCCAGAGTCTTGGAATTGATCATGAGATCCTCAATCTCGGATCGTGCCGTGGACCAGAGCCGCTGGGCCTCACGCGAGCACGCCTCAAAGCGTGCCTGCTCCGCGGCGCAATCGTCGCGCCGCGCTTGGCCAGCCAGCTTTATGTACGGTCTACCGATATAGCGCTCCACCCAACGGGTGAGCAGCTCGGGGTCCGTGCTTCGACCCAACGCATAGGCCAACCAGCCGCGCGGCGCGGTGTAGAATTCCCGCCGCCAAAAATCCTGCACCACCTCGCGCAGGAGCTCGCGGGTCTCCGGCAGGATCTCGCTACTGAAGGAGTTACAACCCTCAAAGGCATAGTCGCTCAGGACCCGCTGACAGAAACCGTGCATGGTGTAAATCGCCGCATCGTCGGATCCGCGCAGCGCGCCGGTCACGATCCGCGCGGCGTTCTTCGCATCCATTCCTTGCGCCAGACACGCCTCGACAACCGGGTCGTCACCCCCGCCCTTTTGCAACATCGCGCGGCTACTCAGCAAACGCTCGCGGATGCGGCGCCTGAGCTCGGCCGTGGCCGCCTTGGTATAAGTGAGGACAAGAATTTGATCCACCCCTCGCCCCGATTCGAGGAGCAGACGCAGATACAGGCTGATGATGGTGTGCGTCTTGCCTGTGCCGGCGCTCGCTTCGATGGCGTGGGTGGCGGTGAGCGGCAGATCCATAAGCTTTAGAATGCCGGAATCGCTCACGCCGATTCCTCCAGCACGCACTCGATGAGCGGTGAGAACACCCGCAACGCTAGTACGCCAAATTCTTCGTCGAGAGGATCGGCCGCGCGAAAGCAGAGGCTGTTATAGGGATCGTCGCGTTCACCGCGGCTATGCTCATTGCCGATCCACTTGTTGCGCGCGGCCCGCAGCGGATCCGAGCGGTTCCGCCGCGCGGCCGCGGCGTACGCGCGGGAACTTCTCGGGAACAGATGGAGCGGGCGGTTTAAGCCTTCCCAATACAGATCTAACAAGTCCCCCAAGAGCTCAGGAGCATGAGCGATCGGCTCGATCGACAAGCTTTGATCCTCGCCCAGCCACTGGCTCCTACGGGCGATACCCGCGGGTTGCAGGCTATTGAGCGCGAGGTGCTGGACCCAGAGGCTTAAGCAATCCCAGACCGAGACCGGCCGCAGCCGATAAAGTATCAGTCCCTGCTCATCCAGTTCCGTGAGTTGACCCGACAAACGTAGCTCGTTGAATGGCAGGTCGAAAGCGCGGGTTTGCCGCTCCCTGCCCAGATTGACTCCTTGCAGCCGTTGATAAAAAACTTCGACCGCTTGCTGCTGTTGGTCAAACGCAAGCTCGCCGACGCGGCCGTGGGGCAGAGCCGCACGGGCTCTGGCCAGCTCGGCGCTAATCTCCGGCGCATTCCCCAGGATCCGTTCGCGCAACAGCCGCGCCTTTAGCTTCGCGCCCGCGGAACGGTCTAACCTAAAGGGTTCGCTGTCCTCGACCCCATCCTCCTCCTCGGATAAAAACATGCCCAAGCGTTCTTGCAGTAAGAAACGGATCGGATGACCGAGGAAGCGGAGCAATTGATCGAGGGAGACCGAGCGCCGTTCCGCGCCCGGGTCCGGCAATCGCTGGTGGATGAAGAAATCGCGCACAGTCGTGTCTGGTTGCCGTGCGATCGCCTCGCACAAGCTGCGCGAGTAGCTGAACAGCCGGCTTTCGCCATCGAAATAACGCGGGCTGAAGGCCTGTAGGGGGTGTTTGATCACCAGCAGATCGCGAACCGATTTTTCAGGGGGCGCGCTGAACGCGCGCTCGGCATAGTCGAGAAGCTCGCTCGCGAGCACCGAGGGCAAGCGTTCTGTTTGATCGCGCAGGTCCGTTCCGCAGAAACTGATGTAGAGCACCTCGCGGGCGGCCTGCATGGCCTCGAGAAAGAGGTGGCGATCGGCATCGCGTTGATTGGGATCGGCCGGGCGTGCATCGTGCACCATGAGATCGAAGCTCGGTCGAGCCCCGGGCCGAGGATAGCGCTCGTCGTCGAGCCCGATCAGGCACAGCACCCGCACTGGCCCGCAATGCCACGGGGCGAGCGAGCACACGCTAAGGGCACCCGGTTTTAGAGTCGGCGAGAACCCGGCATCGAGCCGCCGGCTGAGATCCGCCACGATCACATCCAAGGCGGTGGGATGAGAAAATCCGGCACAGGCGGCACTGCGTTCCATTTCCGCGAGCGCACGTCTTAACGCGACCAGATCCTGCGCGTGCGTTTCCCCCGGCTCAATGAACTGCTCCGCCAAGTCACGGAGGATCGCCGCCCATGCAGCCACGGGGCGCCGGGCTTCGAGCAGCGACCGAGTACGCCAGAGATCCTCGCAAAAGCTCACGAAGCGGCCGAGAAGCTGGGCGCTGTCACCCTCGAGATCTGCACTCGGGAGCATCCCCTCGAAGACCCGATCGCCGTCCTCGGGTGGGAGCGCGTAACCGATGACGAGCCGATCGATGCCCGCCTTCCACGTATTATCGGGAAAAGCGGGCAGGCCCAATCCGTGAAGATGTCCGCCATCCACCCCCCAACGGATCCCCGCCTCCCGGACCCAGCGGCGGATTGCAGCGATATCGGGTTCCGTGAAATCCAGCCGGGCCAAGATGAGCGGCGCATCGAGGAGATCGAGAATATTAGCCGCAGTACAGCGGCCGCGAGCGACCTCGAGCAAGCGTAGAAATGCTTCGACGAGCGGGCTACCGGTGAGGTGAGCGCGACCGGCGATGCCATAGGGGATGCGCGTTCCGGCCATGTCGAAAATCGCCTCGATATGGGGCGCATAGCGCTCGATGTCGGGAGTCATGATGCGCACCTCGGAGGGCCGCAGGTCCGGCAAGGCTGTAAATAGATGGAGTAACTGATCGTGCAGCACCTCGACCTCGCGCTGCGGTCCGGGACAAGCATGGATCTGGAGCGAATCGAGATCGGGGAGCGGGACGGCCTCGGCCGCGCCCGGCGCACCGCGGTCGATGAGATCGAGGAGATCCGCCTGGATCCGGCCCAGGGTCGTCGCCGGGCGCGGTTCCACGAACACCTCATGCTCGATCGGGTCGTAGGCGAGCACCGTATCGATCACATCCCGGCCTTGGCGTGCCAGCGACGCGATCAAGGGGTTGCCCGCGTCAAGCTCGCCTGCGCCGCTTTTCAGGGAGGATACGACATCTCCAAAATATTGCCGACAGGGATTGAGGTAAAAAAAGTGGACATCAATCGTGGCCGCGAGCCGCGCCATGACCTCGAAATACGCCGGGGAGAGCGTCCGCAACGCGAACAAGCACACGCGTGGGGCCAAGACCGACGGGTCCAGCGGCGAGGCCATGAATTCGTCCCGAATATGCAGCCAATGTCGCGCGCCCACGGGCGCCAGGCGGCGCCAGAGTTGTGCTTGCCAGTGCCGGTCTTCTCCCCCCTCCCAGGCCCGGATCCACTGCGGCCGGTACACCAGATAGCGCTCGAAGGTGAGCGCGATGCGCTCGGCAAGCTCATAGGCCCCACGCTCGCCCTGGTGATCGATGTAACGGCGGAGCTCCGCCCAATGGTCCGCCGGCTCGAGGTCTTGCAGGAGCGCGAGCAGACGCCAGGTGAGCACGTCGCTCTCGAACGGATGAGGCGCGTTCGGTACGGCCGGCAACACGGCGCGAAAGACCTCCCAGATAAACTGCGCGGGAAGCGGGAAACGGAAGTTGGCGGAAATCCCGAGCGTCGAGGCGAGCCGCAACGACAACCACTGCGCAATACCGGGATGCTGAACCACAATCGTGTCGGGCATCAAAACCTCCGGTAACGGCGTGCGGAGAACCTCCGCAAGCTCCGTTGCGAGGGCTTCCAAGCAATTACTCTGAACAAAGTGCAGCATGCCGGCTATAAAGATTCATAGGGACTTAATCGTATTGCCGTATGCTCGCTCGCCCTTGAAAAAAAGTTCGAGACAATGAAGAACCGGCGAGTTACTCAATAGCTCGTTTCACGAGTATGTGAACAGTTATGCGATACTCAAATCGAATGCTTTCCAGCGCATGACAACGGGGGCCATGTTCATCTCCTCGATGCCTTTCAAGATCCTCAGTTTCGGTTCGTCGAGCGAACCGACACGAATGTACCGCGCACATGTATGCGCCGGGCACCCGCCGCCATATCAAGGGGGCGCGGAAAGCCGGCGCGACGATGATAGAAATCATGGAGGTTCTGAAGCTCTGCGTCGTCCAGGGCGTCCAGGCGTGCAACCTCAGTGTGCCGATTCTGGCCGAGAATTGGAGCGGTTTGAACGTGAAGGCGAAAGGACCTGATGGAAACCATTCACCACATCATCGAGTGGGCCGCGTTAGGCATCAAGCTGCCAAAATTACTTTGCTCATTTTTTTCTGATGGTTGTGAATAGCAGCATTTTTAATTTCTCTCAATGAAATTATTTGGCCGAAAGCTTTTTTGTTGAAGCGGCGTAATCACCGTAACAGTCTTTCATTTCTTTGCTGCTTGCCTTTATCGCATAGTAACGCGCAGAAAATTCTGTTAGGTCATTATCAGAAGCCGCGTATTGTGCATAAACTGCTGATAAAGCCGGAGAAGAATCTTTTATCTGGTAATAGCGTTTAATAAAATCTTCCAGCGTTTTTTTTGATCCCGCATAATCCCCGTAAGTGTCTTTTAATCTAGGGTAGCTGTCTTTGATCTGGTAATACCTTTTAATAAAATCTGCAAGAGAATATTCTGACGCAGCGTAATTTCCGAAGGCATCTGTTAATTTAGGATACGCACCTTTGATCTGGTTATATCTCTCCATGAATTTTTCCTGGCTGTTCGAAGAGGCGGAATAATCGCCGTACACACTTGTTAAAGCGGGATATGCGGCTTTTACTGCGTAATAGCGTTCCATAAAAGTCTCTTGCTTTACAGGAGCATTCTTAACAGCAGTTGCAGATTTCTTTTCAGCAGATCTAGTACTGGTCGTTTGCGCGTTCACCGCTGTTGTAATTGCAAATGCGCACAGTAAAAGCGCAATTGACAGAAAGGTTAGTAAGGAACGCGCAAGCGCCCGCACATCACGCTTGAGCAGTTGTACCAGACATGTCACGTTGTAGACGAGATCCAAAATGCCTATCTTCACTTTGGCCCGCTTCCATCCCATGGTGCGCACCAGCACCTTGAACATAAGAACGACATCAAACGGCTTAGCACCCGCATTACTCGTCCTCACCTTCTCATTCACACGATTGAGATCGGGTCGAAACGCTTGCCCCAATCCCACCAAGGGATCTCCCATCTCCGTCAACTTCGCCGCACGTTGCTCGACATCAAAGAATCCAGGTTGCCATTGCATCTTTATCACGCTCGCTCATGGTTCCGCTTCGTGCACATGATCTCACAACCACGAAGCTCAGTGAATCAAAATTCGCCGTGATAAGGGCAATTTTTAGAGGTCCCCATAAAGTCAAGACTGATGAGGCTTTGCGAAATGTCCCCGATTCTAGACCACGCTCTCGCGTGTTTGACAGCCCACAGGTCCACCTGTACTTTATCTCGTCGACAAAAAAGGGCGTTTAGTCCTATTCTCCTCAGGATGCTTGTTCTAAGGGAGAGGGATAGAGCACGGCGAGCCCTCTAGGCGTGGCGTTTATCCAGAAGACGGCCTGCCCGGGACTAATACCCAAACGCTGAGCCACCACTCGAACAACTTTGTCCTTACGGCCTGCTCAACAGGGTTTTTTCAGAGCACACTGTGATGTGGACTCGTAGCGCGACTTTCTCCTTACGCCGGTGGTTCCGCCGTCTCCTGCTCATCACCGATAGGGATTGGATCCGCTGGATCGCGGTGGCGTTAGCATCCACGCTCCTCGCCGTTGCGGACCTTAGCCTTCTCGCCCGGATAGTAAGTTTCGTATCGCTCTTCGTGGCGTACATCGTCATGCGGAAAGTAGGCAGTTGGCTCAAGCGCACCGCCGCGGCCGCTGCCCATGAGGAAGATGCCTATTGGCCCGTGCTCTACAAGTATCTCGTGGACACCGAAGATGTGCTCGCGCGCTTTGTAATCGAGAGCGATCCGTTCTTCCTGCATGAGGAACGAGCACGGTCGGATGCAACCAGCGACATCGACCGTGCACAGTACGTCGCCCTGGCGGCAAGCCTCTCGCCCGAGCACTTGAGCCATCGGTATATCACCCGCGGGCAGCGCAACCCGAAGCGCACCAAGGACCTGGTCGCGCTCCTCACGGAGGGCCTAGAGCCGGTACTTGTTACGGGAAAGCCAGGGAGCGGAAAGACCCTATCGCTCATATTCACGTTCTTCCGCCTGAAGAAACTCTATCTCGAGGGCCGCAGTCCACTCGTGCCGGTCTTTATGTACATTCGTGAGATGGAGCCGTCTGCCCTCGACGAAATCGAGCGGATGACCAAGGAGTCAACAGTAGAACGCATGGCTACCATCGCCTCTCACTGCCCGCTTGGGAAGGCCAACAACCGGATCCAACGCGACTTCCACCGGCTCATGGGTGAGCGCGCGCGCTCAATTCAGTTCGCATTCATCCTTGACGGTCTGGATGAGTTTCGGGATAAGCACCGCTATAAGCAGCTCTTCACGGTGATCAAGGGATCTATTCAGGCGGATATCACTAGAGAGCACAAGTTCATCGTATCGTGTCGCGTCGATGAAATCCGTGGCTACCGCTCCACACTGGGGGCAAACATCGCCGAGATCGAGCCACTGAGCCTGCGCCGCGTCGACGACTTCCTGTCGCGTAAGCTCAAGTCGCGCAAGCTCCAGGGCGCGAACAGGATCCGGCTCGAGCGGATGCTGACCGGCCTCAGGTCGCAGGCGAGCAAGCACCGCATGGGAGTCTACCTGGGTAACCCCTATTTTCTATACCTGCTCGTGTTGTACTACGCCGAACAGGCGAATGCTCCGGGCAAGGGCATAGCGCTCGCCCTGGACTTCCGCCCACTGTACCTCACCGAGCTCGAACGAGAACTGAAACGGCACCAGCTCGTTTTTGACGAGGAGATCAAGACGGTCGTGGATCTCGTCCTGGTAATCGGGGGTGCAGTGGCGGCTACTCGCGTGGGCCTCGATCGGGCAGCGCAGAGCGCGCTACGTTTGGCGGATGTAAACCTAATTGAGCGGTGTTACAACGGTCTGCTGGCGCTTCATCCGAGGCTCCAGGAGGAGGCAGCGGCAGCGCTCGACCGTTCCGAACAGAGGGCGTATAGCGCGCTGCGGAACCTGCTGGGCCGCACGATCCAGGACACAGTGTTCAGGACGTTGCAAGGCGACCGCTCGGCAAGCAACCTCGCGCTGCAGCTGCCCATCCTACTTCGTCTCTCCAGTGTCGACGAGATCGGTCTAGTGGCGCGATGGGTACTGGACAAACCCGAAGAATCGGCGGGTCGCTTGCTGAGCGTCGCGGTTTACGGTGCGGTAATGCAACTCCTCGGCGAGAGCAGAATCGTCGAGCCCGCGGGCGATGCTATCGGCCAGTTCAAGAACCAGCGGCTCCAAGACTACTTCGCGGCCTCCTTTATAGCAGCGGTCGGCTTGCCAAAATTCGCGGAAGAATTCACGGAAACCGGCGCGGTCAATTTCTGGTGGGATCAGGCGCTTAGCATTTACTTTGCAATCGCGCAAGATCCAGGCGCCGATCTCCTGTGGCTCCTCAGGCGGAAAGATGAAGACGATGTCGAGCACCTTGTCCGCTGCGCCCGGTGCTCGGCGTACATCCCAGAATCACCCCCGAATCTTTGAACGCCGCGCAAAGTCTCCAGACCGCCCTCGAGACGCTCCGGGCACGCCTCACGGCCTCCCTCAGGATGGGCGAGCTCGTAGCCCAGTTCAAGGTGTGCGAAGCGTACTGCGAACACCTTCGGCGACCTTCGCACGTAACCCGAGACGATCTTCGGTCCGTCGCCATAATGCTGCGCGATCGTGTGCCGGCATTGCGGCACGAGTACGCGCTCGCCCTGTGTGCGTTCGTCTCAGCGGGTGGCCGACTCGGGATCTATTGGCTGTATCTTGTTGACTACTATCTCCGGCTCGGTTTCCGTCAAGAGTTGCTTCCCTGGCGCTATTGGACGCCTCCCGCGACGCTGGGCCGGTGGCCATCAGTGTACATGCTCGTGTACGGAACAGCCTGGTTGCTGAACGCGATCCTGAGCGGCGCGACCGTCATTACTGTCCTCGCTGCGTTCTGGGTGTTTATCGCTGAGCCCATCTATACCGCTGGCGCTCAACTGAGCTTTCCGGTTTTCCTGCAAGCCGTCACCGTCACCCTCTACATCGGCTTGTCTATCTACAACTCGTTTGGCAATCCGATCACGCCGCTTTTCTCGTTCTGGACCACTCCCTGGTACCTCGCTTCGCGCCTCTGGCGATCGCTGCGTGCCCTCGGGGGAATAGTATGGCGGCTCGTATCGAACCCGCTCCGTCGTCTATCTATAGGAACTACCGGGGAAGGGCAGAGCTTCGCGGCGCCCACTGAACGTCGAGGGCAGGTGCTCGCGGTGCCCACTCAACGTTATGACCGCTATCGGCACCTCCGTGCCCTTAACGCAGTCGTATCGATTGTAGCAGCACTCGGCATCTTCGGCGTGCTCCCCTTCGTTGGGCGCGAGGCAAGAGACCGGGTCACAACCCCGCCCGCAGTCGTCGGTTGGTCGGCGCCCGATCCGATAGCGCCCCTGCCCAGTTTCTACCCGCCCCTACCGCAGCCCACGGTCAGTGAGCAGGGATACACCTACGAGCAACTGCGTGCTGACCTAGAAGACCAGCTCGCCACCTTCCGCAGCGACCTAAAGCAGTTCATCCAACGTGAGGGCGAGCTGCTAACGGTGCTCGGTGAGATGGACATGGATTCTGCTGACCGGGCGCGCGACGAGTACAAAGCAAAGACGCTCGACGACAAGAAGTTTCTTGACGAGCTTGAAGAGATCCGGCAAAGAGGCGAAGCGCTTTTGGATCGTGTCCGAGCGACCCAAGCAGCTCGGACGCGGCTCGCGGAGGAAGCAAGGAATTTTACGGCAGTGGCGAGGTCGCTCAAGACGATGCAGAGCGCGGGTGATGACAGAGCTTTCCTTGTGGCGGTAGGGGAGGAGTTAGCCGCGGCAACGCGGAACCTTCTCGCTCGGGAGCGTGAGCTCGAGGCGGGGGACGCGGTCCTTGACGAGCTCGTGTTGGCTGCCGCGCGCTATCGGTACCTGACGCGGACGGAGCTGGCACGGCTCCAAGCCCTTCAGGATGACTTCGAGCTGTATCGGGAACGCGCGAAGGCCGCACTCGGCGCGATCGAGTCCCTCCTCAAACGGGCTACTGGAAGGGCCTACGAGCCCCTGTGCGCAAGGGCTCGAGAGCCTGCGCCGACAGTCCGCCGAGTCGCTCGGAGCCCTCGCTAAAGCCGACGATTCCGACGACGCGGGTGCATTGGGGCTGTGGGACGTCATAACGACAGCGAGGACGCTCAAGGAAAGGGTGGTCGGTGACCGGCACCGTGTCGACAAGCTCTTTGGCACAGCCCATGCCGTCATCGAGGAGATCGACCTAGCAAGCAACAAGTTCGCTAATAGCATGATGGCTATGATTGAAGACCACGCGCAACTCGTCAAGGAGGCCGCCTTATATCCTGAAGTTGATCCTGGGTCGCTAGAGGAACAAATTAGGATGCTTCAGGCCCGCAGTGAGCCCTTGGCGCAGGAGCAGCAAAGGGCGCGCGCTGGCCTCGATATGCTGAAGAATCAGCTCGACAACGTCGTGCAATCGGCGTCGACGCAGGCAGATGACATCGCCGCAAAGGCAGAGGCGCGACTCGTGGCAAAGGGCTGGGGTCTCGCCCAGGTGGGGGGAATCCTCATTCCCCTATTGCTTGCAGGCTCCTATACGATGAGTCAACTTCGTGAGCGACGTCTGACCACGGAGATAAACGCATCTCGTAGCCTTGTGATACTGCTTCAGATCGCTACCAATAGTGCCCACACCCTCTTTGTCCGGCGTGCGGCCGTGAACAGGATCGCCGGAGAGTGCTTCGCGGATCTGGAGGCGCTCGATAAAATCAAGTGGGCGTGTAGGTTCATCGAGAGCCAGGGACACCGCAACGACACGTGGATCGCGGGCCAGCTCGCACGCGAGGCTCACGGGACCGAGCGCCGAATCAAAGAGGCTGAGTCGATCCTGTGATGCGGGTGTTGGATATCGATTCGGCTTGTCCGCTCGGGCACCGCCCCGAGCACCTGTGCCATCCTCAGGGCGCCCAGCAGGACCAATTCCTGGCCCTGGCTTTCGCTCTCTTCCGTACGGCCTGCTCCTAAACGAAGACCTCACCCGGTCCAGCTCTCTGAGCCGACAGCTCTTCTCTTGGCTCTAGGGCACCCAAGACGCCAAACCGCTCCGAAACCTGGCGTTTCGAGCCCGCCGAATAGCCCGATAATTCCCCGATTCCAGACCGAGATTGCGCGTGTTTGACACCTGACAGGCTCAGTCGTATCTTCCCTCTTGATAAAAAAGATAAAAAAGGCCTTCTAATTCTTATTCTCTATTCTCGCCACACGATGTGCCGAATGCAGCCCCATGATGGGGAAGCCTCTCGGCTCCCTGAATTGACTATTCCCTTTGCAGGCGAGTGACATGAGCGCGCTCGAGCAGATCCCTGCGCCTCTTCGTCCGCTGGTGGCTCGCGCTCTTGCCGCAGTATTCCCGATCTACGTCCCGGACTCGCTGAGCCAGTTTCTGCGTGACACGATTGACGGAGAGCGGCGGCACCTCTCGTCGATGACGAAGAGTTGGACGCAGGAGCACTGGGAGATGCTGGGCCAAAAGCTCGCGAGCGCGGGACGCACGGTCCGCGTGCGCAACGTGAGCGAGGCGCTCGCGGAAATCTCATTCGACATCCCGGTGGCAGGCGCCGAATTCCGCGTTCACGACGCTGGCAGCGGGGTGCTGCCGCGGCGTGGCGATCGCCCCGGCTCGCTGAGCCTGAAGCCCCCCGCGCTGCGGCTGCTGATCAAACAGACGACAGACGAGATGGGGCCTCGGCAGACAGCCGAACGATGGCGCGCGGCGATCGGCCAAGCGTTGAATGACAAGCAGGAGCGCAGCCAAAAGCTCGCGCCAGCGGCGGGCGAGTGGATGACGGCGGCGCGCAACCCGTTAGCGAATGCCTGCAACAGAACCGCGGAAGGCAACGCGGCATCATTGAATTCGAATGTCCGCATCGCAACGCTCAGAGAAAGCCTCATTGACGCGGAGGTGCGATTCGAAACGGTCCACGTCAAGTGTCAAGCGGCGCTGGCGCGCCTTGCCGAGACTGCCGAGCGGCGGCGGTTGGCAATCGAAGCCGCCACGGGTGGACAACGCGAAGCCGCGGCGCAGGTCGCGGCGCTTGACGACTGCGACCGCGCCGTCGCGGAACTGACGAAGTTAGAGAAAGAGGTGCAGCACCTTCGTCGCGACTTAGACAATTGGCGCATCGAGGTGGACGCCGCGCGCGAGAACCATCGCGACGTTGCGGAAGCCGAAACCTCCATGCAGAAGAAACAACAAGCCTACGAGCCGCTCGGCTGGCCGCGCACTATCGTCGTGGCGGTAACGCTTGCCGCCGTAGGCTGGTACATGGTCTGGCGGCTGACTACCTTTAATCCGCAGGCGCCGGTGTTTTCGTGGCTGCTCTATGCGGCCGAAGGCTTTAGCGTCTTCACCCTGCTGCTGCATCTTTTCATGGTGTCGCGGCTGACTGTCCGCCAAGCGCCGCTGCCCAAACCCGGGCATACGGTGGACGTGTTCATTCCTACCATCAACGAGCCGGTGGATATCGTGCGCCGCACGGCCATCAAAGCCATCGACATGGAGTATCCACACGAAACCTACATCCTCGATGACGGCAACCGGCCGGAAATCTTACAACTGGCGGCAGAGCTCGGCTGCCGCTACCTGGCGCGCCGCACCAACGAGCACTCCAAAGCAGGTAACCTCAACCAAGCCCTTGCGCATTCCAACGGCGAGTTCATCGCCCTCTTCGATGCCGACCACGCGCCGAAGAACACGTTTCTTACCCACACGCTCGGTTATTTCGAGGACAAGGATGTCGCCTTCGTGCAGACGCCACAGGATTTTTACAACCTCGATTCTTATCAGCACCGCGTCGCCCGCGCCAAAGGGCGCGTATGGTCGGAGCAGTCGCTATTCTTCCGCATTATTCAGCGCGGCAAGGATTACTGGAACGCCGCTTTTTTCTGCGGCAGCTGTGCTGTCATCCGTAGATCTGCGCTGGAAGCTATCGGCGGCTTCGCCACCGGCACGATAACCGAAGATATCCACACCTCCATCCGCCTGCACAAGAAGGGCTTCGGCTCGGTCTACCACGCCGAATCGCTGGCCTTCGGCATCGCCGCCGCGCAAATCGAGCCGTTCCTGCGCCAGCGCATCCGCTGGGGCCAGGGCGCCATGCAGGTCTGGCGGCAGGAAGGCATACTCTTAAACCGTGATCTGACGACTGCCCAGAAGCTCAACTACCTCGCCTCGATGATCACTTATTTCGACGGCTGGCAGAAATGCATTTACTACCTGACGCCCGGCATCGTGTTGCTCACCGGCGTGATGCCGATGGTCATCAGTAGCGCTGGCGAGTTCCTCGTCCATTTCGTCCCTTATTTCGTGATGACGATGTGGTGCTTGGAAGAATCGGGGCGCGGTTACAGCGAGCCGCTCTTTGTCGAGCAGTACAACATGGCGCGCTTCGCCGCCTTCTGTTTCGCCACGCTGGGGTTGTTCAAAGGCAATCTTCGCTTCCGCGTCACCAACAAGAAAATGGCAGCCACCCGCAATCACCGCTGGTATTTGCTGCCGCAATACGGTGTCTTCATCCTCAACGCCGTGGCTATGCCGCTGGGCGTGAACTTCCATCTCAATGCCGGGCAGCTGACGCTTTTTTCACTGTCGGCCAACCTGACCTGGGCGCTGATCAATCTGACACTGGCGGCGATGGTACTGGCATTTTCACTGCGCCGCGGCCTCTACTCTCGCCATCATTACCGCTTCAGTATTCCGCTGGTGGCAAGGCTGCGTAACCCGCTCGGGAAAGACAGCTTCGCCGCGGTGAACGACGTTTCCTCCACCGGCGCTTTGATATTGGCCCCGCGCGAATGGCAGGTCAAAGTAGGTTCAATGCTTTCCGGCGTACTCTATCTGCCGGATGGCCCGCTGCCCTTTCATGCTATCATCCGCTCACCGCATGACGGCCGCGACTCGCTGTCGGCATGCGCTCTGGGCTGCGAATTCTTGTGGAGCGACACGGCGGCCCGCCGGCGCATGGAACAATTCCTCTACGGTTCGGACTTTGAATGGCAGGTGCATAATTTGACGGAGAAAAGCAAAACTCCGCTCGAACGGTTGCTTGGAATACGCCACGCTCAGCCCATGCCTTTCCCGTCATGGCAATGCGGCACGTCGGGCCAGCTGTCCTCGATAGTGCTCAATCCAGGGGCCAGCGTGCCCAGCGCCGGCATCATTTCGGTGGATTTCCGCACCAAGCGCGGTGCCGTGATGGTCTTCGCTCCCCTGCCGGAAAACCATGCGCTCGAAACTTCAGTGCTGACGCCCGACGGCTGGAAGACAATGATTGCCAGAGTTGCCAACCAGAACCAGCAGGTGGCCAGAACCACGGCCAATGTTTATCTTTATCAGCTAGAAAGCATTCCTGCATGATGGCCAGGATTCAGGCAGCGGGCTTATGCGCGGCGCTTGTTTCAAGTCTGACCCCGACGGCTTTCGCCGGGGATAACCTGTTCATCGCCGGCGGGCAGGTCGGCGGCCAGAACAGCAGCTATGGCCTGGCGGGGGTTATTACGCCTTTGCCCGGCAACAGTCTCGACAACGGCTGGGTCGGCCGGGTATTCGCAGAGGTGCTTACCTACCGCTACAAGTCAGGGACCGCTACCATTGATGCCCTGGCGGGGGGCACCAGTCTTTCCGTCGGCTACCAGAAGGGTGATGCTGATGGCTGGTGGGGAGCGTATGTCGGCCCGTCTTACCGTCATACCGATCTTTCACCCAATGATCCCAGTAACGCTGCGGAAGGCGGAGTTGTCAGCGCCCGGCTGCAGTTACAGGGGGAGCACCATCTGTTGCAAGACGTCAAGGCGAACGCCATCGTCAGTTACGAGGCATTCAGCACTAACGCTTACTGGACGCGCCTGCGCGCGCTGTACCGCATCAGCGGCGATATGTATATCGGGCCGGAAGGCGTGTTGCAGGGCGACGATAGTTACGAAGGCTATGCAGCGGGTATCGCGTTAGTCGGCATTCAAATTGGCAAGCAGATCAGCCTAGGGTTTAACGTCGGCATGAGCAAAACGCGGGGCGTTGACGCCTCGCCTTATGGCGGGCTGGAATTAGGCGCCAATTTTTAGTTTTTTTTGAAAGAAAAAAGGCCTGCCGGTTTCCTGGCAGGCCTCTCGTTGGCGAGTCCTAAATAATTAGGAGGTGGTGCAGGTAATACTTGCGCCAGCGTTCATCGCGTCGACAATACCCGCAGCGCCGAACACCATGGCGACGCCGATGCGACGATGTTGCGGAATCTCATCTGCAAGTGTGTCGCTATGCTCGTGATGCATTTCGGCCATCCTGCCGCCTTCCAAGTGTTATCGAAAATCGCCTCGATATGGGGCGCATAGCGCTCGATGTCGGGAGTCATGATGCGCACCTCGGAGGGCCGCAGGTCCGGCAAGGCTGTAAATAGATAGAGTAACTGATCGTGCAGCACCTCGACCTCGCGCTGCGGTCCGGGACAAGCATGGATCTGGAGCGACTCGAGATCGGGGAGCGGGACGGCCTCGGCCGCGCCCGGCGCACCGCGGTCGATGAGATCGAGGAGATCCGCCTGGATCCGGCCCAGGGTCGTCGCCGGGCGCGGTTCCACGAACACCTCTCGAAAGTGAGCGCGATGCGCCCGGCAAGCTCATAGGCCTCACGCTCAGGAAACTACGAGACTGACATGCACAGCGCAAGCAAGCATCGCCGGCCCACGACATTGACAAATTGCATTAGAAAGAAATAATAAGGCCGTGAGTAGTAGATGGCTTACGTTCGTGCTGGCTGGTTTTTCTCTCATCATAAGCCCGCTGGCGCCCGCCGATAATCTCGTCGATCTGTACCAGCTCGCCGAAACCAAAGATCCCGAATTGCTGGGAATTATAGCCTCCTACCAAGCCACGCTGGAGCAATACCCGCAAGCGCGCGCCCGGTTGCTGCCCTCGCTCCGCTTCAGGGGCGAGGTCGGACGGAACTTCCAAGATGTCACGCCCGAGTCGGGCTCGGAGGATTTTGCCACCGGGAAATTCCAGTTCACGGGCGAGCTGTACGAACTCAGGCTCACCCAACCCGTGTTTCGGTATGATCGCTGGGTGCAATTGCGTCAGGCCGATACCCGCATTCAGCAAGCCGCGGCCGAGGTCGATGCAGCCCGCCAGGATCTTGGGGTTCGGGTGAGCGAGCGCTATTTTGATGTGCTTGCCGCCCAAGACGAGATCGTATTCAGCCGTGCGGCAAAGAATGCCCTCCGACGGCAATTGGACCAGACAAACCTCCGTTTCGAGGTCGGGATAATCGCGATCACCGACGTCCGGGAAGCCCAAGCCGGATACGATCTGGCCGTGGCGCAGGAAATACTGGCACGAAATCAGCTCGACAACGCCCGCGACGCCTTGCGGGAAATTACCGGCGCCTACCACCAGAAACTCGATGTCTTAACCAAGGAGATCCCGCTGATCCTTCCCGATCCCGCCGACATCGAGCAATGGACCTCGAAGTCGCTGTCGCAAAACCTGCGCATCAGCGCAGCGAAATTCGCCTCTCAGACCGCGCATGAGGAGATCCGGCGCCAACAGGCTGGACATTTGCCGACCCTAGACATCGTGGGACATCATGGAACCGTGGTGAGCGGCGGCCGCTTCGGGGATGTCGATACCGAGTCGAGCGCGATCGGGGTCGAGCTAAATGTACCGATCTTCGAAGGGGGAGCCGTCGTCTCGCGCACGCACGAAGCCGAACACCGCTATACGCAGGCGCTGGAAGAAATCGAGCGGCAAAAACGCGCCGTACAACGGCAGGCCCGTGACGCCTACCTGGGGGTCGTGGCCGGAATCAGCCGCGTCAATGCGCTTAAACAAGCGGTGGTTTCCAATGAAACCAACGTGGAGGCGACCCAAGTGGGCTTCGAGGTCGGCACCCGGACCACGGTGGATGTCGTTGCTGCACAACGCGAATTGTTTCGGGCGCGCCGGGACTATTCCCGCGCGCGCTATGATTATCTATTAAATACCTTGCGCCTCAAACGCGCCTCCAGCACCTTAGCGGCAGTCGATTTCGCCAAGATCAGCGCCTGGTTAGGACCCAGCCCGCAGTCACGCGCGCGACGATGACCGCATACCGGAAGCGACACTTCCCGCTCCGAACCCGATGCACCCAGTTCGCCAGCGTCCTATGACATCGATACCCGTCGGGCCGCCTCCGGTACTTTTAACCTATCCTCCACAGCCAGCTTCACCGCGTTGTCACAAAACGCTTTCGTGTTAACTTATTCATCGAACACTTCCATCTCTAACAAACGGTCGAAGGATCTGGGTGAACTCATGCGGAGTCTGGGGAATGCCGCTGCATGTCGGGTTCGCCGACGACCGGTTTACCTCACACGCGTGGTCGCGGTTAAGCGACCAAAAGGAGAGCAGGCCCAACTTCTTTTTCTTAGCAAATGCTAGGAGCTTCTGCGCGTCGCTCTGCCGGAATATTTCTGTCGGGACATCATTTATGCCGATCATCGGAGTGACGCCGATCATCCGCCAGATCTCGTTCGGGAGTTTCGGCTTGCCGTTCCGGGAGTACAGTGATTGCAACTGACGGAACAGACCGTTTGCCGCATCGACCGCGTAGGTGCCCATCCGGCCCTGCGGAGCGGGGGCTACCGCATCACCGTAGTCCATCGCCATAATGTTGACACCGCGTAAGGACACGCCGTAGGAGATCGCCGATTGCACGACGTTGATGCCGTCCGGGGTCAGACCACTCGGCGTGGTCGGCAGGGTGTACCAGACCTCCAGGGGGCGTCCCTTTGTAGCCATCGCCGCTTGCATAGCGGCGATGGCCTGTGAGCGTCTCGCGATCGAGGCAGGATCGCCGATCCACACCCCTTCGATATCAAAGTCGCAAACACGCGCACCATAGGCATCGATGACAGATTGATAGACCGCCTGTAGCTGTTTGACCGACGTGGCAGCACCAGCCAGCTCAGTGCCGTTGCTCCCCCCAAAAGAAACCGCAACGTCGCCGCCGAGTCTCCGCAAGGCGTTGATCTCTTGCAGCCGATAACCCGAAGCCACGTCATAGTAACCGCCCCAACTCGGGGTCGCTTGCGTCGGCGAGCTTGCGACCACAAATCCAAGACGAAAATTGCGCACGCCTTGGTTCTTTGCCGCTGAGACGAAGTCGAACAGCGGCCAACTGGTTGCGTCGATGTAGGGCGCTAACGCGTGTTGCGGCCACGGCGGCGCGGTGATCGGCGCTAGCGAAGGCCTCGGACCAGGCGCGGGAACCCTGCTCACCGTCGCGGCTTCTTGGCCTAGGGCCCGATCGGTAAGCAAGGTCCAACAGCAGACAAAACAGAGCCACGTGACACAATGAGTCTTGCAACCAGCCATAGCAACGAAACCTCAACCGATCCGTTAATTCGTGCCCATCCTGCGGTTGTCCCCTGCACAGCTACGTTTGTGCATACCCTCGACGGGGAAAGCCCCGGGGAAAGGTACGGGGCGAGTGAGTAGCTGTCAACCTACGGGCAATAGGTTTCAGAATCCAGCGTAGGATGCCATGCAAGAAATGACGTGGCTGGTGTCACCTATAACGTCGTGATAGTATGAATTTTATAGTCATCAATCCTGCCTCTCCATGGATGACCTTGCCACATTCTGGAAGATACAGCCGGCGCTCAATCCGTGGCTCGTTGTGCTTCTTGGCGGCATCTCGGGGCTGCTAGTCTTTGCCGTTAGTAATGCATTGTACGTCCTTGTCGGGCGTCACCGCCGGGTAGACGTCCGACCGCCCCACCCTATCGCCTTCCGATTGCGCCAAGCGGTCGGTGTGAGCGGACCGATCATGCTTGTTCTCCTGTTGGTGCATTCCGTGTCTGGCCCTAAGCTCGTTGATGGTAAGGGCTGGCTTTCCGGTGACGGTCTGTTTACCGTCAACAACCGGCCCGGGTTCCGTGCCAACTATCCTAATACGAGCCAGACCGTCAAGCAGGGCGACGTCATCCTTCAGCTACTCCGAGACGCGGGACCGGATGAGATCGCCGCAGCCACAAATCGTCGTGCTCTCCTCCGCCAGGACCTCGAGTTCGCCCGACTCGAGATACTTCGGGTCGACCCCTTGCTTGTGGGCGAGCAGGCGGCCGCAACGGATCACCTGCGTGAGCTTGAGAACCGCAAGCAGAGGCTGATCGACTCGCGGGAAACGTTCCTTCGCAGTTCGCCGCGTCAGCAAATGCAGGACCAAAACCAACTCCACGAGATCAGTAGGGACTTGCAGTCCGCCAGGCATGAGCTGGGACAAACCGAAGCTGACATCGCCGCTGCGACACAGGAGCTTCAGGAAATGACTAGGGAGTACGGCCCCGAAGGGCAGGACTTATTGGCTGGCGACGCAGTTAAGGATCGCCGCAAACGCGTCGAGTTACTCCGTAGTCGCCAGACCGCGTTACAGCAACGCATCGAGTTGCTCGATCGCGAACAGGAGCGGTTGCAGGTACTTACGTCCAAGGTTCATGAGACTAACGACGCGCAACTAGAGTTGCGGGCTGGCGAGCTGGCTGATATAGACCGTGAGATCTCCGACGCGAGCGAACGCGTTGCGAGTGCCGAGCGCCGGATAGAGCAAGACAAACAGCGCGCCGAACTTCAGAGGAAGAATCGAATTCGGCAGATTCAACTGCAGATCGACGAGCTCGACGTACTCCTCACGGCACGTGAGGGCAGGCTGGATGTGCGAGCACCCTGGACAGGTATCGTCGGTTTCCGCGAATCATCCCCTGAGGCGGTACGCTTAGGGTCGCGTCCCCTTCTTGTTCTATATGAGCCAGGCAAGGTTTCGGTAAAGATCGGTGTACCCGCTGATCAGGCCGCGTTAGAACCGGGGGATCGCATCGAGATTGAAATGCAGGCACTCATTGAGGAGACCTCGAGTTCGACGTTCACGGGCCGCTTGGCGCAAAAGACGCTGCTTGGCAACGGGAGCGCCGAGTTGTTGATCGCCTGCGATCCTCCCGGTCGTGCCCTTCGCGAGCTCGCCGCGGGCGACTCGGTTCCCGTGCACGTTATTATTCGCGGGCTTAACCCCATTGCTGCGGCGGGAGTGTCCTGGGGCTGGGAGCTTGTTGGCGTGGGCATGCTAGGACTCCTGTTCGGCGAAGTCCGTTGGCGTAGGGCCGCGCGGCGCGCAGCCCGCCCGTCGTCGAGTGATGCACAACCAGCGCGTCCGAGCTTTCTGCAAATAGACTGGGGTGGCGATCCCGATGAGTTCCAAGAGTCAGTGGTCGGGGGTGGCGGCACGGTGCTGCGGAAGCTGCGCCAACCCATAGCTGTGGCTAGCTTGCCGGAAGAGCGGCGTGCTCCACCCGAAGAGAAAGTTGTAAAGTTGCAAACCGCTGCCCATGAGCCGTCTCGTCACTGAGGCGGTTGCTATGCAGTAGCAGGGCACCGATGCGTCTCGTCAGTGTAAGAACCGTAGAAGCTGGCGCCGCTCAGAGTTCCGCCGCCGGTAATGTGGCTGTCGGTTTCGTGGCAACCATCGTATTAGGGGTCGCGCAGCTCTACTACTTCGGCAAGCTGCAGTCGGCGATTGCTGGACTTTCCGGCTTTGCGTTCGCCTTCGCGGTGACCTTCGCGACCTCCTTCCTGATCTTTTGTTGGGTAGCAGCAACGCGCTACCTCGTAATCATGGTTTGTGCGTACTTTGGATGGTCGCATACGGTTCGCCCGCGTGAGCAGCCGAGAGACTGGCAACTGGTATCCATCTTGTTGCCCGCATTCAACGAAGCCGAGCGCATCGCGAGCACCATCGAGTCGATCCTTTGCGTAAAGTATCCTTACCTCGAGGTCATCGTGGTGGACGACGGTTCGACAGACGACACGTTCGCCGTGGCATCTCGCTACGTTGGGCAGCATGGCGGGGTGCATGTCAGGGTTCTGCGCAAACCGAACGGCGGCAAGAGTTCGGCGCTTAACCTCGGGTTTAGGGAATCGAATGGAACGTTGGTGATGTGCGTAGACGCCGATTCGCGGCTCGATCGCAACGCCGTAAGGCAACTCGTCGTTGCGTTTCAGGACCCGGACGTCGGTGCAGTCGCCGGGCAAGTGCGGGTACGTAACCGCGGTTCGCTAGTAACGCGATTGCAGGCGCTCGAATATGCCCTTATGAACGGTATGCCCCGCCTGGCCCAGAGCAACTTCGGGCATGTTTTGATAGCACCGGGTCCAGTCGCCATGTTCCACCGGACCGTCCTGAGCGAGATTTGGAGAAAGTGGGGCAATGAGGCGCCGGGCGGTAGACAGAGTTCGAGATACGTAACGGGCCCCTGGGAACACGACACCTATGCCGAAGATTGTGACGTCACGCTGAACACGCTCCTCCTTGGGAAGCGCGTCATCTTCGAACCGGCGGCGCTCTCCTTCACCACCTCTCCGGCCTTTCTCGTACCGCTCCTAAGCCAGCGCTACCGCTGGACTCGTGGCAACATCCAGGCACTCCGGAAGAACTGGAAGCGCTGGCACGTGTTACCGCATCCTCCCCGAGCATTCCCGCTATGGCTCGGCATATTTATCATCGAGAATATCCTATGGCCTCTCGTGAATATTTACGGTATCGTGATGTTTGCTGGCTTGCTGATCATTGTCGGCGAAGTCGGAACGCTCGTTCCCTGGTACCTGATCCTTCTGCTCATCGAGATCAACGCAGCCGTGTTTGCAATGCGCACGATGGCTGAGAAGAAGGTCTTGATTCTGCTTTGCCCGATCTTTCGTAGCATATTCGGCGTTATCCTGGATGTTAATACCCTCTGTTCAACTGTCGAGGAGCTTCTGCGCAGGCGTATGAGCTGGCGATGAATCAAAACAGGGCGAGTTGCCGGCCGGGCACGCCCGGGGGTTTGAATTTCGAGGTGTCCAATGCGCGCGCCGAACGCGTGAGCCTGTGGCGCTTGCAGGCGAGGTCGAAACGGTTGCGAATGACTTCAGCGAAAATCCCGGTGCCTCGCATGCGCGTGCCGAAATGGGGATCGTTATCCTGACCGCCGCGCATATCGCGTACGCGGTTCATGATACGCGCGGCCTTCAGCGGTTCGTGGACCTGCAGCCACTCCTCGAACAACTGCTTAACCTCATGCGGCAAACGCAATAAGACGTAACCGGCATAGCGCGCACCGGCGTTCGAGGCCGCTTCGAGTATCGATTCCATTTCCGCATCGTTCAGCGCCGGGATCACCGGGGCAAACAGCACCCCTGCCGGGATCCCGGCGGCGCTCAAGCGCTTGACGGTATCCAGGCGCCGTTGCGGTGCGGTAGCGCGCGGTTCCATGCGGCGCGCCAAGGCCCGATCCAAGGTCGTGATCGAAACGTACGCCTCGACCAGGTTCTCGCGCGCCATCGGGGCGAGCAGGTCGAGATCGCGCTCGACCAACGACGACTTGGTCACGATGCTCAGGGGATGGCGGCAGTCCCACAAAACCTCGATGATCTGCCGGGTGATCCCGAAGCTGCGTTCGATCGGCTGATAGGGATCGGTGTTGGTGCCAAGCGCGATCTGGCGGCACACATAGCCGGGCTTGGCAATTTCCTTTCTCAACAGCGCCGCGGCATTCGGTTTTGCGAACAAGCGGCTCTCGAAGTCGAGCCCCGGCGAGAGATCGAGATAAGCATGCGTCGGCCGCGCGTAACAGTAGATGCAGCCATGTTCGCAGCCGCGATAAGGATTGATCGAACGCTCGAACGGTAGGTCCGGAGATTGGTTATATGAGATGATCGAGCGGGCCTGCTCTTCGGTCACGATGGTCTGCAATGGCGGAGGGACCGCATCGTCGCCCGTCCATCCGTCATCGACAGCTTCGCGGGTCTCCGTGAAGAACCGAATAGGCGTGTTTGTCTTTGCGCCTCTACCTTTCATGCCATGCCGCTCGCGAGTCACCATCCGCCTCCGGTCCTACAATCCAAGACTAATCCCTCCTAATGCTCCTGCGTAATGACTTATCTTATCAAGAATCTCCGTGAGCAATGCGATTTGGGTTCCCGTTGATCGCGTTCTCTTCTGCTTCTAGCGGGCAACGGGTACGCTACTTGCGCCAGGTCCCGCCGATTGTTTCAGCTTGTCTTCGAGCCCTTTAAAGTCCCCCAGATGGGCGTGCATCAGGCTTTTCCACAGCTTGCCGTGGTTCGGTACGAAGAAGTGCAGCAGCTCGTGGACGATGACGTAGTCACCGATTTCGCGGTCCAAGGCTAACAGCTCCGCGTTGAAGTTCAAGTTCCCGGCGGTGGAGCAAGAGGCCCATTTGTTGCGCATCGGGCGGACGGTCAGCGAACGTACACTGCACGTCGAGCTTGTCGGCCCACTCGAGCACGCGGGCTTTGAACTCTTCCTTGTCGCGCCAGGCACTCATCGCCGGAAGCTCTTCTGGAGAAGAGTGAACAAGGCTTCGACCGTTGCTGTCACCTTTGTCGAGGTCATCCTCCTCGGCGATGAGCGCGAAAGTCACCTGCTTGCGCACCTCGCGCAGCTCAGCCTCGCTGCGCCGCCAGTTCGGGTGTTTGGCGAACGCCGCGGCTACCTTGCTGGCTGGCGATCTCAGGGTTCGGGATGCCGTCGTCGGTGAGCTTGCACAGGACGAAGTAGGTCATGGCATCGAGCCCCTTCGCGGCCTGCTCCTTCTTGCGCTGCTCGTTCCTCTCGATTTCCGTAAGCAGCTCGGCCAGCGCCTCTGCGGTTGCCGTCTGCCGGTCCTCGAAGCTCTCCTGGACCGCCCTGGCTCGCTCCGCCATGGCGATCAGGAACGGATCGTCGCTGTTCTCTTCCGCCGTCTTCTCGATGCTCTTGATGAGATTGATGACCTTCGTCGCGTCGCCGTCGCGTCGTTTCTTGATCGGCTCGATCGTCGCATTGTCGATGGCGACGATAGTCCACGGATAGCTGAGCGAGCATGGTTCCGATGTGCTTCTGCACCAGCTCGTTGGTCTTCCGTCTGGAACGCCTTGTCGACGTAGACCTTCTTCGTGTACGCCTTGCGCACCACGGCGTAGATCGCGGAAAGGGTCGTGTAGTCGTCGATGAACGGCCGCAGGAAGGCATCCGGCGAGATGATCTCGTAGAGCATCTCGAGTTCCTTGTACTCCTTGAAGAACTCCTTGCGCCGCTCCTTGTCGCGGAAGTGCTCGATCAGGTTGTCCACGTCCTTGTCGTTGAAGCCGTGCGTGACGAGCGCCAGATAGTGCCGGCGCCTTGCGTCTCCATCTTGGTCTTGAACAGCTCCTTCAGCAGCCCGAGGTCCTTGACGATGGCGTTGATCTCGTCGCTGTCGAAGGCCAGCGCCTTTTCCAGCTTGTCGAAGATGCCGACGAAATCGAGCACGAAGCCGTGCGGCTTCACCATCTCTTCGCGCCTCGTTCTCGTAGGGCCGGTTCACCCGCGCGATCGCCTGGAGCAGCGTGTGGTCGCGCATCGGCTTGTCGAGATACATCGCGTACAGGACCGGCGCGTCGAAGCCGGTCAGCAGCTTCTCGGTGACGATCAGGATCTTCGGGAGCTCGCCGGCCTTGGCGAAGTCCTTGCGGATCTGCTTCTCCTTCTTCTCGTCGAGGTGGCACTTCTTCAGGTGCGCGGGGTCGTTGTTGTTGCCGGTGTAGACGACCTCCGAGTACTCCGGCGGCAGGATCTGGTCGAGCGCCTCCTTGTAGAGGGCGCAGGCCTCGCGGTCCACGCCGACCAGGAACGCCTTGTAGCCCAGCGGCTCGACGTTCTGGCGGTAGTGCTCGGCGACGTACCGCGCGACCTTCGTCGACGCGCTCCTTGCCCTTGAGGAAGTTCTTCAGGTTCACCGCGCGGTCGAGGATCTTGTTCAGCTCCTCGATGTCGGTGATGCCCTCGGTCTCGGCGAGCGACGAGGAATTCCTTCTCCATCAGCTCGTGCGGCACGAGCATCTCGTTCGGCGCGAGGTTGTAGTAGAGCGGCAGCGTCGTGCCGTCCTCGATGCTCTCGCGCGATCGAGTACTTGTGCAGGTAGCCCTGGTCGTCCTCGCTGCCGAAGGTCTTGAACGTGCCCTTGCCGTAGGCCGTCTTGTCCACCGGCGTGCCGGTGAAGCCGATGAAGCTCGGCGTTCGGCAAGCCGGCCATCAGGTAGTTGCCGAGGTCGCCGCCGGTCGTGCGGTGGGCCTCGTCGATCAGCACGAAGATGTTCGTGCCGCGTGTTGAGGTTCGCCGGCATGTCGCGGAACTTGTGGATCGTCGTGACGACGATGCCGCGGTAGTCCTGCCCTTCTCGTCGAGCAGCTTGTTCGAGCGCGGCGATGCTGGTTGGCGTGCGCGACGTTGCCCAGGCCGAGCGCCGCCAGGTTCTTCAGCATCTGGTCTTCCAGCTCGTTGCGGTCGATCAGCAGCAGGACGGTCGGCTTCTCCGCCTCGGTGGCCTTGAACAGCAGCTCGGCGGCCTTGATCATCGTGAACGTCTTGCCGCTGCCCTGCGTGTGCCAGACCAGGCCGCGCGAGCGTTGCGGATCGAGAGCGCGCGCTCGACCACCTTGTCCACGGCCGTCGTCTGGTGCTGGCGGAGGATGAACTTCTGCAGCTCCTCGTCCTTCTCCGCGAAGAGGATGAAGTCCTTCAGAAGCCGCAGCACGTGCGGAACGGCGCAGAAGCTCTTGACCTTCGCTTCGAGGTTGCCGCTTCTGCTCGTGCTTCCAGTTGAAGATGTTCCGGCGGATCAGGTTCCACGTGACGCCGTAGGCAGAAGCCGATCGCCTCGGTGGCGGTGAAGAGCATCTGCGGCACCAACACCTCCGGCGTCTCGGCGTGGTAGCGGCGGATCTGATCGACGCCGAGCGCGATCGCCTCGTCCTTGGTCGCGTTCTTGCACTCGATCACCAGCACCGGGATGCCGTTGATGAGGAAGACGACGTCCTCGCGCGTGCCGTAGCTGGCCGTTGTGGACAGTAGAACTCCTCGGTCACCTCGTAGACGTTGCGCCATTCGCCGCGCGGGCGGGTCAGGTCGCCGTAGTCGATCAGCGAAGGTTCAGCTCGCGGTTCTCCTCGGCGTAGAAGAACTTGCCCTGGTTGCGGAGGTAGGCGAGGAAATCGCGATTGCCGGCGATGTCCGCGTTGAAGCCGCTGGAACTCGCCGACCAGCGCGCCCTCGGCTTCTTTGTACTTCGGGTTGAAGGCGCAGCACCTGCGCGTCCAGCAGGTCGTCGAAGTAAGAGCGACGCCTCCGCGCGCGCTCCTCGGCGTGCGTCGCCTTCGGA
This sequence comes from uncultured Gammaproteobacteria bacterium, assembly GCA_963764725.1. Classification (GTDB taxonomy): domain Bacteria; phylum Pseudomonadota; class Gammaproteobacteria; order JACCXJ01; family JACCXJ01; genus USCg-Taylor. The sequence goes on along the minus strand of CAVXTM010000002.1, from coordinate 100,988 downwards.
GATCGAACCCGCGCCGCGTCTCGGCCTCGGCGCGCGGCACGTAGCGTCCAGCCGATCTCCTGCGCGTAGGCAGGATGCGGGCCTGGACGGTCTTGTGCTCGCCGGGAGCGGCCACGCCTTCCCTCATCAGGTGGGCAGCGGCAGCTTGTCGAGCGCGGCGGCTACCGCTTTGCACGCTTCGACCAGGTCCGCGAGGAGCCGCTCGTTGACATTCAGATCGCCCTCGTATTCGCCGAGATTCCTCACGTCGTGGCACTTGGAGAGCACGCCCCATACCGCAGGCCCCAGGCCGAGCGTGTGTGGCAACACCTGATATACGATATATCGGTTAGCCGGTCGGTAACCGTGCCAGCGCAATGCAGCCAGGCACAAGGCATGCGCCGCATTGTAGGCGAGATCGAAACGACCCTCCAACGAATTGGTGGTATTGGCAGCATCGGACAAGCGCGCCAAACCGGAACGCTTCAGACCGGCGAACTCTTTTGCATCCGGCGGTTCTTTTTGAAGCGACTTGCCGGGTCCGCTCAGGTTTTCAAGCGGTGAGGCCAAGTTCCTCCCCGATCACCCATAACTTTGGCTGCGCCAAGACCCGCTTGATGAATGCGTTGTCCGCCCGAATACGCTTGTCGAGTTCCTGCCGGGAATACACCGTTGGATTCACGGGCCGCCCGAGCCGGTTCGTTGCCTCCTCCAGAGCGGCGAACAAATCCGCATAAGACAAGCTGTCGCTCACCACCATCAGATCAATATCGCTCTTAGCCGTGTCCTGCCTTTTGGCCACCGAACCATAGACGAACGCGGCGCTGATCTGCGCCGACAGCGGCGCCAACGCGCCGCGCAACACATCGGCAAGACCGGAGGTCTTCAGCACCAAGCCGCGCAACTCCTCGAACACCGGCGCCGCCGCATTGGCCTGATAGTGTTTCTGATTGCCCACGCGCGTGACCGTCACCAAGCCCGCCGCCTCAAGGCGGGCCAACTCCCGCTGCACCGCGCCCGTGCCGGAACCCGCGAGGGCAATCACCTCATTCGCGTAAAAACTCCGGCCCGGATTCCCGAACAGCATAGCCAGCACGCGCTGCTGCACCTTGCTGAACAGCGCGTCGGCAATCCCGGAAACCGGAGACGGGAGGGTTTTGGCTGGCCGTTTCGTTGTACCCATACTGGGTATGTTAAACCCCGTATTTGGGTATGATCAAGCTCGCCGCCCTACTCGCCCCGTGGCGCGATTCGCTCGTTTGCGTCAATTTAAGTGGCGCGTAACGATTTCTACGTCCCTCGGATCCCCGAGAGGTCACACTGAATTGTCATGCCCAGTTTGGGGTTGATGCTACCCATTTTGGGTATCCGCAGTTGTCAGCCAGCTTTGTCCGGGCGCGCTCAGTATTCCCCCGCTCCCCTTCCGGGAGGGTCGGGGTGAGGGGGAAATCTGCATCGCTTCTCCGCCTCGGCGCGTGGCACAAACCGCCACCCGATTTCCTACGCGTAGGCGAGGATGCCGGATTGGACAGTTTTGTGCCTGGTGGGACGATTCATTGTTTCATCTTGTCAGTTCGACATCGACTAGAGAAAACTGCACACATCATTTTTCGGCGTCAGAATCGTCGCGCGTTTCATCGCCCGCGTAACTGCCACTCGCAGTGCCAAGCGTGCTTGGGCAATATCTCGCTCTGATGCGTTTGCGCCCACGATTCGCCCTTGGTGACTGCCCTCGTACACGATGACTTCATCGAACTCCTTGCCCTTGGACTTATGGATGGTCATCACATGGACGCCTCGCCATTCCTTTGTCGAGGTCGAGAAATGTTCCTGAAGCAGCGCATCGCGCACCGCGGAAGCGGCCCCAAGGTAGCCAGCGGTTGTGCGCCAAAGCTCTCCAAGTCGGGAACGAAGCGCTGCGCCCTTGTGCAACAACCGGAGGTACTTTGCGTCCTCAGCGATCTGCCGGAGAACATCAGCATCTGATCCGGCAAGCAATCGGCGGACTGCGAGCCAGTCTTCCCAAGGGTCTCCGGACAGATCGAGACGATGCCTTTCCTCGGCGATTCTTATAGTCTCCTGAACGATCTGCTCCCGCTTCTTGCCCCTGACCGTTCCCGACCGAAGATAGCCACCAAGCGCTCCCGCAAGTCCAAGCTCGGCCTGATTCGGTGGATTGTTACCTTTCCGACCTCGGATGTGCGTGCAAAGGTCAACGATTAAACGCTGGGCGGTCTCGGCAGGAATAGCAGCACCCTCCAGCACTCCCGCAATGAGGGCGGCTGCCAAAGCAGGCGCCTCGGTATCGAGGGCAACATCGTGATTCAGCGAGGGCAAGGCATCCGCCTCATCCGTCAGATAATCTGAGACTTGAAGCATTAGGCGCTTTGTTGGAACCAAGACGGCTACAGACCAGCCGCCCGGCCCTGACTTCAGGCGATTAATGGCCTGGATCAGAGATCCCTTCATTGCATAGTGGGCGCTTCTGCCGCCGTAAAAGCCGTAACGGGTCAATACGACATCGTTGTAGTTCTTGGCCTTGTTCGCTTCCGTGAGAAGGTCGTTCCCGAAAACAGTTATGTCGGTGCCGTTGCTACGGTTGTTCTCTGATCCAAAGTCGAATTGCGCCGGTTCATAGGCAGCGATGAATTCACCGATACGCTTTGGGTCTGCTCCTCGAAACTCGTAAATACGTTGCTCAGCATCGGCAAGCGCTATTAACCGGCTCCGCGCGCCGAGCGCCTGAATCATTAGCCACTCATCCGAGTTCGTGTCTTGGAACTCGTCGAGTATAACGATCGAGTACGCATCACTGACGATACGAGCGAGGGCTTTACTCTTCAACAGCAGATTTGCACAAAGGTCGGCAAAGAGGTCAAAGTGCAGCAGCCCCTCATCCTGAAACAAGCGTCGCTTCTCTGCTGTTCGCGCAGCGTCGCCATCCACTTCTGCTAGGCGCGACGCCGCTTCAGGTGGTGGAAGCAGACGAATAGGATTTCTGTTGTTTAAGAGATAGCCATGACTCCGCAACAGATTCCATGCAAACCCATGATAGGTGTTGATCTCCAGGGACTCCCGCTCCGATCCGGTGATCAACTTTCCTGCTTGCTGGGCAACCCGCGCGATCGTTGCCCGCGCAAAGCTCAGAAACAGAATGCGTTGGCCACGCAAGAGCTTACCTGCTCGAATCTCGCGGTCTGCTTTTAACAGCGCAATGTATGTTTTACCAGAGCCTGGCCCACCCAAGGCCAGGATATGACCTTCAGTAACAAGCAGCCTCTTCTTTTCTGCTGTCAGCTCAGGCATGCTAGTTCTATCCTCTATTCCGTTGGCGGCTTAGCGGCAATCTCAACCGGCTCCTCACCTGGCCCGTCGCCGGTTTCGACACTCGGGACTGGCTCAACAATAGCCTGTATCGCTTCAAGCGTGTTGATAATGAACTCGGGCATCTCATCAAGCGAGCACACACCCAGTAGATCTGCGGCACCTCCGGCCCCTTTCGCCCACCCAAGGTAGTCCTTAAGCGCATCGCGCAACTCGTCAACAGGCATCGCCATCGTAGGAGTCTTGCCGCCTAAGTGCTGCGGCCAATCGCCTTCTGCAACAAGTCCAAGTGCGAATTGGCGCAATGCAGGCTCAGCGGTACCTTTCAACAATACAACTTCGAAATCCTTTTCCGGAGCCTCGAACGTATAAGGAATCTTGGTTTCTATCTCAGTTTTCTGAGCAGGCTCCTGTTTGTCGAACACTGCAAGGACGGTTTTGCCGAGCTTGCTAAAATGCTCGCCAAGTGGTGCGATCTGCGAATCAGTATTAGCGCTGACCAAGGCAAGCCCAAGTGCTTCAAGAGTCTTGAAACGGTCAGGATCAAGTTCGTGCAATCTTCTCGCGGCCGCTGGGAGCGCGTCATACTCCGTCCGGCCCTCAGTTATGAGTACCTTTCTGGCTAGAAGCGCTTCGCAAAAGCGAGTTCGGAACTCGACGCGATATGCCTTCGGCTTTACGGCCGGTGGATAATCCGCCGCCGTGCCGGATAACACCCCGGCCTCGCGTTTTACAACCAGAACCTGTGAGGGTTTAAACTCCTCCAGCACGTAGGGTGAGTGCGAGGTAAATAGGGCCTGCGCAGACTTCTTACACACGCTGTCGATGATTCGTTTCTGGGTGTGCGGCAGGAATCGCAATCTCGGGTTCCTCCATTGCGAAGATCACGTTTTGTTTCAATTCAGCGATCAGCGAAAGAAGGGCCAGAACAAGTATATTGATTGTGCCAGTACCTTGGTGCTGGAACGGTGCCGCGTAGTCCGACCCGTCCTCACGCTTAGCCCCCGTACCCATGAAAACGGTGAGCGCTCGACGCAGATTCTCACGAGTCAGGTCGGATACCCGCATGTGTGGGTTATCCGCCCAGTCAGACGACACAAACGACCTTACAGATTCCTGTACCTTCGAGAGGATGTCACTGATCCCAAGTTCCGGTTTCTCGGCAACCGGTAGCTTTCGGAGTTGGTCAAGTACTTCCTCCCACATCTGGAGCCGCTTTTCCTGCAACCGGAGAATGATGTCGAGCAGCGAACCACGCTCAAGACTCAGCGCCCGCGAGCCCGTGCGGAGAGTCCGTAAGAACAAGAATCCGCAGAGTCTCTTGTCGGGAGTACGAAACGGATCGTGCCCTCCGTTTTCTAGAGTGGGAGAAAGGAAGTAGGTCGTACCCGTGAAGTCATCTTCGTCTTTGTCGTACGTGCCTGTGAAGCCAACCCGAAGAGCCGGAAACACGCCTGCCTGGTCAGTGCCTTCGGGCGGTGGACCATCCAGTAGGCTCTTTGTACCTTCATTCCACCATTCCAAATGGTCCCGGAAATACCGCGCTTGCTCATCGGTGAGGTCAATGACAACCACCTCAATCTTGATCGGGACCGGGTTTCCTTCTGCATCGATATAACGGCCAGCGTAGAAGTCGTGTTCATCGATCGCTGGCCGCCTGGCCAGCCGTTCGGGCCCAAGCACGAGGTCAATCCCTTCCAACACGGTGGATTTACCAGTGTTGTTGTCCCCAACAAGCACGGTGTGGCCGTTGAAAAGCAGCTCCCCGTTGGAAATGCCTCGAAAGTTTTCGATGTTTATTCGTGCGATTCTCAAAGAGAGTCCCTTGTCACTCGGTCTCTAATTCCGGTAGGTCGAGATCGTGGACGCGAATCTGCGCCGTCATCAACTGGTGCAGCAGGGTGCGGAACAAAGCGGTGAGCGCCGCGTGTCTGCGACGTTGAAGATCAATCTTTGCATCCACCACCGCGATGATATCCGCAATATCTCGCTGCTCTTGGTAAGACGGGAGCGGAATGTTTAGGACGGAAATTTCATTCCGGTTGTAATTCGCCTGATTCACCGCGCGACGTGCGAGCTTGATGAAAACCTCCTTCTCCCGGAAGTGATTCATGAGGTGTGCGAGATAGAAGTTGTGGGACTTCTTTTCGCCGCATCGGATGCGAAGAATGAACGAGGCAAACACATGAGCCTCGTCCTGTTCCTGAAACACTGCGGTCTTCCCGATCAGCTCCGCCGAGTTACGCCAGTTGAACAGCACATCGCCCGTGCGCAGGGCTAGTCTCTTCACAGTTTTCTCCGGTGCTTCGATTCCGCGAATTTTGCCGTAGAGCAAGCGACCATCTTTAGTGATGTCGGCTGTGCTCACGATCTTGATGCCGTTCTCTGGCGGGGTTTTCGGAATAGGTGCTGAAAACCCATAGTCGATCTGTTCGACGGCGCTGATGAGTTCCACCACTTCCCAACTCTCCGGCACGGGGCCGATTTCGGTTTGTTTTTGGGGTTCGCCGCGCAGGCCTTGGGTGAAGAGTTGGTGGAGGAGCGTCTTTTTCAGTTCGGCGGTGAGCTGAAGCAGCCGCTCCTGCTGCTCGATCGCTCGCTGCACCAGCCCCAACACTGCCGCGATCTTGCGCTGGTCGGGGAGAGGTGGAACGCGCAAACTCGGAAGCTCACAAAGCTTTGACTGTGAGAGATTCGGAATCGTTGTGACGTTGCCGCGCCCAAAATAATCGCTGCCAACCTCGACCAGGCATACCGATAGCCAATAGAGCGCGAAAAGGGAGTCCGCGACATCATCCCGCAGGCGAGCGCGGTGAAGGTGGTTCTGGTTAGTAACAGCGGGCAGCTCGTCCCCGCCAGATAGCGGTACGCCCGATGTCGCCGCCCTCACAGACGAGCAAGTCGCCGGGTTTCAAGGCTCAGTCGATGCTTTCTTCCGCCTCGGTGAAGTGCATCTCGTCGAGGTCCGCCAAGTCGAGGCGACCCCAGAAGACATTCTTTGTGCGCAGAAATGGGCGCTGGTTTTCTCCGAGACGGTTCCTCTTTGAGACCTGCTTACCTTGCTGGACGGCAAACAGTGAATCGAATCGCTGGACTCGCCAATCCGTTGGGAGTGAGCCGAGTTCGGTTGTCGCGAGTGCGTCCATTTCAGACATGCAACGCCTTGAGGATGCTTTTCAGAGCCGCATCAGTCGTCGCGGCTTCACCTTCCAATGCCTTCAACTCCTCCACAATCTTCGCTATCGGCCGGTATTCCTCGCCCTCACCCGTGCTGATGTTTTGGCTTAAGCGCGCACATCTTGCTCAGGACCGGCGATGACCTGATAGGAGAAATCCGGCATCTGTACCGATTGGTGGGCATGCTCGATGGTGACGCTGACGACCCGCCCCTGCGCATCCACATCAATGTAGAGGTTTTCGTTGATCTCCCGAGTTTCCACGGGCGGATGATCAGAGAATTCCAGCAGCGCGGTATCGGTATCAGCGAAGTATTTGACATTCATGAGTCATTCCTCGAAATCCCGGTCAAAGAAGGCATTATGCACGGTCTTGCCATCTTCCATCAGGATCACGCGCGCGCGATTGCCCATTTCGGGGATACGAACCCAGCGCCGTATGCGGCCATCGGTCTGGATTACCCCGCGTAGGGGTTGGCGGATGGCGCGTTCGATCCATTCGTCCCGAATTCCGCTCCGATCAGGGCGCATCCGAGTATAGAGAAAATAAGCCGTCCATTTCACTGGCTATAGCTCCCGATAGCCGCCAGAATCCGTTTTAGCGCCGCGTCGCTTTCCTTCGCCTCCTCTTCCAGTGCCTCCAACTCCTCCACAATCTCCCGAATCGGCCGGTATTCCTCGCCTTGCGCCCGTGTGGATGTAGCGGCTCGGAGAGATGTTGTAGTCGTTCTTGGCGATCTCCTCGCGGGTGACGATTCGCGAATACTTGTCCACTTCCTTCCACCCGTTGAAGGTGTCGGCGATGCGGGCGATGGCGTCTTCCGGAATGTAGTTCTTCGGGTCGCCCTTCACGAACTCGCGGCTGGCGTTGAGCAGGAACAGCTTACCCTGGCGCTCCTTCGGCTTGGCCTTGTTGAGCACGATGACGATGCCCGGCGCGGTGGTGTTGTAGAAGAGGTTTTCCGGCAGGTAGAGCACGCCCTCGATCAGGTCCTGCTCCACGCACCAGCGGCGCACGTCTTTTTCCTTGTTGGTGTTGGCGTTGCCGGAGCCGCGCGAGGCGGCGCCGGTGTCGAGGACCACGGCGGCGCGGCCGTTGGGCTTCAGGCTCGCGAGGATGTGCTGTATCCAGCCCCAGTCGGCCTTGCTTCCGGGGTAACCCGCGCCCTTGGGGAAGCGGTCGAGCTCGTCGGCGTCGTAGTCCTTCTCCTTGAACTCGGTCTGGTTCCACATGGGATTGGCCACCACGCGGTCGAAGGTCTGGAGGCGGTTGCCCTTGCGGAATTTTGGCTTGCGGAAGGTGTCGCCAATCTGAATCTCGCCTTCCATGTCATGGATGATCATGTTCATGTTGGCCATGGCCCAGGTGCCGGGCTCGTTTTCCTGGCCGTAGCACGGAGCGGGCGCGGGTTCGTCTTGCGCGTAGCTTCATCTTCTCGTCGAATACGAGGCGGCACTTGATGAGCAGGCCGGCGGAGCCGCAGCAGGGGTCGTACACGTCCATGCCCGACTCGGGATCCATGATGCGGGCCATAACGAGGGCTACCTCGGCGGGGGTATAGAACTCGCCCGCGCTCTGGCCTGAGCCTTCCGCGAACTTGCGGATGAGGTATTCGTAGCTGCGGCCGATGATGTCTGACTCTACGTCATTGAGGCCGAGCCGTTTGGCGCTGATTGACTCGATCAGGTTCGAGAGGCGGTCGTCGTCGAGGTCGCGCTGGCCGTGGGTGGTGGCGTTGAAGTCCACGCGGTCGATGATGCCCTTGAGCAACGGGTTGGCGTCGGCGATGGCGCGCAGGTGGGTGGTGAGCTGCTCGCCGATCTTGTCCGAGAGCGTGCGGATAACCGACCAGACCGCGTCATCCGGAGTCTTCGGCTCCAGCGGCAGGTAGAAGCGCACGAGTTTCTTGTCGTGCTTGACTAGCTTGAAGGCCTTAGCGCGCGCTTGGGCGGGTACTAGACCCGCCCCTACCCCCTGGGCGATGCGGTTCAGCTCGTCATCGAACACGTCGCACAGGCGCTTGGCGAAGATCAGCGGGAGGATGAAATCCTTGTACTTCGGCGCGTCCTTCGCGCCGCGGATGGAACAGGCGGCGTCCCAGATCCAGGATTCGAGGGATTTGCCGTTACCATTGAGCATTCGGGGATCCTACGACGCGATGTGTGTGGCGCATACTAGCGTTGTGCCCCGGCGGTCCAGTAGGAAGAGCCGCGACGGCATTGAAAATCCACGTCCCTTACTTGGCGTCCATGCGGATGATGCGCGGACCTTCGGGTTCGGCTACTCCGCTTTGATAGCGCTCGCAGAGGAAGAAACGCGCCGGACCGTCGCCGGGATAGCTCGGTAGAGGCGGTTGTGCGAGCGTATCGAAATAATCGTTAAGAAACGACGCCAGCCTATTTGCTCGCCATCACTGTGACCCCGGTCCAGTTCTCAGGAAATCCGTTATCAAGACACTCGGTAGTCTTTATCAGATGGTGCCAGGCAACTTTATCCCTTGGGTTTTTCTGCAACACCCGAAACAGCATGGATTGCGCTTCGGCGAACTTCCGTGCATAGAAATGTGCTAAGGCCTGTTCGTATTCCTCCTGGGTCTCTTGCTTCAGTGATCGGAACTCGGGCAGATCCGCGCTGTAAACCTCGTACAGATCCAAGGGCTTGTATTTGCCTTTTAGCTGAACCTTGTCCAGAAAGCGGATATCGTAACGCCCCGGGTCTGCCAATCGTTCCTTGGTAGCCGCAGTAATGATGTACGAGATGCTGTAGTGTCTGGTCAGGGCTTCCAGTCGGGAGGTCAGATTTACATGGTCGGAAAACGCATCGCCTTGCATCCGATGCCGCTCTCCCACCATGCCGACCATCATATGTCCTGTGTTGACTCCTATGCCGATCTGTATTGGAAAGCGGCGTTTGGTTTTTCGATAGGCATTGTATTCGTTGACCTGATTCAGTTTCTCGATCCCGGCCTGAACGCCATCATCGGCGCTTCTCGGGAAAATGGCCATGATGCCGTCGCCAAGATATTTAACGATGAACCCGCGGTGTTGCCGAATGACAGGGCTCACCCGCCCGAGATAAGCATTGACGAAGTCGAAGTTTTCCTGCGACGTCATATCCTCCGAGAGCGAGGTGAAAGAGCGTAGGTCCGAAAACATCACTGTCATCTCCCCGCTGACGTGATCACCCAAGTGAACATCGACTAGACTATCCTTCTCGAGAAATGCTAGGTATTCGCTCGGTACGAAACAGCTAGCGGCCAAATTGAGCTCCTTGAGATGGGTAATGTCGTGCCAAGCACTCAGCAGGCTCGCTTCACCGTTAAAATCCAATAGGCGCATCGAGACGTCCACCCAAAACACCCTGCCATCCGCACCTTGGAATCGGACCTCCCGATGATCGACGTGCCCCTCAACCGCCAACACCTCCAACAACTCCTGTTGAGCGCTGGGATCATGGTAAAACTCCGTTATAGTCCGGCCCACCAGGGTTCGGGTCGGCAGGCTTAGCAGAGGGCCTGCCATGGCGTTTGCGTATACGATTTGGTCATCCGCTTCCCGGCTGATCACGACGGGGATCGGAGTCGCTTCCACGATGACCCGTAACCTCCTTTCGCTTTCCCGCAGCGCCTCCTCGGCCTTGGTATGCAGCTCTTCCTCAACGTTATCCGAATGCTCTGTAGTCATCTCCAGCACCATTTCCAGATCCCGCTTGTCTTGCTCAAGCTCTTCAATTCGCCGCCGAAGACACTGCACCTCCGCCACTTGATCGTCAGCCAACAATGCGGGGTCTCTTTGAGGTTCCGGAATCATTCCAGCTCCAGTCGTAGGCCGGGTAGAAGCCGCTCCAGGTTGGCCAATGATTTTTGCTGCCAGGGACATTTGCTAGTGCCTCTAACCGTGACCCGAGTCGTATTGTGCCCGCGCACACGCAGTACGAACTTAGACAGGGTATGTATCCCTGAGCTGTTGAGGAACTGAAGTCCGGTCACGTCTAGCGTGAGCTCGCAGGGCTTTGCATCCGCCGCTGCATTCAGGATCTCGATAATGGACGCGTATTCGTCGCCGGTTAAGCGAAACGACCCCGAGCATATGACCGTGCTCGCGTGCGGGTCATATCTGATCTGGTAGTCTTGTTGAATTATTTCCATAGCAACGCTACACGCGCTTCATAGGGGTAGCTTCACGAGGGTCGTGACCTTCATTACCCGCGAATCACCTTCATGGGGTTCGAGCTTCCATGCGAGCTCGGCGCCATAATCATTAATCATCGTCAGATAACCCAAACCGGACCCCGAGCCTCGTCCTTCCCCGCTGCTCTCCAGTTGTTTGATAAACAACTCCTTGGTCTCTTCTGTCAGCAGCCTTCGAATCATCGCTCTCAAGCCTTGCTCCGCTTCGGCATCTACACTGTTCGTAACATAGAATCGCAGCTGGTTCCGATCGAGATGCATACCGATGGTAACCGGGTACTCCGACGGTGCATGCGTGAACTTCATCGCGTTCTCCAATAACTCGTTGGCGATGTAACTCACGGCGCTCTTCGCTGCTTCGCGCCTACCTACGCTTCCAGTATCCTCACCAGGAAAAAAGGATTTCAAGCAATCACTAAGAAAATCCGCCGATAGGCGATTGTTTCGCCACCGCTGCCGCAAAGGAATCGAGGTAGCGGAAAAACGGAGCTCAAGACATTCCGCGTCGCGCACGTCCCTTTCCGTAAAGTTGCCAAAAAACTCGGCCATTGTACGCCGAACAGACACCTACCGCTTCTGTTTGGCCACGACTAACGTCAAGTCGTCGTAGACAGTTTGCACGTCGATAAACGCTCGCACGTCGGCGACTATAGCGTCCTTGATGGCTTCAACCGGCTTCGCCCAATTGAGCCTCACGGCCTCGCACAACCTTTCTAAGCTGTATTGCTCTCCGGCGGGGTTCTCCGCCTCGGTGAAACCGTCGGTGTACAGAACCACACCGTCACCCGCGCCAAGCCGCACCTTCTTCTCGTGAACAAAGGAAGCGATGTCGTCATACAAGCCGATCGGGAAACCGAGGTCGAGCGTGTCCACGAGCTCGACCTGACCTCCCCGCCTGACGACGATGATTTGCTCGTGTTGGCCGCTAACACGAAACTCTCCGTCCTTGAAATCGAGGACTGCAAGGCTCAGGCTCTTGTCCCCTCGCATGCGGGCGATGTTATCATGAAGCGTTCGATTCAATACCTGAAAGAATCGGACCGGATCGCTGTCTTTAGTGGCGATGAGCGCGCGCACTCCAACCTGCGCCATTAACATCACCACCCCGCTATGCAATCCGTGGCCGGTGACGTCTCCAATAGCGATGAACGTGTGCCCGCCATACTGCAGCACATCGTAGTAATCGCCCCCGACCTCGGCTGCAGGCTGCATGAAGCAAGCGACATCTACATACTGAACGTGGCGGAGCTCCTCCGGGGTAGGGAGTAACATTGCCTGGAGGCGGCGAGCCACTTCAAGTTCGGCGCTTAAGCGCAAGTTTTCCTCTTCGAGCTTTACCCTCAGTCGCTTCAGTTCCTCATTGCTGCGTTCCAGCGCCGCGAAGGCCGCCGCAAGCTCCTCTTTGAGCCGGGCTTCTCGCTGGCGCAATAGCGTCATATCGTAAGCTCTCTGCTGCAAGCGCTGTGTTTCCGCGCGCTCCGCAGTGCAATCTAGGAGCAGGATCCACCCACCCTCCTCTGCAGGATGGAGATGAAGGTCGGCGGCCCGTCCAGAAGGCATCTCCACCGCCTTCATGACGAGCGGCGCGTCACCAAACGGCAGAAGTCCTTCGAGAAACACCGCTTGTTCGGTGGCCGGGCAGCCAAGCGCTAGCGCCTCCAGTCCATAGTTTTGGAGACTGCCACCGGCTCCTCTCAAGGTCAGAGACCCATCGACAATCAGATAGGCCGGGGCGCGTTCCGTCGTGACCAGCGAGCACAAAGAGCTTGCGACGCTGGCCGGCAGATCGAATATCGCTTTACCCAAGGATACACTCGGCGAGTGTTTGAAAGGCAGCCTCTACACCTTCGCCGGTCCGAGCACTCGTGGTATAGACCGTCCAACCGGCGCCGGTCAGCTCAACAACATCGTGCTCGGAGATCCGCCACTCTCCGGCAAGATCGTGCTTATTCAGCAGCACCACGAACGGCACCGGTCCTAGTTCCGACACCACCTGTCCTTGCAGCGACTGCGCGGCCTTCAGTGTCTCGGGACGCGTGCCATCGGCCACCAGCAGATAGCCGGCCGCGCCGCGTAGATAGATGGTACGCAGCGCGGAAACGTCATCCGCCCCGGCGATATCCCACAACAACAGATTGAGGGTTTGCTCCCTCACGGTTACGGTCTTTTTGTCGATCTTGACCCCCACCGTTGTAAGATAAGTATCCGAGAATACGCTGCAGACATAACGCTGCACCAGGCTGGTCTTACCGACGCCGAAAAAACCCAGCATGCAGATCTTCTTTTGCAGCATCGCGCGCGCCTGCTCCCTGGCTTATTCTACGAGGCTCACGGTGAAGGACACGCGTCGGTTGCGAGCGCGATCGGTATCCGAGGCTTCCGCCTGTAAGGGTTCTAGAGGACCCGCGGCGCGTATGAATACGAAATCGGTGTCGACACCCTTGGCGCCTAGCAGCGAGCGCACGGCCTCGGCGCGTCCCATGCTAAGCGCGAGGTTCGCCCGGCTCTTGCCGGTGGCGTCCGCATGGCCAACAATCGTGACGCGCGCCGTGAGCCCCAAGAGCTGTGCAAGTAACCTTAACTCGCGAAGCTCAGAAGCCACAGCATCGATCGCGGCTTCTTGATCCGGAGCAGGAAGAGGATCATCTCGGGCGAAGTGAATCAGCGTCGATGCGATGGCCTTACGCAGTCTGTCGAACTCTAGCTGCTCTAGGTGGTTGAGGTCTTTCACCGAACCCAGGTCGAGCGCGGGCGAGCCGGGAGGCAGTGTCCGTCCGAGGCGGCGCGCCTGCTCGATCCACGCGTGGGGTGCGGAGCCATGAGCGCGTATGGTATCGCCTTCGAGCGCGAGCGCCACGCTGGACGGGGGCGCCAGGATAGCCCCTATTCGCTTCAAGACGAACGCTGGGTGCAGCGCCTGGTAGGGCTCCCAGCGCGCCGAGACTCTCGCTGGGATCAGCTTCGCTTCGACCATCAGTGCCTCCGGGTCAGCGGCCAGGGGATCGCGAAGCCCGGTCAGGTACCAGGTGCCGTTGCGCCGCTCGAAACCGGTGACAATGATGCCGGGCTCGGCCTGCAACCGCTCGACGTAAGCGGCCCACTGGCGGTCGTCCTGGTAACGCTGGTAGAGCCAGTAGCCGCCGAACAAGGCCAACGCAACGGGAAGGAGGAACAGGACCCAAAGAGCGGGGGACGTCCCTTGGGCGGGGGGTTTCGCCTGGACCTTAAGGCAGTCGGCGAGCTGCTCTTGCAGCGCCCGGAAAACGGCGGTATCTCCATCGAAGCCTGCCAGGGCCTGCCCCTGCTCTGCATGGACAGTGCTCAAGGCATCGCCCAGGACATCATGGAGCGCCTCCGGGGGATTGCCGCGGATGACTGCGACCAGAAACGCGTAAGGGCCTTGCTCGCACCAGACTACGAGCTCCCCGAGCCGTAACGCATCGAGGTCGGCGTTTGCGGTCCCCGAGAACGAGTCGCGCACGAAATCCTGGATCGCCGTCAACATCGAGGAGACGATCTCGGGATCCTGGGTCACCGCACTGTCGGCGGCCACATGTTGCAAGAGCAGTCCTGTGTGCTTATGAATCAGAAAGATATGCTCGACCCGATAAATCAAGGTATGCTTCAGCACGATCTCGGCAAAGGAGGTCCCTGATCGATACGCCTCCAGACGCCATTTCAGGCCTTTCCAGGAAAGGCTGTGCTTCAACATCTCGTTCAGCGACTGCACAGTGCTCCCGATGGCTTCGGCGATGGATTTGCGGATGGCCGGTCCCATCAGGGGATGGAGGATACTTACCAACGTGCGCGGGTCCTTTCTAATGGATGACTGGGCAGCCCCCTCGAAGGTCGGCGCGAGCACCTCGCTCAGTCGTCCGTCGCGGGCAGCGGCTTTAAGAATCGCCGAAGGAAGGATGTGACTGACTGCAGCGGCGAGCTCTTCGGGGTTCTCCAAACATTGTTCGAGCCGCGCGAGGGTAGCTAGTTCGCGCTCCAGGAGGATCCGGCGCAGCTCGTTAAGGCGCGGATCCAGCGCGCCTTCGCCGGGCAAGTGCGCGGCGAGATCCTGATTGAGGCATTTCGCCGCCTCGAGGCAAAGGCCGGCAAGTAACTCGCGTTGGGCCTTTAGCTTCTCGGACTCTGGACCAAGCCACGCGGATAGAGGCTCAGGAATGCTCACCGTCCCCGCCCTTGGCAAGGAGCTTGGGGCCAAAATCCTGATTCAGACATTTCGCCACTTCGATGAATAGGCCGGCGAGTAGGTTGCGATCGGTCTTAACGTTGCCGAGCTCGGCAAACATCTTGGCGGCCGTAAGGCGCAACTCCTCGCTCTTGGTCTTTAGCTCGTCCCGGAGATCTTGCGATTCCTTGCTCAGCCTTTCCGTGACCTCGCGTTCGACGCGCGCCAGGTGATCGGAAAGCTGTCCAAGGCGCTTGTCCAACGCTTGGGTATGGTCTCTGAGACTCCGCTCAAGGTCCCTATCGGCATCCGTTCGCAGGTCCTTTTCTTCGCGCAGTTGCGTCGCTGTGGATTCGAGTTGCTTCTTCATCGAAGTCTCCAGGGTGCTCAAGCCGCGGGTGATCTCCGACTCAATCTCCCTAAACTTCTGCAGGAACCGTTCTTCCAAGGTGACAAAACGGCGGTCGTAATCCTGCATCTGGTTGCCAAACAAGAGGTCCCGGATCTTATCGACGCCAACGGCATCGACGCCGGGCAGGGCTCCGCCTGCGAGGCTTGCGGCCGCTACTTTAGTCCCCTGAAGATCGGGGTTCGGTCCTGATTTTTGACTTGTGGCCATCATTATCCCCCATTGTGGTTCGTTGAAAGATAGCGTTTCACTATACCAGAAAAGAGGCCCCGCAGGTTATCGCATTGACTCGCCGAGACAGGGTGTGTCAGCTCGGGTGGAAGCCCCTTGTGGGCGAGCCGCTGCATGACTGCCGGCCGAATCCACCCATGCGGCGTAGCGCCCCGCTAGAACAACCCGCTGAGATCAATGTCGCATGCGGGCGCTGCCCGGCGCGGACACGCCTGGGGTTGAGCCCCGAAGAATCATTGCTTACGATGCACTCATGGGCAGAGGACATTCGTCGGCGCGGTAATGACTGATCGCCGCGCCGCCCTGACCGCGCTGAGCGCCAGCACGATCGCGTTTGGGGTTTGTTTCGCGGCCTGGGTAATCAACTCGGTGCTCGTGACCCATCTCGTGAGCGCGGGGATTTTTCGCTTCAGTAAGACCGAGATCGGCTGGCTGTTTGCCGCGCCTATCCTCACGGGCGCCTTGAGCCGCGTGCCCCTCGGTATGCTGGCGGATCGTTACGGCGGCCGCGGCGTTTTCGCGCTCCTCATGGCTGGCGTTTCCGTGCCCTTGTACTTCCTCTCCCTCGCGGACTCGTTCGCCGAGTTTTTTCTGCTGAGCCTCGCATTCGGTTTCGCGGGCGGCAGCTTCGCGGCCGGTTTCGCTTACGTATCGGCGTGGTTTCCAAAGGGCTCGCAGGGCACCGCGCTCGGGATCTTCGGCATCGGAAGCGCTGGCGCCGCCGCGACAACGGTACTCGCCCCGCAACTCCTGCAGTGGGTCACCAGCCACGGATCGGACCTCGATGGTTGGCGTTTGCTCCCACGCATCTACGCGGGCTTATTGCTCCTATCAGCGGCGTTCTTTTATCTCGCCGCTCCGCCCCGTGTTTCCCCGAACGTTAGCGCGCGCTCGTTACCGGAGCTATTTGCGCCCCTTCGGGACATCGTGGTCTGGCGCATTGGATTCTATTTCTTTTTGGTTGCCGGGTCCTTCGTCGCGCTCGCGCAGTGGCTCGTTCCCTACGCCGTCAATGTTTACGAGCTATCCCTCGCCCAAGCCGGCCTGCTCGCAGCCGCATTCAGCCTGCCCTCGGGGATCATTTCCGTCGCGGGCGGCTGGCTGTCGGACCGTTGCGGAGCCCGGACGGTCATGAATTGGGTGTTTTGGACCTGTGCCATTGTCTGCCTGTTCCTCGCTATCCCCAAAATGGATAGCCGCCTGCCCGGCCCGGGTGTCACCGCTACCGAAGCCGGAACGATTACCTCGGTCGCGAAGGACCGCATAGTGGTGGGCGAGAAAACCTACGCGCTACTCCCCCCGCCCGCGCGGAGTCTCGCTGATAGCGACGACGGTAGCATGTTATGGGTGCAAAAGATGACCTGGCAGGAGTCGGTCGTCCAGATCGGCGAATCGGTGCAGAAAAATACACTCTTGGCGCGCGGCGTGACGAATATCTACTATCCGGCGAACCTCTGGATCTTCACCCTGCTGGTATGCATTTTCGGTCTCGCGACGGGCGTCGGCGAGGGCAGTGACTACCGAATGATTCCGGAGCAATTTCCCAGCGCCGTCGGGACGGTCGGCGGCATGGTGGGGCTGATCGGCGCCCTGGGTGGCTTCGTCCTACCCATGGCGTTTGCCTATCTGCTCGATTGGACGGGTGTCTGGGCGAGCTGTTGGTTAGTGCTCACTGTGATTTCGGCCACCTGCTTGATCTGGATGCATGGGATCTTTCGTCGAGCCATGCGCGCCGAAGCACCTGATCTCCTGACGCTGCTCGAACGCAGGCCTCTGCTGGGGGGCGTGGCGCCCACCGGCCGGCATCGAAGCTACCATCCCCGGTTAACCGCCAGGCTGCATCACAGCGTTCCGCTGTTCCGCGACCTCAACGAACAAGCGTTTGAGAGGCTCGCCGAGATCGGGGAGGAGCGCCCGGTGCCCGCCGGGGCCGAGCTATTCCGCGAGGGCGATCCGGGGGACGCGCTCTACTGCATCTTGGAAGGCAAGGTTTCTTTGCGCGTTAAAGACGGGACCGGCCATGCCGCCGAGATCGGCATCCGGCAGGCGGGCGACGCTGTGGGCGAGCTTGCGCTTATCGATGGCGGGCCACGATTAGCCACTGCCACGACCACCGAAGCGTGCCGATTGTTCGTGATCGAACGCCGCGTATTCCTGGACCTTCTCGGGAAGTCTCCCAATCTGCTTGCAAATCTGTTGGTCGTCCTGACCACGAAGATCCGGAATGACACGATGCTTGGTTCGAGGTAGGTGCGGGACTGTAGACAGGACTATATGGATACCCACTTAGGTGGCGGTGCGAATAGCCCGTCATTCATCTTTGCTATGCAGTCTTGGAAGACCCGCCGAGTCCCTGTCCCATTCGGCCAGTTTCTCGGACGTGTAAGCATATCCCCATTCCGCGAGCTCCTTGACTCGACTAAAATCGAGCAACCCGAACTCTTGCACGGGAAACCGCAGGTAGAAGTCCGCCAGGTTCTGCATGGTCTCCTTCGCTTCATCGCTCTTGATCAACCACGACGCCATCAGCGTTTTGGTCAGGCTCGGCAGGCCGAGGGATCGCGCGGCCGGGTTGAGCATGCGCGTCAACGCCTGCCAACCCGAAAAGCTTCCCTCGATTCGGGTTTCTGTTTCGAGCCGCACCGGAGCGCCGACATCGAAAGCGATCAGGGGGCCGATATCGTCCTGGCTGCGCATCACATCGACAGGCATGTTGTTGAAAACTGCCCCGTCGACGAGAAAACGGTTCCCTTCGATGACCGGCGGGAACAGGCCGGGGACCGACATGCTTGCGCGCACGTATTTCCACAGCAGGCCTCGATCGTGGACTGCTTGCCGGGAGGCGTTCAAATCGGTGCTCACGCAAAAGAAACTGATCCAAAGATCCTCGATCTTCTGCTCGCCGAACTCCTTCTTTAGCTGGCGGGTGATGTTGTTTCCGGTGGTCAAGGCCACCGCGGGATAGGTGTAGTCCATGCGGTAATTGAACGCGCACGCCTGATCGATCATCGTCCGGTGGTCCCAGCGCAATGCCGTCATGCCGGCCACGATGGAACCGATGCTGCTGCCGCCCACCTTGTCGACGGGGATCCCTGCTTCCCTAAGCGCGCGGATAGCACCGATGTGAGCGAACCCACGCGCTCCGCCGCCGCTCAATACCAGGCCCACGCCATTGCCGCTCGCAAGCCGCCCCAAGCGCGCCATATCGTGCGCGTCGGACGGGCAGACATGGTAGTGGTAACGCGCCTCTCTTTCGCGCAGCCAGGCCTCGGTCCGCTCACAGGCAACGTTTCCCTGGTGCAAGATCACGAGACTCTTGGGTAATGGCCGGTAGCGGGGATCGCTCAAGAGAGTCTCTTCGATTTCCCCCTTGCGCGCTGAGGAGGCGGCATCGGCCACGAGCAGCACGCGATCGGCTTGACGCAAGCAGCGCTTGGTCCATTCAGAGGGTGCGCTATCGGTCTGATAGAGAATATAACGGTACGCGGACTCCTGATGGTTTAGCCAGCTGGCTATGCTAAGATTATCCGGATCATCCAGCGGCGTATGGGCGATTTCCTTCGAGCTTAGATACTCACCGAGCAAGCCGCTGTTCAAGAGCAAGGTCGGCCCGTGCCCCGACAGAGCTTCGGCCAACAAGCGACTGAAATCCGTGAGTGGAACATTCTTGCCGACCGGGATGAGCGCGATAGTGACCACGCTGTTCTTGTCCCGCGCTTTCCCTAAGGTTTGCGTCCAAAGCCGGTTGATCACGGCGCCGGCGAAGTGTTTGACCAATGCGTGAGGATGTTTCCGTAGTAGACCCTCGAAGGCTTCGACCGATAGCTTGGCCATCAGGGTGTCACGAATAGCGCATACGGTCGCCGTGCGCTTGCCTCCCGTCAGCATCCCTATCTCGCCGACCGTCTGGCCACGCCCGAGCTCGGTGGCAACGCGCGGCTCGCCGCCCGCATGTTGGTGGGTAACACGCAAGCGGCCGCTCACGACGATGTAGCTGCCATCGCAATCGTCTCCCTCGCGTATGAGGCAGGTGCCGCTCGGACAAAGCATCAATTCCATCTCCGCTTCCAGATCCTTGAGCACGGCTTGGCTCATGCCCTTGAACTGATCGCCGAAGAAAAGCAAGCTTCGCAGCTCCGCCCTTTGCAAGCGCTCGACGATGATCCGCGCCAGCCTGGCCGCTACTTGCGGAGCCCTCCGGCATACGTGCTCGAGGGCGTCCTTGCCGAGCCTAGCAACGATCGAATCGCAGTCGGCACGAACCGATGCGCTCCGCCGCTCGCCGGTCACCAGCGCGATCTCGCCGACAGAGGCGCCCGTGCCGACACGATTGAGAGGAACCTCCTCGCCCCGATCGTTTCTCCGGGTAACCAGGAATTGACCTTCGAGAATCACGTAAAGGCTATCGCCGGGATCCTCCTGGCGAATGAGAAACTGACCCTGAGACAAGGAGATAAGCTCCATCTCCCCGGCGACCAGCTCCAGGTCCGATGGCGATAGATCAGAAAATAGATCCGTACCCGCCAAAACGGATAGCCACTCGAGGGCCGTCTGCTTCACTCGATCCGCTTGATCCGCCTTCACACTGCCACGCCCCCTTCCAAGCACTCAGTTGACGGAGATTTCACCGCGGCCCCCGCGCGGTCGTTACTAGCCAATATCTTACACCAGGCCGCATGCGTACCCTGCGTTTTCACATTCAGCTAACCCGTCCAGCCGAGGCCCGAGGCGATGCAGTTGATCGAAAGCAACAAGGGCACAAGCTCCCGGCGGCGCTCTCTCTCGGATTTCTTGGCGCCGCGGAACCGCTGAATCAACCGCACTTGTTCGTGGCCGACCTGGTCGATGATCGTGAGCCTTCGCGCGAGCCGCCGGCGAAAGCGGGGAAAGCGGACGCAGAGATCCCGCGCGCCGCTCACGCGATGCACCATCGCGACAGTACGCTCGTATTCCTCCTTGACCATGGCATAGATCTCCTCGCGCACCTCTGCGCTCGGGACCAGCTCGGCGTATTCACGGGCGATGGTCAAGCTCACTTGCGGGAGAGTCTTTTCAACCTCGTCGATGATGAGCCGGAACAAACGTGAGTGATGGAACATGCGTTTGAGAAGCGTTTTGCCTTCGGCGCCTCGCACCTCGAGAAAATTCTTGATGCCGCTTCCGACCCCGTACCATCCGGGGATCATATGGCGATTCTGCGTCCACGCGAATACCCACGGAATGGCGCGCAGATCATTCAAGGTCTTGGCGCCGAAGCGCCGCGCGGGACGCGAGCCGATGTTCAGGAGCACTAACTCATCGACCGGGCTTGCGGCCTGGTAGTAGTCCACGAGACCCGGATGCTCGGCCAGGCGCCGGTAGGCGGCGTAGGCGGCCCCGGACAGCGCCTCCATGGCTTCATCGGCCTCGGCATCGGGTTGCAGTTCCCGCTCGTGCTCGGATTTCAGCGTATGTTCCAGGACGCTCGATGCGAGCAACTCCATTTGATATAAGGCCGTGCCGCGGTTCGCGTACTTGAAGGAAACCACCTCACCCTGTTCGGTCATCCGCATGCGTCCGTCGATGGAGCCGGGCGGTTGCGCCGCGATGGCATGTCCGGTCGGGACACCCCCCCGGCTCACCGAACCACCACGGCCATGAAAGAACGAGATCGCGATCCCCGCCTCGGCGCCGACACGGGTCAGCCGCGATTGGGCCCGGCTCAGCTCCCAGTTGGAGGTGAAAAAACCGCCGTCCTTATTGGAATCGGAATACCCGATCATCACCTCTTGCACCCCGCCCTGAGCCCGGACCGAGCGCCGTACCACCGGCGCCGCCAGCAACTCTTTCATGATCCCTGGCGCGCGCTTGAGATCCTCGATGGTCTCGAACAAGGGCACGATGGGCAGCGTGCAGTGCTCCACGCCCTCGGGATCGGCAAACAATCCTGCGTATTTCGCAAGCAGATACACGCCCAGGATATCCGCCACCGAGCGCGTCATGCTTAAGATCATATGACCGAAAGCCTCGCGATCCACTTGCCGCCGCATCAACGGCACCATCCGCAACATGCCGAGGGTCGCTACGGCTTGTTCATCGAGCCCTTGGAACTGGACCGGATGGTCGAGCGGCCGGGCCAGCTCATCGTGAAGCCACTGATTCCAGGGCGCCGACCCGATCTCGGGCGACTCGGCGCCGCCGTGCCGAGCTTGCCACAGCGCTGACAGGGTCTTTGTGGTCACCGTTGAGTTCTCGCGCAGATCCAAACGCACCGTCCGGAACCGAAACACCTCGACCTCCCGCCTGAGCGGACGCACGAGGCTCTTCGCCAAGCTCTCGCAATGAGCATCCACGAGCGCGCGTTCCACTGTGTTGATATCGTCGATGAGCTCGTCCGCGCTGCCGTAACAAGGATCAGTGTTCCCGGCGCTGGGCGCCGCATGCGTGCCTTCTAGCTTACGCAGCATGCAGGCGGCGAATTGCCGGAATACCTCGCCCGGATTACGCCGCGTAATGACGGTTTGGTCTTCAAACTGCGCCAACATCGTCGTCAAGGCGGCTTCGAAATAGGGCGGAACCTTGACTGCATGAGCGGCGATGCTCAGGACCCGCGCCAGGTGACTCAAACGGCTCCGGTAGCGGTGGAGAGTCGCCCGGCGGTTTCTGAGCAAGGTATCGCGCGTCACTTCGTTGGTGACGAAGGGATTGCCGTCGCGGTCACCCCCGATCCACGATCCGAATTTAAGAAACGCTGGGAGCGTCAAACCCGCGCCTCGGTAGTGTTGATCGAGCGCGCGATCGAGTTTCTCCATCAGCTCCGGCACGCGCTCGAACAATACCTCATTGAAGAA
The DNA here is from genome assembly GCA_963764725.1 of uncultured Gammaproteobacteria bacterium. Taxonomy (GTDB): domain Bacteria; phylum Pseudomonadota; class Gammaproteobacteria; order JACCXJ01; family JACCXJ01; genus USCg-Taylor. The sequence continues at coordinate 78,669 of CAVXTM010000002.1, read as the reverse complement.
GTGCAAGCCCCACGCGACTTCCTGATCCACCGTCGGCTTTTCGAGCCGCAGCTCGCCGGTCAACCAGAGAAGCTCGATTTCGTTGCGCAGTTTTTCGATCCGATTCTCGCGCTCCCGAGGGGTCCAGCGCGGCGTTTCCAACTCCACCAGCAAGAGATAAATCCGCCGATGGATCTCGAGCACGGTGACCCTTTTCGCCTCCGTGGGATGGGCGGTGAGCACGGGCTGAATACGCGCCCGCTCCAAGACCCTCTGAATGACACCCGGCGCGATCCCGGCGCGTTGTGCTTCGGCGAGGACAAACGCGAAGGTACCCGGAACATGCTCCGCCCCGCGCTCGGCCTCGGTCTGACGCAAGCGGCGCATCGTGGCGTTCTGTTCCACGAGCGTGACGAGTTGGAACCAGATCCCCCATGCCTGTAGCGTTCGCAGCAGAAGCTCGGGCGCGCTATGCAGTAGCGCCGCGCGCCCTCGCAACACGGCTTCCACCTCCGGGTGGTGCGTACGCACGACCTCGCACAGCAGGTTGAAAAGAAGATCGAGGAGGTCTTGGGCGTAGGCGGCCCCTGTCCCCTCGCCGGTCGTATTGGCCTTACGCGCCGGGCGCTGTTTCTCGCTCACACCACGCGGTCACGCGGTGGTTTCCCGGCAAAGAACGCCTCGACGTTTTCCAGCACCCGCATTCCCATCGCGACCCGGGTCTCACGGGTCGCACTCCCGAGGTGCGGCAGCAGGACGACGTTTTCCATGGTGAGTAATTCTTCGGTGACGCGCGGTTCGCTTTCGTATACATCGAGACCGGCCCCGGCGATGGTCCCGCTCTTAAGCCCCGCGGCCAACGCCTGTTCGTCGACCACATCACCGCGCGCGGTATTGATCAAGAACGCCGTGGGTTTCATCCGTTTCAAGCGCTCGGCATTGATGAGGTGACGTGTCTCCTGTCCACCCGGACAATGAAGCGAGACGAAATCCGCCTGTGCGAGGACCTCCTCGACCGTATCGCATTGAGTCGCCTTTACCGCATCCGAAGCCTCCTTGGGCGGCGGGTAGGGATCATGGAAAAGGATCTTCATCCCGAAACCGTGATGCGCGCGCGCGGCGACCGCCTGCGCAATGCGGCCGAACCCGACCAAGCCGAGTGTCTTCCCGGTGATTTTAGTCGCGATCATGTGTGTCGGCCGCCAGCCGGTCCAGGCTTTCGTCCGCACGTGGCGCTCGCCCTCTCCGGCACGGCGCGCGACCATGCAGAGCAAGGTCATCGCGAGATCGGCGGTGCAATCGGTCAGCACCTCCGGCGTGTTCGTCACCACCAGACCCCGCCCCTTGGCGGCCGCGATATCGATATGGTTAAAACCGACGCCGAAGTTACCGAGAATCTTCGTTTTTTGCGGCTCGGCGCTTAGCACGGCGGCTGTGATCTTGTCCGACACCGTCGGCAGGAGCGCGTCCGCGACGCGCAGCGCGTCTTGAAGCTCGGCAACCGTCATGGGCCTATCGTCGGTATTCAATTGGACGTCGTAAAGCTGCTGGAGCCGTGCCTCGACCTCCGCTGGCCAGCGGCGCGTCACAATGACTTTTGGTTTGCTCATGTCTAAGCCTAGCCAAGCATATTTGAAATTCGAGGTACCTCTCCGAGTTCCCTGTCCCTCCGGGAGAGGCACACTGTCTCCCTCTCCCACAGGGAGAGGGTTGGGGTGAGGGGATCAGAATAATCGACGCATGTATTTGATTTTATTCCCCTCATCCTAACCTTCTCCCGGAGGGAGAAGGGACTTGCAGATTTGTCGAAGACATTCTGTATAACGATGAGCTCACCGGTGCGGCGCTTTTTGCCGCGTCCGAGTGGAGCGAATGGGCAACAACATCAGCATTTCCACGCCCGAGTTATCGCAATAGCCTTGGAATAAAGAGTTCCAGATTCGGCAAGCCGCTCAGCTTTCAGGCGATTGCGGCTGTATTCCTCTTTTAGTATTTTATCATCCCCCTTTTCGCGCATCGCCGCTACATTATCTAGACCGCGATTTAGTGTCTCTACTTCGGTGAAGAACTCCATTAAATTGCGGGTTTCACCTTCTTTAAGTGCGCCATCAGACAGCAGCACTGGAAGGCAGTTTTGGTAGGACAAAAGGGGAAGCCTATATAAAGGTGCCATTACGTTGTCCTGCAAATATGTGTTGGCTCGTTCTTTACAGAATTCGATCTCGGCGTTTAGCGCTTGCCATAAAGCTGCATGCCTTTTCTTGCGAGCGTGCCACTCCTTCAGTTCGCTCAGAAGGAAGCCCACGACGACGCCTACAATTGCAGCAACTACTTCCATATACCTAGATTACTCATTGGCATTTCAGTTCACACGTGCCACACCCAACATTGGCTCAGTGAGCATCTAGCTTACCTACTTGAGCACCTGCGCCATCGTCGTCCCGAGTTCGGCCGGGCTCGGGGCGACGGTCACGCCGCATTCCTGGAGGATCTCGACCTTTTCCGCGGCGCTCTCGCCAAAGGCCGAGATGATGGCCCCCGCGTGCCCCATGCGGCGGCCTTTGGGCGCGGTCAGCCCGGCGATATAGCCGACCACGGGTTTCTTCATATTCTCCTTCACGAAATGAGCGGCTTCGGCTTCTTGCGGGCCCCCGATCTCGCCGATCATCATGATAGCCTTGGTCTCGGGGTCTTCCTGGAACAGTTCCAAGATGTCCTTGAAGGAGCTGCCGTTGATGGGATCGCCGCCGATGCCGACGCTGGTAGTGACACCGATCCCCGAGGCCTTCATCTGCGAGGCGGCCTCGTAACCGAGCGTTCCCGAGCGCCCGACGATACCCACGATGCCTTTCATATAGATGTGCCCTGGCATGATCCCCATCATGGCCTTGCCCGGGCTAATGGTCCCGGCGCAATTCGGACCCGTGAGTCGCATCCGGTTTTCGGCCCGGTAGCGACGCATGTAACGTTTCACCCGGATCATGTCCTGGGCCGGGATCCCATCGGTGATCGCGACGCAATAACGGATCCCCGCATCGGCCGCTTCCATGATCGAATCGGCGGCGAAGGGCGCCGGAACGAAGATGATGCTCGCCTGCGCACCGGTAGCGTCCACCGCTTCCTTGACCGTGTTGAAGACCGGCCTGCCGAGGTGCGTGCCGCCCCCCTTTCCGGGCGTGACCCCCCCGACCACGTTAGTGCCGTATTCCATCATTTCCTTGGCGTGGAAGGTCCCGATCTGGCCCGTGAATCCCTGGACGATGACCGGTGTTTTTTCGTTGATCAAAATGCTCATGTCACTCTCCCGCGTTACGCCTTCCCGATTGCTTGCTTCCAGGCGGCGACAGCTTTGTCGGCCGCATCCGCTAAGGTCTCGGCCATGATGATCGGGAGACCGCTGGCTTTCAATATCTTGCGGCCTTCCTCAACATTGGTGCCCGATAGGCGCACCACAAGCGGGATCTTCAATTCGGTCTTCTTGACCGCCTGGACAACCCCTTCGGCCACCCAGTCACAGCGATTGATGCCGGCGAATATATTCACCAGGATCGCCTGCACCTTGTCGTCGGAAAGCACCAGATTGAAGGCCTTCGCGGTGCGCTCCGGGGACGCGCCGCCGCCGATGTCCAGGAAATTCGCGGGCTCGCCCCCGGCATGCTTGATCATGTCCATGGTCGCCATCGCGAGCCCCGCCCCGTTGATGATGCAGCCGATGTTTCCATCGAGCCCAACATAGCTCAAGCCGCGATCCCCAGCCGCCATCTCGCGAGGATCTTCTTGCGATTTGTCGCGTAGCTCGGAGACACTCGCGTGCCGGAACAGCGCATTGTCGTCGAAGGCCATCTTGGCATCGAGCGCGAGCAGGCGCCCATCCTTCGTCACCACGAGAGGATTGATCTCCGCCATCGTGGCATCGAGGTCCCGAAACGCACGGTAACAGCCTTGAATGGTCGTCACCGCCTGGCTAACCATCGCCGCGGGCAGCCCCAGCCCGAACGCGATCTCCCGGCACTGAAAGTCCTGCATGCCGACCGCGGGCTCCACTGATTGGCGCAGGATCGATTGCGGTCTCTTGACCGCGATCTCTTCGATCTCCATGCCGCCTTCGCCGGACGCCACGACCATCACGCGCTCCGACTGGCGGTCGAGCACGAAGCCGAGATAAATCTCGCGTTCTATGCTGGTCGCCGCCTCGATGTACAAGCGATGGACCACTTTCCCGCGCGGACCGGTCTGGTGAGTGACCAGGCGCTTGCCGAGCAGATCGTCCGCGGTCTCCCAAATCTCATGGTCACTGGAGCAGACCTTGATGCCGCCCGCTTTGCCGCGCGCCCCGGAGTGGATCTGGGCTTTAACCACCCATTTCTCACCACCGATTTCTTTCGCGCGGTAGACCGCCTGCTCGGGACTGTAGGCCAGCCCTCCGGCTGGGATCGCGATCCCAAAGTCTTTCAGGATCTCTTTCGCCTGATACTCATGAATGTCCATCGGAACCTCGCTACTTTTTCTTCGACTTGGCCGTGGGTCTGGCCCGCTGGCGGGCTTGGATAGCCTTGTCGATATTGACGATGTTCTCCGCCATGCGCGCCGAGGCGGCGTCGATCATCCTGCCGTCGAGCTGCGCGGCGCCCTTGCCGGCCTTCGCCGCTTCCTTCAAGGCTACCAAGATGCGCTTGGCCCGCGTGACCTCTTTCTCAGGCGGCGACATGACCTCATTGGCAAGCGCGATCTGACTCGGATGAATCGCCCACTTGCCTTCATAGCCGAGCGCCGCCGCGCGCCGCGCGCCGAGCCTGTACCCTTCGGGATCGTTGAAATCGCCGAAGGGGCCATCGATTGCCCGCAGCCCATAAGCTCGGCAGGCGACCACCATGCGCGACAACGCCGCGTGCCATTGATCGCCTGGATAGTCGGGATTCAGTCCCCCGATGTTGACGGTACGCGCGCGGCAACTGGCCGCGTAATCCGCCACCCCGAAGTGCAAGGCCTCGAGCCGCCGGCAGCACGCCGCGATGGCCTCGACATTGGCCATGCCGAGCGCCGTCTCGATCAGCGCCTCGAGCCCGATGCGGTGCTTGATGCCTTTGGCGATCTCGATCTGCGTGACCATCGCGTCCACCATGTAGATGTCCGCGGGCACCCCGGCCTTGGGGATAAGGATCGTATCGAGCTTGTGTCCCGCCTGCTCGACGATATCAACGACATCACGGTACATGTAATGGGTGTCGATACCGTTGATGCGTACCGAAACGGTCTTACCGCTCCAATCGATATCGTTGAGCGCGGCAATGATATTCTTTCGCGCCCGCTCCTTGTCATCGGGCGCCACCGCATCCTCGACATCGAGAAAGACAAAGTCCGCCTCGCTCTGGGCCGCCTTCTCGATCATGGCCGGGTTCGAGCCCGGTACCGCAAGCTCGCTGCGCTGCACGCGCTGGCGCGCGGGTTCATATCGCGTGTGACTCATACTATCCCCCTGCCCTCGTGTCCTAATATTACCGGGAATCAGAAACCGGTTACTACTTCACCGGCTTCAGGCTCTTGATGTCCTTGGCGGTCTTGCGCAGATACTCCTGAGCCGCCGCGACCCCGCTGCCGAGCTGGATCGGGATCCCGAGGTCCTTCATGGCCATCTCGGCACCGGTGATCGGCGTGAGGACCATGAGCTCGTTGAGATCGCCCAAGTGACCGATGCGGAACGCCTTACCCGCAATCTTGGCGAGACTCACGCTCAGCGCCAGGTTGAATCGCCGGTAGGCATGCCGGACCACTTCGTTGCCGTCGAACCCCACGGGCACGTAGATGGCGCTCACGGTATCGGAATGCCACTTGGGTTCCTTAGCCACCAGTTTGAGACCCCATGCCGCGACCGCGCGGCGCACCGCCTCGGCCATGCGATGATGGCGCGCGAACACCTTATTCAAGCCCTCTTCGAGCAGCATGTCCACCGACGCCCGCAGGCCGCGCAACATGATCGTCGCCGGTGTGTAGGGGAAGAAGCCGTTGACGTTGACCTTGATCATGTCCTCGATGTCGAAGAAACAGCGCGGGCACTTGGCGCTCAACCGGGCCTTCAAGGCTTTCTCGCTGAAACAGAGGATGGCGAGGCCGGTCGGCAACATGAAGCCCTTCTGCGATCCGGAGACCGCCACATCCACGCCCCATTCGTCCATGCGGAAATCGATGCTCGCGATCGAGCTGACCCCATCGACGATGAGCAGGGCTGGGTGTTTCGCATCGTCCAACGCCTTGCGCACCGCGGCCACATCGCTGGTGACACCTGTGGCGGTCTCGTTATGGGTGGCGAGCACGGCCTTGATCTTGTAGTTCTTGTCCTTCTTGAGAATGTCGGCGTACTTCTCGACCGGCACGCCCTCGCCCCAATCGACCTCGAGCGCCTGCACATCCATCCTTTGCCGCTGGCAGAGATCGATGAAGAGATTACTGAAATGACCGAACCCCGAAGCCAGCACCTTGTCGCCGGGGGATAGCGTATTGGTGATCGCCGCCTCCCACCCGCCGGTACCCGAGGCCGGAAAAATAAACACCTGAGCGTTCTTGGTCTTGAAGATCTTCTTGAGATCCCGGAAGAGCGGGAGCGTGAAATTCGGGAAGTCCAAGGCCCGCATGTCCTCTTGCGAGATGTGCATTGCGTTCATGATCCGCTCCGGGACATTGGTCGGTCCAGGGATAAACAGGAAATTACGTCCGGCCATCGTGGGGGGTCCTCCGCTAAGAATGGGCAAGAATTTTAAATTGCTTTTTAACCGCCGCCGGCTTGAAGAGACGGGCGGTTATTAGGGATCGATCTCGGCGCCAATCTAACATGCGCAAACTCACATGCGCAACCCGCGCGCGCCGCTCCGCCATGCGCCCGCCGCCGTGTTGCACGCACCGATTTCTAAGATTCAGAAACCGGCGTGAGACGCATCAATTTTGCTTCGCCGGCGGGGTATAAACCCGCCCTTGACCAAAGGGGAGAGTTGCACTACTCCCCTTTGGAAACCCCAATGGCTACAGTGCCTGTCGGCGGGGTGTTTAGAATTAAACTTGTGCCAGTCCGCGGTCCAGATCGCGGATCAAATCTGCACTATCCTCGATCCCCGCCGAGATGCGGATTAAGCCTTCGCCGATCCCCGCCTGGATGCGCTCCTCGGGCGTCAAGCGGCTGTGGGTGGTGGTCGCCGGGTGGGTGATCGTGCTCTTGGTATCGCCGAGGTTGGCCGTAATGGAAAACACGCGGGTCGTGTCGATCAGGCGCCAGGCCGCCTTGCGGCCGCCGCGCACCACAAATGAGACGATTCCGCCGAACCCGCTCTGCTGGCGGCGCGCGAGATCATGCTGCGGATGGGATGGCAAGCCCGGATAATAGACGCGCTCGACCGCGGGATGCCGCTCCAAGGCTTCAGCCAACCGCAGCGCATTATCGCTATGGGCGCGCATGCGAATGCTCAAGGTCTCCAAGCCTTTCAGAAACACCCAGGCATTGAACGGACTCATCGTGGGGCCGGCGGTGCGGAGGAAATTGAAGATGCCCTCCCCCACCAAGGCTTCCGGACCGATGACCGCGCCGCCGATGCAACGGCCCTGGCCGTCGATGTACTTGGTCGCCGAATGAATCACGAGATCCGCCCCAAGCTCGAAGGGCCGCTGTAAGGCCGGGGTGCAGAAAGCGTTATCGACAATCAAGAGTAACCCCTTCTCGTGCGCGAGCGCGGCCAGATGGGCGAGATCGGCAATCTCGGTCAGCGGGTTCGAGGGCGTCTCCAAGAACAGGAATCGGGTCTCGGATCGAAGGGCTCCGCGCCAAGCCGCGTAGTCCGTGAGCGGCACGAAGCTCGTCATGATCCCGAACTTGGCCAGGATGTTATTGAACAAGCCGACCGTGGTGCCGAAGATGCTGTGCGAGGAGACGATGTGATCGCCCATCTTGAGCAGCGCCATACAGGTCGCGAGGATCGCACTCATCCCCGACGAAGTGGCGACGCAGCGTGCTCCGCCTTCGAGGGCCGCCAAGCGTTTTTCGAATACCCGGACGGTCGGATTCGTAAACCGCGAATAGATATTGCCGCATTCCTGCCCGGCGAAACGGGCCGCGGCTTGGGCGGCGTTATCGAACACAAAGCTGGAGCTGGCGATGATGGGCTCGCTTTGCTCCCCTTCGGAGGTGCGGACTTGTCCGCCCCTGACGGCCCGCGTGTCAAACCCCCAATTTTCGCAATCCGAGGTCATGCCTTCCTCAAAGTCAAATAGTGTTCGCCTGCCGGGCATGTACCCCGCAGGCGACCAAAAGGGAGAGTTGCACTACTCCTCTTTGGAAACCCCAACGCTAAAGCGCCTGCTGCGATGGGCAGGGTATTACACAACAAAAAACCCGCGATAGCTTGCGCTAAAGCAGGTTGGATCGCTTTAGCCAAATTTATAAAGCGCCTGCAAGCTGACATCAAATCGGCGCCACGGTTAGCCTAGGAGATCAACCTCCCGGTGTCAACCGACGACGGCGTTTTGCTCCGGATCTACCGGGTCTACCGTTCCCTGGTGCGGCCCAAGGTAGCCTGTCTCAAATTGCGGTCGGGGGCGGAAACGGCCGGGGGCGGTGGAGAAACAGAAGCTTTTTATCGCAAAAAAACGTGAAGGTCCCTGGTTTTCTGGGCGTGAAGACAACGCGCGCGGACTGCTGCGACCTCTTGCCGGGCCCGCCTGGAGATCCGAATCGAAACGAGCTTGTGCAACCCGCAGCCTGTAGTACGAACCGCCAAGATCAAAACTCAAGGTGCTTGGGCGTGCGCGGGAACGGGATCACGTCGCGGATGTTGGTCACCCCCGTCACCAGCATCAAGAAGCGCTCGAACCCCAGCCCGAAACCGCTGTGAGGCACGCTGCCGAAGCGCCGAGAGTCCAGATACCACCAATAGTGACCCTCGTCGAAGCCCATCTCGTTGATGCGCGACCGGAGTACATCGTAGCGCTCTTCGCGCTGGCTGCCGCCGATGATTTCTCCGATCCTCGGCACCAGAACATCCATCGCGGCGACTGTGCGTCCATCGTCATTGAGCCGCATGTAGAACGCCTTGATGTCCTTGGGATAGTCATGGACGATGACCGGTTTCTTGAAATAACGCTCGGTCAGGTAACGCTCGTGCTCGGTTTGCAAATCGGCGCCCCATGCCGGCTCGAACTCGAAGGATTGGCCCGAGCGCCGCAGGATCTCGATGGCATCGCTGTAAGGCAAGCGCTCGAATGCGTTCGAGGCGATATTCTCAACTGTTGCCATTAAGGCTGGATCGACGAAACGCGCGAAGAGCTGCAGATCCTCGCGGCAGCGATCCAGCGCGTCGGTGACGAGATAGCGGATGAACTCCTCCGCGAGGTCCATGTCCGCGTCGAGATCATCGAAAGCCATCTCCGGTTCGATCATCCAAAATTCGGCCATGTGGCGGGCGGTGTTGGAATTCTCGGCGCGGAAGGTGGGACCAAAGGTGTAGATCTCGCCAAGCCCGAGCGCGAGCATCTCGCCCGAGAGTTGGCCGGAGACCGTCAGCTTCGCCTCCTTTCCGAAGAAATCCTCGCTGAAATCGACCTGTCCGTCTCGCTTCGGAACGTTACTCAAGTCCAGCGTGGTAACGCCGAACATCGCTCCGGCCCCTTCGCAGTCCGAAGCGGTCAGGATCGGGGTATGGATATAGCAGAAACCGCGGTCTTGGAAAAATTGGTGAATAGCATGCGCAAGCCGCGACCGCATGCGGAACAGCGCGCCGTATTTATTGGTGCGCGGGCGCAGGTGGGCGATGGTGCGCAAGAATTCGTCGGAATGCCGTTTCTTTTGCAGAGGGTAATCCTCGGGACAGGTCCCGATGACCGTGATCCTATCGGCTTGGATCTCCCACTGCTGCCCACTCCCCGGAGAGGCGACCAGCTTGCCTTCGACCGCAATCGCCGCGCCGGTGCCGAGGTCTTTTGCTTCGGAATATTTGCCGATTCCGGCGTCCACGATGACCTGGATGTTTCTGAGACACGACCCATCGTTAAGCTCAAGGAATGAGAGTCCTTTCGCATCCCGGCGGGTCCGGACCCAGCCCTTGACGAGCACCCGCTCGCGCGGGGCGTCGGCGGAAAGAAGCGTGACGACTTTCTCGCGTCTCAGGGCGGCAACCTCTTGATGGATAAGGCAGCTAATGAGCTATATTACCACTAAGTTCCCGCGGTCAATGCAACGCTCGTCGTTGCACAAGGAGAAATTTACCCATCTGTGCTCTTGGTTGTCGCGGCCCATTAGGGTCGGAACCGCTGGGGTCAACTGGCGTTCACCCTTTCGCGGCTGGCATCCTACGGTGCGTCTTGCGCCGGTTAGAATTCCCGCGCAGTGCCAAGGGCCGATTATCGTTTAACATTCCTTTCATGAGCTATCGCGATTGGCAATTTACGGATTTGGATCGGCGGTTCCTCGACTTCGAAGATACGGAAGACCCCGAAGGTGGGGCCTACAAGAGTTATCTTGCTCGCCTCGATATCGATGGCGGCGGCTGTGATTGGCCGAAGTTGCTTCAAAGCCGTTGCGTGGTGGTACTCGGAGAACCCGGCACCGGCAAAACCATAGAGCTGCGTGAACGTGCGCATATCCTTCAGCAGCAAAAGCACCATGCTTTCTTTATCCGGCTCGACCAACTCGTCAGCGGGCCATTAGACGACGCACTTGAAGCTGGCGATGTTTCGCCATTCCAACGTTGGCATCGCAGTCGAGACGAGGCGACATTCTTTCTGGACTCGATTGACGAGGCCAAGCTCATTAGCAGTTGGTCGGTTTGTACCTGCGGTCACCCAACTCCAGGCACGGCATACTAGTGCTCGGCTACATGGGACGAAAACAACACTGGACGAGCGATGCTACGAACCTTGATTTCAATGGACTTGTTCAATATTTGGAGATCATAGCTGCTCATATCTGCCGAAACGATTCGAATATATGTGGCCTAAAAGTCATCGGTATCGATTTCGTGCCTCCGAATCTTTGAAAATCTGTTGCACCCCACTGCACTTGGGGAGAAGTGGCAGGTGCAAAACTGTAAGCGTAAACTGGCCGGATTGATATGCCCACCATTTCGGTATTTTTTGGCATCATGATCCGCATGTACTATGACGAGCATGGGAGACCTCATTTCCACGCATACTACGGCAAAGACGCGGTTGTGATTGGCATAGAAACGCTGGAAGTGCTGGCCGGTCGCTTGCCTCGGCGAGCCTTGGCGATGGTGCTAGAATGGGCGCAGCTGCATCGTGAAACGCTTCTGGAAAACTGGCAGCGTGCAGAAGCTCACGATCCCCTTATTTCTATTGAACCACTGGAGTAAAGGTCGTGGAAAGAGTCCTTCGAGCGAGGGCATTAAGCGATTATCGTATTGACATTGAATTTGACGACGGCGTTCGAGGTATTGTCTCCATTAAGGAACGGTTATTCGGGCCCATGTTCGAGCCATTACGGGATGAGACGCTGTTTAGCCAGCTCAAAATCGATGATTTTGGCGTTATCTGCTGGCCGAACGGTGCGGACCTCGCACCTGACGCTTTATACGCCCGGTTGAGAGAACAAGCCGCGGCGTGATTCATCCAGATCGCTCACGTTCGAGCGCTAAGGCGACGCAAGGGCTGTGCGGATTTGCTTAATCGGCACCGCTCTCTAATAGCGCGAAATTAATGGCCGTCAGCAACGTGCGCGGCTCTGAATTGATCGAACTCGTGCTGGAGGATTCGGCCAACCACCCGCGCGTTGAACATTTTAGGCTCGGCCTTCTCATTGAGACACCACACGCGCGCGCCCTTTGCCAAGGTAAGGGTTCGCCGACCTGATGGAACTTTAATTTCACACGCAACTACGTCTTCGGCAAGGTCACACCCCGCTGCCCCTGGTACTTTCCCCCGCGGTCTCGATAAGAGGTCTCGCAGGGATCATCCGATTCAATAAAGATCACCTGCGCGACGCCCTCATTCGCATAGATCTTCGCGGGCAAGGGCGTGGTGTTCGAAAACTCCAAGGTGACATGTCCTTCCCATTCGGGCTCCAAGGGCGTGACGTTGACGATGATTCCGCAGCGGGCATAGGTCGACTTCCCGAGACAGATGGTGAGCACATTGCGCGGGATGCGGAAGTACTCGACGGTGCGCGCGAGCGCGAAGGAGTTCGGCGGGATGATGCATACGCTCGCCGTCACATCAACAAAGCTCTGCGGATCGAAATTCTTGGGATCGACGATGGTTGTATTGATGTTGGTGAAGATCTTAAACTCGTCGGCGCAGCGGATATCATAGCCGTAGCTCGAGGTGCCGTAGGAAATAAGCCTGCCGTCACCGTTGGCGCGGACCTGGCCGGGCTCGAACGGTGCGATCATGCCATGCTCTGCGGCCATGCGCCGGATCCAGCGGTCGGATTTTATGGACATCTTTTTTAGGTATTCTGGATCACGATCTTCGGGAAGCGCGCCGAGTAGTCCTTGGCTCGCAGCGAGAGCTTCGCCGCTATCTTGCGCGCGAGATCGTGGAAGATCCGCGCCGACCGCGAGCCGGGGTCCATGGCCACCGTCGGCCGGCCATTGTCCACCCCCTCGCGGATCCCGATCTCGAGCGGCAAGGATCCGAGGAGGTCGACTTGGTATTGCGCGGCCATAGCGGCGCCGCCGCCTTGCCCGAAGATGGGCTCCTCGTACCCGCAGTGACTACAGACGTGCGTACTCATGTTTTCGACGATGCCGAGCACCGGGACCTCGACTTTCTCGAACATCTTGAGCGCTTTGCGCGCATCCAGCAGCGCGATGTCTTGAGGTGTGGTGACGATCACTGCGCCGCTGACCGGGATTTTCTGGCACAAGGTCAATTGAATGTCGCCCGTGCCGGGCGGGAGATCCACGACCAGGTAATCGACGTTGCGCCACTGGGTACCGGTGAGCAACTGCTCCAGGGCCGAGGTCACCATCGGGCCGCGCCAGATCATCGGCGTCTCTTCGTCGATGAGATTGCCGATCGAGATGGCTTGCACATGATAGCTGACCAAAGGCTCAAAGGATTTACCGTCGATGGTCTCGGGTTTCCCCCGGCAGCCCAACATCCGGGGCTGGCTCGGACCGTAGATATCGGCATCAAGGATCGCGGCCTGCGCACCTTGGGACTGGAAGGCGAGCGCCAAGTTGACCGCGACGGTTGATTTACCCACCCCACCCTTGCCCGACGCGACGGCGATGATATTCTTGACCTCGGGTAAGGGAGAGACGCCCTTTTGCACCGAATGCGAAATGATCTTCTGAGTGACCTCGACACTTGCCTCGCGAACGCCCTCGACATTGCCCAGCACTTCCTTGAGCGCCCCGATCAAGGACTCCGTCCAGCCTTTGATCGGATAACCGAGCTCGACCGCGATCTTTACGCAATCGCCGTCGATGCGTATATCCTTGACCGCTTTGGCGCTAACGAGATCGCAGCCGAGATAAGGGTCTTGATAACGCTTTAACGCAGCTTCGATGTGTTCTTTCGTGACGGTTGTCATCGTAGATTTAGGCCAGGAATGCGTACGGCCATTCTACACCAAATCCTGTAGCCACGAGGCGCGATGACACGGCGTTGGCTTGATGCTAACGTAGCGAATCCCTATTGAAGGAGTATTACCGCCGTGAACGGACCGAGAGACATCCTGGTCACCAGCGCCCTCCCCTATGCCAACGGCCCCATTCACCTCGGGCACCTGGTCGAATACATCCAAACCGACATCTGGGCGCGGTTCCAGCGGATGCGCGGTCACCGCTGCTACTACGTGTGCGCCGACGACACCCACGGCACGCCCATCATGCTGCGCGCCGAGGCAGAGCAGATCGCCCCCGAGCAACTCATCGCGCGGATGCACGGGGAACACCTGCGCGATTTCACGGAGTTTCACATCGCCTTCGACAATTACTATTCAACCAACTCGCAAGAGAACCGCGCGTTGGCCGAGGGCATCTATTTGACGCTAAAAGCCCGCGGGCTGATCGAAGCGCGCACCATCGAGCAGCTCTACGATCCGGTCAAGAACATGTTCCTGCCAGATCGGTTTATCAAGGGCGAATGCCCGCGCTGTCATGCCCAGGACCAGTACGGAGACGCCTGTGAGATCTGTGGCGCCACCTATCAACCGACCGAGCTTATCAATCCCTATTCCGCCCTCTCCGGCGCGGCCCCGATCCACAAGCAATCGGATCATTATTTCTTTCGCTTGAGCGAGTGCGAGGACTTTCTCAGGGAATGGACGCGCGCCGGTCACCTGCAGCCCGAAGCCGCCAACAAACTTGATGAGTGGTTCACCGCCGGTCTAAAAAACTGGGATATTTCGCGCGACGCCCCGTACTTCGGTTTCGAGATCCCGGAGGCACCGGAGAAATATTTCTATGTCTGGCTGGATGCACCGATCGGTTACATGGCGAGTTTCAAGAACCTCTGCGAGCGCGCGGGACTCGACTTCGAGGCGTACTGGGGAGCGGCGTCGAAAGCCGAGCTCTATCACTTCATCGGGAAAGACATCCTGTATTTCCATGCCTTGTTCTGGCCCGCGCTACTGCATTATTCCGGCTATCGCACGCCCTCCCGGATCTTCGCGCACGGCTTCCTCACCGTGAACGGAGAGAAGATGTCCAAGTCGCGCGGCACCTTTATCACTGCGCAGAGTTACATTAACTCGGGTCTGAACCCTGAATGGCTACGCTACTACTACGCGACGAAGCTCAACGATACGATGGAGGATATTGATCTCAATCTCGATGATTTTGTCGCGAGGGTAAACAGCGATCTAGTTGGTAAATTTGTAAACATACCCAGTAGAGCAGCAGGATTATTGCGTAAGCATTTCGGTGGCCGTATTGCGGAGACGGCCCTAGGCGTGGTGCGAAGCGACGAGCTAGATGACAGCAAGATCGTTCGGACATCGAGACCATACCGGGACGAGGTTATAGAAAACACCGTTAAATATTCAAGCACCATCAATACGTTCTACGAGGAACGCAAGCTCGGCGCTGTCACGCGGATCGTCATGCGACTCGCGGATGAATTTAACGAGTGGTGGACTAAACAGGAACCGTGGGAACTCTCGAAAAACTTCAACTCGCCTAAGCATGCAACGGATCCGCAATATCTTCATCGCGTCTGCTCTGTAGCGATCGAAACTTTTCGCCTACTCACACTGTACTTAAAACCTATTCTCCCGCGCTTGGCCACCCAGGCCGAGAAATTCATGGGCTTATCGGAAGAGCTGAGTTTTGCGGATCTAGAACATTTTTTGCCGGCCGGACACCAAATCGGCCAGTACGAGCATCTCATGACCAGAGCGGATACGAATCAGGTAGCAACGCTCATCGACGCAAACAAGGCAAGCCTACAACCGGGTCCTCAAAGCCATTCGCAAACGCGGCATGGTGAGCATCAGCAGCAGACTGCGGGACAAGAAACCGATCCAAGTCCCAGTAGCATCGAAGACTTCGGCAAGATCGATCTGCGCATCGCCCGCATCGTCAGCGCCGAGCCCGTCGAGGGCGCCGACAAGCTTCTCAAACTCACGGTCGATCTCGGCGGCTCGCAACGCACGGTATTCGCCGGAATCAAGTCGGCCTACGCCCCCGAGCAATTGGTCGGTCGGCTCACCGTGGTCGTTGCCAATCTCGCGCCGCGCAAGATGCGTTTCGGGGTTTCCGAGGGCATGGTGCTCGCGGCCGGCGCGGGCGGAAAAGACATTTTCCTCCTAAATCCCGACGAGGGGGCGCAACCGGGAATGCGGGTGAAATAACCCGCGAATAACCCGCCGGTCAACACCGGTGACACCTCGAGTTGGCTCCGGC
The DNA here is from genome assembly GCA_963764725.1 of uncultured Gammaproteobacteria bacterium. Taxonomy (GTDB): domain Bacteria; phylum Pseudomonadota; class Gammaproteobacteria; order JACCXJ01; family JACCXJ01; genus USCg-Taylor. Next base: position 62,845 of record CAVXTM010000002.1, on the reverse strand, counting down.
TAGCGCGGCGGCGCTCCATTGAATGTATGCACCGGGCTGGCGATTCCGCTGGCCGCGGCTCGAACGCCGCGCTCATCAAGGCTGCCGACCAGAACCTATTGACAAGGCGAAGGGGAGCGGGGCGCAACCGCGTCGTCACCAACGAGCCGGAGCCAGGGTGAGGCACCGCTCCTTCTTGCGCTGCTGCTGGCGTGTGCGCGAATCCCTGTCGGCCGTGACGTGCCCGGGGTGCTGGTGCTCGCGCTTGACGGGGCCTGGTCTTGGGCTTCCCCCATATTGAGCGGTGCTCACCACCTGACGCCCCGTCGGCGAGCTGGGTTTCAGTCCTTCAATACGACGACGTTGACGCCGTCTTCGACGCCGAGGTCGTAACTGTTGGACCCGAGTTGCGCAACGGTCCCGATCCGCTCGGAGACGGAGGCCTTGTCTGCCGCCGCGTTGATGACGATCCCATTGCCGGCGCCGTCGGAGATGACCACGCTGCCCGGGCTCGGGCGGCTCACCTCGATGCCATCGGACGGCGATAGCACGCTGATGTCCGCGTTGAGATAGCGGACCTTAAGTGCCGACGGATCGGAATTGGCCTCGATGAAGGCCTCCGCGGCACCCAGGGCCCCGCTCCTCGCTCGCTGGGCGAGCTTGCTGGCGGTCTCCTTCGCCTTGGCCGTGAGGCCCTTTACCGTATCGCTTTCGGCCACCTGTTTCAGCGTGTCGATCGCCTTGTCGAGCTGTTCTTTCCAGTTCATGCGGAAGCCCTCCTCTAGTTGGTTCTCATGTGCTTGATGGTGCCGAGAGCTGACCATGTTACCACCGGGGCAAGGAGGGGTACAGCGTGTCTCAAGGGTTGGCTGCCGAACGGGCGCCGTGCCCAGACCGTTACTCGCATCGCTAACCCCGATAAGGTCCGCATCGACGCTGTTTTAGGACGTGGCCGGCCGCGCGAAGCGGGTGCGTTAAGCCAGGTTTGAGCGCGAAGGGCCACCGCGCAGTCGAAGATCGCCTTCGTGGTGAGCCCCGTGGCTCGTGTCGTCGGGGAGTGGCCGTTAAAACGCGGCCGTAGCTGCCACTCAGAGCAGTCTAGCGGTAGGTTTAGATTTCACGAATGAGCGTGCCCTTCCTTGCTCAAGAGCTCGTAGTAATCAGGCCGCCGATCGGCGATGACGTCATTCAGAGGCGTGATGCTTTTATCGCGCGCCTCGCAGAGATCGATCTCGACGATACCAAGCTCCTCGCGCTGGGCGCGGGCGCGGTGTAGGACCCGGCCGCTCGGAGCCACGATCTGACTCTTGCCGGTGAACCGCAGCCGGCCGTGCGGCCTGTGGTCGTTACCAAAACGGTTCGCCGTAACCGCGAATACCCGGTTCTCGAGGCAGCGGATAGCCATCGCTTGCTGGCAATAGGCCAACACCAGGTTGGCGGGATGGCAGAGGATGTCCGCCCCCTGGATGGCGAGGACGCGCGCGACCTCGGGAAAAGCCCAGTCGAAACAAACCATGAGCCCAAGCTTAACGCCGCACACCTCATGCACCGCAAGCGGAAGATCGCCGGCATCGAAATAACGCTTTTCCTCATTAAAGAGATGCAGCTTCCGGTATACGTGCGCCACTCCCGCGGGACCTAGCAACAGGGCGCTGTTGTAGACCTTGTCATTCCGGCGCTCGCAAAATCCGGTGACCAGATGGAAATCACGGCGCCGGCACAGTGCTATTAGCGCCTCGACAGTCGCCGAGCGTGCCGGATCTTCGGCCCGCGCCAAGGCTTCTGCACGGTCCTTGAAGTAATAGCCGGTGAACGGCAGTTCCGGTAATACGATCAGATCCGCCGCGGTTTGACCGAGCGCACTTAAAACCTTTTGCAGGTTGTTCTCAGTCTGACCAAAGAGGGGCCGGAATTGATAGTAAGCGATCCGCAAGCGTCGGCTACTTTCGTTCACCGGTCTTTCTCTTCTGAGGGCGGGTCCAGCCCTCAACGGTTATCTGGCGCACCCGGCCCAATGTTAAGGCGCCGGGCGGCGCGTCTTGGGTGAGCGTCGTTCCCGCGCCGATCGTGGCGCCATCACCCACGCGAACCGGCGCGACGAGCAGCGTGTCTGAGCCGATAAACACACCATCGCCGATGACGGTCTTGTGTTTGTTGGCTCCGTCGTAGTTACAGGTGATGGTCCCTGCGCCGACGTTGACGTCACGGCCGACCTCGGTATCCCCAACGTAACTGAGATGATTGACCTTGGAACCGGCTGCGACTGTCGATTTCTTGATCTCGACGAAGTTACCCACGTGGACATGGTCGGCCAGACGGGTCTCGGGCCGGATCCTGGAGAACGGTCCAATGCGCGCGCCCTTACCGATCGCACACTCTTCAAGCACACAGTTAGGCAACACGACCACGTCGTCCCCGAGATCGGCGTCGCGCAGGTAGGAGTTGGGCCCAATATGAACCCGATCGCCTAATTTAATGCGTCCTTCGAGGATGACGTTGACATCGATCACGACGTCCCTCCCGAATTCGATCTCCCCGCGCAGATCGAAGCGGGCGGGATCCCGCAAGGTAACTCCAGAGCGCATCAGGTGCTGTGCTTGAAGACGTTGGTAATGGCGCTCGAGGTCGGCCAGCTGCTCGCGATCGTTGATTCCCATGACCTCATAGACCGAGCCCGCCGCCACGGTTTTAATCGGGATCCCCTCTCCCACCGCCATGCCGATGATATCGGTCAAGTAGTGCTCGCGCTGGGCGTTGCGGTCATCGAGCCGCTCTATCCATCGGAGCAAATGCGCCGCGGGGATCGCCATCATGCCCGTATTGACCTCGCGGATCGCCCGTTCCTCGGGAGTCGCATCCTTGTGCTCGACGATCCGCACCACCGCTCCGCTACAATCACGCACGATGCGGCCGTATCCGGCGGGATCATTCAGATCCACGGTGAGTAACCCGATCCCCCCCCCCGCGAGGGCATCCTTCAGGCGTTGCAAGGTCGCCGAGGTAATCAAGGGCACATCCCCATAGAGGATCAGAACGCCGTTGCGGGAATCGATGGATGGCAGGGCCTGCGCGACCGCATGACCGGTGCCGAGTTGCCGGGTCTGTTCGATCCAGGTGACATCGAGATGCCGCAGTGCTTCGCACACGCTCTCGCCGCCGTGACCGTAGACGACGTAAATCCGCTCGGCGCTCAGCCGTGCCGCCGCGCGCCAGACATGTTCGAGGAGCGGCTTACCGGCGAGGGCGTGCAATACCTTAGGGACATCGGAATACATCCGTTTCCCTTGGCCGGCTGCCAAGACGACGATACTGAGGTTCATAGGCTATGGGCACAAACTACGGATTCGTGGCAGCACGTTGCGCCAGGATAATTTGAAGCGGACGGGCGAGCAAGTCCGTACCCGCCGGGGCTATTGCGCGTTTACGCCGCAGAGCAGGCTAGCCGCGCCCGGAGCCGGGTGCCGCTAGAGTGGGGAAACGGCGTTGGGATCACTTGGGGATCACCGAGTGTCGAAAGTGACCATACAAAGTCACGAGTCCGCCAATGAGTGCAAGGCCCGCGATTTCTAGATCGGCTGCCCCCTCTTCGGTATCTATGCAAAGATCGCCGCTCTCGGTCGGTTGTATATAGTCCCAAAACCCCAAGTACGCCGCCAATAAAGATACGGCGCCGCCGATCACGCAGGGATTTACCCAAAGTGGTAACTGGCTTTGTTTGGGATCCATGGCGCAGTCTCCTCAGTGAACACAGAATAGTCGGGTCTCCCATCTTGCATTCGTGTGATCAAAGGGATGGAGCGCAAGATGGGAGACTTGACCGTTAAGTAGCGGCCGTTTTCTAGCTGCCTGGCCTTTTTCTCTTTAAGGCCAGAGGCCCGTCTTTCAAAAAAAAGCCTCAACCCAGATACGTCCGCGACGCGCATTACGCGGATCCCGCCTCACCCGCTGCGCTCAACCCAGGCTACGCGCTGGTCGCCCCTTTGGGTCTTGAGCGCTGCAACCTTTACCCGAATCCGGCTACTGGCCTAAAAGCCAGCCACAGAAATGCCGCCAGCAGCAGCAGACCAATAATAGCGCGTATCATATTTAGTCTGGTCATCTTGTCCATAGTTAACGACTCCGGAGCAGAATCGGCTTAGATACGGGCAAGGACTGTTAGGGCTAGCAAGAGGGGCAGACTTGCGGCCGCTCGACAGCCGCCTGTTTTAGGCCAATGTGCTCTGAACTCCGAGGGCGCTCTGAATCTCGCCCAAAAGCTGCTTTTCGTTGGCGCTCAGCCTCTCGCCGCCAAAACCAAGAAAGCTCCCTTCGGTGGTTGCCATAGCAACCTTCTCTGCAACCGACATGGCCCACTGCTTGTATTCCGTTGCTTCCTGGCTCGATGACTTTGTTGAGAGCAGATTTACCACCGCGCGGCTGTCTTCCAAGGCTTGCTGGCGCATTTTCTCGTATGAATTTATCCCCTTTTCCTTCATCCGCGCCATCGCCCAGTCTCTAAATTTCTTCATCTTTTCCATGGCATCACTCCGATCCCCTTGCAGGTTCGGCAACACGGCCTGAATGAGGCCATTATTCGGATAGTCCTTGACTCCCGCTAAGACCGATTGGGCACTTACAAACATTTCCTTGCCTGTCCCGAATAGCCCGCTACTGCCCGAAAATGCCATCGCTGCACCGATCATCTGGGGAAAAGCGGCAAGCAGATTTACTTCGTCTTCGCTATAGTTCGTAGCCATGATATTTCTCCCTTGGAGTAGTTTTTCGCTGAACGACTACACTAACCACCATACGAAGATCTGCTTTCGCCAACCGAATCCATCTATATAGGCAGCTAGGGCCGTAGCATATCATATCAACGCATCGACAGTAACCACTTAGACGGCCTGATCGCTGACCGCTACCCCCTCCAATCCGCTCCATCTCCGTGAGTCGACTATCCCCCTTGGCCTGCACTCACTTAAGGCACCATAATGCCCCGGTACTTGGCGAACCCAGTCACCCGACAGCCCGGTAATTTCACCGGGCACCTTATTGCTGTGTTTTCCACCGGTTTGGGCTATTCTGTGCAGTTCGGCAGATCCCATGCGTAGGGATTCTACTTCCCGGTTAAGCCCGGAGTAGCATGTTTCTGCTTGAGCGAGCTTCGGTTATTGCGAAAAGTCTGCCGGCGATGGTGGAGATGGAGAAGGACATGAGCGACTGGCTGGAGAACCTTCCGATAACAGGAACGGCGCTCGTGGTTTTTGCGGCTACCTACCTAGTCGCCGGAGGCATCTACTGGGTCGTAATAGCCCTCGCGAGGGGCGACCTGGGGCGCGCGTTCAAAGCCGTATCGCCCGGCATGCTGCCTCCGCTCGGCATCATCTTCGGCCTGCTCGCGGGGTTTCTCGCCGCCCAGGTCTGGAGCGATTATGACCGGGCCCAGGCCGCAGTCAGCCACGAGGCCAGCGCACTGCGCGCCGTGGTTCTCCTGGTTGCGAGCTTCCCGGCAGAGCCCGAAACGCGCATGCGCGCCCTGCTGCGTCGCTACATCGAAGACGTCGCCGTGCGGGAATGGCCGACCATGGCCCAGCACCACGCTACGCTGACGACGATCCCGGCCCCCCTAGCCGAGGCGTTGCAGTTAACCCTCGCTCTGACCCCCCGAGGGGATGGCCAGGTGGTGGCGCAACAAGGGATCGTCGCCGCGTTGCAAAACGCCCTCGATGCGCGCCGGCAGCGCATTATCGTCAGCCGATCATCGGTCAACGGGATCAAGTGGACATGCTTATTTCTGCAAGCCGTCGTCACCTTGCTTGCGATCGCCATGGTCCACAGTGAAAACCGAGTGACTGCAGCTATTGCGATGGCGATCTTCGCGACAGCGGTGTCTGTCTCCGTGATGCTGATCGCCTCCCACAGCGGTCCCTTCAACGGGGCGATGTCGGTCGGGCCTGATCTGTTGCTGCAGGTCAGACCAGAGGAGCGCATGGCGGGCTCTAGCCCCTAGGGAGCTCGGCACGGATGCGCCTATGCTTCCATCCCAACGCCCTGTTCTCGGTGTGGCTGGTGACGGGAGCATGACGACATGCCGCGCCCCGCGCGCGAGCCTCATCACGCCGTGACTCCGATTAGCGCCGAGGCGGCTGTTGAGCGCATCGCGCCCGGATCGCGCGTGTACGTCGCCGCCAAGGGTGGGACGCCCGTGGCGTTGCTCGCTGCACTGGCTCGCCGGGGTACCCCAGACATCGAGCTGTTCTACTTTTTGCTCGACGGAATCAGCGCGGCCGAGCTCATCAAGCGGGCCCCGCAGATCAAGCATCGTCCGCTCTACCTCGGCGAGCCGCTCGCGCGCGAGGCAGTCGGGGATTCAGTGAGCTACGTGCCACTGTCGCTTCCGGAAGCGTGTGCACTCGTCGCAAGCAGACGCCTCGCGTTCGATGCGGCGATGGTGGCGACCAGCTTGCCGGATCCGCAAGGACGAGTCAGCCTCGGCACCGCCGTCGGCATGACCCCGGCGGTGCTGCGGCGCGTGCCGCTCGCGATCGCCGAGCAAGTGCCGGTAATGCCCATCACGGCAGGCGACACCTTGTGGCCCGCTGATGCGTTCTCCGCCGTCGTCGTTTCCGATCGCGTCCTGCCCGAATTCCGGCACCAGCGCGACGATGCACGCTCGGGACGCATCGGCCGTTACGTCTCGCGGCTCGTCGAGGATGGGGCCACCCTACAGGTCGGGCCCGGCCGCGTTCCCAACGGCGCGCTGCGATTCCTGACCGAGCGGCGCGATCTGCGGATCCTCACCGACCTCTTGTCCGAAGAGCTCTCGGCTCTAGTCGAGGCCGGAGCCGTGCGCGCCGACCCAAGCGGCGCGCCCTCGCCTGGCGCGGATCCCGACGTGATGGCGAGCTTCTGCACCGGAACGGCGCAGCTCTTTCGGCGCCTGAATCGAAACCCGCGATATACCTTCTGGCCCATCGAGGTCGTGACGGACGAGACGCGCCTTCGCGCGCGGCCGCGCATGGTGTCGATCACGCAGGCGTTGGCGATCGATCTGACCGGCCAGGCCTGCTGCGACCGGATCGGGGAGACACTCTTCGGCGGGCTCGGGAGCCAACCGGAATTCATGCGGGCCGCCGCGCGGGCGCCTGCAGGAAAACCGATCCTCTGTCTCTACGCGACCGATACGTCGGGCACATCGAGCGTGCGCCCGGCCCTCGGCGCCGGTGAAGCGGTGGCGATCCCGCGCTCGGACGTGCACTTCGTGGTTACCGAGTTCGGCATCGCCTATCTCCATGGGAAATCAATCGAGGAGCGTGCGCTCGCCCTGATCGAGGTCGCCCACCCCGATCACCGGCCCTGGCTGCTCGACCAGGCCCGGGCGCAAGGGCTGGTTGCGGCCAGCTACCGGAGAGTAAACCGCGATGCGTATGAGGTCGAACACGAGCATCGGGCTCGATCGAAGGGTGGCGCCCCGGTGACGCTACGTCCCGCGAGGCTCTCGGACGTGCCCTCGCTGCAACGACTCTTCCACCGCTGTTCCAGCGAGGATATCTATCTTCGCTTCTTCCGCTACCTGCGCTCGCTATCCGTTGAGGAGGCGGTGCGGCTCTGCACGGGCAGCCAGGGGCTCGATGCCGTGTTCGTCGCCGTCGTCGGGGAGCGGGAGGCCGAGCGCCTCGTCGCAAGCGCATGCTTGTTCGGTGAGGCGACAACGCGACTGGCCGAGGTGGGCTATCTGGTCGACCCCGAATGGCAGGGAGGGGGTCTCGGCCGCGAGCTCCAAACCCTGCTGATAGCCAAGGCACGCGGGCTCGGCTTTCGCGGGCTCCGCGCTCAAGTGTTTGCCCACAACGACAAAATGATCCGGCTAGCGAAATCCAGCGGGCTGAAAATCAGCGTGGAGCGCGATCGCGAAACCTGCGAGATCCTCATGACTTGGTGACAAGGCGTGCTATGCCCGGGGATGTTCTAACATTGCGCATCGTGGTCGGTCCATAGCGCGACTGCCGGTTGAACCACATCGTTGAGGTTGTACCGGGCCGCGCCTGCCAACGCGCAAGCAAGAGTCTCAATGACCGTCCCGAGGTGCTGAGTCACATGCACGCTCATGGCGCTTCTCAACGGATCCGGATTGCCGTGTCGCTGACCACGGCCAGGCGCCCCTGGACATGAAGCCCCAGCAGTCACGGGACTCGTCCTGCACGCGCACCATCAATCGCGCATCGTCGAATCCCGTCATGCCCTGATCGACCACCGTCATTGCTTCATGACCGAGCGCCCGCAGGTCATCCGCGATTTTCGCCGGCAGGTTCTCGTCAATCTTGAATTTCACAGACCCGATACCGGCAGCAGGCTTTCCTCACGCGCAAGATCGGCGGCGTAGGCCAAGGCCTCAATATGCTCCGGCTTTAGAGATGGGTAGCTCCTCAGGATTTCCTCCGTACCGCTACCCTCCGCAAGGCTGTCGAGGATATTGGTGACCATGACCCGGGTGCCCTTGGCACAGATCTGCCCGTGGCACACGTTCGGGTCACTGGTGATGTAATCGCGCCATGTTTTCATGTTCTGCTCCTCCGTATTAGGTTTCGGATTGTGGGTGCCCGGTGTCGGCGGTTGGCTCAGGCTGCTGTTGCGCAGCAGAACGAGCCAGATTCTGCGTTGACGCCCCCGTCAAACAGCTCCCGGCGTATGCCAACGCTTACTCTGACCCGCGTGGCGCCATGATAGCCACGCACCCGTCCGGGCAGTATTCGTTCGTCGGCATCGCACGACATTTCGCTGTGCATTGCGGCACGGTGAACCGCGCGATCACGGAGGCGGGAAGCCCAATCCCAATTCCTGTGCTATGTCGGCAAGCCGCCTGTCTTTAGTCCAAAGACGCGCGCCCTGCCGCTCCGTAACGGCCGCCAGCAGGTGCACGTCCACGTAGCCGATGCCACGGCTCATCAGCCTATGGCGTTCCAGAAACTGCATGGCGGTCGCGTCGCTCACCGCGCCCAGCCGGGGCAGCCGGCGCCAGAGCAGCAATACGCGTTCGCGGTCCTCCAGGCTGCCGCAGGCCAGTTCGGCTAAGACCATGGTGTGTATGACGATCTGCTCGCGCAAGAGCAAGTCCGCCAGTTGCGGATCGCTCTTGCGCAGATGGTCGATCCAGACCGAGCTGTCGGCCAGGATCATTCAGGGGGCGGTGCGCTGCGGCGTCGCGGGCCGGCGGTGGCGGTCGGATCGCTGCCGCCGCCTTCGGCCAGGCGGCGGGCGGCTTCGCGCTCGATGAGCGCCTTGAGGCCAGCATGCACGACTGCCGTTTTTTCCTTGATGCGCGTTATTTTTTGGGCTTCGAGAAGAAGCTCGTCATCGATGTTGAGGGTGGTTCTCATGCGGGCTCCGATGCATATGATATGGTTGTAAGTATATGCATCAACCGCCGTGGTGTCACGCCACCAGCGTCGATTGCCGATCTTCTTGCCGCTAAGCCCAGTCACCACCAAAAAGAACGCCATCGCGAGCCCAGCGTAGCGGTGGACCAACACTCAGAACCATCCTCATGCGCGGTACCTCATCGCTTGACTCACCCACGAGACTAAGCTAACTTGCTTAGCTAAGTCAGCATGGATACCTACCATGACCATTGTCAACGTGCACGAAGCCAAGACCAACCTCTCGCGCCTACTGGAGGCCGCTGCCGCGGGCGAGGAGATCATCATAGCCAAGTCCGGAAAGCCCATCGCCAAGTTGGTCCCGATCGAGAAGCCGAAGCGCGAACCCGGACGCCTGAAAGGGCTTATCCAGTGGTCCGACGCCTTCTTCGACCCATTGCCAGATGACGTTCTGGAGGTGATGGAAGATGGATACAAGCATGATCCGTTGCGCCAAAAGTGAACCTCTTACTGGACACCCACGTGCTGATCTGGTGGCTGGGAAGTCTCCCCATGCTCTCCGCAGATGCCCACGAAGTGGTCGCGGACCCGGAAAACGAGGCCTTCGTCAGCAGCGCGAGCGGCTTCGAGATCGCCACCAAATATCGTCTCGGCAAGTTATCCGTGGCCGCAGCGTTTGTCGAACGGACTGGATGAGCACCTCCGCCGCGAAGGTTTCAAGCCGGTGGCGATCTCCCTGCCCCATGCGCTCGCGGCGGGTCGCTTACCCGGACCGCACAAGGATCCCTTCGACCGCATGCTGATCGCGCAGGCACGGCTTGAAGGCTTCACAGTGGTGACCTCCGACCCCATCTTTAAACGCTATCGCGTACCTGTGGTGTGGTAGCGGCTCGCGACGACGCTAGAGTCCAATAACTCTATTGAAGGATCTGGCCCCCTGTTTTCGGGGCGAGCAAGCCCGTGATCCTCCGGGACCGCCGGGCCGGAGGGGCGGCTAGCCGCGCCCGCCGCGTTGCCGCAAGCGTTGGATCGCCTGAAGCTGGGCGGCGGCCTCGGCGTACTCGGCCAAGGCTTTGGCGTAGTCGATCTGGGCGCTCCTATCAGTGAGCATCTGCTCGGCGTGCTCCTTCGCTTCCAGCGCCGCTGCTTCGTCGATATCGTGGGCGCGCACGGCGGTATCGGAAAGCACCGTCACCATGCGCGGCTGCACCTCGAGCACCCCGCCCGAAACGTAAAAGGCTTCTTCACTGCCGTCGGAAAGCTTGAGCCTCACTTCGCCTGGCTTGAGGCGCGTCAACATAGGCGTATGCCCTGGCGCGATCCCCACCTCCCCCATCAGCGCCGGCGCGAACACCATCTCCGCCTGCCCGGAGTAAATCTCGGCCTCGGCGCTCACGATATCGACATGGATGGTCATCGCCATGGGCGCAGTCGGCTAGACACGTTTCGCTTTTTCTGCCGCTTCTTCGATGCCGCCGACCATGTAAAACGCCTGCTCCGGCAGGTGGTCGTATTCGCCCTCGACGATACCGCGGAAGCTCTTGATGGTGTCCTTCAACGGCACATACTTTCCAGAACTCCCGGTGAAGACCTCGGCCACGAAAAACGGCTGCGACAGGAAGCGCTGGATCTTGCGCGCCCGCGAAACCGTAAGCTTGTCTACCTCGGAAAGCTCGTCCATGCCGAGGATGGCGATGATATCCCGTAGCTCCTTATAGCGTTGCAGGGTCTTCTGCACCGCGCGCGCAGCGTCGTAGTGCTCCTGACCGACCACCAGCGGATCGAGCTGACGGCTGGTGGAATCGAGCGGGTCCACGGCTGGATAGATCCCAAGCTCCGCGATCTGACGCGACAACACTATGGTCGCGTCCAAATGCGCAAAGGTGGTGGCCGGCGAGGGATCGGTGAGATCGTCCGCAGGAACGTAGACCGCCTGAATGGAAGTGATCGATCCGGTGCGGGTCGAGGTGATGCGTTCTTGCAGCTTACCCATCTCTTCAGCCAGGGTCGGTTGATAACCCACCGCCGAGGGCATGCGGCCGAGGAGCGCCGAGCACTCCACCCCAGCCAAGGTGAAGCGGTAGATGTTGTCGATGAAGAGCAACACATCGCGGCCCTGGTCGCGGAAATATTCCGCCAGGGTGAGGCCCGTGAGACCCACCCGCAGCCGGTTCCCCGGCGGCTCGTTCATTTGGCCATACACCAGTGATACCTTGTCGAGCACCTTGGATTCCGTCATCTCGTGATAGAAGTCATTGCCCTCGCGGGTACGCTCGCCGACGCCCGCGAAGACGGAATAGCCGCTGTGTTCGATGGCGATGTTGCGGATGAGCTCCATCATGTTGACGGTCTTGCCTACACCCGCGCCGCCGAACAGCCCGACCTTGCCGCCCTTCGCGAAGGGACAAATCAAATCGATGACCTTGATCCCGGTCTCCAAGAGGTCCGTGGTCGGCGAGAGCTCGGTGAATTTAGGGGCATCACGATGGATGGGCCAGGCCACCTCGGCGCCGATCGGCCCCTTCTCGTCGATGGCTTCGCCGAGCACGTTGATGATGCGCCCGAGCGTCTTTTCCCCGACCGGAACGGAGATCGGGGACCCCGTGTTGGCGACCTTCAAGCCGCGCCGCAAACCATCGGTCGATCCGAGCGCAATGGTGCGTACCACACCGCCCCCAAGCTGCTGCTGTACCTCGATCGTGGTGCCGCTCTCCTCCACCAATAACGCATCGTAGATTTTGGGCACGGCATCGCTCGGGAACTCCGCGTCCACCACCGCGCCGATGATTTGCACTATTTTTCCGATACTCGCCATGACTCTTCCTCGTCTCTTAAACGCCAGCGAAAAATATTTGAAATCTAGCCCTTTCGATAAACGCCCTCTCCCTTCGGGCTGGGGTGAGGGGTGGATAACTCATTGTTTGCTATCCCCTCATCCTAACCTTCTCCCGCAGGGAGAGGGACTTTTCGTTTTCCGTAGTAGTCTTCTCGACATTTAGGCGATAAAAATCTATACCCCGTGGCGAAATCAAATTGACTATCAAACCGCCGCGGCGCCGCCCACGATCTCCGCCAGCTCTTGGGTAATGGATGCCTGTCGGGCCTTGTTATACACCAGCCGCAATTCGTCGATGAGCTTACCGGCGTTATCCGAAGCGCTCTTCATCGCCACCATCCGGGCGGCCTGTTCGCAGGCGATGTTCTCGACCACGCCTTGATACACCAGGGACTCCACGTAACGCTGCAGCAGGTGGTCCAATACTTCCTTGGCTTCGGGCTCATACAGGTAATCCCAGTGGTGTTTAAGTTCCACGCCCGGATCGGCCTGAAGCGGCAGCAGCGTTTCGATCTGTGGATGCTGCGTCATCGAATTCACGAAGCGGTTATAGACCAAGTACAGCCGATCGATACGCTCCTCGTTATACCCGTCGAGCATGACCTTCACGGTACCGATCAGTCTTTCGAGGCGCGGGGCATCACCCAGATGGCTCGCCTGCGCGGCTATGGCGCCGCCCACCCGGGCGAAAAAACCGGCTGCCTTGGCGCCGATCGTACACACCTCGAGACCAATCCCTTGGGCGTCCCATTCCTTCGTCTGCAATAAGGTGGCGCGAAACATATTCGCGTTGAGCCCGCCGCAGAGACCTCGATCGGTGGACACCACGATCATGCCCACGCGCCGCGGTTCGCGCGCGATCATGTAGGGATGGTGATATTCGCTATGCGCGTGCGCGAGGTGCGCGACCACCTTGCGGATCTTGTCCGCATAGGGGCGGGCGGTGCGCATCCGCTCTTGCGCTTTACGCATCTTACTGGCCGCGACCATTTCCATGGCGCGGGTGATCTTCTGCGTGCTTTGAACGCTCTTGATCTTAGTGCGGATTTCTTTTCCGGCCGCCATCGCTATGCCCTAAGCGCGCTCACCACGCATGGTTCGCTTTGAAATCATCCAAGGCGGCTTTCAAGCCCGCCTCGATATCATCGTTGAAATCGCCGGTCTCGTTTATGCGTTGCATTAAATCCGCGCGCTCGCTATTCACGAAACTATGCAAAGCCGCCTCGAAGGGTCCCACTTGTTCGAGCGGGACGTCATCGAGATAGCCCCGATCGGCGGCATAGAGGCTCGCCGCCATCTCCGCGACCGTGAGCGGCGAATACTGTTTTTGCTTCATCAATTCCGTCACGCGCCGCCCGCGCTCGATCTGTTTGCGGGTCGCCTCGTCGAGATCGGAGGCGAATTGAGCGAAGGCCGCGAGCTCGCGAAACTGGGCCAGCGCCAGGCGAATACCGCCACCTAGTTTCTTAACGATTTTGGTTTGCGCCGCACCGCCGACGCGCGACACGGAAAGCCCCGCGTTGATGGCCGGGCGTATGCCCGCGTTGAAGAGGTCGGTCTCCAAATAGATTTGCCCATCGGTGATCGAGATCACGTTGGTCGGCACGAAGGCGGACACGTCGCCGGCTTGGGTCTCGATGATCGGCAAGGCCGTGAGCGAACCGGTCCTGCCCTTCACCCGGCCGCCGGTACGCTTCTCGACCTCGGCGGCGTTCAGGCGCGAGGCCCGTTCCAGCAGGCGCGAATGAAGGTAGAAGATATCCCCGGGATAGGCCTCACGACCGGGCGGCCGCCGCAACAACAGGGAGACTTGCCGATACGCCCACGCTTGCTTGGTGAGATCATCGTAAATGATCAAGGCGTCTTCACCGCGATCGCGGAAGTACTCTCCCATGGCGCAACCCGAGTAGGGGGCGATGTATTGCATCGCCGCCGACTCCGAGGCGCTCGCCGCGACCACGATAGTATGTTCCAGTGCCCCGTGCTCTTGGAGTTTACGCACGACGGTAATGATGGACGAGGCCTTTTGACCGATCGCCACGTAAATGCACTTCACCCCGGTGCCGCGCTGATTGATGATGGTATCGATGGCAAGCGCTGTCTTGCCGGTCTGGCGGTCGCCGATGATGAGCTCGCGCTGGCCGCGGCCGATGGGCACCATCGAGTCGATAGATTTCAGTCCCGTCTGCACCGGTTGGCTGACCGATTGCCGGGTGATGACGCCGGGCGCAATCTTCTCGATCGGTGAGGATTCCTGCGCCGCGATCGGTCCTTTGCCGTCGATCGGGCTCCCGAGGGAATCGACGACGCGACCGAGCAAAGCCGGCCCGACCGGGACTTCCAAGATGCGCTTGGTGCAGCGTACGACATCACCCTCCGTGAGGTGCTCATAGCCGCCCATAATGACGGCGCCCACGGAATCCCGCTCGAGATTGAGCGCGAGGCCGTACACGCTTCCGGGAAACTCGATCATCTCGCCCTGCATCACATCGCTCAGTCCGTGAATGCGGGCAATGCCGTCCGTGAGGCTCACCACCGTGCCTTCGGTGCGAGCCTCGGTCGGGAGATCATATTCCTGGATCTTCTTTTTTATGAGATCGCTGATCTCGATTGCGCTGATTGGCATTTTAAAGTCTCACTTTATTCCCTCTGCGGGCGCAGGCCGTGCAGGCGAAATAGTCTTGATTAATTAAACCGCGTGCTCAATTGCTGTAAGCGTCCCCGCAAAGAAGCGTCGATCACGAGATCCCCGACGCGTACGATCGCACCCCCGATCAAGCCCCGATCGATGCGCGTTGTCACCTTGAGGTCCTTGCCGACGCGCCGTTTCACGGCCGCGGCGATCACTTGCTCTTGCTCGGCACTCAAATCGAAAGCGGATATGACCTCGACATCGACGCTCCCCTGGGCCTCGGCGCGCAGCTCCTCGAAAAGCCGCGCGATCTCGGGCAGGATCTGCAAGCGCCCGGCGTCGAGAAGCACGCGGATGAGATTGCGAACTTCGGGCGTCAGGGTATCCCCGGCGAGATCGAAGATCAGCCGCTCTATCTTGGGCCGCTCGATGCGCGGATCGAGGGCGATCTTGTGCATCATCGGATCCTGCATCAACAACCGTAGAAACACCAAGGCGCCGGACCATTCGTCCCATTGACCGCCCTCCCGGGCGCGTTCAAACACCGCTTGCGCATAGGGGCGCGCCAGGGTTGCTGTCTCTTGCATCGCTTTACAGGCGGGCCGCGAGCTTATCCAGAACGTCCCGATGCGCGTTGGCATCGACCTCGCGCATCAAGACCTGCTCCGCGCCCACCAGCGCGAGCCTGGCTACTTCCCTTTGCAATTGCTCCTTGGCTTGTTGGGTCTCTTGCGTGATTTGAGCCCGGGCGGCGGCGACGATGCGTTCGCCCTCGGTGCGCGCGTTCGCCTTCGCCTCTTCGATGATCTCATCGGCGCGTTTCTGAGCGTGGATGATGTTTTCCTGGGCTTGCTGCTTGCCCTCGCGCAAGATGGTCTTGGCGCGCGTTTCGGCTAACTCCAGATCGTGCCGGCCTTTGTCCGCGGCAGCGAGACCGTCGGCGATGCGCTTCGCGCGCTCCTCCATCGCCCCCATCAAGGGCGGCCACACGAAACGCATGGTGAACCAGACCAGGATCGCGAAGGTAATCGCCTGGCCAAACAAGGTGGCGTTGATATCCACGGTCGAGCTCCTTAACTTTCGATTTTGCGCCTAGGCGCGTGCTTTAACCGCCGGCGACTTTCGCCAAGGCGTCGCCGAAGCCGAAAGGATCGGCAAACAGCACATAGAGGCCCATCGCCGCGCTGATCATGGGTACGGCGTCGACCAAGCCGGCGACCAGGAAGAACCGGCCGATGAGCAGGTTGGCGAGCTCGGGCTGGCGCGCCACCCCTTCGAGAAATTTACCTCCTAGCAGACCGACGCCGATGGCCGCTCCCAACGCGCCTAAGCCCAGCATCAAGGCCACCGCGAGCACCGCGAGCCCCTGGACGTTGCTCAATACATTCACCAGCTCCATAGCTTTCTCCTTTAGTTAATCAATATACTTCGCGGGCGGGGTATGAACCTCGCCCTTGACCAACGGGGAGAGCTGCGCCTCTCCCCTTTGGAAACCCCATTGCTAAGGTCCCCGCAGCAACGCCGCGGGGAATAAATGTCAATGACTTTCATGCGCCATGCTGAGATACACGATCGTCAGCATCATGAAAATATACGCTTGCAGTGTGATGATCAGGATGTGAAATATTGCCCACGGCGCACCGAGCAGCCACTGTATCCAGAACGGCAAGAGTGCGATCAGGATAAACACCATCTCACCGGCGTACATGTTCCCGAAGAGCCGCAACGCTAGTGACAGCGGTTTTGCGATGTCCTCGATGATTCTAAACAGCACATTGATCGGCGCCAGCTTCGGCCCGAAAGGCGTGGACATGGCTTCGCGTGCGAAACCGTCGGCCCCTTTGATCTTGTAGTTGTAATAGATCATGAGGCCGAAGACCGACAAGGACATGGCGAAAGTCAGATTGGGATCGGTCGTCGGAACCGCCTTGAATTCGTGAACACCGGCATAACCCACGAGCTTCGGCAGGAGATCGATGGGTAAGAGATCCATGGCGTTCATTATGAACACCCAGACGAAGATCGTGAGCGCCAAGGGCGCCACCAGCTCATTCTTGCCGTGAAAGATCCCCTTGACCGATCCGTCCACAAGCTCCACGAGCATCTCGACAAAATTTTGCAAGCGGCCAGGCACGCCCGGGCTCGCCTTGCGACCCACCCAATACAGCCAGCCGAAAACGATGAATCCAATCATCGCCGAGACCGCGAGCGTGTCTACGTGAAAGGTCCAAAACCCCGAGCCCTGCGCGTTATTGGTGAGATGGTGCAGGATGTATTCAGACGTTGACTGCGGTGCTTGCGCTGCCATTAACTCTCGTTTTAAGTCAATACCATAGCCAACCCGTACGCGATGAGCGTCGCCACGTACGCGACAAAAAGCGGTCCTACGGCGACCTCCTTATAAAAAAGGAACGCCGCGACGAAAAGACCCATCGTGACCCCAATTTTAATCACCTCGGCGAGGATCTGCGCCCCTAGGAGCGTCCCCGGCGAGCCCCCCTTGATTCTGGTGATACACACCGCCGCGGCGCCGGTCGCCGCCGTCCCGATACCGCCCCCGGCCAATGCGGAGAGGGCCCAGTCGATCTCCTGGACCGCACCTAAACCGGCCGCGAGCAACGTCAGTCCAAGCTGAAGGGCGATGAGTTTTCGCAACCCCCGGTCCAAGCGACCCCCAATCAGGACAAGCGCGGCATGCTAATGCAAAAACAAGGACAGCGTCAACGGGGCCTGGTCCACCGATGCGCTGCTCGCGCCGGCTTGGACCTTATTCTCCGCAGTAACCTCATTTGATATGGTTCAGGATCCCGTCAAGCTCATCGAGCGAGGTGTAATAGATCACCACGCTGCCGCGGCCGTGCCCATCATGGCGTACGCTGGTCTTGGCGCCCAAGCGCTCCGAGATCTGTTGCTCCAAGGCCGCGATATTGGGGTCCTTCGGCGGCCGCTTGTCCGCTGGCTTTGCCTCCTGGAGCCGGCGCACCAAGCGCTCCGATTCCCGCACGGACAGACGCTGGGCAACGACCCGTTGCGCCGCTTCGATCTGTGCCCGCCCCTCCAGCGCTAACAGGGCGCGGCCATGACCCATCTCGAGATCCCCGGCCTCGAGCTTGCGCTTAACCTCCTCTTGCAGCTCCAAAAGCCGCAACATGTTGCTCACGGCGGCGCGCGATCGGCCGACGGCATCCGCCACCTCTTGGTGGGTCATGCTGAATTCGTTCACCAGGCGCGAAAACGCCGTCGCTTCTTCCAAGGGATTGAGATCCTCGCGCTGTATATTTTCGATGAGCGCGATGCTGAGCGCGACCCCGTCGGTGACATCGCGCACGATCGCCGGGATCTCGTGCAGACCCGCGAGCTGGGAGGCGCGCCAGCGCCGTTCCCCGGCGATGAGCTCGTAACGCTGACCGCCGCCGAGCGGCCGGACTACGATGGGCTGTACTACCCCCTGGGCGCGGATCGAATGGGCCAGGTCTTCGAGCGCTTCAGGACGGAGGTCGAGCCGGGGTTGATAGCGGCCTTTTTGGATCAGTTCGATCGGGAGGGTGCGGACTTCTCCAGCGGGGGCAAGGCCGGGCGCGGCGTCCACCCCCAGCAAGGCCTCCAGACCTCTCCCCAGTCCCCGTTTCTTAATGCTCATTGTGCATGGCTCCGTCTGCTACGGTTTGCGCCGGCAAGCCCGGGGCCGCGGGGAGCGCGTGGCGGCGCAGGATCTCCCCCGCCAAGGCGAGATAAGCGATCGCCCCGCTCGAGGTCTTGTCGTACTGCAAGGCCGGCAACCCGTAGCTCGGGGCTTCGGCCAAGCGCACGTTGCGCGGGATGGTCGTGCGATAGACCTGGGTCCCGAAATGGTTCAGCAACTGCGCCGAGACATCGTTTGCGAGGGTATTCCTGGGATCGAACATGGTGCGCAACAGCCCCTCGACGCCGAGCGCGGGATTCAAACGGTTCTTGATCGTAGCAATGGTGGCGAGAAGCGCGGTCAACCCTTCCAGCGCGTAGTACTCGCATTGCATGGGAATGATGACCGAGTCCGCCGCCACCAATGCGTTCACGGTAAGCATGTTGAGCGCCGGCGGACAGTCGATAAAAATATAGTCATAGCTCTCCCCGACCGGCGCCAGCGCCGCGCGCAGGCAGGACTCGCGGCTGTCCAACGAGAGTAATTGCACCTCGGCCCCGGTAAGGTCGCTGTTGGCGGGCACCAGATCGTAGCCCCCCGCGGCCGCCGGGATGGCGGAGCCCGCGATCGAAACCTCACCGGTGAGGACATCGTAGGCGGAAGTGGACAGGGAGCGCTTATCGATCCCGCTTCCCATGGTGGCGTTCCCTTGCGGGTCCAGGTCCACGAGCAGGACACGCCGCTTGGTCGCGGCCAGCGAGGCGGCGAGATTGACGCTGGTCGTGGTCTTACCCACGCCTCCCTTCTGGTTGGTGATCGCGATTACTTTCCCCATGTCCCCTGCCGTAGCTAGGGTTATTGTACCGCCGCTCAGTCAATAAAATACACGTGGCGGGCCGGATATCGGTGAGGTTGCTCTCAAAGGGAGGTACAATTCGGCGGACATTAGATTGCGGCAGGCGCCGCGCGTGATGTACAAGGCGGCTAGCCCACGCCTGGAGAAACACGATCGACACGCTCGATCCCAACCACTTGTAAGGAGCATAGAGCATGAACACCGTACAGCCACTTGGCCTCCTCGTGGGCCGCGTCCTACTGGCCCTCATCTTCATTAGCTCGGGCTTAAGCAAGATCACCGGATTTGCGGACACTGCGGCCTCCATGGCCGGCAAGGGCATACCGATGGTGGAGGTGTCGCTGATTATCGCTATCCTCATCGAGTTGGGCGGTGGCCTGCTACTCGCCCTCGGCTACAAAGCTCGCTGGGCGGCGCTTGCTATTGTCCTGTTCCTGATCCCAGCCACCCTGATCTTTCACGACTTCTGGGCGGTAGACCCCGAGCAAGTGAAGATGCAGCTTATCCAGTTCCAGAAAAACCTGGCAATTATGGGTGGTATGCTCTACGTAGTGTTTAACGGCCCGGGCCGCATGAGCTTGGACCGGGTGTAACGCGTGTATGGTTTGACGCACAAGGTGAGCCGCCCATGCGATCCGATATCCTTCCCGCACCGAGCTGGATGATCGCGCAATTTTGAGCAATTCGGGGTAGCCCATGGCGGGTCCGACGGTCGGAGGCTGTGATCGGGCACGCGATGGACGTATGATGCGCCGGTCGCCTCTGACAAGGCGCAAGGTTCAAGGCATGATCCCCTCTGTTCCCGAGACGTTCGCCCCGAACAAGCCCGCGCTGGTGCTTGCCACGGCGTTCGGCTTCGTATTCGGCCTACTTCCTTTTCTGCTGCTGATCGACGAATGGAGATGGCTTCCGCTCGTGGCGGCTGCGGCAGCGATCGGCGGCTTCGTTGGCATCAGGAAAATCGAGTCGAGATCGACGTTTCAGCCCACTCTGGGAGAGTGGGCCCTGGGCCTGTGGAGTGCGGTAGGACAGGCCACCGCCATCAGCCTGACTGGCTTCATCGTCTATGCACTGTTCTACTGGATTGCTAGCGGTAGCGTCCTCATCGTTGGCGCCGATCTGATCGGGAATCCGTCCGTCTGGGGGAGGCGAGCGTCCGCGGCCCTGGTGATCGTCACTTTTTTTTCCGTCCCCGCCGAAGTAGCGAAAGCTCTCGCGGCAAAGCTGTACCCGACGGTCCCGGGGACCCGCACGCCGTTTCTAGCCCTGCTGGCGAATCCCGCGAAATTGTGGCTGGTGGCCGCGCTGGCGATTGGAGTCGTGCTGGTCTCGGTATTCCTTCTCGATCCGGGAGGGACAGCGTTCGCCGCGGTTCTGACCGCAGTCCTGTTCTACACGAGCTTGCCGCTTTCCGAGATCGGAAAAGAGAAGCCGCTTGGCGCCGCAGACCGTCGTGCCGAGGAGAGCGTCAGGAAACTTCTCGAAGCCGCGGGTTACAAGGCTATCACCTCCCCCACGACCGGAGATCCGGATGTGGATCCACTCTTGAAGGAAGTCGATTTTCTCGCCTACGGTGGCGAGCGCGTTCTCGCCGTGGTCGTCAAGCGGGGTGCGACCGGCGCCAAAACCTCGGATTGGTCGATGGCAAGCACCCTGCTCTCGGCTGCGAACATCCTGCAGGAGCGGTTAGCCGCTGAGAACGGAGGACTTGGACTCGGCGTACGCCCGTTCCTCGTACTGGTCGGCGGAGCGATCGGTGACAGTCTGCGCACATTCGGTGAGCGCGAAGGCGTCAGCCTGGTCCACCTGCCGAGTGACTCGGCCATCCACGAGGTGCTCGGCGACTCTGATCCCGACGCACTCGCCGAGCGTGCCGCGCAGCTCCTCAGCGTGCCAAGGATCAGGGGCGACTCCAACCGGGCGCCCGCAAGCGTGTGAGCGGCGAGATGGATCCACAGGCGACCGAGATCTCGCTCAAAGGCATCCAGTCCGGCGGCGAGGCCGTGGCGCGGTCGAGCGGATTTGCGAATCTGTTCGATCGTCTGACGCCGTCGGCTCCACGCCCCGACCCCGCGGCCGCTCTCGTCGACATGCGGCTTTCCGCGGAGTTGAGCGATCGGATGCGGTCGGGGCTTGCTTCGCGCGGGATTAGCGTGACGGATGCCGAAGTCAAGGATCCCTACGGCGGTTCGATGGTGCGGCGCTTCACATCGATCCAGGGTGGCGGGAACACAGAGCTCGCCATTCTCCAGATCCCCAAGTGGATCCTTGGGGACGGTAATCACGTCGCCGCTGTGGAGGGGATCCGCTACTTGTTCCGGTCGAAGTCGATCCGGGTCATCGCGGAGGACCTCGACGTCCCGTGGTTCGGCCTCGACAAACGGTTGGCCGATTGGACGAATCACGATAAGATCGATGGAAGGTTCGTTCCCTGGAGTTACATAACGCGCGCGCTCGACGGCACGCATGATCTGGCCGAAGTGCTAGGCATCACGCTCAGGGACAAGGAGGAGCCTACGAACGAACAGAAAAAGAAGATTCGCATCTTCTTCTCTTATTCCCATAAAGACGAAGAGTACAAGGACAAGCTGGTCAAGCACCTCAGCATTCTGAAGCGGCAGGGCGTGATCGAAGACTGGCACGACCGCAAGATCGGCGCTGGCAACGAATGGGCCGGTGCTATCGACGAGCACCTCGAATCCGCCGAGATCATCCTGCTGCTTGTCAGCGACGATTTCCTCGCCTCCGACTACTGCTGGGACATCGAGCTCAAGCGCGGCATGGCGCGGCATGAGGCCAGAACTGCGCGGGTCATCCCGGTCATTCTGCGCAATGTTAACTGGGCGGGCGCGCCTTTCGGTAAATTGCAGGCCCTACCAAAGGACGCCAAGCCCATCAAGAGCTGGACGGATATCGACGAGGCGTTCACCGACGTTGCAAAGGGGATACGGGCCGTGGTGAATGAGCTCAGAGGCGGGACGTGACCGGGTTGGTCGAACGAGGCGTCGGCGCTGCGGTACTTCCAGCCGATCATCTCCAGTTGCCCGCGGCCAAGGTGAGCCGCCCGTTCCCCGACGCTTTGAGCATGCGCTATCGGCACCTTTTGATGGTCTACCCGGAATTTCCGAAGACCTATTGGGGAATGCAGTACTTTCTTCCTCTCATCGGCAAGCAAGCCCTGATGCCGCCGCTCGGGCTTATCACCATCGCAGCCTTGACCTCCAGCCACTATGAGATCCGCCTGGTGGACTTGAACTGCGAAGCCTTGACGGAGGAGGACCTCGGCTGGGCCGATATCGTGTGTTTTTCGGCGATGCTTCCACAGAAACCGTCGCTCTTTCAAGTGGCCGAGCACTGCAAGGCCGCACACAAGTTGATCGTCTTTGGAGGCCCCTATCCGACGGCCTGTGCGGCTGAATGCGCGCCGCATTGCGATGTCCTGGTGCTGAGCGAAGGCGAGATCACCTGGCCGGCCTTCCTCGAGGATCTGGAACGAGGTATTTATAAAGACAGGTATACCAGCGAGGAGAAGCCCGATGTCTCCAGCACCCCTGTCCCCCGCTTCGAGCTCCTGAACATCGACGCGTATGGAATCATCCCGATTCAATTCTCCCGAGGTTGCCCGTTTCAATGCGAGTTCTGCGACATCATCGTCATGTTCGGCCGCAAGCCAAGGACCAAAACACCGGCTCAGGTGTTGCGGGAGCTGGGGGCGATCCTTGAGACCGGATACCGGGGGATGATCTTTATCGTCGATGACAACTTCATCGGCAACAAGAAGGAAGTCAAGCGGTTCCTGGTGGAACTGGCCGCCTGGAACGCCGCCCACGGGCACCCCTTCTTCTACGGGACCGAGGCCTCGGTGAATCTCTCCGAAGACGGTGAGCTTTTGGATCTCATGGTCAGGGCCAACTTCACCTGGGTGTTTCTCGGCATCGAGTCTCCCTCGGCAGAAAGTCTAAAGGAGACCCGTAAGTTCCAGAACCTGAAAGGCTCGCTCGAGGGGCGCGTCCATAAGATCCAAAGCGCGGGTCTACTGGTCTTCGGCGGGTTCATCATCGGTTTCGATAGCGATGGGGAGGACATCTTCGCTCGCCAGATCGCGTTTATCGGACAGGCGGCAATTACCAACGCCATGATCGGGCCGCTGGTGGCCCTACCCGGGACCCCGCTCTACGCCCGCATGCAGCAGACGGGCCGTCTCCTGACAGGAGATGGCCGAGGGTACGATCAGACGATCGCCTCGGGTTATACCAATATCGTCACCCTGATTCCCGCGATCCGATTGTTGGAAGGGCATTGCCAGATCCTGCAATCGATCTATGCGCCGGAAGAGTATTTCAAACGGGCCTTTGAGGCCCTCTGTCACCTCCCTCATCCCGGTCGCGCGTGGGAACGTATAGCGAGGGCTCTGTGGCTCGGGCATGTGGGGGTGTCCTTCCTACTGCAGGGCGCCGGTAAACGCCGGACGCTGCGATCCTTTCTACGCCAGCTCAGGTCCTTCTATCGCATCCTTCACCGGCTGCCGGCGCATTACAAACGCGCAAGCCAGTCCTTCGCCTGGAAGGTCATTCTCAAATGCCCCGACCAAATGCCTTTTATACTTCCCTTTATCTTGATGGGGTACCACTATTACATGTTTACCTTCGCACATGTGCTTCCGGAGTTATCGGCATCCATCAAACGCCTCGAGGCGGAGCGCGAAGCGAGCGATAAGCTCACGCAACGGCCGGCGGCTTAGAGACGATGAGGAGGGACAGAGGGCGCGCATGATTCCGATCGTAGACACCCACCAGCACCTCTGGGACTTAACGCGCTTCGACCTGCCTTGGACGCGCGCCGATCGAGCATATTTGCCGCTCGACGACTACGCCAAAGCTACGCTCGGGACAGGCATCGAGCGAAGTGTCTACATGGAGATCGATGCCGCGGTGGAGCAGCAGGCAACCGAGGCGCACCACGTCCTCGAGCTGTGCCGCCGTACCGACACACCGCTCGCGGGCGCGGTCCTCCCTGGGCACCCGGGAACGCCCGGGTTCCGCGCGCTGGTAGCGCGCTTCAAGGACGATCCCTTCGCCAAAGGCGTCCGTCAAGTGCTTCAGGTGCCATCGGCACGCCCGAAGCTGTGCCTCGAGCCCGCCTTTGTCGCGGACGTGCGCTGGCTCGGCGCGAACGGGCTCTGCTTCGACCTGTGCATGCGCAGCGCGGAGCTGGCGGACGGCGCCGCGCTCGCGGCGGCCTGTCCGGACACGCGCTTCGTCCTCGACCACTGCGGCAACGTCGGGCTCGGTCCGGCCGACCTTCACCAGTGGCGGCGCGACATCGAAGTGGTCGCGCGGGCCGGAAACACCGTCTGCAAGGTCTCGGGGCTGCCCGTGCCCGAGGGCCCACTCGCTGCGGCCGCGGCTGAGGTCGCGCCCATCGTCGACCACGTGATCGAGGCGTTCGGGCCGCGACGCGTGTTGTTCGGCGGCAACTGGCCCGTCTGCACGCTGCACGGCGGGCTTGCGCGTTGGATCGAGGCGCTGCGGCTGATCGTCGCGCGGCGTCCGGAGGACGAGCAACGCCTTCTGTTCCACGACAATGCGGTCGCGTTCTACGCGTTGCCGCGGGGCTCGTGACACCGGCGGCAATGATGTCATCGTGGGCCTGAGCACCGATGTCCTCCTCGGCGGCAGGGCCACCGTATACTTGCTCCGATTTCCGGGGCTTCCAGAAGCTCGTCGCCGAGGTCGGACTCGGTCGCGCCGGCATCGTGCTCGGGCTGGAGGCCTCTCGCGTCCGGTAGCTGTCGAGACTTGAACCCCGTAGCCAAAAAGTCTAGGATCTGACTGAATTCGGACTTCATTTGATAGCTATGAGCGAATCCATCATCAGTCTCAGCGAATTCAAGAGCGAGGCCAGCCAACTGCTGGCCCGAATCAGGGAAAGCGGCGAGGCCATCGTATTGACCCAGAACGGCACGGCCACGGCGGTCGTGCACGACATAGCCTCCTTCCGCAAGCTCGAGCAGGGATTGCTCATGCTCAAGCTCCTGGTGCAAGGCGAGGCCGATATTCGCCGCAATCGAGTGGTCGGTCAACGTGACCTCTTCAATAGCCTGAGGAAAGAGCTTGAGCGCGGCAAAGCCTCGCTATGAGATTCTATGGACGGAAACGGCACGCATAGACGTTGAAGAGATCGCTCGTTTCATTGCCCATGACAGCGCCGAAAACGCACTTGCCGTCCTCGACCGGCTTGAACATTCCGCGAAAAACCTCGCGTTCTTGCCGGAACGCGGGCGCTTTGTTCCAGAGTTGAAGCAACTTAGCGTGTTTGCGTACCGAGAGATCATCGTCCGGCCTTGGCGCATCATCTACCGGTTTGATGTCGATCGTGTTTATGTCCTCGGTGTACTGGACGGCAGGCGCGATCTCGCCTCATTGCTGATCGAGCGCTTGATCCGGTGACCGTTAGCCGGATGCCCCGCCAGCTCCAGGCAGCACCTGATCTTATATACAAATGCGTTCTGAATCCCGCCGACCTCCGTTGACTGACGATCCCGCCGACCTCAAGGCGTTGCGCGTATTGCTACCTTATCTGTGGGAATACCGCGGGCGCTTAGTCTTGGCGCTCTCGTGCCTTATCGTCGCCAAGCTTGCCAATGTATCGGTTCCCCTGGTCCTAAAACAGATCGTCGATGGGCTGAACCAACCCAAGGCGCTGTTGATGGTGCCGGCGTTTCTGCTTATCGGCTATGGATTGCTGCGGTTCTCGACCACGCTATTTACCGATCTCCGAGACGTCGTCTTCGCGCGCGTCACGCAGCGCGCAATCCGGCGCCTAGCGGTCGAGGTATTTCGGCATTTGCACGCGCTGAGCTTGCGCTTCCACCTGGAACGCCAAACCGGGGGCGTGGCCCGCGATATCGAGCGCGGTGCGCGCGGGATCGAAAACCTGATGCGCTTGCTCATCTTCAGCATCGTTCCCACCTTGCTGGAAATGACGCTCGTGGGCCTCATCCTCGTCACCCAATATGAGATCTGGTTCGCGCTGATTACGCTCGGGACTCTGGTCATTTATATCGTGCTGACCATCAGCATCACGGAGTGGCGCACCAAGTTCCGCCGCGCGATGAACGAGATGGACTCCAAGGCCAACACCAAAGCCATCGATAGCCTGCTCAACTACGAGACGGTCAAGTATTTCGGCAATGAGGAATTCGAAGCGCGGCGTTACGACGATAACCTGCAACGCTGGGAGCAGGCTTCGGTGCGCAGCCAAACGTCGCTTGCTGGCCTCAACATCGCCCAAAGCGCGGTCATCGCGACCGGCGTGACCTTGCTCCTGTTGCGGGCCGCCGATGGCGTCGTGCAGCATACGATGACGCTCGGCGATCTGGTGCTGATCAACACCCTGATGATCCAGCTCTACATCCCGCTCAACTTCCTCGGTATGGTGTATCGCGAGATCAGGCAGTCGCTCGCCGACATGGAGAAGATGTTCAGGCTACTAGGAATCAACGCCGAGATTCAAGACGATCCCGGCGCCAAAGATCTCGTCGTCGGGCCCGGCGCCGTGCGTTTCGAGCGTGTTGATTTCGCCTATGACCCGCGGCGCCCGATCCTGCATGCTGTGAGCTTCGAAGTACCGGCCGGCCACAAGGTCGCGGTAGTAGGAACGAGCGGCGCGGGTAAATCGACGCTGTCGCGCTTGCTGTTCCGCTACTACGACGTGAGCGGTGGGGGCATCCTGATCGACGACCAGGACATTCGCCGGATCACGCAGAAAAGTCTACGCCGCGCCATCGGTATCGTGCCGCAAGATACGGTGCTCTTTAACGACACCATCTACTACAACATCGCCTATGGTGAACCCCGCGCGTCGCGCGCTGAAATCATTCAAGCTGCCAAGCATGCGCATATCCACGATTTCATCGAGTCGCTGCCCGACAAATACGAAACGCTCGTCGGAGAGCGCGGCCTCAAGCTCTCGGGCGGCGAGAAACAGCGCGTCGCCATCGCGCGCACCGTCTTGAAGAATCCCTGCATCTTGGTGTTCGACGAAGCCACCTCTGCGCTCGACTCCAAGACCGAGAAAACCATCCAGGCCGAGCTCAGGCAGGTGGCGCAGAACCACACGACCTTGGTGATCGCCCATCGCTTGTCCACCATCGTCAACGCGGATCAAATTCTCGTCATGGAGGAGGGCCGCATCATCGAGCGCGGCAGCCACCGCGAGCTAATCGACCTTGGCGGCGCCTATGCGCGCATGTGGGCCCTGCAGCAGGAAGAAGAGGAGAAGGAATTGAAGCGTGCTCAAGAGGTGCGCTTGAGCGAATCGATCGTCGCGGTCGGGTGAGGGGATAAGTTTTTTTTGACCGCAAAACGTCCCGAGAACACAGCCAGTTCCCAACAGCGGCCCACGGTGTTATGACGACGCAGTACCCGATCCCCTTCGTGCAGAACGCCAATGGCTTTGCCGCTAGGCGTAGGTATGTTCCCGGCAGATCAATTTGATATCGTCGCGACTCAATGCTTCTTGGGTTAGCCCACAAAAATACTCCCCCTTGATCCTTCGATTATGCATACAGGTATGGCAGGGGCCAAAAGATTTCATTTCATTGGCGCGCTGGCAAGCGAGGAGCAGGTTTTTCATCGACTCGGCGATGAGTGCTTGTGTTTGCTTCGGGAGGTGAGAGCAAGCGGCATTGAGCACCGGCGCGGGTACGTAGTCCGCGAAAAACCTCTTCCCCATAGTGCTCAAGCCAAGATGTACCACGCGCTTGTCGCGCTCATCAGCGATTCTCGTGATCAAACCTTTATGTTCGAGGACCTTCAAGCTCTGAGATACGGTCCCTTTCGTTAAACCGAGATACTCGGAAACTGCTCGCGGCGTGTCCGAATAGCGATTGCAGATCGCTAGGTAATGCATCACCTCGAGATGCACGGGCTGCAATGCGTAGTTGAGACCCAACCTCCGTGCGTTGTGGCGCAGAAGGCCGGCTAGTCGCTCTAGGTATTCGTGAATCAATAGCGCGCTCATCTCGACGCATATAGTATCGAGTCAATATTATATTGACAAGTAGTCAAGACCGGTGTTTAATAGTATCGTGTCAATACTACTTATTGACCTAATCATTATAGGAGACTGGTATGAACAGAGCTGTATTTTACCATGCTGGATGTGCGGTTTGTGTGGCTGCCGAGCAAACGATAGCCGAAGCCATCGATAGAAAGAAGTACGACGTGGAGATCGTCCATCTTGGCCAACACCGAGAGCGAATTGCCGAGGCGGAATCCGCCGGTGTGAAATCGGTCCCAGCGCTCCTGGTTGGGACCAACGTATTTCACATCAATTATGGTGCGTCGCTTTCCGACCTGAAGGCGTAAAGCCCGGCGCTCGATGCTGACAGCAAGAGATCTCCCGCTGAAAGCAAACTAAACCAACCGTGGAAGGAGCGAGTGGGATGAGTAGATATATTAAACTGGGGACATGCGTCGCCTTGGCGACACTGATGGCTGGGTGCAACCCGCAACCGCAAGATGTGAAATATCCGTTAGGAAATTTAAATGCCATGAGCCTAGCACAAGGCAAGCAAGTAAATAGCGAGTGTTCGATCAGTACCTGGGACAACGAAGGGCAGGTTTTCTGCTTCGACACCTGGGATGAAAAGTTAGAATTTCATGGAGATCTCGGTGGCAATATCAGCAAGGCAGAGGGAAACTATCTGGCAATTTCCAAGACTGCGCCTCCGAAAGTCGCCCACAAGTCCTGACATTCGTAACACTCCTGTTCTAAGGCAACATTGCTACCGGCCGGAGCAATGGTTGCCGGCGGGAGTTTCACGGCATCCGCTGTAGCGCGGCTACGCGCAGAAATAATTGGGAAGGCCAAGCTCATCTCGCGGCAGCTAGCTTTGGACTGGGCGCACGGCCGTCGCGATTGTCGTTAAGGTCAGTCGGTGCGACACAGAGACGCCAACTCCAGACGGCTGTTGCCGATAGACGCCGTGTACCGGCAGCGCCAACCCGTCACCACCCGGAGGCTACACGAATCTGGCCAACCACTCCAAGACATGATGTAACGGAGCAATACTCGCCGCCAGAAAGATAGAACTGGCGGCCAGCCCTAACACCGCCCAGGGTAACGTGGGGAAGGCGGCGTGTGCCGGAACTAACAGCGCGTGCACACGGGCCTCGATATCGGCACCGTCGATGCCACATTCGGCGAGGTTATGGCGGCAAGGTGTGGCGCGTGCCAGCCGAATCAATGTCGCTGCCACCAACCGAGGGTCTCGCACAGTACGCGCCGCCTCGGCGTCACACGCCTGCTCCGACGCGGCGCGCAAATCCGCCACCAGGAGGCGTCGCACTCGCGGCCCGTACGCCCAGGTCGCGCCCAGCATCCACAGTTGTCGCAGGTTGTCGAAACGGCGCCCGTGCGCCAATTCGTGCGCCAGTATCACGGCACGTTCACGGGTATCGGTCATGCCCAGGAGCCCACGCGAGAAAATCACCTGCGGGCGCAACCAGCCGAGCGAACAGGCTATGGGAGACATTTCATCGATTACCCGATAGCCCGCCCCCGCCACGGTTTTGGCACCGGCTGCCAGCCGCGCGCCCACACGCCGGAGCCGAGCACACCATACCAGCACGGCAAACAGGCCGATGATCAATGCGCACAGTACGATGAGACCGGCGAGCCGGCCGGGATCGCTCGCGGCCAAAGCCGGGACATGGGCCATACATCCTTCCAAGGGATGGCAGTGGTGGTCAACGAATCCGGCACCAAGCGCCGGAAGGAAAGTCAGCAGTGTGCTGACCAACGCCACAGCCATAGGCCACGACCCTATCCATAGCAGCATATGGGCACGCTGATGCGGTATGTAACGCAAGATCATGGGACGTACCCGGCGATATACACCGTGCCGGCGAACACGCCCAAGAACAAGGCAAGTAGCGCAAACGCGACGAGCGCCAGAGGGAGAATAGCCAAGGTTTCGTTCATGATTCCGACTCCTCGGTAGAGCCCTCGCCACGACGCGGCTGGGCGTCCACCCACTGTTGTAGGCGATCCAGCGTTTCGCGATCCGCGTCATCCGCGAGCTCGATAAAAGTCGACACCAGCGGTTGCAACTCGCCGCGCCCCAGGCACGCGATGACTTCGCCGATGCTGTCACCGATCAATGCGCCGCGTTTGACGCCCGCGGTGTAGCAGTAGGCATGACCGATCTTACTACGTCGTAACAACTGCTTGCGACACAGGCGCTGCAGCGTGCTTTGTACCGTGCTGAGACTCACGGCATGCTCGTCTTGCAGCGCCGACTGCACCGCCTTCGCATCGGCCTCCACCAACGCCCATACGGCCTTAAGCGCGCGGATTTCGAGCGCACCCAGCGGGGGGCTGTGCCAACGAATTCCCGGTTTACGCATACGTGCATGATAGTCGACCGCCCATCGCACGTAAAAAAACCGAGCTGTTCTCGGTTTTTTGACCGGCTCTTAGACTGTAGGCCGTTCCGGGAGATCACTCATGTACAACGCTACAAAAACACTTTGTCTTCAGGGCGACTACAACCGCGGCTTGGTGCAGCGCGGGAGCCTCACGCTGTGGTTCACAGGCTGCCTGTCGGTCCTGTGCCTCATTCCGTTGACCGCCGCCCATGGGGATGAGCCCGTGCAGCTCCCGCCCATCGAGGTCACCGAGCGCTACGATTCGCTCATCGGGATCGGCGACTCGGCCACCGAAGGCCGGGTGGGGCCCGAGCAGATCGAGTCGCGCCCGCTCTTGCGCCCCGCCGAGGTCCTGGAGACCGTACCCGGGGTGATCGTCACCCAGCACTCGGGGGCCGGCAAGGCCAACCAGTATTTCCTACGAGGATTCAACCTCGACCATGGCACGGACTTCGCGGTCTCGATCGCCGGGATCCCGGTGAATTTCCCTACCCACGGCCACGGCCAAGGTTACACCGATCTGAATTTTCTGATCCCGGAGATCATCAGCGGCATCGATTACCGCAAGGGGCCGTACTATGCCGACGAGGGGGATTTCTCGGCGGCCGGCGCCGCCGACATCGACTACGCAAATACGCTCCCGCGTGCGCTGGTCCAATTCACGGGCGGCAGCTACGATTACTACCGCGGCCTCCTGGCCGGCTCGACGGCGCTCGCGGCCGGCCAGGTGTTCGGCGCCTTCGAGGTCTTCGACAACGACGGTCCCTGGGACAACCCGGATGACTACCGCCGATACAACGGTGTGCTGCGCTACAGCCGGGGCGACGGCCTCAACGGTTTCAATCTGACCGCCATGGGGTACGGCGGGGATTGGAACGCCACCGATCAGATACCGCGCCGCGCCGTGGACAGCGGGCTAATCGGGCGCTTCGGTGCTTTGGATGAGAGCGACGGCGGCCACACCCATCGCTACAGCACCTCCGGGGAATGGCGACGAAGCACCGCGGACAGCGCCACCCATGTCCATGGCTATTTCATCGATTATGGGCTAAACCTCTTCTCGAACTTCACCTTCTTTCTCGACGACCCGGTCAACGGCGACCAGTTTGAGCAGGAGGACCGGCGTCAGGTGTATGGCCTTTCCGGCCACCATTCCTGGTTTCCCGCCTGGGGCGGGCTCGATATCGAGAACACGGTGGGCTTGCAGATCCGCTATGACGACATCGGGAGCGTCGGGCTCTTCAACACCCGCGAACGCCGTCGGCTCACGACCACACGGAAAGACCACGTGGATCAGGTGAGCGTCTCGCCTTACGTCCAGAACCGCACCCATTGGCACCCGAAGTTCCGGACCGTGGCGGGCCTGCGGGGTGATTTCTACGCCTTCGATGTCGATGCGGACGACCCGCGCAACTCCGGTACTGCAAGCGATGGGCTCGCGAGCCCCAAGCTCTCCCTCATCTTCGGTCCCTGGTTCGATACCGAGTACTACGTGAACCTCGGCTACGGCTTCCATAGCAACGACGGCCGCGGCACTACCATCACGGTGGACCCCAAGAGCGGCGAGCCGGTGGACCCCGCTGGTGCGGGCCGAGGGTTTCGATGTGGGCCTGCGCACCGCGCTGGTCCCGGACCTCGACAGCACCTTGTCGTTCTGGCTCCTCAACCTCGATTCGGAGCTGCTCTTCATCGGCGATGCCGGTGCTACCGAGGCCGGCCGCCCGAGCCGCCGCTATGGAGTCGAGTGGACCAATTATTATCGCCCGCTGCCCTGGCTTGTGTTCGATGCCGACTTCGCCTTCTCCAAGGCGCGTTTCACCGACGATGACCCGGCGGGAGATCATATCCCAGGCGCCGTAGATACGGTGATCGCGGCCGGTGTCGCGATCGACGACCTAAAAGGTTTCTTCGGCGGGCTCCGGGTGCGGTATTTCGGGCCAAGACCTCTGACCGAGAATGACAGCGTGCGCTCGTCATCCACCACGCTCCTCAATGCCGACGTCGGCTACAAGCTCCGCGATGATCTGCGCCTCGGCATCGAGATTTTCAACCTTCTCGATTCCGAGGACAGCGACATCGAGTATTTCTACACCTCGCGCCTTTCCGGGGAGCCTGCGGCAGGTGTGGACGACATCCATTTCCATCCGGTCGAGCGGCGCTCGGTACGCGTCACCCTAAGCCTGTCGTTCTAGGCCACTGCGCGGTACCAGTCGTCCATGTCCGGTAGGGGGTTATGCCGTAGCGAAGGTTCTCTTCAAGGTGGGGCATCCCAGTCTCAATGGTAACTTCATAAGCTCTAGACGGCATCGGTTCGATACCCCTTGCATGTTGGCAAATCAGCGCCGTGAAAGTCAGCAATCCCCAGAGCGAAAGGGCGAACGACGGCGACCAAATCCTCAAGGCGGCAAACTCGCCATCGCTCTCACGTCGCGTCATGGAAAATGATGCCGACCGCGTAGCGATGCCCCGAGCGCACGCGGCTGACCCCGTGCCGAAGCTTGACCCGGTGCATACAGCGCGTGCCCTGCACCGGACGCTGATTGACGGCAAACACAACCGCGTCGCCTTGCCGAAGCGGCACGACCTCCGGCCGCGACTGCATGCGCGGGCGCTGCTCGGCGATCACGAACTCGCCGCCCGTGAAGTCTCTCCCGGGTTCTGACAACAGAATCGTTACCTGCAGCGGGAAAACATGCTCGCCGTAGAGGTCTTGATGCAGGCAGTTGTAATCCCCCGGACCGTATTGAAGCAGCAGCGGTGTGGGCCTGAGCTGTCCGGCCGCATGGCAACGCGCGATGAAGTCCACATGCTGCTCGGGGTAGCGGATGTCGATGCCCATCGCGGCGTTCCAGCGATCGGCTATCGGCGCAAGACGAGGGTAAATGGCAGTGCGAAGGCCGCCGATAACCTCGGGCAGTGGATAGCTGAAATACTGGTACTCTCCGCGCCCGAAACCATGCCGTTCCATCACTACCCGGCTACGGAAAAGGCCATCCATCGAGTACAGCCGGGCCAGCGCACCTCTTGCCGGGTGATGAGATCCTCGATCATCGCGCATCCCTGCGCATCGAGGTCTTTCGACACCCGCTCCCAATCGAGCGCCTTCAGCCGGCCAGCAATGTCCTTGGCCGGTGTGATCGCCCGCGCTTCCTTGACCAGTGCGTTCACGCCTGTGCTTCCTTTTCCAGTAGCGCGCGCTTGCGTTCCACACCCCAGCGATAGCCCGATAGTCCACCATCGTTGCGCACGACTCTATGGCAGGGGATTGCCACCGCCAAGGCATTGGCGGCACACGCTTGGGCCACGGCCCTGACCGACTTCGGAGCGCCGATGCGGTTAGCGAGATCGGAATAGCTCACCGTCTCACCGGCCGGAATCTCCCGCAGGGCTTGCCAAACGCGCTGCTGGAACGCGGTGCCGCGCACATCCAGCGGCAGGTCGAGTCCCAATCTAGGCGTTTCCAGGAAGCCCACGACTTTGGCGACGAGCTGCTCGAACCCGGTGTCTCCGCCAATCACGTTGGCTCGCGGGAACCGGTCTTGTAGATCGCGCACCAATTTGTTGGGCTCATCGCCCAGGAGAATGGCACAAACACCGCGCTCGCTTTGAGCGACGAGGATAGACCCGAGGGAGCATTCGCCGATGGCGAAGCGTATCGCCGTATTGGCGCCACCGGCGCGATAATTCGTAGGCGTCATGCCTAATACCTGGTTCGATTTTTCATAGAAGCGCCCGTTGGAGTTGTACCCAGCGCCGTAGATCGCCTCAGTCACCGTACCGCGCCGAGCGAGCTCAGCTCGCACACGCTTGGCGCGATGCGCTGCCGCGAACGCCCTTGGCGTCAATCCCGTGACCTTCTTGAAAACGCGGTGGAAGTGATAGGTGCTCACTCCGACATGGTGTGCCAAATCCTCCAAGCTCGGCACATCCTCCGACTCTTCGATGAGCCGGCAAGCTTCCGTGACCTTCGCTGCATGTTGCTCAACCAGCGTGGGCTGGTTGGGCTTGCAACGCTTGCAGGGACGGAATCCGGCCTTCTCGGCGTCCTCACGCGTGGTGTGAAACCGGACGTTCTCCGGTCGCGCCAGGCGCGCGGCGCACGCAGGACGGCAGTACACGCCGGTTGTCTTGACCGAATAGTAAAATGTGCCGTCCGCCCTGGGGTCACGGGCGACGACCGATGGCCAGCGGGGATCGTTCTCCGCCGTAGCCGCGCGTTGTGCGTTTTTTTCCGATACGTTCATAGGCGTTCCTTTTAACGATTCAAATGGTGAACGTAATTTATCAGTGGCCATTGGCTCTCGCACTCCGGGTCTTGCTTTCAAATTCGCCTTGTGCACATCGCTTTCGTAAGCGTCCCTCGCGACCGCAATGTTAGGCGCCACCTTGCTTGAAAAGCGACTCGGCACGTCTGTTGATTTCCTCTGGTGTGAGATCCTCCTTGTGGGTGGCGAGAAACCAAACATGCCCAAAAGGATCTTCCAGCGTACCTGTGCGGTCGCCGTAAAATTGATCTTGCACAGGCTTGATGATTTTCGCGCCCGCGTCAACGGCCTGGGCAAATTGAGTATCCACATCCTCCACGTACACATGAAGGCCAACCGACGAACCACCCAGTGACTGTGGACTGCGGAACGCGCCTGTTTCACAAGGATCGGCTAGCATGATGGATGAATCGCCGATTTTGATTTCGGCGTGCCCAATCTCACCCCTTGGCGCAACCAGTCGGAACAACTCAGTTGCGTTAAATGCCCTCTTGTAAAATTCAATGGCTTCAGCCGCACCCTTAATGCTTAGGTACGGTGTCACGCTGTGATAGCCATCTGGAATTGGTTTTACTGCCATGAGCTTCCTCCTTTCAAAATGCCTACAAGAATTAGACTTTTTTGTATGTACTATTAAAGGGCACTTCGATTAATTCCTCGACTCGGGCCTTAGTATAGCTTTTAGTAGCTGATCGGATATATAACTCGTGTTAGAATATGGGCCCTCATCCATAAGAGCAGCAAGGGGAGATGATCATGGGGCAACCGGGGTTGTTTGATGTAGAGGAGCGCTATGACGCACTGGACGCGATGGGTGACCCGTTGGTGGTGCTCAAGGAGTCGGTCCCGTGGGAGGAATTTCGTCCGCTATGCGCCAAGATCCATGAGAAGGAGCGTAAATCACCCGCCGGTCGCAAGCCTTTGGACCCGGTGATGATGTTCAAGGCGTTAGTGTTGCAGAGTCTGTATAACATCTCCGATCAGCAGATGGAGTATCAAATCAAAGACCGGATGTCGTTCATGCGCTTTCTCGGGCTCAACCTGCAGGACAACGTGCCCGATGCCACCACGCTGTGGGCCTATAGGCAGGTGTTGGCCGAGCAAGGCCTCTTGGAGGGGCTCTTTGAGCGCTTCAATGCCTATCTCAGCGAGCGCGGCTATCAGGCAAAAGCCGGGCAGATCGATGCCAGCATCGTGCCGGTGCCCCGCCAGAGGAATACTCGGGAAGAGAATGCGGCGATCAAAGGCGGCGAGCTGCCTGAGGACTGGGAAAACAACCCCGCGATGCGCCGGCAGAAGGACACCGACGCCCGTTGGACCAAGAAACACGGCAAGAGCTACTTTGGGTACAAGAACCACATCAACGTGGACAACAAGCACAAGCTCATCCGCAACTTTACCGTCACCGATGCCGCCATCCACGATAGCCAGCTCTTAGCGGAGGTGCTCGATGAAGCCAACACCGGAGCCTCTGTCTGGGCCGACAGTGCCTATCGGTCCGAGGAAACCGAACAGCGGCTTGGGGAGGCTGGCTTCAAGAGCCAGATCCACTACAAAGGCCAGCGGGGCAAACCGCTGAGTGCGCACAAAAAGCGCCTCAACCGCCTGCGCTCCACCATCCGCGCCCGGGTCGAGCATGTCTTTGGCTTTCAGCATAACTCCATGGGCGGCAAACTCATCCGCACCATAGGACTGGCTAGGGCCAAGACCATGATCGCGCTGATGAACCTCACCTACAACATCATGCGCTATCTGCAACTGGAGCGACGCAAGCCAGGAAATCGGCTTGCCCACGCAACCTAAAGCAGCGATGGTAAACGGCATCCTATAAGGCAAGCGGTAGCCGTGTACAAAACACCACTTACCCGACTTTAATCATCCTTGGTTATTTAACGGTTAGCTACCACTGGAAACGAATTTATCGAAGTGCCCTTAAGGCTAAGTGCTCGCCCTCACGGAACGTTGAACTCCACCTGCCACGTCATGTTGTTCTCTTTGCCCCGCTCCGACAAGTTGGCGCGCTCCGGAGGCCAACAGACGACCAGCCGTGGGATCTCTCGACGCAAAGCCAGATCGGTGACACGCACCACGCGCCAGGGCTGCATAAGCCCCACGCTCGGGGCCTGGTGCACGGCTTCGAGCATGCCCGAGCACGCTCGGATCGGTCAAGTTTCGCGACCACACCGCGGCGCCCCATTGCTTTCAGCTTCGTTTCAGGCACCTGCACTAGACTCTTCACAACGTCCGGCTGCTCGCGTTCGCACTTTTGCTCTGGTTCGCCGGCAGCAGATTGCTGGAAACCCTCGCGACCGACCTGATCGCGACGCAGCTCACGGATGACACCGAGGCTTTGCTCGCCACGCTCGATTTCGACGCGAGCGGGGCACCGCAGCTCAGCACCGTCCATCCCACCTTCCGGCAGCCTTTTTCGGGCCACTATTACGCGTTGCTGATCGACGATACCGTACTTACCTCACGGTCCTTGTGGGATGGCGAGCTCGCCGTCTCACCGCTCGCACCGGGAACGGTCGAGCTGCTGCACCTGACCGGCCCTCAGCAGCAGCGATTGCTGGTCAGAACCGGCGGCTATCGCAAGGGCGACCAGCGGTTCACGCTGGCGGTGGCTGCCGATCTCGCCCCGGTCAACAGCCATCGAAGACGACTGGGATTCGCGGTCGTGGCGTTCGCGTTGGCGGCTGCAGTCGTTTTCGGACTCACGCAGCATGCAGTGCTGCGGGTATCGTTTCGGCCTCTTGCGCGGATCCGCGAGGCGGTCGGGGCGCTCGAGGCCGGCACCGCCCAGTGTCTCTCGGAAGACGTGCCCCAGGAAGTGCTGCCGCTCGTGCGGGAAGTGAATCGTCTGCTGCAGACGCTGGCGCGTCGCCTCGCGCGCTCGCGCCATGCGCTGGGCGACCTCGCACATGCCTTGAAGACCCCGCTGCAGATCCTCGCCGACGATCTCGCGCGCGATCCGGTGACACCAGAGGCCACCGCTGACGCGCGCGCACAAGCCGAGCAGATCGCCGCTCTCGCCGAACGGGAGCTCAAGCGCGCCCGGCTCGCCGGCAACAGCGCGCCGGCGGAGCGCTTCGCGGTGCCTTCCGATCTCGAGGACCTCTGCGCGACGGTGCGGCAGCTCTACCGAGACCGCGACCTTAAGCTCGATTACGTCGTGACGGGGGTCGTCCGGCCTTTCGGCGAGCGCGAGGACCTGCAGGAGCTACTCGGCAACCTGCTGGAGAATGCGTGCAAGTGGGCCCGGCGCCGGGTCCGGGTCAGGGTCGCCGCCAGAGAGCGTATAGAGATCACCGTCAGCGACGATGGGCCGGGAATCGACAGCGCAGCGATCGCCGTCGTGCTCGCGCGGGGTGCGCGGCTCGACGAGTCACGCAGCGGCTACGGTCTCGGGCTCGCGATCGTCGGCGACATCGTGGCGGCCTATCAGGGCCAGATCGATTTCCGGCGCGACGCCGAGCTGGGAGGGCTCGCGGTCGTCGTCAGCCTGCCGCACGAGCCCGATCCGGGGTGACCGGGCCTCGGAACAACCTGTTACGAAATGGGATTCGGTGGCCTTGCAGCCTCTGTCTCCCAGATGCGGGACAGGCACGAAACGTTCAAGAGTCCGAAAATACCGCGCCCCAGGGAACTTCAAGGGGGCCGAACGGACCCAGGGGCATCTCTAGAATCGGAGGAACGTCCATGATTTCGTCGAGAAAATTAGGGGCGATGCTGGCGCTCTCCCTGGCTGGCGGCGCGCTGTCGCCGGTCTTTGCCGCCATCGCCCCCATGCAGCAAACGCCGACCGCCCGCGCCCTGCCGGATTTCAGCGGCTTGGTGAAGCAATACGGCCCCGCCGTCGTGAACATCAGCACCACCGCCAAGGCACGCACCGGCGCCCAGGGCATCCCCGGGATCGAGCCCGGCGATCCGTTCTATGAGTTCTTCCGCCAGTTCGGCGGCCAGGTGCCCTCGCCCGGCGGCGAGCAGCTGCGCCAGGGGGTCGGTTCCGGTTTCATCATCAGCGGCGACGGCTACATCCTCACCAATGCGCACGTCGTGGCCGATGCGGCCGAGGTCAACGTGAAGTTGACCGACAAGCGAGAGTTTAAGGCGAAGGTGATCGGCGCCGACCAGCGCACCGACGTCGCGCTGGTGAAGATCGAAGGCAAGGGCCTGCCGACCGTCAGAATCGGCGACCCCGAGAAAGCGTCGGTCGGCGAATGGGTCGCGGCCATAGGCTCGCCGTTCGGCCTGGAGAACACCGTGACGGCCGGCATCATCTCGGCGAAGTCGCGCTCCCTGTCGGGCGAGAGCATCGTTCCGTTCATCCAGACCGACGTTGCGGTCAATCCGGGCAACTCCGGCGGCCCGCTGTTCAACATGGCGGGCGAGGTGATCGGCATCAATTCACAGATCTACAGCCGCACCGGCGGATACATGGGCCTGTCGTTCGCGATTCCCATTGACTTCGCCATCGATATCAAGGAAGACCTGCGGAAGCACGGAAAGGTGAGCCGCGGCCGGCTGGGCGTTTCCATCCAGTCGGTGACAAACGAGTTGGCCGACTCATTCGGCCTCGCCAAGCCGCAGGGCGCCCTCGTGATCTCGGTGGAAGAAGGCAGCGCGGCGCAGAAGGCCGGCATCGCCACCGGCGACATCATCCTGTCGCTCAACGACAAGGCCATCGATGAAGCGGACGATCTGGCGCGGGCCGTGGCCCAGATGAAGCCGGGCACCAGCGTCAACCTGAAGGTCTGGCGCAAGGGTGTCTTGCGCTATATGCGCGCCAGCCTGAGCGAGGTGCCGTCGGAGAGCGTGGCGCAGGCAGGCGGTGCGCCCGCCGCGGACCAGGGCAAGCTGGGCCTCTCGGTGCGGCCGCTGAGTGCCGAAGAGAAGAAGCAACTCTCGACCGAAGGCGGGGTCATCGTCGAAGGCGCGACGGGACCGGCGGCGCGTGCCGGCATCCGCCAGGGCGACGTGATTCTCGCGGTGAACGACACGCCGGTGAAGGGCGTCGAGGACCTGCGCAGGGCGGCCGACTCGGCCAAGGGCAATGTCGCCCTGCTGGTGCAGCGCCAGGACGCGAAGATCTACGTGCCGATCAAGATCAGCTGAGCGGTCCCTCCGAAAGAGAAAAGAGCGGCGTGCATTGCACGGCGCTCTTTTTCATGCGCTGAGGTATTGCGCGAGGCGGCGAGGGCACGCCTCTTCCCGGCGAGCGCAAGCACCGGAGACGGCGTGGACGTCTGCATGACGCCGAACACTAGGACCCGCACCGGCACGCCGAGCGCCACCGAGGCGACCGGGCTGCGATGCCCTAGCTAGAAGACCGGGCGCAGCGGCATCCCCGAGCGGCTCCCGTCGGGCTTCACCGCGAGCACCTGGTGCAGCTGGATGTCGTTGTTCTCGAAGCCCAGTCGCGAGCCGGCAAGGTAGAGCGCCCACACGCGTGCCGTGCCCTGCCCGACCTCGCGGACGGCTTCGTCCCAGTGCGCGTCGAGGTTGTCGCACCAGGCGTGGCAGGTCTTGGCGTAGTGCTCGCGCAGGTTCTCCTCGTGCCGGACCTCCAGGCCTGCCAGCTCAAGGGCGCGCACGACCTCCGACACGCCCGGCAGCTCGCCGTCGGGGAAGACGTAGCGCCGGATGAACCCGCGCCGGCTGATGGAGGCATGAGCCACGCTCGGCCGGGTGATGCAGTGGTTGAGCAGGCGCCCGCCGGGCGTCAGTTTCGTGAACAGCCACCGGGCATACGCTGGGATCTCGGCCACCCCGATGTGCTCGGTGAGCCCGATCGAGCTGACGGCGTCGAAGCCAGTCTCGGGCACGTCGCGGTAGTCCAGGTGGCGGATCTCGACAAGCTCAGACAGGCCCGCCACGGCGACCGCCTTCTGCCCCCACGCGGCTTGCTGCCGCGACAGCGTCACGCCGAGGGCACGCACGCCGTACTCCTTCGCGGCGTGCATGACCATGCCGCCCCAGCCGCAGCCGACGTCGAGCAGCCGCTGGCCTCGCTGCAGCGCGAGCTTGCGCGCGACCAGGTCGAACTTCTCGGTTTGCGCCTGCTCCAGCGTCGCGTCGTCGGTCGGGTACACCGCGCACGTGTAACCCATGGACGGGCCGAGCACGAGCTCGTAGAAGCGGTTGCTCACGTCGTAGTGGTGGCTGATGGCGATCGCATCGCGGCCGCGGGTGTGGCGGTACAAGCCCGACAGACAGCGCTTGGCGCCGACCTCTTGCGGCGGCGGCTCGACCCACCGCACGGCTTCCGAGCCGAGCGAGCGCAGCACCTGCCAGCGCTCCGCCCACGTCAGGTCGATCTCCTGCCACGACAGCACCGCCAGCGCGGTGTAGTGGTCGGGCGCATGCAGATCGATCTCGCCGCTGACGTACGCCCGGGCGAACCCGAGCTCACCCGGCGCGCTCACCAGGTGCGCCAGCGCCTTCGGGCCGCGGATGGTGATGCGGATCTGCGCGTCGGCCGGACCGGCCGCCGAGCCGTCGTATGCCTCGAAACGGACGGCTGCATGGACCAACTGCGCGAGCGCCTCGGCCACCGCCATACGTGCCACTGCGCTTTCCTCTCCTACGCCCGGCCCACGCACTTAGCGTAGAGGTCGAGCAGCCGTCCCTGCGGATCATAGCTCTTCTTCAGCGCGTCGTACGATGGCCCGTTGTAAATCCGCCAAAACTCTTCCTCCTCGTAGAAGGAGGTGGAGTAGAGCGACTTGCGGCCGCCGAGGGAGTCGACGAGGTCCTCGATCAGACGATTGTGCGTGCCGTCGGACTCACCCGGCTCGAGTGCGACGCTCGACCAGAAGCCGACGTTGACATAGAGCACGTCGGGGTCGAGCCGGTAGAGCTCCCAGATCGCGTCGCGCTGGCGCTGGCGCAACGGGCAGAACCATACCGGCTCGATCGGTACCTCGCGGGCAAAGACGTCCATGAACCGCTCGAGGCTCGCGACCGGCACCCCGACGTCCTGGACGACCTCCTCGCGCTCGGGCAGGCCGCGCCAACGGTCCCACCGGGTCTTCCAGCGGTGTTTCTGCTCGAAGGCGACGAGCTTCCACCAGACGTCGCTGCGCAGGAACTTCCTCGGGATGAACGGGCGGATGTGCGGGTTCTGCGCACCGAAGGCCCGGGAGCACCAGAACCAGTCGGTGTCCCAGCGCCATAGGTAGTCGCGCACGGTCAGCACGTCGGTGCGCCGGCGCTGGATCGAGCGGTAGTAGATCTCGCGGCCGGTGTAGTCGCTGACGCGCTCCGGGTTGGAGTCGCTCGTGAACCGGCCGAGGGTGAGGTAGACCTCCGCCGGCGAGAACCACGTGCCATCGACGAAGTCCACCTGCTGGCTGGCGTGCTCGCCCGCGTCGCAGATGAGCTCCATCAGGGCCGCGGCCTCGGCGACGCTGCCCAGCCGCAGATG
Source organism: uncultured Gammaproteobacteria bacterium (assembly GCA_963764725.1). Taxonomy (GTDB): domain Bacteria; phylum Pseudomonadota; class Gammaproteobacteria; order JACCXJ01; family JACCXJ01; genus USCg-Taylor. The sequence continues at coordinate 20,438 of CAVXTM010000002.1, read as the reverse complement.
GCGCAGCGCGACATAAGGCCGCACCGGCTCGAGCTCGATCGTCAACCGCAGCGCGTAGCCGAGCGTGCCGTAGGAGTTGGGGAAGCCGTAGAACAGGTCCCGGTGCTCAGGAGTCGAACGACTGTCGGGCGTCGCGATGATGACGCGTCCGTCGCCGGTCAGCACGTCCATCTCGAGCACCGACTCGTGCGGGGTGCCGTTGCGGAAGCTCGAACTCTCGATGCCGAGGCCGGTGACGGCGCCGCCGAGGGTGATGGTCTTGAGCTGCGGCACCACCAGCGGCATGAGGCCGTGCGTCAGCGTGGCGTCGACCAGCTCCTCATAGGTCGTCATGCCGAGCACATCGGCCGTGCGCGCGACCGGGTCGACGGCTAGCACACCGGTGAAGCCGCTGACGTCCAGCTGCGTGGCCCCGCTGTCGTCGCGGGTGCGGAACAGGTTGGACGTCTTCTTCGCCAGCCGCACCGGTGCGCCTACGGGGATGGCGTCGTACTGCGCGCGCAGCACGGCGACCCGTGCATCGTAGTCCTCAGTCCTCGTCATTTAACGCGGCGGGCTATTTCCATAGCCCTGCCGATACTCCGCTTGGAATCAAGGACGCCGCTCGGCGTCACGGTGCCGTTTGTGGTAGTCACGTTGATCTGCAATACCTTGAACAAGGAAGAGAGGAACGGGTGCCCGAAGAGCACCCGTTACGGGCTATCAAGCATCATGGGGATGCGGCGTTAAAGTTGAATCCACCACAGATGATTCGCTATCCGCACCAACGCGCCGTGCGAGCACTTTCTTTATCCGCCATCCGTCCATATCCGATACCTCGAAGCTCCAGCCGTGCGACTCGACGCGCTCGCCTACCGCAGGTATCCGGTCGAAAAGAAACACAACGAAACCGGCAAGCGTGTTGAAGTCGCCGTCCGGAAGCGTGCCAAGATCGAAGCGCTGCTGCGCGTCGTAAATCGACATTGTGCCATCGACAAGGAATGAGCCGTCCTCCAGCTCTTTCACCTCCGGCTCCGGGTGCTCTGCGTCCGGCAGATCCCCCGTAATCGCCTCGAGCAAATCGGTCTGCGTGACGATCCCCTGCAAACCGCCATACTCATCGACCACCAACGCCATATCAACCGGCGCCCGTTTAAACATAGCGAGCGTATCGAGAATCGACGCGCCCTCGTGCACCGCTATGGGTTTCTGCACGACCTGCATGAGGTCAAACGGCTTGTCGTTGAGACAGAGCGCCAAGATGTCTTCCTTACGTGCGATACCGACGACATCGTCCACCGATCCGCGGCTCACCAAGAACTGACGATGCGTGCTATTGCGAACTTCGGCCAACACGGTTTCCTTGGGGTCGCCCGGATCGATCCAGGCGACCGCCGGCCGGGGCGTCATAATCGTTTGCACCGGCCGGTCGGCGAGCGCGAGGACATCGCGCACCATTGCCTTCTCTGCAGGTGCGAAACCCGGTTCCGTCGCAGTCTCCAGGATCACTGCGCTCACGTCTGCGCCTACTGCGGCCGAGGATGGTACAGGAATACCGCCCAGAAGTCGCCACACCGCGTCGGCCGTGAGCTGCCGGCGCGGAATCGAGGCCGCCCATTTTCTGCGATTGCGAAGTGCAAGTTGATTAAAAGCCTCGATCACCACCGAGAAGCCGATGGCGGCGTAGAGGTAACCCTTAGGTATGTGATAGCCCAGGCCATCGGCGACCAGGACGAAGCCCACCATCAGCAGAAATCCTAAACAGAGAATGACCAGCGCCGGATGTGCGTTCACGAATTTGGTGAGCGGCTTGCTCGCGACGATCATCACGATCATCGCGATTACGACCGCTACCATCATAACGTAGATCTCGTCGACCATGCCGATGGCCGTGATGACCGAGTCGAGCGAGAACACTACGTCGAGCGCCACGATCTGCGCGACTAGTGGCCAGAACCGGGCATGAGCGACGCTGTCCGCGTGCTCGTGTGGCCCGGCTTCGAGCCGGTCATGTATCTCTATTGTGGCCTTGATCAGCAGGAACGCCCCGCCAAGAACGAGGATGAGGTCGCGCCAAGAAATCTCCTGTGCGAATACAGTGAACAGCGGCGCTGTCAGCGACATGACCCAGGAAATACTGGCAAGTAACCCGAGACGCATGAGCAGCGCTAAGCTCAAACCGATGACTCGCGCTCGATCGCGCTGGTGCGGTGGCAGCTTATCCGCCAGGATGGCGATGAAGATAAGATTGTCGATGCCGAGAATGATCTCCAGCACGACCAAGGTTAGAAGACCGACCCAGATTGTCGGATCGGTTAGCCACTCCGTCACCTGGCTCCCTTTCTCTGGCAGCGCTACTTCCGCTGGCTGCGCGGGGAGGGCCTCTACCCTCTCAGGCACCTGAATGGTGGGGACCGGTAAGGCTGCTGCGGGAACCTCCACTGCTTGACTGAAAGCGTTGCTTAGGCGTTCGAATACGCCCGCCAGGACCTCGGCTTTCGGGATCTGAAAATATTCCCCGGAGGTCTTCTCCGCCAACGCCTGACCTGGGGCGAAACCCTCGCCCAATACCACCGCGATGACCTTGATTCCTGCGCGAGCAGCGTTGGCAGCCAACTCCCTCCGCCATCTTGCTTCATAGGCCTTTTCTAAACGGACAAGGAGTGTCTTGTTTAGCTTTCCATCGGCCGGTATCCCCCTCTGCCTCTGAAACTGGCGTATAGCACCCCTTGTTTTTAGCCCCATGATCCCGTCGATCGGAGCCACCCCGTAACCCAGGGCGTGCAGGCGTGACTGCACTAGCGCCGTGTCGCTTGGGTCCAAAAGGCCAGCGCTCAATAGAATGATCGACTTCTCCGCCCCTCCTCGACCGTTGAGCTCAAGCTCACGGATGGCCTGTTTCAGGGCTATCGCGATATCCGGATACTTTCCGCGGTAATTGAGTTTTTGAAGGGCCTCGAGAAACTCTAGTCGGGACTCGTCCGTGACCGCGGTGAGCGGGACCGTGACAGTAGCCGAATCATCAAAGAGGACTATCGCTGCCCGAACATCGCCTTTAAGCTTCTTAACGAATGCACCGACTGCTGAGCTGGCCAGTCCCTTTGCATCCACCCTCGTCATCGTTGCAGAGTTATCCAGGACCAGGATCACGTCCCTTTCCTGGGCAGAGGCGCTAGATACAAACAACAGCAATAAAAGCGAAACTGACAGTCTTCCAGGCATTCTTCCGGCTTCTTCGAATAAGACTTAATCCAAGTTGTTACCTGCCAGTGGTTGAGACAGCTAAAAAGGTCTTGACAAGCCAAAAAGCGTCCACAAAAAACTCTCCTAAAACTGAATTCCACAAAGAAGGAGCATTCCTGTGGACAGGCAAATCACGGCCTTGTGTGACGATGGGTTGAAAGCCCCGCCCTTGTGGCTATTCCGGTGGGGAAGGCGGTCTAGTAGCGCCTCAAACCAGGCCAGCAAACGTTGGCCAGGTACCGAAGTGGTTCCCCACCGAAGATACGATTGGCCAAAACAGCATGCCCGTCAAGGCCGGCGGGAGCGCGCCAGAGACGGACGACACCCGCGATTATGGTGAGCAGGAACAACGCCTCCATCGCAATTGAGTGTCCCTTGCTTTCATTAAGCCGCACGATGCCCGGGTGCGACTACCTCGTTCAGGTGACTGATATTTTGCCCGGCTTAACTCGTTTTGCCAATCTTTACATTGTCACGATCGTCGCGGGCGGGTTTATCTTTTGATGCGTTCCTGTTGTCTTTCGCGTAAAGGATCGCAAAGGCGATCACTGCCACTGCGGCTAATAAGACCAATACAAAATGCCACGGCAGTCGCGCTGAACCAGCCCTCAGCCCGCTCTCTGCAAAAAGAGGTTTCAGTAAACGATTACCCAGGGGTAAGTGACGATTCGACGTGTGACAGGAAACACAGCAAGGTCCCCGCACTTACGTGGCCCTATCCGCCTAACTGGCGTAGAGCCGCTACCCGCTCGTCTAGGGATGGGTGCGACATGAACAGGCGCTTCAGGCCATGGCCAATTTCACCGGAGATCCCAAAAGCGGCCAACTGGTCGGGCAAGTGAGGCTGTTCATAGTTTTGCTTCAGCCGCTCCAATGCGGCGATCATTTTCGCCCGGCCATTTTCGCCCGGCCGGCGAGTCTTGCTCCGCCCGCATCCGCGCGAAACTCGCGCTGGCGGCTAAACCACATGACGATGATGCTCGCCAGGATCCCCAACATGAGCTCGGCGATAATGGCGGTCACCCAGAATGCCGGCCCATGTCCCTCTTCGGTCCTGAACACCAGGCGATCGACCAGATGGCCTACGACGCGGGAGAGAAAGATCACAAAGGTGTTGACCACACCTTGGATCAGGGCCAGGGTCACCATATCGCCGTTGGCGATGTGGCTCACTTCATGTCCCAAGACCGCCTCGGCTTCGTCCCGGCTCATCGACTCGAGCAAGCCGGTGCTTACGGCCACCAACGCATAATCGCGGCGCATGCCCGTGGCGAAGGCGTTCACATCCGGTGTATCGAAGATGGCCACTTCCGGCATCCCGATACCCGCCCGCTGTGCGTGCCCCCGGACGGTCTCCACCAGCCAGCGCTCCCTCGCATGGGCAGGTTGCTCGATGACCTGCGCGCCGGTCAGACGCTTTGCCGTCCATTTGGAGATCGCAAGCGAGATCAACGCTCCGCCGAATCCAAACACGCCCGCGAACACCAGCAAGGCGTTGAGATCGAGTCCCGTACCTTGTTCATCGAGGATACGCTCGACCCCCAAAAGTCGCAGCGCGATGCTGAGCACGAAAACGACCGCAAGGTTGGTGAGTAAGAACAGAAATATCCGTTTCATATCCAAGCCTCTTCAGGTAATAACATACCGGTGTTTCGAACCGGTAATAATATACTGGTGCTTCGCACCGGCCAACGAATTCCGAGTGCCGTGCATCACCCTTGTTTTTGATCGGTTGGCCCATTTGGCAAGCCCTCTCTGAACTGTGGCTTTAACCATACCCAGCCAACGCCGCGCCCAGGCGAACTCAATGCCGAGGATCGCCAAACCGATCGGGATCACTATAAAGGCCGGGCCGGGGAGCACGATCATCGCGATACCTAGTAGTAAGACCGTTGCGCCGACGACTTCCACCACGATTCGGCGTGCTAGCTTGTATGACTGCGAGATCATTAATAGCACGGTAGATGGATTGAAACGTAGGGACATTGCCCTCTAATTGACTTTGGTGTAAGTCAGAGTCTCGGGCACCTGGAAGACATCGTCAAAGTCCCCATCGATATTGATGTCTTCCTTGAGTGTCAGCTTATCTCCCTCTAGCTTGTACTGAATGGCGTATTCATTCTTCGAGGACTTCATCTCGACCGCGCTCCAGGTATTGTCGGCCTGATTGTATTGCGCCTCGCCGAACGATTCGGCGGTCCATTTCATATATTCGGGCGTGGCTGATACCGAACCGGTCTCGCGCGCCGTTTCGGTCAATTCATACACTACCTGACCATTGGGTCCGATGAGGCTTTCGTACCACGAGTAGATATAGGTATCGCCCGATAGTGCCGCCTTTCCCTTGGATTTATGGGTCCCCAACGAGTCGCTGCGATCGGGAAACACGGCTTCCCAGGTGCCGCCGATATTGAAGCTATCCGGGCTCGCGGCCGCTGCCGTTTCACCGCCTTCGCCACCGCACGCGGCTAGTCCAAACACAGAACCCAATAAAGCTAATGCCCGTAAATTTCTTTTCATTTAATCCTCCTGTTTGGCCAGCGCGATGTATATTGCCCGCCGGGCGGTTAAAACAGAAAACCCCAAGAAGAGCCCCGGCGAATCCGGCCGTGAGCACCATACCGACCGAGCCCGCGCTCCAGCCGATCGGGTAGGTGTCCACGTTGATGGTGGCCGTCAAGCCGGGAATGCTCGGCAGGTCCATATCTCCCGCGCCCGCTTTGAGTTGCGCCTTCAAGCCCTTTTCGGTGTGTTGTGACATATCGCAATGCACGAAATACGTCTTGTCGCCGCTAGGCACGATAAACGTCCCGCTTTTCTCACCCGGCCCCGTGACTTCGAGGTGAAACATCCCTTGGGGATGGATATATTTCGGTAGCCCGTGCAGCATCCATTGATGGCGGATATCGTCATCGTTGACGAAGGTTACGGTCACCCGGCTACAGGGACGCACGTTCCATTGTTGCTGGTCATAGGCAAACATCAGCCCCGGGAAGCGGCGTGCATACTTTCTGCCCGCATGCACGGTAAACTTCACGTCCTCGGTGATTTGCGGGCAGTCTTGCGGTAATCGATCCTTATTTTCGCCCATCACCGCCCCTTGCATATCCATGGACATGCCGGGGTGGTGATGATGTGCGTGTGCATCGGTACCCGCAGCGGGGGTGAGCGCGGGTTGCCGATAGTCAGAGGTAGCGGTGACTTTTTGCACGCGGGGTGCCTCGGTGTTCCCGCTCGTGCTCGCCCGCCATACCACCACGGCCACGACGGCCAACCCACCCAGGGCAAGTAGCACTCCGCGCCGATGCACCTACGCCGTCCCTCCGCGTTTTAAGCGCAGCCGCACGAACACGATGACACCCGCGAGAAGCAGCCCCGCCGCGACGGCGAGTAATAGCGGACCTCCCAGAGCCGGATCGGTAGGCGCCGGATCGCCGAGGACGCCTTCTTTATCGATCGTGCCCCACACCGGGACCTTGCGCTGGTAAAACTCTTGGGTGAAGAACGGCGCCAACTCCATGCCGTGCATCACGGGCAAGCCCCCCTTACCCAGGAAGGACCGGTAGGCAATCAAGGTGATGTTCCCACCGGGGAACTGCCCATGGTTAGTGATGGCCTTCTCGGCGTGGTCATGCATCATCCACACGCCCGGCCCGTAGCTATGCAGCCCATCATCAACGGTGCTCAGCTCCAAGTCATAGCGTTGCGCCGGGCTTAAATCAAAGACATCGCGCGTGATCCATGCTTGCCGATTGTGCAACACCCCGTCGTAATGGGTGATCGTCGGTTTATGGCCGTGGGTGTGAATCGCGATCCCACGATCATCACCGCCGTTGGCCATGCGGATCTTCACCTTTTCGTTCGCATCCACGACGATGAGGGATTCGCGCAAGGTGTAGGGAAACGAGCGCCCATTGAGGAGGAAATACTCGGGCGTCGCCTGGGTGACATCGTACTCGCGCGTTGTCAAGACGCCGATAAGCCGCGGGTCGTTCGCGGTTTTGATGAGGTCGTGCATTTCCTTGTCAACCTCCTGATAGATGAGATCATACTCGCGCGCGTAAGACTCCTTGACGGCCACCGAGGGATGGCGCACATGCCCCGCCCCGATGTTCAAGGTTTGCAGCCAGTTGTTGGGGCGGTTCTCCTCGACCACAAAAATCCCCATCAAGCCCATGCCGACATGGATGGGCGCCTGTTCGTGGCAATGATAAAGCTGCGTGCCGGGTTGCCTTGGCGTGATCTCATAGGTAAAGCTCTCTCCCGGCATCACCGGGATGTGGCTGGTCTCGGAGACGCCGTCGTTGCCGCGTTGCTCCCCATGCAGGGGATGGTCGAGGTAGTAGGGGTGGTCAACCCCGTGGAGATGAATGGTATGCGGTAGGTAATGAGTATTCTCGAGCGTGATCCTCACCCGATCGCCCACTTCGACCCGGATGGTGGGCGAAGGCACCCGCAATATCTCATTAGCTTCGTAGCTTTCGAAATTCTTGGTCGCCATGCCGTGGGCTTTCGGCACAAAAACCCAAAATCCCGGCTGGATCCCGGGCGCGATCGAATAGGCGGGCACGGGGAAGGCGACATCGGGCGATCGGCCATTGAGCTCGGCGACCTCGAGACGAATATGCACATCGTCCGGATCACCGTCGCCGTCGCGGTCGTTTTCCAACACCACGGTGTCCGGGGAGAGCCCCGACTTCATCAGCGTATCCATGGAAACGTTGTTCGTGCCCTTGACGAAGGCCGCGACCGCGTCAGGATTGTCGGGCGTGCAAAGCGGAGACTCTTCAATCGTCGTGCCCTCGATCACCTTCGCCTCCCGCCATTCCGGGCGCTCGTCGGGACAAGGCAGCTCACCGGTACTCGGCGCGGCCGTCGTACTCGTGGGCCCATACTGGTAAGAGGTCGGGAGAAAGCCGGGAACGAACCAAACCATCACCCCGGCCAGGATGACCACAACCACAAAAACCATTAACCAACGGTTCCGGTTCATAGGGCGATATTAGGTGTGCAGAGGTGAAGCGTTATCTACCGAACACTGCCGTGTCTTCGGCTAGTTCTTTACGACGGCAGTATCGCGCTTAGGTCGGCCAAGAGCTATCCGGTGAAAGTTGGATCTCAAAGCACGGCTAAAGCAAGAGACCAATCCCTCTCTTGCGGTGGGGCAACGACTACCCCTTTAGAGGGAGGAAAAGCGCTCTTTCAGCAGGATGCCGGTCGGCAACAAAAGCGTGATCAACCCACGTCGCGCGGCCTGTGGGACACCACCGACGAGCGAAGAATGCCGCAGGCATTCGACACGAGGAGTGGGGCACAAGGCGCGGAGCGGTGGCCACTCCAGCAACCGGTTCGGCCCTCTGAGCGAGATTACTGGAATCGCGCACGCAGGATAAGCGCTCGTGAAGGAATAGTTCAGCGGCTGACGGGCGGGACAACCGCTTGCTCCATTGCTCAAGATGACTCGTATTACGGAATCTTCATACCAACATAAAAAGGGCCGCAAAAGCGGGCCCTTAAGATAATGAAGCCTTGAAAACGTTTACCAGCGTAGCATCCGCCGCACTATGCTGTCATTACGGAAGGCATGATAAACGGCACCGGTTACATGAACAGCAACCACCGCCAGCAACGCCCAAGCAGTCCATAGGTGAATATTCGAGTAGAACATATTCATGTCTTCGTCGGGGGCCGCTATTCTGGGCAGATCCACCAGCCACCAGACGGTCGTATCCCAACGCGTATAGGAAGATGACAAATAACCGCTCACACAGACGGCAATTATACAATACATACAGAATGACATGATCGAACAATGCCAGTTTGTGCATCCACGGCTTCATGGAAGAAGAATTTTCCGGTGCTGGCCGATGCTTGAAACGTACGTACAGCAACAGGGCCAGAAGAAAAACCAGCGTAATGCCTATATTCTTATGCAGCTGGAACGGGAATTCACGAAACGTCAGTTCCTTAGAGGGCAGTGGCAGTCCCAGCATCCACCAACTGGAAGCGAACAGGAAGAAGATCGATACCGCCAGTATCCAGTGCAGGATAACCGCGGTTCTATTGTAACCTTGTCTTTGCATAACCGATTCCGATTCTTATGCATTTGATAAGCAGCCGCGTCCGAAGCATCTTCAAAGACCTGCTTCGCTATGGCGACCAGCGATGGCCCCAGTCGTCATCATCAAGTGAATTACAAACCAGAGCAGTATGTTCCATAGATAGAGGTCTCTGAGTATTGGACCGGCATTGACCACCGCCGCGAATTGCAGTAGGTCGACCAATACCAGTGCTCCGAATGTCAACGCTGCAGCAGACGAAGCCCAGGACGTGTGATTGACCAGGACGCCACCAATAATGATCGAAATAAAGGCCAGAATCATGCCGGCAAAGGCCAGGCCCATCTGCACGCTTGGGAACCAGTCTGGTGTCGATAATGCTATGCCTTCAACATGCGAGACCATGTATTCGCACTCGGCCAGCGAAATACCCTCCTCCTCGAGTTCTTCCTCAGGACAGTCTGCTGCCGGCATCTCGCCGCTGGCAGGCATCGACTGGGTAATGACGGCCTGCTTCATCCACTCATTGCCGTGCGCCGCTGTCAAAAAAACACCAAAAACAATTGCGACAACTCCCAGGCAGTTGGCCCAGGCCGGTGCCGGAGAGAATGACTTTGTTGTGGGGGTGGAAAATGATGTTGCCATACATCACCTGCCTTGAATATTAGACTTATTCTAAGATTACTTTATCGAAATCGAGTTTCGGAACGACCACCACCTTTCATCATGTTGTCCGGAACTGAAAGTAAGCTGAAGAGGCGCGCGATCTCCGCAGTACTGCTCACCTCGAGCCTGTTCCTGCGCGGACGATCTGCGCCACAGCATAGGTGGTGTACGCGCACCATAGAGGAGATGAATCGGCTGGAAGGGCCAAACTGCCGCCTCGCGGCGGTTTGTAACCTGCGCTCGCGATAATTCAGCCGCCGATCAATGGGCTTCGGGTGGCCAGCCACACGAACGCTAAAATCATAGCAATAATCAGCAGCACTAGCGGATTCGGAGTCATGAACTGTGAAGTTGAAGTTTCCAGGAACAGGCACCGGTACCACTCTAATAACCATAGACAGTATCACCCGCGGAGCGGGTAAGAGCTATCCGGTGAAAGTTGGATCTCAAAGCAAGACTAAAGCAAGAGACCAATCCCTCTCTTGCGGCGGGGCAACTACTAACTCTTTTGAGAGAGGACAAACGCTCTTTCAGCGAGAGGCCGGTCGGTAACTAAAGCGTGATCAACCCACGCCGTGCGGCCACGGCTAAGGCCTCCGTCCGGGTCGTGGCATCGAGTTTTTCGAGAAGATTCTTGACGCGCGTCTTGACGGTGCCTTCGCTGATCTCTAAGGCCCGGGCGATAAGCTTATTGCTCAGGCCTTGGACCGGTGCTAAAGCGAGAGAACGATCTCTACCTTTCGGTAGAGACCTAGATACGTAATAACGTGGAGCTTTTGAGCTCGCGGCGGTGCGAATCACTTTCGGATGGTGTACTGGTTCTACCCAGGGGTGACGTAAGGGGCGCGTGCGACGAGCACTTTATCGATGCGCGGGCCATCCATGTCCATAACCTCGAAGTAAAACCCCTCCCACTCGAAGTGATCACCTGAGGTGGGAAGCTGCTCAAGTCGCGCGAGGATAAAGCCGGCGAGCGTGTAAAAATGTTCTTCGCCGGAGATATCCTTAAGGCTCAAGAGGTCCTTGATGACATCGATATCCAGGTCACCGTCAAGTAACCACGAGCCGTCCGCGCGCTCGATGATCTGTGGCTCCGCTTGTATCCCCATTTCCGCGAGACCACCCAGGAGTATCTTCAATACATCGGTGGGCGTGACGATCCCATCCACGCTTCGCTGCGCATCGACCACTACCGCCAGATGGATCGGGGATTTCTTGAACATTTCCAGGAGCTGGATGGCGAGCATATTGCCACGGACATAGAGGGGCTGACGCATCATGCTTTTGATGTCCAACGCTTGGCCGGCTAGGCAGCGCTGCAGCAGATCCTTGGCCTGTACGATTCCGATCGGGCGGTCCAGGCCACCGCGCGTAACCAGCACGCGGGAATAGGGCGTCGCGCGGATTCGCCGCTCGATCTCCACGGGATCATCCTCGATGTCGATCCAGGCAAGCTCGCGGCGTGGCGTCATCAGCGCCCGTACCCGCCAGTCCGCGAGCCGCATGACGCCTATGATCATTTCTTGCTCCTTGGGAGCGATCACGCCATCCTCAACGCCCTCGGCGATGACCGCCTTGACCTCTTCGTCGGTCACCGTAATCTCGCGCACGCCGCGGCTCAACAGATGCAATAGCAGGCGCGAGGAGCCCTCGAGCACATAGACGAGGGGAGCGGCAATCCGAGATAAAAGTGCCATCGGCGGGGCTACGAGCGTGGCGATGCGCTCGGGGTTCAAGAGGGCAAGCTGTTTCGGGACGAGCTCCCCGATGATCAGCGATGCGTAGGTGATGCCGGCGACGATGATCAGAATCGCGAGCTCCTCGCTCCAGGGGGCAAGAAGATCGGTCGTCTCCAAGTACGCTTCGAGCGGCGGTGCGAGTTCTTCGCCCCCAAAGACGCCGGCAAAGATCCCCACGAAGGTAATGCCAATCTGCACCGTGGAGAGAAAACGAGCGGGTTGCTCGGCGAGCCTCAGCGCGACCTTAGCGCCGCGATGCCGTTGCTCGGCGAGGCTCTTCAGTCTCGGCTTGCGCGAGGAGACGACCGCGATCTCCGCCATCGCAAAAAAGCCATTGATCAGAACGAGTAAGGAGATGATGAGAATATCGATCGCGTAGATCATTTGGCTTCCCTATAAGCAAAGACGCCGTCAAGCGCCGCGAAAACCGAGGCTCACCTGCTCCTAAATGCATTATACCAACTAGGTAAGAGCGCGGCCTCCGCATCGTTTGGGTAAGCGCGGTAAATTTTTTCCATCGCCTCCGCATAGGCCTTGTCGCGCGCCACCTTGCCGCCCTCCCCGTACAAGACCTCCACCGCGTTCAACCAAGCGCGTTCACGCGGTGCCAGCTCCGGCGAGATCCGGATCTTCTCGATCACCTCGCGTCCGGCCGCAGTCTCCTGCGGGTCGCCCCAGAGTGGGTGGTTGTGCGCCATCGCCTCGCCCCAATAAGCCATCATGAAATCGGGCTCCATGCGAGTAGCCTGCCGAAATTCGTTGAGGGCTACCGGATGTCGGCTTTTGCCCTCATGATGTTGACCCTGCGGTTTCGCGCTCTGCCCTGCTCGGTTTCATTGGTTGCAATGGGATTGCTCTCACCTATGCCGATGGTCTTGATCCGTGAGCCGTCGAGACCTTCTGACACCAGGTAGGCTTTGATCGACTCCGCCCTTTTCTGTGAGAGCATCTCGTTGGACCTCTCGTTGCCTACGTTATCCGTATGACCTTCGAGACGGATCCGGATGTCAGGATTGTTCTCGAGAATGGAAATTAGCTCGGTCAAGGTCTCTTTTGCCCTGGGCGTTAACGCCGCTCTACCCGATTCGAAGAGCACATCTTCAAGCCTAGTCAAGGGCTGCTCGATCTGCGCACAGCCTTTTTCATCCACCTTGGCGCCTTCAACCGTCCTCGGGCACTCATCGAGGTATTCCGCTACTTGGTCCCCATCCTTATCCACAGGGTCCCGCAGGCGCCCTGTTAGGCGGCATCCATCCGCGCCCACGCCCATGCCTGCTGCCGTATCCTCACATCGATCACGGACATCGGCCACCCCATCTCCGTCGGTATCGGTCGGGCCCCGTGCTTCGGGCTGCTCGCTCGTCTCCGCAACCGCTGCTGGGTCAGCGGACTGTCGCTTTGGGCCTGCCTCTCCTGGGCCTCCATCGACTTCCGGGGCGAGGTTTTCCTGGGCTCGTTGTGCTTTGTCGGTCACGCTCTCGTTAGTTTTGGTCTCGATTTCGGCTTGTGCGTCCGTTGTCAATGCCACATCTTGCTGATGACTGCTGGAAGCAGCGTCTCCTTGTAGCTGATAAAACCCCAACCCGGTCAATACGAAGAACCAGGTCACGAAGACAATCAGTACCCAATCGTCCTTCAATATCTTAACCCTCCTATATTGCATAATGGTACTCAGCAAACAATGCGTTCTTACACCTCAGGAGTCGACCTTCATCGAACCGGAAGCCGTCGAACAACCCATCCGATCGTCCGGATCTTTGATTTCCTTGCCCGGTTCGACCCATTCAATCCTCTCGATCTCGCTCTCCCAGTCAAATCCGAACGGTCCGCACATGATGGCCATATCAAGCGCTCCACCGCGCCGCGTTGATTTGCGAAGCACGCTTCACCAATTCGAGCAGCCGGGGTTCGAGGCTCGATTCGTTCACGTATTGCTGCACTGCCTACATCGCGTTCATAGTACCGGCAGGCGCTTTGCCGTAATCAACGTTTGCGCCGCGAAGTCCAGTGCTAGTCAACGACATAGGTTTCGTGGCAAAGGATCCTGAGATTCTTTGCTGGTAAGGATTGCCGGCTCGTTTGTAAGAATTACCTGCCGAAGCACGGATCGCATCCCGGTAATTCTGGGTCTGGCGCCGCGCTCGATCGACGCAGCGATGATCACCCGCCGAGTGTATTGATCCTGCGTGTTAATGCATCTGCCGACCTTCGTATATTTTCTCACATCCGGCTCGAAAAACAGCCAGCGCATGCGGAAACGCCGCGCGGCAACGCGCGTTCGCAGCAATTGATCGTTTCGATCATTGCGATTGCCGAAATGTTCTCCGTCATGCGTACCTTGAGCGACATCGGCGCCATGCTGCAACGTGACCAGGTTCAGAACTTCGGAAATCTCTTCGCGGCCAGAAAGCGGCGGATTTCTTCCTGCACCGCGAGATCGGCGCTCTGCCCGATCAGCAGCCACTTGACTTCGATACCGATGAAGGCTGCCGCTATCAGCAGAGCAGCAGCCCAATGTCGCGGAAACGTCTTCACCGACGTGCTAAAGCCCTGCCCTTGTGGCTATTCCGGTGCTAGCGCAGGTTTGTCTCGGGTGTCGACATTCCTCGCAAAAGTAATGGTGTCGGGCGCTGCGGTGCCCGCGGTCAAGAGGAATTGCATCGCTTCGTCGAGCGTCCAGGTTGTCGAGATAACCTTTGTCAACGACATAATTTGTATGAAACCGGACGTCGGGTTGGGCGAGGTCGGGACATACACTACCGCCAATTCCTCTCCACTCACCTCATCGATCATAGTTCGAGTCACCAACCCGATGGTCTTCATCTCCGGTGACGGAAAATCTATCAGAACGACCCGCTCGCCGACTTGGTTTTGAAGGCCGCAAGGAATATCTTGATACTATCATAGATCGTCTTTACCCAGGGAAGGCGGTCGAGCAGCGACTCAAACCAGGCCAGCAAGCGCCGACCCAATACCTGAGTGGTTGCCCAACCCAAGAAATAAAGCACCACCAGGTTGAGCGCCACTGCACTTAGGTATTCCACCGAGGGGGTAAACAACCATTCCGCAAACCCGGGGGAGACACGATCAATGGCCTTGTCAAACGCCGACACCCCGGGTCGCCCCAAGTGAAACAAAGTATGGAACAGGAATTCAAACACCAGCCAGGTCACCAGAGCCGGTGTCAATATCAGCGCGCCGGCGAGGATATATCTCGGAGCGTGGTGCAGGTCAATTTTGTATTTTTGCTTGTTCATCGGATAACCTCAAAATCGATATGGAAAAGGGGACTACGAGGCTACCGAGCACCTAGGAAAGCGACAACTAACCGCAGTAGGCTCATTGTTTGAGCAAATCGAGCAGGTCGAGCACCGCGGAGTCGGCGCGCGATATGTACGACGCCAACGCCAGCGAATGATTGGCTACCACTCCATATCCGGTCCCGTTTAGGACGATGGGACTCCACATACGTTTTTCCGCCTGGTCGAGCTTGCGTATGATTTGCTTGAAGCTCGCCATGGCCTTCCTGTCGTGTAGGACCGGCGCGAAATCGATCTGGATCGCATACATGAAATGCAGCAGCGCCCAAGTCGCACCGCGTGCCTCGTAAAACACATCGTCGATATGTAACCACGGGGTTTTATAAGCGACTGCACTGACTTCCGGGGCGGCTTTATCCGCAGACAGGTCCCAGATCGCATAGGTATCGAGATTCTCTATACCGACGCCCGCGCTCAGCCGATGCGCCAGGTCACCGAGGCGCTTGGCCACCAACTCCAACAGGGAGAGGAGATTATCGTTACGAACGAAGAACCGGGCATCCCCGTTCTCGAGCCTCACGAGGTACCGTTTCAAGGCCTCGATCCCCTCCCGGTATTGGCCTTCCGTGGTCGGGAAGATCCACGATTCATCGTTGAAATGAAACTGCGGATCGGCGGTTGCTAAATCGGGGTCTTCCTTCGACTGCGACTGTGAACGGCCGAAATCGTTGCGCAGCACCCGGGTGAAATCCCGGACCTGCACCAGCGCGCCGAACTCCCAATGGGGCATGTTATCGAGCCATAGCGAGACCGGGTTTATATCGTTGGAGAGGAAACCGCCTCTCTTCTCAAGCAGCGAGGTAGTGACTTCGATCAGAGTGGCCGTCGTCACGGCGCCCGGCACCAGTTTTTTCGGGTCATTTCCCGACTGCCGCAAGGCCACCTCCCTCACGTCAAAGACGGGCGGCGCGATGCTCCAATAGAGTGCCAGTCCAAAAAACACCAGTGCAGCTACCGCGAGCGGAATAACGAGACTCCTCAACAGGCGGCGCAGCCTTTGGGAAACGGTCTGTACGGTGTGAGAAACCGTTGGCCATTTTAGTATGAGCTCAAACATGCAGTTGCCTCCATCGTATTTGGGTGTCGCTTGTGATTTCTTTCTTAATCCACACGACGCCCGAGCGCGACTGCCCCGTTCGATATCGGTGGTCTTTTGGCCGCTTCAACGGGTCTCATCCATCTTCACATCGTCACGATCGTCGCGAGCGAGTGCATCTTTTGATGCATTCCTTTTGTCTCTTGCGTAGAGGATCGCAAAGGCAATCACCGCCGCTGCGGCCAATAAGACCAATATAAAGTGCCACTCCAACATGATCGGTCCTCCGTTACTCAAATAGATTTATTCGCTAACGACGGCTGATGGGCCAAATCATGCGTTATGCGACAACGTTCATCATCGTAGTACCCTTATGCATGTTGGTCCCGGCTTTTGGGGTCGCGCCGCCCAAGGCGGAACGACCCCGCCAGGCCAACCGCGGTAGTCAGCCGGATACCCCTCGATCCGTAGCCGCTGCTACCCTACGGTTAACGGCGTTCAGCACGGCTGGCTCCGCCGATGTGCTCTTCCGTGTCCTGCGTTTGAGGCTCGCGGTTGACCCACTTGTATAGCCCGAACGTTACGACGCCGAAGATCAAGCAGGCAATTAGTGCTACCATCGCTGCTCCCCCCGGAGTAGCGTACAGTGTTGATACATAACCCATGAAGTCGAACATGATAGTGTCTCCTTTAATGGTAAGTTATACTTAACTCCGAAGCTCTCGCGTGACCGTTCGAGCTCCGTTGATGCCAAGTATGGCCGTGCCAGCAGCCGAACGATATCCGGTGAAAGTTGGATGTAACAACACCACTAACGTGGGATAGCAAGTTACCTATTACAGTAGGGTAGCGGCTAGCCCTTTCGAGGCAGCCGTCGCTCGCCAGATAGCAATAACGGAGAGTGCGTGCAGTACGCGAGTGCAAGGCGTGCCCAACCCGGAGCAGAGCCAATTTAAACCTGTAACAATAGTCAGTATCGCCCGCGGAGCGGCCAAGAGCTATCCGGTGAAAGTTGGATCTCAAAGCAAGACTAAAGCAAGAGACCAATCCCTCTCTTGCGGTGAGGCAACGACTAACTCTTTTGAGAGAGAGCAAACGCTCTTTCAGCGGGAAGCCGGTCGGTAATTAAAGCGTGATCAACCCACGCCGTGCGGCCACAGCTAAGGCCTCCGTCCGACTGGTGGCATCGAGTTTTTCGAGAAGATTCTTGACGTGCGTCTTGACGGTGCCTTCGCTGATCGCCAAGGCCCGGGCGATAAGCTTGTTGCTCAGGCCTTGGGCTACTAAGTTAAGGATTTCCAGCTCCCTGGGAGTGAGCTCGTCCTCACGGAGGCGGCTGGCTAATTTTGAAGCGACTCCGGGCGAGATGAAAGTCTTCCCTGCATATACAGCTCGGATGCAGTTCAGCAGTTCCTCGCGGTGGGCGTCCTTCAAAAGATAGGCCTTGGCGCCCGCTCGCATTCCGCGGTAAACATCCTCATCGCTATCGTAGGTCGTCAATATAATAACCGAAGCCTTGTCGTCTTCCTCCCGGATTGCAATGATAGTCTCTACGCCGGACATCTCGGGCATGCGCAGGTCCATCAAGGTGACATCCGGGCGGTGATTGCGCCACTGTTCGAGCGCCTCGTGGCCATTACCTGCTTCGCCGATGACGGTCATATCACTTTGTCGGTTCAGGATCGCTACGAGTCCCTCCCGAACGACGAGGTGATCGTCAGCGATCAGAATCCGAATCTTGCTCAATGCGGATCCCGGCTGGGGCACGCCCGGTGCGTCAAAGGATGGACTAGTCATGTCTCATGTTGCGCCGATCCCAACGCGACCCTAATCTCGGAGCCTTTGCCGGACGCGCTCGTTATGCAGAGTTCTCCACCGATGCGGCTGGCCCTTTCTTTCATACCGATCAACCCAAACCCATCGTAAGGGAGTGTGGGGTCGAATCCCTTTCCATCATCGAGGATCTGTAGCTGTGTCCTGTGCGGTTCGAATAAGATCTTGACCTCGAATCTGCTCGCGTTGGCATGTTTGATTGTATTGGTCAGGGACTCTTGTACGATGCGCATGATCTCATCTTCGCACTCCTCCGTAAGCGGCTTCGGTTGGCCTACCACGCTGAGCTTGGGCTCTATGCGAGTATCGCGAGTCATTTTTCGGACCATAGTATCGAGCGCTGCGGGCAGGGCTTGCGCTTCGAGAACCTTGGGACGCACTGCCCGCACCGAGCGGCGCGCTTCGGCGAGGGCGCTGCGCGCAAGCTCGCTTGCCCGTGAGATATGCGTTTTCACGGGCGCCGCATCGCCGCTGACCAGGGCATCCTCGGCGGCCTGCAATTGCAAGATCACGCCGGTGAACCCTTGCGCCAGGGTATCATGGATGTCGCGCGCGATCCGGTTGCGTTCGGCGAGCACGGCCGACTCGCTTGCTTGTTCGCTCAGCCGGGCCATCTGGATGGCGAGCGTGGCCTGTTGCCCGAGTGCTTCGGCGAAGCCTAGCGTGCTATCCGGGTCCGGGAGTCGGCTCTCGTCGCTGCGAACCGTCATCCAGGCAATCGCCCGCTCGCTGACCACCATGGACACGCTTAACAGGCTCTTGACGCCGATAGCTCGGAGATACTTCGACATGGCTGGCGGGATTGCAGGATCGCCCTCGCTGTAAAACCGGGCCCTGCTCCCTTCGTCGTGGTCTAATGACATCGGACCTTCCTCGAAGGAGATAGACTGTCGCGCCGCCGGATGCACGGACTCAGCGGCGGTAAGGATCCGGCCATCGACACATTCAAGGTGCAAGCGCAGGACACGCGCATCGTAATCCGGAAACCACAAGGCACCACCGGTTCCCTCTAGCTCCTCAACCATCGCCTTCAGAGAATGCCCCCAAAACTTTTCTAGATCCGGTTCCGCGGAGAGAAGCACCAGAGACTTCGCCAGCGCTTCCGTTTGGCCGCGCGCCAGGCGTTCTGCGCGCTTGCGCTGAACGATTTCTGCATTGAGCGCGAGATTCAGTTCCGCTAATTCTGTCGTCCGCCTCCGGAGCGCCATTTCCGCTCCCCGGTGCTCGCTCGTTACCGCGGCAAGCGTCATTCCCGTCACTGACAGTATGCCTAAGAAACTCAGTAGCTCTAGGAGACTTTCCAGTTCGCCCTTTGCCGCCGCCGCGCTGAAACCGTTTCCCCAATCCCAGATCGTGATCGCCGTCGCAGCGAACACGGTCAGCGCGCTTCCGCGAGGCCCGAGCCGCAGCGCCGCCCAAGCGACGAATGGAAAGAACAGGTATTCGGGCGGGTAGCTGAGCGGGGGCAGCACCCAACCACCGAAAAAAAGCATGCTCAGAATGATCAGCAGCGTGAGCAGACCGGCGGCCTCCATGACCTGAGCTAAGGTCCAGTCGCCGCGCCATTTACGGCTCCAGGTCAAGAGCAGCGGCGTGACCAACAACATCCCCATGCCATCACCCAGCCACCACGTCCACCAGGTCGGGACGGCCGTGGTGCGGTCCACTACCTGGCCCCACCATAAACTAGCCACTCCTATCGTAGCTCCGAGGATGGCCGCACAAACGGAGGTCATGGCCACGAACCCTAATACATCCCAGAGGCGGTCGAGCGCCCGATGAAACGCCCCGACCCGCTGCAATAGATAGGCAGCCAGCATCGCTTCCAGGGTGTTTCCCACGCCGATACCCAGTGCGGTCTTGACAGGAAAGCCGGAAAAAGCCGTTATCGCAACCGCACCGATCAAGATCCCCGGCCAAAACCGGTACCCAAAAACCAGGATCACCGCGAGGGCGATGCCGGCAGGAGGCCAAACGGGAGTGACACTGTTCTGAACACCCGGAACCAGCCACAATCCAAACCACGCTGCAGCAACATAAACCAAAGTGAAGGCCGTAACCCCAGCTAAATACTTCAGTGTCACCTTATACATTGGCTTAGATGCCTTGAGTGGAGTTCATCTTTACGAACAGGTCAAATTTTGCAAAGGGTCAACATTGCAGTCTGAATATGTTGAGCGACTACCTGTCAAGACGAGTCATTGTAAGAAAGAGGCAGATCCGCAATCCCGCCGGGATCACCTCATAGCGGTGACTATGGGGCGCTTCTCGCGCCTGCTTCCGGTCGTTGCCGTCGCTTGAAAATAATAACGTCGATGTGTTTCTGGACGACATCGCCTCTAGATTGTCTTCGGTTGTCGATACGCCGCTCAAATGGGATTGATACTCGACACGGACGTGCTGATACTGCTGAGTAGGTGACTTGTGGCCCACTAACTATGCCAATTAGTGGTTAGTTGCGGTTTTAACCAGTTCCTTGTGAGTGCGTTAAGTATGCGATATATAACTGCTTTAAGGGCGCGCCCTAGAGGATTCGAACCTCTGACCTTTGGCTCCGGAGGCC
>CAVXTM010000001.1:0-472146 GCA_963764725.1 uncultured Gammaproteobacteria bacterium | reverse complement strand
CTAGCGTCTATTACACTCAGTTGAGTTGGGTTCAAGGATTTATCGTATAACCATTACGTCGATTCACACGAGGACCAAAATGGCGTATTCGGCACCGCTGACTCCAATTCCATCACCGTATGGATGGATAACTATTGCCAAAAGAATCCCTTGGAAACTGTCTATACAGGCACATTGGAACTGATAGAAGAGCTGAAGAATCGTACGAGATGAGTGGCCAACCCGATCATTCCAGCGGAGTGCCTTCGGCACCCGCCGAATTCAAACGTTAGCCGGCCGATCCATGCAGGCTCGTAAACCACGCGCTGCAGTATTGCTGGGGCAGGCTCGTCGATTCCGGCCTCCCGCGCACAGAGGACCTAACACGCCAGATTCTCTGTGGTATAGGGACTTCGCGTCACAGCGACGGCACGTTTTACGTTGACTCCTTCACCCGTGCTACGCCTTCCGAGCATGTCAAGCGGTCCGCGACAGCCTCTGCGATACGTACCGGACTGAGATCGAAGGGTTCTTTCGGAACCGGTATGCTCGACCCGCCAACTACGAAGATCCCTACTACTTGGCGAGTCAAATCGCGGATCATGAAGCGGGAGAACTTGATAATCCCGGCCTCGTCGACTCATCGACGATCTGCGCCTATGTTTATAGAGCTGATCCACCACGCAGAGATCACGGATGTGACGACCTTTCGTGAGCTGGCGAGAGAGACGGCAAACTATATGTTTGATACGGTCTGGAGGAGTCTGGTGATCTCCCCCCTCAAACGACCACCGGAAACCCCTGGAAGTGCTGTGCCGCTCGATGCGCTTTGAACGCGTCGCAATCGCAACCCTGTGCCACGATACGCACGTAGACCACTTTCTGAAAGGCCGGAACCCTGCCGTCGATGGCTTCTCCTTGCCGGAAGCTGGGGTCCGATACTGGAGTCCTACGATCCTTTCCGAGAACTCAACTCATCCTTTGCTCTTGAAGCTTCATGGCTCGACCAACTGGTTGCCTAGACCTGACGACGGTACGTGGTATGACGAGCGGATCGGCATCGCAGTTGATGGTGACTACGAGCACACCCGAGATTCTCATGGTCGGCTGCAGACACCCGTGCCCCATCGGCCACTTTTCCTGGTAGGCACGTTCAACAAGATCGCGGACTACTCCCAGGAGCTTTTCGCCGCACTCCTAAGTTGTTTTCGCGTGTTTCTTTCGTCCGTTCTACAGAGTCGCCGTGTGCGGCTATAGCTTCGGCGACAAGGGAGTTAACGCCGTGCTTGTCAACTGGCTGTATGCCAGCCAAAACCGGCGACTTGTTGTCATTCACCGGAATCCGGACACTGTACGGACAACTGCGCGGGGTGCTATAGCCAACAAATGGGACGATTGGAGGCGGTCCGGCTCCTTGCACGTCATCCAGAAGTGGATTCAGGACCTCGATGAGGACGCCCTCGAAGTGTGCCTGGCCCCCTAACGCGGGCGTTAGAAGGCGCTGAAACCGATGGCAGGCGCATTCGGCCGGACCACACCAGCGGACGCTCTTGCGTGCTTGAGCGCGAGCTTGTCCAGTTGCGCTCCTCGCCGAATGACGCTGACTGCGCGATGAACTTCTTCATTACCGCCGAGCACATGCTGGACTGCGCCACCCGGGCAAGGCGAATCGAGGCAAGAGGGAGACGCTCCGAATGGCGAGCCTCTACTTCAGGTCGTTTCCCACCTTGCCAATGGTGCCAAGCACTACGACCAACTTTCGCCACACCACAACTCAGTCGAAGCTTCTGGCCAAAGCGGGGGTTACTTCGCAGCGTCATACTTCGCGCCACGCTACTTCGGCAGCGGCTATTTTGGTGGCAGGCGGCTTACGGTCAGGCTGAAGGGTGCTGCGGCGCAACTATCTCGGCGACTCGTTGTCTGCCGTGGAACTCGCCGAAAGGGTCTTCGCGTTTTGGCAAGCGAATAGCGATATCAAGTGAAAGCGCCTTCTAACAACGCGATCGACAGCGCGTCAGAAAGTGCTGCGCGCTTCCGGGCGCGCGTCATCGCGGACGTTAGAGCGAACAAATGACCGACGCGATACCACCGACCAGACAGGCCCTGCGCGAGGCCCTTACGCTCTCAGAGCAGATACTGCAAAACATTGAGCTAAGCGAGTTGCCTCTTGCCAATGTCGCGCTAAAGACATCACGGCTGGCCCGATTAGTTAACGATTTTTCCCTCCAGAAAGTTATGGAGTATGAGGCGAGCGGCTATCGTCCGGGAACGCCTGATGGCGTCCCGCATGACATATATCAACTGGAAGATTGCAGGGGGAGTTTCAGCAGAAGGACAGTAAATCTGGGGAGATCAAGAACTTCATCTATAGGACATCGATTGAGGAGCTGGAGAAAGAGCTAAAGGGCTTTGATGCAGCGCTAGCTGCCGCAAGGGACCCCGACGTATCGGTTTCCTCCGCGAATCGAAACCAGACGGTGTGGAATCCCGTGGGAAATAAGTTCGAAAGAGATACTCTGCGAAGCAGCGCATCCTTAGCACAGCAGCGCCTCTCTTCTCGGCGCTCCTTCATTTATTCATATGTGCTGGCTCGGAGCTATGAACTCAAGTACTCAGGAATCGCGGATGACATCTTCTCTCGTGTTCGGGAGAAAGTGGACTCGGTAATCGGCGAACGCGTCCCCGATGCTGTTCAGAAGCTGAGCGCCGTCTACGACAATCTTCAATCGGAGAATCCAGAGGATTGGTCAAACGCTGTTCACAGCTGTCGAAGAATCCTTCAGGACCTAGCAGATAGTGTTTATCCAGCTAGAGACGACAAAGTCATCGAAGTCAACGGCAAGCAGAAAACCATTCGACGGAGTGCGGATCAATACATTAATCGTCTCGTCGCGTTCATCGAGCAGCGTGCGGCATCGGAAAGATTCACAGACATTGTCGGCAGTCAGCTTGCATTCATTGGAGACCGTCTCGACAGCATTTTCAAAGCCGCACAGAAGGGATCACATGCCACGATCGTAAATAGGGAAGAGGCTGATCGTTACGTGGTGTACACGTACCTTATAGTCGGCGATATTCTCGGCCTGCTGTGAGAGTTCCGCCCCTAATCGGGTAACCGGGGGCTTTTAACCCCCGGTCCCCACACCACCACGGCATGCGGGTCCGCACCGGGGGTGATGCCCGCCATCCATGGCGCGCACCCTGCGGGCGCTAAAGCGTCCCGTTCCGCTCCTGGCGGAACGGTCACAAAAGTGGAGCACACGAGAACATCAGGTATAGCCGTGGGCACGCATCCAAAGCGCACGCACGGATATCAAGCCCTGGCTCTTGAGCCAGTCATTGGTTATCGCGGTTTGTGTCGCCAAGGTCTTCGACAAGTGCCAATAGCTCTTGCTACTGATCGCGGTCAAAATCGCTTGACGCTTACTCGTTCCCAACGCCAGAAGATGGCGGACCTTCGTACGCACCCAGCGCCACTGTTTCCAGTAGCACATGCGGATACGCCGACGCAGCCACGCATCCATCTCCGGTATGGGCCGGTAGTAATCCGAGATGCCGAAATAATTCATCCAACCTCGAACGTAACGCGTGAGCCTGTCGAGCCGGTAGTCCATCGAGACACCCCAGCTCCTCAACCGGTGAGTTTCCAGACCCGTATGCTTGGAGTCGGCGAAGGCTTGGTCGGACCAGCGCAGTTTCGTTCCTCGGAAGGTAAACCCCAGGAACTCACGATCATTGGTCTTGACCACCCGGCTCTTTCTGCTCGTTGACGGTAAGCTTCAGCTTACCGGTCAAGAAACGCGTAACGCTGGTTTTGACGCGCTCCCCTGCACGCTGGCTTCTGACCAGTATGCGGAGATCATCGGCGGATCTGACAAACCGGTGTCGCGCCGCTCCAGCTCTTTATCGAGGTCATCCAAGAGAATATTGGCGAGCAGTGGGGAGAGTGGACTACCTTGCGGCGTACCCAGCTCCGTTGCTTGGATGAAGTCCCCGACCAGTACGCAGGTAGCGGCTTATCAAGCCGAGAAGGCATTTATCTCTCACCTTCCTGGCCACGCGGGCCATCAGCACATCGTGGTTGACTCGGTCGAAGAATTTCTCCAAATCCAAGTCCACGCCCGAAGGGGGCGCGCATCCACTGTCAGTGCACAACCGCCGCATTTACCCTATCCCTGTACCCGGTGGGCTTTGTCATCTGGTGCTGACTCGCCCGGAGACTGAGCCTTCTATGCGATTTCTGTCCGTCGGCTCGCACCTTTGCCCTCGGGCTTCCTTCAGACAACCCCACGCGGGATCGCCCTTGCCGTCGGCTAGTAGTTATAGTCGTCCACATCGGGGACATTACAGGTACTCCTACAGGGGACTTTCACCCCATCAGTTCATGCCCATGTCGGGCGTACACAAGCGGTTCCAGGCGACGCCGTCGCGCTGTGCGCTCGGGCGCGCCTGAACCGCGGCGTTATGCGGCACAGGGGAATCACGGGAACAGTTCTGGATGAAAGTCAACTAGCTGATAAAGCTGATCGAGGCAGACGGCTGGACGCAAATACGACAACGAGGTAGTCACCGGCAATTTAAACACCCGAAAAACCGGGAACTGTGACGGTATCTGGGAAGCCGAATATTGATGTACCGCCTGGTACGCTTAATAATGCGCTGAAACAGGCTGGCCTGAAAAAGTGAGACGAGTTTATGCGATATACAGTAATCATTGAAGAAGGTCCCACGAGTTGGGGAGCCTATGTCCCAGATCTCCCGGGTTGCATCGTTGCCGGGGAGAGTCAGAGTGAAGTTCTGACGCTTATACGAGAGGCCATAGAGTTCCACCTCGAGGGACTGAAAGAGGACGGATATGCTATCCCAGAGCCACACTCTCACAGTGAAGTTGTTGAGGTTGATGCCGCATAACGAGGCTTCCAGCGGACGGCTTCGCCGCCGCTGAGTTAATGCGGTTAGTCCTCATGTCCGAGGCATCGCTTTTTGGAATCAGCAAAGCGCAATGGGATCTCATAAACTCGTTTGCGAGCTGGTTCGCCGCTGCCGGATCATTTGCAGCTGCAGGCGTAGCCCTTTACATTGCAAACAGGGCGGTAAAGCCTTCTGCTCGAGTCTCCGTTGGACACCGTATCCTCATTGGTCCAGGAAGTAAGAAGCCATACCCAGAATTCGCCGTCTTTCGGATCGTCAACACCGGCGATCGTCCCATTAGAGTGAGCCAAATCGGATGGAGAACTGGTCTGTTTCGAAAGAGCTCGTAGGGCGGAAGCCGCTTTTTGGCGTTCCGCCGTATGATTTCACCCCCGCTCGCCAACGGCCCCGTCGATAACCCCGGTGCCACCCCATTCGGACGAGTAGACACCGGCTCGTACCCAGCGGTGAAAGGTTGAATACGGCCATTGCACTACCGCTCTGACATGGCCGTGTTTGACCGGATTGTAGTGAAGGTAGTCCATGTGACGAGTGTAATCCACGTCATCGCGAACCGCATGTTCCCAAAATCGGCGTTGCCAGACGCCGCGCTGCATCCTCGGCGCGCCCGGCAGGGCCATCCCTGGCCCTGGCTTTCGCCGCGGGCAACGCGCACCGATGACCGGCGCTCGCTCGGTTCGATGGTCCGCACGAATCGAATCTTGATTCCCTTGATACGATTGGAAAAATCATCGTCTCCGGGTGGCAGGGTGAGCACGCAATGAAAGTGGTCCGGCAAAACCACCCATCCATCGATATGAAAAGGCCGCTCGACCCGCGTGCGCCGCACGGCTTCACGTAAGACCTCGATATACCGGATCAGCAGGTCCGTACGCCGTTCCAACAGATTGACGGTGAAGAAATAGGTGCCACCGGTATGCGGTAACGTCGATAGTCCGGCATCGATGGATCATACGACCGTGCAATCATTCGGCGGAACGCCAAAAAGCGGCTTCCGCCCTACGAGCTGGGTGGCGAATTCGCTTATGCCCGAGTCGCTAGACTTCAACTTCGACAATGTCGAGCGCCGGCCGCTGCACGAGTTCAGCAAGCCTGGATGGAATGAAATGGAATCCGGGATGTTTCGGAGAACCGAATTCCCCGTATTCCGCTACGCTACATACGGGAACACGCGATAACCCGCGGGGCCTACGCCGGTATCGTCCAATCTTTAATAGTCAAACCAGGGTATCCATAGGACCGATAGGGCGCCCCTTCTTCTCAAGAGCGGCTCGGACGATACCGCAAGTTCGTGCCGCCTTCTCATCATAGGGCAAGACTTGGAAGTCGCACAGGAATCTATCGAGCAAAGCGGTATTCGCCTTACGCCACTTACTCTTCTCTACACCGTAGCTCAATTCCGACACCGTGACTGCCGAAAGCAGTAACGGCTCCTCGGGTTGGCGAGCGAGGATGTGCTCGCGCTTTTCCGGCACTCGGTCGGTCAAAAGATAAATGCAAATGTCTGTATCTAGCATGTAGCTCACGTGGGCCAGTCTCGATTGTCGAAGGCTTCGGCTTGAGCACGATCCAGCGGGCCTTTGAACTTCCCAACGACAGCGCGGACATTACGCCAGGGGTCCGGCTTCTTCGGCATCAGAATGATGTCTTCGCCAGACTTCTCGATATAGACCTCATCGACCTTGAAGCGGAACTCCTTTGGCAGGCGCACCGCTTGACTGTGCCCGTGCGTGAAAATCTTTGCGGTCTTCATCGCTTACTCCCCAAGATGTATCTACGCTCAAGTATACACACCGGCGGGACGACCTTCCATCCACACGCCGTCGTTTCCTGCGAAACTCGATTGCACTATTCACGGTTGGCGCTGACAGGTGCCGCAGGAACACTGTGACAATCTGCCACATAGCGCGCAGGGCGGAAGCCGTTTTATGGCGTTCCGCCGAACGGGTGGTGGCGATAAATTCCATGCGGCGGATCGCCCTGGCGGGCATCCGTCCTACGGGATCTGGCGGCCGTTTGAGTTCGCTGCACGCCGAGGCTTTGCATGCGGACCGCTCAGGGCTAAAATCCTCAGCGGATCCCGTCTCAATACTCTTATGCCCGAGTCGCTAGAGTTCAACTTCGACAATGTCGAGCGCCGGCCGCTGCACGAGTTCAGCGAGCGCGCCTACCTCGACTATTCCATGTACGTCATTCTGGACCGGGCGCTGCCCCACATCGGGGACGGCTTGAAACCGGTCCAGCGGCGCATTATCTATGCGATGTCGGAGCTTGGGCTATCGGCCGGTTCCAAGCATAAGAAATCGGCGCGCACCGTGGGGGATGTGTTGGGAAAATTCCATCCCCACGGCGATATGGCCTGCTACGAGGCCATGGTATTGATGGCGCAACCCTTCGCCTACCGCTATCCGTTCATCGACGGGCAAGGCAATTGGGGATCGACGGACAACCCCAAGTCCTTCGCCGCCATGCGCTATACCGAGGCGCGCCTGACCCGCTATGCCGAGGTAGTGTTGAAAGAACTGGGGCTCGGGACCGTCGAGTGGGTGCCGAATTTCGACGGGACCTTGGAGGAACCGCGCTTGCTGCCGGCGCGGTTGCCCAATGTGCTCTTGAACGGCACCACCGGGATCGCGGTCGGCATGGCCACCGACATTCCTCCGCATAACCTCGTGGAGATCACGCAAGCCTGCGTCGAGCTTCTCGATCGGCCGAAGGCCACGATCGCCGATCTGTGTCAGCACGTGCTGGGCCCCGATTTTCCCACCGCGGCCGAGATCGTGACCCCGCGCGAGCAGTTGCGGGCAATCTACGAGAGCGGCGCCGGTACGGTGCGCATGCGGGCCATCTACGAGCTGGAGGACGGCAACATCGTCATCACCGCTCTGCCGTACCAAAGCTCGGGGGAACGCATCCTCGAGCAGATCGCCGCGCAGATGAACGCCAAGAAGCTGCCCATGATCGAGGATCTGCGCGACGAGTCCGATCACGAGACACCGGTGCGGCTGGTGTTGGCGCCGCGCTCGAACCGCGTGGATGCCGACGGCGTGATGGCGCACCTCTTCGCAACCACCGATCTCGAACGCAGCTACCGCGTCAATATAAACGTTATCGGCTTGGACGGGCGCCCGCAGGTCAAGGACCTTAAGACCTTGCTAACGGAGTGGCTGGAGTTTAGGACAGCGACGGTGCGCCGGCGCTTACAGCATCGCTTGAACCAAGTCAACGAGCGTTTGCAAATCCTCGAAGGACTGCTCATCGCCTATCTCAACCTCGATGAGGTCATCGCCATCATCCGCAATGAAGAATCGCCGCGACCGGTGCTGATGAGCCGCTTCGGCCTCACCGAGATCCAGGCGGAGGCGATCCTGGACCTCAAACTCAGGCATTTGGCGAGACTCGAGGAGCAGAAGATTCGCACCGAACAGAGCGCGCTTGCCGAGGAGCGCAAGGGCCTGGAACAGACCTTGGGATCGAGTAGAAAACTCAAGTCGCTGATCCGCGCCGAGCTTCTGGACGACGCCAAGCGCTACGGCGATCCGCGCCGCGCGCCGATCGTCGAACGCGGTGAGGCGCGGGCGCTCGATGAAGCCGCGTTGATCCCGAACGAGCCGATCACCATCGTGCTCTCGGAGAAGGGTTGGGTGCGAGCCGCCAAGGGGCATGAGATCGATCCCGTGGAACTGAGCTACCGCGCGGGTGATCAGTTCAAGGCGGCGGCCTGCGGACGCAGCAATCAACTGGCGGTATTCATCGATTCGACCGGGCGGTGTTATTCCATAGCGGGACATTCGCTGCCCTCCGCGCGCGGCTTGGGCGAGCCCTTGTCCGGGCGCTTGACGCCGCCCGAGGGAGCGACGTTTGAAGGCGTGCTCTTAGAGCAAGGTGATGCCCGGTACTTGATGGCCTCGGATGCCGGCTACGGATTTATCGCCAGGCTGGAAGATCTTCATACTAAGAACAAGGCCGGTAAGGCAGTGCTCACGCTCCCGCGCGCCGCGCGCATACTCTCGCCCGCGGCCGTCCATGACATCAGCGGCGACAGAGTCGCCGCGGCTACGAAAGCGGGACGTCTTTTGGTGTTCCCCTTGAAGGAGCTTCCCGAGCTTGCCAAGGGTAAGGGCCTGAAAATGGTCCATATCGCGAGCGCCAAGGTGGTGTCGAGAGCGGATTATGTTACCGCGCTCACAGTTGTTCCCGCGGGTGCGTCCTTGGTCGTGCGTGCCGGTCAGCGCCACCTTACCCTCGCTCCCGCAGATCTCCCGACGTATGCTGGTGAGCGCGGCCGAAGCGGTAAGCGGCTTCCGAGGGGCTTCCAGAATGTCTCGGCGCTACTGGCGCAGCAAACCGAGCGATGAGTAAAAAAAATGGCCGAGGCAAGCCCCGGCCAAATGCAGGACGGATATGAGCGGGGAGGGGGAGGAGCCGTCCTGCGGGAATAACTATCGGCTTAGCATCGGCATTACTTTATGCAAGTCGCGACGGGCGAGCGGGGCACTTGAACCTTGAGTCCGTTACCCCCAATTACACGCAAAAGGAGGATCATCCATGCTACGTATCGTGTTGTTCCTGATAACCAACCTCGCGGTGATGCTGTTGCTCGGCATCATCGTGAAGCTCTTTGGCGTCGAACCTTATTTGGCCGGCCAAGGGGTCGGGATGAACCTGAACGGGCTACTGATCATGGCGGGTGTATTCGGCATGGGCGGTTCCATCATTTCCTTGTTGATCTCGAAATGGACCGCGAAGCGCATGATGGGGCTGCAAGTCATTGAGCAGCCCCGCGATGGCGCCGAGACGTGGTTGCTCGATACCGTGACGCGCCAGGCGCGCGAGGCAGGGATCGGCGTGCCCGAGGTGGCGATTTATGACTCTCCGGACTTGAACGCCTTTGCCACCGGCGCCAATCGCGATCGTGCGCTGGTTGCGGTCAGCACCGGTTTGCTGCAGCGGATGCGTCGCGAGGAGGTGGAGGCCGTGCTGGGGCACGAAATGTCGCACGTGGCCAATGGCGACATGGTTACCTTGGCCTTGATCCAAGGCGTGGTCAACACCTTCGTGTTTTTCCTCTCGCGGGTCATCGGTCAGTTGGTGGATCGGGCCGTGTTTCGCAATGAACGCGGGCATGGGCCGGGCTTCTGGATCACGACGATAATCGCCCAGATGGTGCTCGGCGTACTGGCGATGATCATCGTGATGTGGTTCAGCCGCTGGCGCGAGTTTCGCGCCGACTCGGGCGGGGCCAAACTGGCCGGGCGGGACAAGATGATTCGGGCCTTAGAACGCCTAGGCGCTTCGGTTCAGCAAGATCCCATGCCCGAACACCTCGAGGCCTTCGGGATCGCAGGCAAGCCCTCGGGCCTCGGGCGGCTCTTTATGAGCCATCCGCCGATCGAAGAGCGAATCGCGGCGTTGCGTGCGCTTTATACTTGAAGCAAGCTCGATGGGCGGGGGCTTGGAATGAAGCGGCGATAGGGATACGCTTATGGTTTCGATGCCACTTGATCGCCTGTGCACGGGCGAGTCGCGGCCGGATAACGATACTAACATATGGCAAGGTGGAGGAGCACATGAATATCCTACTGGTCTACCCCGAGATGCCCTACGCCTTCTGGTCGATGAGCAATCTGCTCAGGATATCGGGAAAACGGGCCAGTTATCCCCCGATCGGATTGCTTACCGTCGCCGCCATGTTGCCCAAGGAGTGGAATAAGCGCCTCATCGATCTCAATCTAAATAAGCTTGCCGAGGGAGATCTCAAATGGGCGGATTATGTCTTCATCGGCGCCATGAACGTCCAAGCCACCGCCGCGCGAGCGCTGATCCGGCGCTGCAAGGCGGCAGGCGTCAAAGTGGTTGCTGGTGGCCCACTGTTTACGCACGAGTACGCCGCGTTTCCGGGCGTTGATCATTTCGTGCTCAACGAAGCCGAGGTGACGCTACCGCGATTCCTCGCCGATTTGGCAGAGGGCTGTCCCAAGCCTATCTACACCTCGCCCGAGATGGCCGATGTCCACACGACCCCGGTCCCATTGTGGGAACTGGTCGACCTGAGTCAATACGGGTTCGCGATCGTCCAGTATTCGCGCGGTTGCCCTTATCAATGCGACTTTTGCGACGTGACGGCCCTCTTCGGTCGGCGGCCGCGTACCAAGACCCCGGCGCAGATCATCGCCGAGCTCGAGGCGCTTGGGGATCTGGACCGTTTCGATCTGGTCGTCTTCGCCGACGACAACCTCATCGGCAACAAGAAGCTCTTAAAAACCGATCTATTGCCCGCCTTGATCGAGTGGCGCCAGCGTAAGCAGCGTGCCGTCGGTTTTGCCACCCAGCTGACGGTGAATCTGGCCGATGATCCCGAGCTCATGCAACTGATGTTGGACGCCGGCTTCCGGCATATCTTCGTGGGTGTGGAGACACCTGACGAAGACAGCCTCATCGCCTGCAAGAAACGGCAAAACACGCGTCGCGACTTGCTCGACAGCATCCGTCAATTGCACCGCTCGGGCTTCATCGTCACGGCCGGATTTATCGTCGGTTTCGACACGGATACACCGGCGATTTTCCAGCGCCAGATCGATTTCATTCAAGACTGCGGAATCGTCATCGCCGGGGTCAGCGTGCTCAAGGCGCCTCCCGGCACCGAGTTATACGATCGCATGAAGCGCGAAGGACGGCTCATCTACGAGTTCGATTTTCACGAGAGCCAAACCAATATCGTGCCGAAGATGGACGCTCGAACCTTGAGCGCAGGTTACAAGCAAGTACTGACACACCTGTGTGCGCCCGAACATGTGTTCGAGCGCGCGACGGCGTTCATGCGGGATTACCGATCGCAGTACTTAGGAAAATTGCCGCTCACCGCGCCGTGGAACCTCACGTTGGTACGGCGGTACCTGGGCATCATTGGGCGGATCATCTACTCCGTCGGGCTCAGAGGTCCACAGCGCGCGCACTTCTGGCGGTTGATCCGCTGGACCGCGGTGAATCGCCGTGATCTCATCGATCTCGCCTTCTTCTTTGGCGTATGGATGTATGAGTTGCAGGCGATGTACAAGAGCTACAACGCTTCGGGCCATTTCGATATTTACAAGGTGCCGATGGCGCTCGCGGAGCGGACCCAAACGGCGGCGATTCCCGGTGTCGCGAGCCTGTCGCCCTCCTAGCGCCTTGAGAAAAATATCGGGTGGCTAGGGCGCGCGCGTGACCCGATGCACAAGCGAGGTTTTCTAGAAGGTTTGCTTACTCATAAAGTTCCCTCTCCCACCGGGGGTTAGGGTGAGGGGATATAACTCTATGCTTTGTATTCCCCTCATCCACGCCTTCTCCCGAAGGAGAAGGTGTCCGTCACAAGATTCACCCAATGGGGTAGGAGCATGAAAACTATAATACCGGTATCACTCCTTGTGTGCGGCGCCGTGAGCGGCTGCAGCGACATCAACGCCAATTCCACTATGATCACCACCACCAAATTCGACGGCGCGTGGCAGGTCGGGGGCGGCACCAAGACTGCGCGTCCCGGCGAGGACGACAAGTGCGGTTACGGGATTGGGGGCGGAACCCTCACGATTAAAGGCGGCAAGGTAAGCGGTGAGCTCACCGATAATTCCGGCTATGCGTATGAGCTTGAAGGCGTGATCCAGGACTCCGGGAAAATGGAAGGCGGATTTACCTACGAAGGCTACGATGCGGCGACCTTCGAGGGATTGCTGTCGGCGGCCAAGGGCGGGGGAAGTTGGAAAGATATCAACGGGTGTCCGGGGACCTGGCAGGCCACGAGGAAAGAAAGTGTGCCAGCTGACATGGTCCACGGAAAAGCGGATAGCGCGCCGTCGTCTTAAGGTACATATATAGGGCTGGAGCGAGCGCGCGCAGCCCGAAGCATCAAGCAGCGGTGCATTTTTGCTGCGCACCTTTAGAACCGGAGTTCTGTGTCAGGGCTGGAAAATCGCTCTTTTGGAAAAGCGCGCGTACGTGGCCATACGACTGCTCAAGTCGCTGTTTTCCGCCTGCCTCGCGATCGACGATTGCGATGATGCCAACGATCTCATAACCGGCAGCAGAGAATTCCTCGCACGCTTTAATAGTTGACGATCCAGCTTGTGATTACATCATCAACCACGACGATCGATGTTCCTATTGGAAGCTGATTTTCGATCTTGTTCATCGTTCCGTGCTTTTTTGGCTCTTTACGAACTATCGAAGCGTGAACGGTATTAAGGCCTCTCTGGTAAGCCATCAACGCAACCGCGGCCGAGATGAAATCAGCGCCCATCGTCATTCCTCCGATTGCCGTAGGACGCTTCGGCAACGCTTCTATTTCTCGCAGAACTTCGGATGCTATGAGAGCCAGTCCTTCACCTTCGAGAGTGACCGCCTTACAGTCAAAATAGAATCCGGACTTTCCCCCTGTGCTAAGGGTAAAGCCTTGGCTAGTTATTAAGCATTTCTGCTCGATCAGTTGTCGGAGGCGCTCGCGTTCGCCAGTCATATTCGTTCTCCGGAAATGCCATTCGCACAGAAAATAAATGCGGCTACGTCGGGCAGAAAACACTTCACGAAACTGTTCATGAACCCTTGATTTGCAATTGCGCTTAGCAGCCCTCCTCGGTGAAGACCTTTCGTGCAATGCGATGATGCCATGGTAAGAGAACGCGATTTTACTCGAAGGAAATGCTTTACGGTATCCCTGTAGCACGCATCTTTCTCTCGGATTGCGCAGTTAACCTACGACCTGGAATCGTTCGACCGCTTCTTTCGATATTGACCAAATCTCTTTGAGACCCTTACGCGCTTCTTGTGCGCCAAAAGCTTACCCTCACGGATGTAACGGCGCACCGTCTCGACTGCGACCCCGAGTTCATGCGCTGCTTCTTGAACCGTGAACTCGGATTTATTCGCTTCCCGACGTAAAGGGTTAGCTTGAACTTTATTCACTTGATACCATAAGTAGTAACAATAATATAAGGCAATGTAGATGCTTTCTCTTCGGCTGTCAAGTGTCCTGAAGAACGTAAGATTATAACATACGCACTACTATTCCATGCTACAATATACAACAATAGGCTATAAGCGATTAGCGTCAAAGCAATGGTGATGCTCACGATGCGTAGTTTGCCGCCTAAAAGCAAACCGGGACTATGTATTTTCGTTATCCGCTGCCTAACGAAGTAGAAATCGTCGCCTGGATGGAACGATCATGGCGCTGTGGCGTCCCCGTATTCCGCTGCGCTGCATACAGGCTACCTTGCTGGTTGGCGACCTGGCTCGTGCCTATTCCCGCCGGGTCAATGTCCAGCTCAGACTGGTCTATCAAGTGCTGGAACAGGATCGCGTCGTTAAAGTGATCCGGATTTGAACCCAGTTATCGAATGCAGGATCGTTCGCTCCCAGTTCACCGCCCAAACCTTATGTGGTGTCTGACCGCGTATTCCCCGCTGCTCCGCTCGCCCGAGTCGAAAGAGGCGTTCACGGCGTTCTTCGAAAAGCGGAAGCCGGATTTCTCGAAGTTCGGCTGAAAGAGTAGACCAATCGGAGGTGCTATGAGCCTTACCGGCAAGACGCTGTTCATCACCGGCGCATCGCGCGGCATCGGGAAGGCGATCGCGTTGCGCGCCGCGCGCGACGGCGCGAACGTCGCGATCGTCGCCAAGACCGAGCAGCCGCATCCGAAACTGCCGGGCACGATCTACTCCGCCGCCGAAGAGATCGAAGCCGCGGGCGGGCGAGCCTTGCCGATGCCGGTGGACATCCGCGACGACACCAAAGTCGCCGAGGCGGCGAAGCGCTGCACGGAGCACTTCGGCAGCATCGACATCCTGGTCAACAACGCGAGTGTGATCTCGCTCACCGGCACGCTCGAGACGCCGATGAAACGGTTTGACCTTATGTTCGGCGTGAACGTGCGCGGCACGTATTGCTGCTCGCAGGTCTGCATCCCTTACCTCAAGCAGTCGGCGAAAGCCGGCCGCAATCCGCACATCCTCAATCTCGGTCCGCCGCTCAACCTGAACGCGAAGTGGTTCAAGCATCACACCGCCTACACGATGGCGAAATACGGCATGAGCATGTGCGTGATCGGCATGGCAGAGGAGTTTCGCGCCGACGGCATCGCGGTGAACGGGCTCTGGCCGCGAACGGTCATTCACACCGCCGCATTGGCGATGATCCCCGGCATCGATCCCAACCGCTGTCGCACGCCGGAGATCCTCGCCGATGCCGCATACATCATTCTGAACCGCGACAGCCGCAAGCACACCGGCGATCTCTACATCGACGAGGAGGTGCTCGCCGCCGAGGGCGTCATCGATCTCGCGCGCTATGCGGTGGTGCCAGGCACGAAGAATTTGCTATCCGATCTGTTCGTCGATTGACGCACCACGGAGTAAGATTGCTCTCGCAATCCCTCGCGGATAACCAGACGGGTTTAGGCTATGACCTGTCCGCTACTCCTTCGACACCTTACGCGGGTCGTCGGCAGGATTCACGTAGTTAATCTCAAACGGGCCCATACCCGATACCTGAATCACGGTCTCGCCCTTCGCCCAAACGAAGTGTCTCACTCCTTTAGGCATCAGCGAGTACGATCCGACCGGCAGCTCGTGGCCCGTCGCCTGGTCGAACTTCTCCCCCACCCCCATCCCGAGTGCGCCTTGAAGGATTACGATCCTTTCGTCCGTCGGGTGCCAGTGTGGCGGGACTCTGTAGCTGTCCGGGAACTTTGCACGGATGGTGAACGGCACACCGGCTTTCGACACATCACCCTCTAAGATTGCGAGCTGGGCGCCGGGGGGGAGCGACGGCGGCGCAGGTCCCCATTTGACCTGATCGGGGACGACGACTACATGTGCCGTGTGCGAGCCGGTAGACGCGGACCTGTCTTTCCTCTCTTGACTAGATTGGGCAAGGCACAGTGAGGCGAGAGTCAGCGAAGCGAGCATTATGACGCTAAGTTGATACTTTCTCATATCTTTGTTTCCTCCTTAGCAGAGATGCTGTGGGCAACTGGGGAGACGAGTGCTGTTTCTTATGCTAAATTTGAGGTTGAGTCAATATTAATACGCGTTAATACGCGGCGACCTTACCTGCGCTAATCGCGATATGCCGCGCCCGGGTATTGGGTGGGCAATTACGATTACCGCGCCACGGTTTTTCGTACGGCACCCCTTCGCGCGTTGACCGGATGCCGATGATTTAGTCTACTATCCGTGGATCGCCGAGCTGAGCGACCTAGTCGATGCATATGTGACCTAGGTCGCTTTTGTTGACCTCAGACAGCAAAACGGGCCAAGGGGACTAGCGTGGTTTCGATAATCCACTCCACAGCCATCGCGAGTGTATCAACCGTGGGGTCACGCAGTGACCTGTAAGTGGACATGCCGCCCTCCTAAAGCCCTCATGCGAGCAGCCAAGCGCCGGTAATAGGCGCCCAAGGCCGAACGGCTGCTACGCAAGGATGCCGCCGCCAGCTTCAGGGCTTGCGCGGCCCGATTGGCGGTCCGCTTAGAGGCACCCGACAAGACTTTTCCGCCCGATATCTTCGTTCCCGGACACAACCCCAGCCAGGAGGCGAAGTGCTTCGCGGTCTTGAAGCGCGACAGATCGGCGCCCACTTCGGCCAATACCTTGAAGGCGGTGGTGACGTCGATCCCATCGATCTGGGTCAAATCCACACCGCACAATTGAAACAGATAGGTCCGTATGTCGAACCGGGGTGCGTTCTTCGCCCGCGCGCGTCGTTTCGCTTTTCCCGGTTCTCTGCCATGGCGCGCCAAGGCCCCCAGCATGGATTCCAATTGCCGGTCGCATTCGGCCAGTTCGGCCGCATAGGCGTCATACAACGATACCGCCTGCTTGAGCGCAAAGAGGTGTTCCTCCCGCCAGTTACCCTGCAAGGATTTGGCGATCTCCTCCTCAGTGGCCCGAATGCGGAAGTGCTTGAGCTTGGCCAACACCTGCCCGTTGCGTTCGCCCGCCAGGATCGCCCGGATGATTCTCTGACCCGTCTCCCCCACCACATCGGAGATCACCTGGGCCAACTGAATATTCATCTGTGTCAGCGCCTTCTGCATGTGCTGGACATGCCGAGACTGGTAGCTCAGCAACATCGCCCGCTGCCGGGCCACGCTCCGCAACGCGCAAATCTCGCCCTTCGGACGAAAGGCCCCACTCAACAGACCGAAACTCATCAATTGCTGCAGCCACTGGCAGTCGAGCACGTCCGATTTGCGCCCCGAGACGTTCTTCACATGCCGAGCATTCACCAGATACACCGTGAACCCACGCGACTCCAACAGCTCGAACAGCGGGATCCAGTACACCCCCGTCGACTCCATCGCTACGGTGTCCACTTCACAAGCCCTCAGCCACTCGGCCAAGCGGTTCAAGTCTTCGGTAAAGCTGGGAAATGCCAACGAGTGAAGACGACACCGAGCAGCGCGTTGGCCGCCTCATGAAGACGAATATTACGCTGGTGACGGGCTGTTCGACGGGCATTGGCCGGGCGCTGGCCGAAGAATTCCATCGTCGGGGACATGTGGTGTATGCCACGGCGCGCCGGGTGAGCACTCTGAGTGCGCTTGAGGCGCGTGGTGTCCGGACGGCCACGCTCGATGTGACGGATGCAGAGAGCATCCGCCGCCTGCAGGCGCGTCTTCAGCACGATGGTGTCACCGTGGCGCTCCTGATCAACAATGCGGGCTACGGCGCGCTGGGACCGCTCGCCGAGCTGCCCATGAACGAGCTGCGCCTTCAGTTCGAGACGAATGTGTTCGGTATGGTGGCTTTGGTCCAGGCGCTGCTGCCCGACATGGTGCGCCAACGTTCCGGCCGGATCGTCAATATCAGCAGCATATCGGGTGTGCTGCCCACACCCTTCGCAGGCGCCTACTGCGCCACCAAGGCAGCGGTAAATGCGCTTTCCGATTCCCTGCGCATGGAGTTGCAGCCCTTCGGCATTGAGGTCATTACCGTCCAACCTGGGGGCGTTGCATCTCAGTTTAGTGCGACCGCGGCCCAACGCTTTCACCCAAGCGACGCTTCTCTGTACGCGGCCGTCACGGATGCGATTGCGGCGCGCTTAGGAGCTTCGCAGGAGCGAACGACGCCCACTGCGGTGTTTGCGCGTAAGATGGCAGACGCAGTGCTAGCGCCCAATCCGCCGACCGTCGTCCGGATCGGTCACCACAGTCTTCTCTTACCCTTCCTCAAGCGCTGGCTGCCCACCCGCGCGCTTGATCGCGTGCTGAGCCGGCGCTTTAAGTTGGACCGGCTTTCGTAATGCGTATTCCGGCCAACCCACCACCCCTTTATCGAGCGCTGTTCCTGACCAGGATAAGTCGCAAAGCTCTTATCAAACAACTAAATCCTAACCTTACAGTCAACCACTTCCTTAGCCATTCTTTACATGCTTACCACCCGTCCAGTGAAGATTAAGGCCGACGGCATTCCCGGCCGGGCCCGCTCGGAATCGCGGCAGGACATCGTAGCGGAGCAATAAGGTAATCAGCTTACAGCGTAGCTCCGCATCCTCGATTTCGTTGAAATAACGTTGGTTCGCAGGCAGTAGTGCCAACGCGAGCGCATCGTCTTCGCTCAGCACCGATACCATGGTCGCAAACCCGCCGTCGAAGCGTTTGTTCAACAAGCCCTCGATATACTCGACATGGGTCGGGATCGCCAAGATCTGTTTATCCGCGCGTGCTTTCGCTACCGCTCGCCTCTCGGGAGTGAGGGATCGCCTGATTTCCGCGAGGCGTTGCGGCAGGTCCGCGAAGGCGCCGCGTTGATCCACGGAAACATTGGCTAGAACCTGATGCACTCGCGTCTCAGTGTCGATGACCTCCAGGAGCAGCCGGCGCAATGCGCGATTCGGCGCGTGGATGACTTCCGAATGCATTGAGGCCGGCGCCGTGTCCGGGCTGTTCCAATAGAAGCTCCCGTGTGGTTGCAACACCTCGGCGAAGCTATCGATCAACGGCGGCATTGCCTTCGGGGGTACGAGGTGCAACACCATGCTGGCATAGATGATGTCCACCGATTCCGGCGCAATGATGTCGGAAATGAGCCGAATCTTACCGGTGTCCGGATCCGTGAGCGAATGAAAGTCGATAAACGCGAAGGCGTTGAGCAGATCAAAGGCCTTAGCGAACCAGCCGCCAGGGAAATCGAAAAGCAGCAGCTTGAAGTTGATGCCGTTACCCTTCATTCGCTGCATCAAACCCGTCTCCCGGAGGCCCTTGATCAGCTCCAAGGTCGCGAGGCCAGTGCCCGCGCCGTAGTCTACCAGGGTAAGTTGCCGCGATGTAGGGCTCGGGTTGAGGTAACGGTCAAGCCGCCGTTCGATGTCTTCGAGTAAGCCACGTACCAGCATGCCGGTGCTGCTTGCGCACCAGCGCCGCGGGCGAGTGAGATCGCCCTCGTGATAGAGAAAGCGGTGCAAGGCTTCGCCGTCGAGGGTGTCCTCCGATCCGCCGGGCCGCCAGCTCGTACCGTCTCGCCGGGGCGGCGGGTGCGCTGCCGCGATCGCGATTGGATCGGGGGTCTTGAACCGGTTAAGGCTGATGGCGACAAACGGAAGCCGCGAGGGGTATACCCTTTGCTCATGGGCGACGGCGCGCAAACCCGCCTCCTCCGCAAGCGACATGAACGCTTCGTAGTCGATAGGGTATTGGTTCGAATATCCGTGATAGGTATCGAAGGCGGTGGCGTGGGTTTTGCCGTTGTACTCGGCGGCGATCGGGGGATAGACGTTGTGAGCCTCGATGACGATGAGGCCATGTTTCCTGATGAATGGCGCCCAGCGCCGGAGATGCTCGACTAGGTTTTCTTCCAGTAATCTATTCGGAATCGCATTGCCGGTCTCGCCGGCATAAGCCCCTGTGGATAAAACGAGGCGTTTGTCCGCGCTCGCTCTATCCCGCGGCTCGGTATAACGCCGATTGTGATCGATGAAAGCGCGGATATGCAGGCCGTCCAGAATCGCTAGTCCGCGCTCGCCTAAGGCCTGCGCGAAAAGCGTGGGATCGGTCACATCGCCGAAGAGGGTGATGTTCGGAATCCCGGCGGTATCTAGGGTGCGGCGGGCGGCTTCCAGCGCCTTGGCATTGTAGTCCGCGCCGATCATCAGGAGCGGATATGCGTCCAGGTGTCGGCCGCGCCTGGTCTTGGCCGCAACGATTTCATAGATGCGTTTGAGCCAGATCCCATCGCCGCAGCCCATGTCGGCCACGAAACGCGGTTGCTCCGCAAGCGGCTCCCGATTGAAAATCCCGATCAGGATCTGCTCGGAATCCTCGAAATAGGGGCGGTGGGCGACACCGCTCGCCAGCACGTTCAAGCTGCGATCGACATGCGTCTCCTCGTGGCCTGGCGCGACATGGGTTATGTGTTGGGAAGAGTTGAAGATGAGGATCGGCAACTGGCAGAACATCGGCCAATACGAAAGCGTGAGCCCGTAATGGAGCGTGAACTCGCATGCTACCCGGCCAAGCTCAGTGAACAGGTGGCGCCCTCCCTCTCCCCGCACCCATCCCAAGTGCTCGAGGAGCGCCACGCCCGCGCGAAGGTTGTCGTGCGGTCCGGGAATTCCGTCACAGGCGAAGTCCTCGCCTTCGAGCAAGCCGCGCAGCTTCGCCGCGATCATGAAGGGGCCAACCAACAGGCCGTCGAGGTGCTTGCGGGTGATCTCATTGAGCCTCGATTCTTGGTCCGCCGGATCGCCCACGGTGAGATCCCAGTTTTGTAGGCAGCGTCGCGTTATCCGAGTGTAGTGCTCGGCACTCGCAGAGTCGAGATCCCTTTGATGAAAGAGATGCCGTTCTATCGGGATCCCCGAATAGGCAAACTCCGCAACTTCGGCATAGAGTGGAAACGTTTTCGCCGCGATCGCGCCGAGCGGCATCACCTCGACGACCATCGCATCGCTTCCGGGAACGCCTGCCCGCGTGATCCAGCCTTGCAGCGCGAGACACCGGAGCGCGACATGAAGGTAGCCGGGGTTGCATGGATAGCGGTCCAGAAGCTCTCGGAACGTCACGCGCCCGTGACTGACGAGGTGTGTCAGGAGGCCAGGTTTTTCCAAGGCACGGACCGTGGCTCCGATGACGATCCCATCGTGGTGAAGAAAAAGCGTCCGCAACAGCGAAGGCGCGGCGGTCGAAATGGTCGTGGTTTGTTGTCGCAGGCGGCGCGGGGCCGCAATCACATTCATTCGGTTCAAGTCTGTTCAAAGAGGAGATAAGAAAAGCACTGCCTCGCGTTATCGCGCGACGGCACGTCGGCATTGTAGTCGCCGCGGCGAAGCAACGCACACGCGCCGGGCACGGCGGCGTCGGGACCCCGCTCTAGAGCGCCTATGACTAAGTAACGCAGGCGCCTTGCTTCAGTGCCGGCTTATAATCCACTAAACTGTCCTCGCCGCCTTGAGGAGAAGCGCATGAATATATTCAAACTGCCCGATTTAGGGGAAGGCCTGACCGAGGCCGAGATCGTAACCTGGCATGTTCAAGCCGGCGACGAAATCAAAGAAGATCAGCCCTTGGTTTCGGTCGAGACCGCGAAGGCCATCGTCGATATTCCTAGTCCTTTCAGCGGCCGAGTGCACCACCTCTTCGGTAAGTCAGGCGACCTCATCCATACCGGCGATCCCCTGGCTGAATTCGCACCCGCGGGCGAGCCAGAGAAGGTCAGCAGTGCAGCCGACGCCGGTACGGTCGTCGGCCAGGTGGCGCGCAGTGATACGGTACTACGGGAGCAAACGAGCGCTGTCGGCCCCCATCCCGGCGGGCTCAAGGCGACCCCGGCGGTGCGGGCGCTGGCGCATCGGCTCGACGTAGACCTCGCCATCGTCACGCCGAGCGGCCCGGACGGAACCATCACGACGGCGGACGTGCAACGCGTGGCCAAGATCCTGGCCGAAGTGGGGCCCTTAGAACCCTTGCGCGGGGTGCGCCGCGCGATGGCCCGCACAATGGCCTCGGCGCACGCCGAGGTGGTGCCGGTGACGATCTGCGAGGACGCCGATATCCACGCCTGGCCGCCGGACAGCGATGTGACCTTGCGCTTGATCCGCGCGCTGGTCGCCGCCTGTCAATCCGAACCCGCTCTGAACGCCTGGTACGACAGCCACGCGCTCGGGCGCCGTTTGTTGAAAAAGATCGAGCTCGGGATCGCCGTGGACACCGAGGAGGGTCTCTTCGTGCCGGTGTTGCGCGACGTCGGCACGCGTCCGCCGGACGACCTGCGCCGTGGACTCAATGCGATGCGCGAGGCCGTCCAAAAGCGTACCATCCCTCCCGAAGAGCTTCGCGGTTACACGATTACGCTGTCAAACTTCGGGACCTTCGGGGGCCGCTATGCCAATCCCATCATCGTGCCGCCGACGGTTGCGATCCTGGGCGCCGGCCGCATCCGTCCGGCCGTAGTCGCCTCGAACGGCCAACCCGCCGTCCATACCATTATTCCACTGTCCCTGACCATCGATCACCGCGCCGTGACCGGCGGCGAGGCCGCGCGCTTCTTGATGACCGTAATCAAAGACTTGGAAATCGCTGTATAAACGCGGGAATCAACGGGCCCCCCGCGGAATCTAAACGCTGGGTCAAGCTGCGAGGGCAATCACGATGGGATCGCTAACCACCGGAGGACTCGAGGGCGTCGTCGCCGGACGCACGGCGATCTGCACGGCCGAGACTGCGGGCGATAGCCTCTTTTATCGCGGCTACGACGTAGGAGATCTCGCGGCGCGGGCGAGTTACGAAGAAGTCGCCTGCCTGCTTTTGTACGGCGAATTACCAAACGCCGGCCATCTTAGCGATTTCCGCATGCGGCTGGCGGGCGCGCGGGAACTGCCGCCGGACCTCAAAACGCTTCTTGAACGGCTGCCGGCCGCGGCCCACCCGATGGATGTGCTGCGCACCGCCGTGTCGGCCCAAGGTTGTCTCGAACCCGAATCGGCGGATGTCCCTGCCCTCGCGGAACGGCTACTAGCGCGCTTGCCCGCGATGCTGCTCTATTGGTATAAGTTCCACACCCGCGGTCTAA
Source organism: uncultured Gammaproteobacteria bacterium (assembly GCA_963764725.1). Lineage (GTDB taxonomy): Bacteria > Pseudomonadota > Gammaproteobacteria > JACCXJ01 > JACCXJ01 > USCg-Taylor. The sequence goes on along the minus strand of CAVXTM010000001.1, from coordinate 449,193 downwards.
GAATAGATCTCGGTTCTCCCGCGGCGGATCTCGCCGGACATTTCCTACATCTCTTGCACGACCACACTGGTGAGGAAATCTATCGCCGCGCGCTGGAGGTGTCGCTCATTCTCTATGCCGAACACGAGTTCAATGCCTCGACGTTCGCGGCGCGTGTCATCACCTCGACCCGGGCCGACTTCTATTCCGCCATCGCGGGCGCCATCGGCGCCTTGCGCGGACCGCTGCACGGAGGCGCCAACGAGGCGGCGATGGCCTTGATCGCGAGCTTTGGCGGGGCCGACGAGGCCGAACAAGGGATCCTCGAACGGCTGGCGCGCAAGGAGTTGATCATGGGCTTCGGGCACCGGGTGTACAAGCGCCGCGATCCGCGCTCGCCGATAATAAAACAGTGGGCGCGCCGGCTCGCCGAGGAGGCTCGCGATACCCAGCTCTATGCGATCGCCGAGCGCATCGAAACCGTCATGCGGCGCGAGAAACACCTGTTCCCGAATCTCGATTTCTATAGCGCCCTGGTCTACCGCGCCTGCGGCATCCCGGCGTCGCTGTTCACGCCGATCTTTGTCATCGCCCGCAGCGCCGGATGGGCGGCCCATATCAACGAGCAACGAAAAGACAACCGGCTCATCCGGCCGCTGGCCGAGTATGTCGGTCCCGCGCCGCGAGCCTACGTTCCACTCGCCGAGCGGTCATGACCTCGATGGCGAGCTGCGCCACGCAAGGCCCGGATCCGTTGCTGGGTATCATCGCGGATTACATCACCGGTCACGAGCCCCCCAGCGAGCCAGCACTCAGCGCCGCCCGTTACTGCCTCATGGATGCGCTCGGCTGCGCTTGCGCCGCGCTAAACAACCCCGAGTGCCGCCGCCACATCGGTCCGGTCGTGCCGGGCGCGATGCTCGCCGGCGGAGCCCGCGTCCCGGGAACCGCGCTCGAGCTCGACCCGGTGCAAGCGGCCTACTGCATCGGTTGTCTCATCCGCTGGTTGGATTACAACGATACCTGGCTCGCCGCCGAGTGGGGACATCCCTCGGATAACCTGGGGGCTCTGCTAGCGTGCGCGGATTACATCAGCCGCCGGCGGCTCGCTCGCGGCGCCGAGCCCTTGCTCATGCGTGAGCTTCTGACGGCACTCGTCAAGGCTTATGAGATCCAGGGCGTGCTGGCGCTGACCAATAGTTTCAACGAGATCGGCATCGATCACGTGATCCTGGTTAGGATCGCCTCGGCGGCGCTCGCCACCGCGTTGCTCGGAGGAGGCAAGGCAGAGGTGATAAACGCCGTGTCGCAGGCGCTATTGGATGGGGGAAACTTGCGCGCCTACCGTCATGCGCCGGATGCCGGCCCGCGTAAATCCTGGGCCGCAGGCGATGCCACGGCGCGCGGGGTGCGCCTGGCCTTGCTGACGCTCGCGGGCGAACCGGGCTATCCGCATGCCTTGAGCGCTGCCCGCTACGGCTTTCACTCAGCGTTGTTGCGGGGAAAGTCTTTGGATCTCTCGCGTGCGCTGAGCTCCTATGTGGTCGAGCACATCCTGTTCAAGGTGGCCTATCCTTGTGAGTTCCACGCGCAGACCGCGGCCGAGGCCGCGATTAGACTGCATCCCGATGTCAAAGACCGGCTCGCGGACATCGGCAAGATTGTGCTCGCCACCCAAAACCCCGCCTTGCGCATCATCGACAAGCGGGGGCGGCTCACGAATCCCGCCGATCGCGACCACTGCCTGCAGTATGTGGCGGCGATCGGTCTCTTATTTGGGGAGTTGCACTATCATCACTTCGAGGACCAGATTGCCGCCGATCCGCGCATCGACCCGCTGCGCGCCCGGATGGAAGTCATCGAAGACCCCTGTTATACGCGTGATTATTATGATCCGGAGCAACGCGCCGTGGGCAACCGCGTCACAGTTTACTTCCAAGACGGCGCCCAAGCCGAAAGCGCCGTTGCGTTTCCGCTCGGCCATCCGCGCCGCCGGCTTGAGGCGCTGCCGCTGCTAAAGGACAAATTCAAGCGTAATCTACACGAGGTATTTACACCGGCTAAGAGCAACGAAATCGTCGCGCTCTTCGAAGACGACGAAGGCTTGCAGCGCCTTTCGGTCAGTGACTTCATGCAGCTTTGGGTATCCGGTCGAGCACGTGGCAGCGGCTTCAAACTCGGCTAACCGCCCGCCGCCGCGGGATCTACGGCTGCTCTAGCCCTTGAGTCCGCTGCGCCCAATGCGGCAATCGCTCTTCGACTCGCCGGGCTGCCTCCTCATGTTGCGCGCCGCTCATGCGCGTCTCGGTTTTCTCGCGCCAGGCCTGTGACTCCGGGTAGCCGCTCGCCTCCGCCAGGCTGAACCAGACGTAAGCTTGAACATAATCCCGCGCGACACCGAGACCGTCGAAGTAGAGTTGTCCGAGAAAACTTTGGGCAGCCGGATGGCCGGCATCGGCGGCCCGCGTCAACCAGTAGGCGGCGAGTGAGTAATCTTGGTGCACGCCCTGACCGTCAGCGTAGAGAGCGCCGAGAAAGCTTTGCGCGTCCACCTGCCCTTGCATGGCGGCGTGATGGAACCAGCGCGAAGCTTCTTCGGGATTTTCGGGCACGCCTTGTCCCTTCAAATACATGAGGCCGACATTGTATTGCGCGTTTTCGTCGCCGGCCGCCGCAACCGTTTTGAACTCTCGGAACGCCGTTTCGTAGTCTTGGCGGTAATAGGCCGTCACCCCGGCCTCGTAGTCAGCCTGGACCGGCAGCATCATTCCGAGGCAGACGGCGGTTGCCAGCAGCAGCCTGCGTTCCCGGCCGCGCGTCGAAACGCCTAGCGAGCGGATCGAGCTACGATCGCTCCTGGATAAACCCGGCGGTAAGGCTGTTCCCCTCATGTTTGATCCACTTAAATGGTTGCGCTGCCCATTATCGACAGCATTGGCGTTGGCTTTGATCTCGGGTGTTGGAAGGAAGGGACTCGACCGCCGGTCTAATGGGCTTTACGTTTTCCGGGACATGCCTGGGCTACGCGATGGGGTTGGGCTGTGGGCTCGCTACTCGATACGGTGATACTCAACTGTATAAAGTATCGATCGGGTTAGACCGCAAAGATAGGGAATAATGCGCAATCGTGTAAAATATTTTTTTGGAGCCTTAATCCTCGCGTTGGTCTTTACCGCGCCTTTTGCAGCTCAACCGCGCCTCGGGGTCCAAAACCGAATCGAGGGGCTTTTTAACGTGAACCTCCCCCGTTCGATTTGAAGCGGCCGGCTCTCGACGACGCGTCAGCTCCTGGCGCTCCGCCGTTGTCAAATCGCCATTGCCCACCCGCATCTCGATCGGCCTGTTTGACCCAGTACCGGATAGCCCACGACGAGCAGCCGAACTCTTGTGACAGCTCGCTGATTTACGACCGACACGAACCAATTCCACCATCTGACGCCGAAACTCCAGCGTGTACTTCGGTTGCATCTTTGCCATAGCGAACACCTCGCCCCGTAAACATGAAGTGTCCACAGAACCGGGTCAAGACGAATATCAGTTTATATGTCGAGCCTTGACCCTTTGTTGCTCGCTCAGGGTAATGACCGAGAACCGTTTTGCCTTCGGTCTCTAAGCCCTTGCAACATTAAATCATCGCGAGCGCAGCTTTTATTGGTCGAGCATAAAACGGCAAGAATGCTTTTCCCTGCTCGACATCGACCAAAAGCTTCTCGATCTCTGGACGTAACTCGTTCAAATGCAGTTTACTCGCGACATCAACCGCAATCATTGTTTTGGGCTCCGACCTCAGTTGAAGCCAACTCGTGAGTGCAGCAACCAATTTCTGCCGTTCCGAGGTGACATAACGTCCCGCAATTTTGTTGATGTATTCGTAACCCTCTTCGCCTGAAGCCCGACTCGGGAACTCAGCCACTTCACCATTAAGGAGTTGGAGGAGGTCGTTCATCATCATCTGACCCTCCTGATTGCTTCCGGCGGGATTAAGGTATCGAAGGTGACTTCCTGACCACCTCCAGGCATATTCAAGTCCCGGCGCACAGGAGTCGCGCCGGGTGAGCGCGAGGGGTGTGCGCGGAAGGGGCCAGGGTCGCTTATTTTTTTGTTGGGCATCGATCGAAATACTCGCTCCTGGCGCCTTTCCCTCTCTGCTATAGCGGCGTCTCCGCGCTGCGAGCCGCCGCGACGCGCCATCGATCTGGCTTCGCCAAGAGCTCTCCCGCGGCGAGGAGCGCTGGCACGTCTCGCAGCACAATCGGATATCCCATCGACCGCAGCACGGAGTATTCGTCGGCGGTGGGTCGATTGAGGTCTATCCCGCCCCAGAAGTGGATCTCGTAGCTTCCGGGGTTCTCGTGGGCCTTTCGCCATTCGTTGTCCGACATGAAGAACTGAGCCTCTAGCTTCTCCTCCACTTCCCTTCACTTCGATCCGTCTACGGGGCAACGTACTGCGATCCTCCAGGTCATAGCCAAGCGTGTCGTCGTCCTGCGCGACCCAGACGATCCCGGACGCGGCTGCCGCTGTGAGCCGCTCCAGTTGGTAGCTGTAGGCCTCTGCGCGGTTCCCGATCGACTTGCGTCTTTTCTCTTGCTCTGCCCGTGCCTCTGACGGCGGTGCAATGAGCGCCCACACGGCGGCGAGCTCGTCAACGAGTGGACGCGGGATGGTCAACGTGGAGCCAGTGCGGACCTCGGTCCAGAGCTGAACAAGCCCAACGAGCTGGGGAGCAACACGACGCGCATCGTTGGTTCGACAAGTCAAGCTGCCGTCAGGGTCGACAGGGAAGGAGTCGAGCAATGCTCGCGCTTGGTCATGGAGCAGTCCCGCTCGGACGAGGGCGAGCGCGAGCGGCCGATTCTGCTCGACGCGGTTACGCGTGAGTGTCCGGCGCCCAGCGGCAGTCAACCGGAGTGATGCCTTCTCGCGGCGCACAAGTTCGGCATGGACGAGAACCTCGACCAACACGCCGACTTCATCGATCGGCCCACCACAACGCCGCCAGATACACAGCTTCGCATCGCCCTCGGCGAGCGCTAGCGACCGTTCCGGTATCGCCGCGAGCACCTCGTGCAGACGACGCACTCGAGGTGCCGTGAACCAGGAAGAGAGCACAGGCACGTCAGCTGCCCACCTCCTCTCCGAGGAGATACCGGAGCAGCGCTTCGAGATCCTGCCGATTGCCCTCAGCATCGTCGACAGGGTCGTCGCTCTGCCTAATGGGCTGCAGGACGGCACCCTCGAGTAGTTCAAGCATCACCGCCTCCTTCGCCAGGAGTGAGGCGTCGACGAGGTGGTCGACTGCGGGCTCGCCATTGAGACTGGCGCGGAGAATATGGACCTGGACAGTGACATCAGCTGGCAAGCCGAGGCGGTGAATCCGGTCGATCGACTGCAGGAACTGGGCGCAGTCGTAAGTTCGGTCAAGGTAAACCGCGTTATGACAGGTGGTATGAAGCGAGATGGATTCCGAGCACGATGCGGGATTGGCGATTAGCACCCCTGGGCCGGGCGTTCGGAGGAAGCGAGCAATGATTCTCTCGCGCGTATCAATCTCCTCCGAGTTCTTGCGCGACGCGGCTGGTTGGTCATCAACGGGCTCGTCGTCCGTCGGCACGCGCCCGTCGACCTGATGGCACGGGATGTCGAGGCGTCTCCGGACGAGATCGCCGAATTGATCGAGGTTGATGAGGAAGTTGCTCCAACAGACAACCTTTTCGCCGCGCCCCGTTGCTTCGGCGACGAGCACCAGAGCTAGTTCATGCTTGGCCGGGACTTCGTGCTCCATGTACGTGGCGAGCCGATCCATGAGGGTCGGATTCGCGCGGTCGATGCGGGGGACGCGGTAGTAGCTGTCGGACCGGTTGAACAGGTTCGGATTAGTGGCAGCCTGCAGGAGCCGAATCGGCCGCGCACGGCGCAGGGCGTCCAACTTGTCGACCCATGCGTCGGCGTCTTCAAGCCTGCGTCGGAAGTGGTTGACGATCAGTTCGTAGATCTCGGCCTGTGTCGCGTTCATGGCGATGTCGTGCCGATGGATCTCATACGGCGGTAGTCCGAGGCTCTCTTTCGGCGTCCGCACAACGAACGGATGGATGTCGCACAGCACGCCTTCGAATTGAGAATCGACCCGCGAGGCGAATGTGTCCGGTGGACCGGTGAGCTGCCGGTTGGGCCAGATGACGTTGAGCTGGCTATACAGATCACGGCCGCTCTGGGGCATCGGTGTTCCGGAAAGAAGTAGCCGGACCCGTGCGTGTTCTGCGATCTGCATGAGTGCTGGTGCCCACAGGCCACCACGGAATCTCTTGATGCGGTGCGACTCGTCGACGACGAGCATCACATCGCGGCCCCTGCAGAGTTCGACTAGTACAAGTAGGTCTGCGGCTGCAGTCGCGTAGCTGAGGAGTAGCAGATCGCGAGGCTGAGTTGAGTCGTACTGCAGGCGTCTCGTGCGAGCCGGACCACGGATGCGCCTCGTATGGAGCACGCTACCGAGCGTCGCTGCCACTTCGTCTTCCCACGGCCTGAAGCAGGCCAAGGGTCCCACGACTACAACTGTGTCGATCGTGCCGGCCACTAGATGCGCGGCCGCGACGGCGAGTGCCGTAGCGGTCTTGCCCGAGCCCGGTACTGAAAAGTTTGCTGCGTTTCCCGCGACGAGGGCGTGCAAGAGGCCATCTACCTGGTGTGGCCGCAGAGTTCGCGATTGTGACCACCCAAGATCATTGATCCCGGCGAGAACCGCCTCGCGGTCGATGACCGGGCTTCCCTCTTTCCACTCGGAGGCAGTTCGGCGGGTCCGTTCGAAGCTGCGGCGACGTTCGAGCTCTCGCTCAACTTCCCGGTCGGCTAGTCCTTCTCGTTCGACTCGCCACCCTTGGTTCTCCAGGAAATTGTTGACCCGAACGACCAGCGCAGCGAGGGAGCGGTTGCGACGCGGACAACGCCAGCCGCCGGCCTCGCCATCCGCGCCGAGAACGGAGCGGAAGAAGAGACGCGCGTTGCGACTCTGTAGAGCCTCGGAACCGGTTACTAGGACCGACTCGCCGTTAATGCGGATAGTCGCGTCGGCAGGTTCGCCGGCCATCGCTAACCGAGCAGGTCGCGATGACGATCCGCCCAGGCGACGATCGCAGCGAGAGCGTCCCGGACCCGTACAGCGTGCTCACCCCCGAGAGCTTGATCGAGCTTACCGCCGTCATCGCTGAGGCCTCTAACCGGTTGAGGATCTGGCGGAGCGTCTTGGCGACGTCATCGGTCATGGACGCTTGGAAGCCATCGATCGTGTTGTCGATGGCGTCCCGGATATCGTCACGCGGGTAGTTGGGCACGTTCGGACCCGGCGGCTCGGCTAGCTCGTCTTCGTCCTCTTCTTCGTCTGCAGCAGGGGCGATGTCGACCACTTCAGGCTCCGCGAGGCTGTCCGGCCCGGCGGCCTGCTCCCAGCTCGCCTCGATTCCGTCCACTTGCGCGAGCAGCTGTTTATATCTCGCGCGGTCGTGGAGGAATAAGTTCTTCAGAACGCGAATGTCGCCGTGCGGGGCACCCGCACGGATGGCCGCGAACAGAACTCGCAGCATGGCTGGGACATCATCTTCGTAGTCGACCTCAAGCTTGGTCATTGCTTTACCGACGTCACGGAAGCGCTCAATCTGACCGATGAGTTTGTGGTATTGGCCAGCCTGATCGGAGCTATCCAGGTACGCATCCATGTAACGGATGGCGCTGAGCTGGATAGCGGCGTAGGCCTTGTTGTTCCCGACGACATGCTGGAGTTCGCCCGCGACGCGGTCGATGTCGTCCGGGTTGAACCAGTCGATGCCCCGTGACTCTGCAGCCGCTCGTATGGCAAGAAGCAGATTTATGTCGGTGTATCGGACCTTGAGGTTCTCGGTCAGCTGCTCGCGCTGCTCCATGTCGAACAGCGCGACCTCATCGATGTCATCGGGCTTTAGAATCACGACGTCCACGTACTCGAAGCCCTCTATACCTTCTTCGCGCTGCAGCCGCTTCAGCATCGCGAGCCGTCGGTTTCCGTTCCGGACAGTTCCGTCTGGGCGGATCCACAGGGGCGATTCTTGATGCCGTCGCTGCCAGTCCTTCTTCAGGGCGTCGTAATCCTTACTCGGCTTACCCACGAGACGATCACCATCGAAGTCGAGCGCGGTGTCGAGCAAAATCTGTTCGACGACGCGCTCGTCTTCGGGCCGGTTCTCGGGATCGAGTGCTCGCCCGAGCTTCTCTTCCGCCCATGTGCGCTCAGCCGCAAATCGTCGGTTGTCGACGTTGAGCGCGAGCGCTTCCACCGGGACCTGTACTACCGGGAACTCCTGCCACTGGTCCCGCACCCAAAGTCGTTCAGGCGGGCGTGTAGCTGGCTGCTGGCGAGCCCGGATGAGCTGACTGCGCTCGTCGGCGTTCAAGTCATAACTCCTTGGCCGCGGTCCCGAAACGGGAGCTGACGATGGAAATCGCAAGTTTCATGCTGGTGCGATCGGCATCACCGATAGCGAGCGGTTGTGCTGTCCGGGCCCAGACGTCGGTATCGAATGTGGCGGTTGCTGGTACCGTCTCACTGACGCGACGGCACACGACCACTAAATCCCACTCGCAGTTTCCGGGGTGGCTGTGGTGACCCATGTGGCCGTCGCTGTACACGGGCCACAGGCCCATAACCCGAAGCTTTGCTTCGTCTATTGCGATGCCCACGGCTCGCCAGGCCTTGGGGTTGGTCGAGTGATACGTGAAGGCGAGGGGGCGGCCTAGTGCGAGGCGTGCTAATGCTGCGCGCAGCGCTACGCCGAGCTCGAGGCCGAATGACTCGCCGGGGTCGCGCCCGACGGGCAGGAGAGGCGTTCCCGACACTGCCTTCGGCTCGAGCCATGCCCGGAAGAACTCCGATAGTTCTTCGTATGCGATGTAGTCGAAGTACGGCGGGTCGAAGACGCAAAGGTCTGCGCTCGGCGCACCAGCCGCCGGCGGGGAGGTTGCCGAGGTACAGCGGACATCGTCGGTGGCAACACCGGTAGGCAAATCAAGGGTTCGAGCATAGACACAGTCACGGGCCGGTGACCAGACGTGACGGCGAACCTTCTCACGACCACTTCGCGCGACGCGTTCTATGCAGTGGTGGAGCGTGCCACGACCGCTGTCTGGATGGAGAGGGTTCAGTTCGACCGGTAGCGCAGGCAGCGAATAGCCGCGCACGCTGAAGAGCGCCGACAGCCGACCATAATCGTAGGCATAGCTGCATAGCTTGTTATTCGTCGCGAGCGCGTTCGAGACGGCGAGACGGAGACCATCCCGCACGTTCGGTTCAAGGTCTGCCGTACCAAGCCATCGAAACGCAGAGCCAAAGACCGTCAGCTGCCGGTCGGTGAACAGGTCCGTCGAGTGGAGCATCCCGAAGCTCCGAGGCCGCTCGTCGTGACGCTCCTTCGACAGTACTGCGGTCGGGAGCGCCAATGTGTTGCGGTGTTCGCTCAGCCACACGGCTGCGCGGGCCATCGCCGCTATGTCCTCGCGTGATGGCTTGCGCAGGGTTCGGCGTTGCCCTGGTGCAGTGTCCTCCACAGCAATCAAGCGGCGTGGTGCGCTACCCGTGAGTAGTTCCTTGTGAGTCGAAGTTTTGCCGCAGTGAGGGCAGGTGTATCTGTTGCGGCTGAACGTGCCGCGGGCAATCGGCCATCGACGACCGCGATGTCGAAGCTCCCGACGATCCGGGCTGTTGAGATGATGGATGCTTAGGTCACTCGGGCAGAAGACGGTGAGAGGGTGATCGCGAACCACGGCGCCTGGCTTCTGCCGATCTCGTGTGAGCAGGAGATCGCGATACAACAGGCCGATCCCGCCACAGGAGGGGCAAGTGACTTCGTGGAGCCAGAAGTAATGGAGCGGCTGCCTGCGTGCCGATGACGGATAGAGGTGCCCACATTGCAAGCGAACGTAGGTCAGCAGCTGCTCCCCTGCGGCACGGATTTGTTCTGCCGACGCAGGGTTCAGCTCATACCGCACGATGTTCGACCGCCAACGGATCGATGTCGCCGCCCGATATCCTGCTTCCCAGACGAGCTGCCTCGACAAGTGTCGAGCCACCCCCGACGAAGGGATCATGGACACGCCATCCATCGAGCAAGCGCCCCGTTCGACCCATACAGCGCCCAGAATTCATTGGACGACACGTCAGCCGGCAGCGCCGCAGTGAGCAAAATGGACCTGAGGAGCGCTGGCGGGCGCCGCGCCCACCACCGGTGGGCGCCGTAGACCGGGTCGTGTGCTCGCCGGTCGGCACTGATGACCAGCGAAAGTTCGTGGAACGGGAAGCCGCGTTCGAGAAGCGTCGCCTCAAACGGGGCGACGCGCCGCAGTGGCTCGGACTTGAGCTGGTCAACCTCCATCGGCATCCAGCGTTGCACGTGGTCGCGGGCCTCCGGGGTATTTCGGACGTAGAGAGCTTCGGTGGCCGCAGTTCTCATGGCAGCTGGGCTATTCGTGGAGCGATGGTGTTCCACGATGGCGGACGGCTCGGGCGATGCCACGGCTCTGATCGTGGAGGTGGGGGCATCTCCAGGTCGATGGATAATGGATAGGAAATCCAACCACATACCCAGATTCTAGCTTACGCCCATGGGGATGGGAAGGCGACATACTGTCGCGCGACAGGTCGCACCCTGGCGATTGAGGCCATGTGTGGGCCGTCTAGCGGCAGGAAAGGACATTGCCTGGTGCGTCGGGGTGACTCAGGGACCGGAAACGGGTGTATTAGGGCGAGGGCAGCTCTGCCGGCCGAGGATCTCGACCGGGAGACGAAATGAGCTGATGGTCTGATCAAACTCATAGTCCGGCGCTCGCTGAGCGAGCGCCGCGTCGTACTTCGGCGTTTGATCGATGTCATCGACCCCAGTGCGGCGGGCCGCGAGCGGGGGTAATGGGGGGGCGGAGTTGTCGGCTGCCCGAGGTATTCGAGAATACGCTTGATCGAGCCCGCCTCGGTGACGAAGGCGATGATCGTCTTCGGCGCAACGCGGACAGAGCAGCGGGAAGACTTCATAAATCCGTGCCATCGCCCAGAAATAAGCGGAAGGGAAGCGCGGCCGCTCCTCTTCTTGTCGTTTCACCGGTGCTGGCGAGGGCTGACTTACCCCTTCAGTATCGTGCCTGAGAAAGCCTACATCTACATACGCTGAACGCCTATTTGTTCTCGCGTGCCTCGCAGGCTAGCTTACAAAGGAAGCGTTTGGCAGCTTTACGGCAAGTGCATCGTCCCGACCACAAAACCGCAACTACGCCTATCGCTCAATGAAATCTCAATACTACCATCCTGGAACGCGCCCCCAGATCTCTGGAACATGAAATTCAAAGTTGCGGTACCTTTAGCTCTCAGAGCATCAAGCACATCTTGGCTACCCTGATACCTGTTTACTGCTACAACTTCGTCGATTCTCTTTGTCGCGAAAAAAAAGGGTACCACCTGACAAAGCAACAGCACATTCCCATACCGATCAAAAAGAGCGCGCTGAATCGTGCCCTCCAACTTGTTTTGCCCTGCATCTGACTCAAAATCCCAAGGCTCCGCAATGGAGGCGTAGAAGGTCCTGCCAACAAGGTCATCAACGGCATGGCTGGACATTGACAATCTCGATCGCTACGGGATCTGTGGTCATATATTCCCGCACTATATCGCATACTTGGTTCTAGCCTCTTCCGGCGAGATGCATGTCAGTCGCGGGGGGCCACCGCCGTGCATATGCCCTTCAGGGTAAGTACGCTCCCAAAAGCGACCATCTTCGAGATCGCGGAATAGCGTCTCCCATGCGCCCCATTGAGGACTCACGGCCACTTCTTCCAAGACTTCCTTGACAAGCCATTCGATACGCCTACAAGTTTCGTCTGCGCGCACCGCACGTCCGCTGCTAATCCATGTCCCTACAAGATCGGTTTCTTGCGGCTGCAGCTTCATGGGCCGATAATCTCAGTGCTTGCGCCCGACGGAATCGGTCCGTTGGGGACGACGAACTCGCGAGCGCCGCCAGCTGTTCGCCCTCCGCCAACGAAGCCGGGACCAACCCGGTTGACCGGGCTGGCTAACCCACTCTCTGGAGTTGGAAACTTGATGACAGTGAAGGAGTCAGCTGGAGCGATAGTCAGTCGATCGGCGATTTGTTTAGCGTTCAAGCCCGCAATATCGTCGGCAGCCGTAACGAACACATCGCTTTTCCCTGGCGAGCCAAGTGTCGGAAACGGCCCTCGACCCGGAATAACACGAGCAAGCGTTTCTGGAACTGGGTTCGCTGCACCCTTAGTTATCTTCGCCGCGTCGCTGATCTTATCCCCCGCCCGTGCCGCCTTGATAGCGAGCCCGGTTCCCGGTATCGGGCTCGCAAGGCCCACGGCGCTAGCAGCGAAGTCGAAGGCCGCAGACTGGATGGCGGCCGGGTTTCCCGAGGCCACCGCGAGCCCGAAGCTGACGGTGTCGGCGATGAAGAAGCCTACATCGAGGGGACTATTGCCGTCGGGGTCTACAAAGCGATACGGGTTGTTATTGGCATACGCGTACCGGTTGAAGCTCTGGGGGTTCTAGGGATCGAAGCCGCGGGATCGATGGCGAGGAAGCGGCCGATCCGCGGGTCGTACCAGCGGGCCCCGAAGTTTTGGATGCCGAGGCCGGGCACGTCGAACTTGCCGGTGTAACCGGGCTCGTTCGGGGCCCCCGGGCCGATAGGCTGGCCATAGGGCCCATACGACTTGCGCCACACCACGCGGCCATCTTGATCGGTCGCGGCGATGGGGGAGCCCAAGGCGTCGTTGTGGTAGTGGATGACCCGCTCGATCGCTCCTGCCGGCAGGGCGAGGAGTGTGAGGAGACACGCAATAAGGAAACGCATACACCGTCCTTTGGTTGTCATCACTGCAATACCCTTGTTTTGATGGATTCCTGATTCCCGGCGCTGTCGATGGAGTAGTACTCCACGGTAAGGGTCCGAGCGGCGGTGAGCGTGACGAGGAAGGGTCCTCGATACACCTGCCACTCGGTGGTCTTGAGCGCCCCCAGGCTGAGCGCGTTGGGATCGCTCACCCGCAGGTAGGTGGTGGCAGGCTCGTTGGCGCTGAGAAGCCACGGGGTAGTATACCCTGCCTCCGAAGCGCAGGGGGGTGGTGAAGAGCCGGGTGATGGGTGCTTGCGTGTCTGTGCCCTGTACATTCGGTTGCACCACGATGTCCACCGTGTCCTCGGCCGAGAGCCCTGCGCTGTCGGTCACCGTCAGCTCAAAGCGGAGGAGCGTGTCGATCGCGACATAAGGGGCGGTGAAGCGCGCCCGGGAGGTGCTCGCGCCCGCGAGCTGGACGCGCGGGCCTTCGAGTTGGGCCCACTGATAGCGAAGGGGCTGGCCCTCGGGATCGGTGGAGGCCCCGCCATTCAACTCTACAACACCCCCGGCGCGTAGCTCTTGATCGACTCCCGCCTCGGCGCTCGGGGGTTGATTGCCGAGCGCTACGCGTTGCACGGTGATGGTCACCGAATCGCTTCCACTCGCACCGATGTCGTCGCTCACCGTGAGGGTGAAGCTGAGCACCTCGTCGTTGCCAGAGAGGGGGGCCATAAAGGTCGGGGTCGAGGTATCTGCGCCAATCAGGCTCACGGCCGGACCGCCCGTCTGCGACCAAGTGTAAGCGATGATGCTCCCCTCGGGATCCGTCGAGCCCGTGGCATCGAGCCCTACCGGACTGCCACCCGGCACCGTTTGATCGGCACCCGCATGGGCGCTCGGGGGTTCGTTGCCGAGGACGGTGATGTGCACCGCGGCGGTGGCCTGCGCGCCGAGATTGTCGCTTACGGTCAACTCGAAGCTCAGCACCTGGGCCTCGGCTAGCGTCGGTGCGGTGAAGCTCGGGATCGCGGTGTCGGCCCCACTCAGGGTCACAGGCATGCCGCCGATCTGCCGCCAGGCGTAGCGGGCGATGTGGCCGTCGGCGTCGTTCGAGGCCGTCCCGTCGAGAGCGACAATGGCAGCACCCCGCACGCTCTGATCGGGGCCTGCATCAGCGGTGGGTGCAGGGTTCCCGAGCACGGTGATCCGCACGCTGTCCTGTGCCTCCTCGCCGCTGTCATCGGTGACGGTGAGGGTGAAGCCGAGCACCGAGGTGTTCTCCAGCACCGGGGCGCTGAAGCTCACCGTTGCAGCTGCCCCGCTCAAGGTAACGGGACTGCCCTCGGTCTGCACCCAGGCGTAACGCGCGATGGCGCCATCGGGATCCGTCGAGCCCCGGCCATCGAGTTGCACGGACGCCCCGCCGTTGACGCTCCGGTCCGCTCCGGCCTGGGCCTCGGGAGGTTGGTTGGTTTGGGCGCTCCCGACCAACTGGCTGCCGAGGTAGACATATTCTTTGCCGTAACCGAGCGAGCCGCTGTACTCACCGAGCAACTGCCCGGTGCGCCCATAGACGAAGTGGATGATCTCCCCGTTGGGAGCGGTGCGCCGGATCTGCTGCCCCAAAGCATCGTAGTCGAAGTAGTACTGCGAGGACACCGGATTGCTCCCGATGTTCTCCGTTCGGAGCACATTGCGCAAGTTTCCCGCATCATCGTAGGTATACTGCCGCCCTCGGTACTGCGGAGCATTTGAGCTTAAACCGAGCACATCCACGTCCAGCCGGACGTTGCCATAGACATCATGGGTGTACCAGGAGCTAGTGGTCTCGTTATGGATGCGCGTCCTGAGCCGCAGGCCGTTGTAGTCGTAGCGCTCGGTGTTCGCACCCAGGTTCAGCGAGCGCAGATTGCCCAAGGCGTCATAGCTCAAGGTTCCTTGACCCCACCGGCCCTGGGCGCTCGTCAGCCGATTGAGCGCATCGTAACCGAAGGCGCGGTCTTCGGCGGGGTTCAAGGGATCGGTCAGGCCGAGCACGTTGCCGAGCGCATCGTAACCATAATGGAGCTCCGCAAGTCCGTGGTGCAGAAACTCGGAAATCCACTGCCGCTCGTTGAGCGTGATCTCAGTGCGCTCGCCGTTGGCGTGGTTAATCCGGGCGAGTTGGCCGGAAGGATGATAACTCACCCCGCTCACGTAAGGCGCGGCCTGAGTCGGCCGACCGAAGGCATCCGGGAGGTAGTTGACCACCCGCCCCGAGGGGTAGGTAAGCGTTGCGAGACCGTCGAGCGCGTTATAGGTGAAGTTGAGCGCATAGGGGACGCCGTCGAGCGTCAGTACCTTTTCGATGAGGTTGTCGTTTTCGTCATAACGGTGGTCAATCACGGCTTGGCTGTTGGTGAGCTTGGTGAGATGTCCATCGGCATCGTAGCTCTTGGTCACATCGGGGGTGGTGCCCGGATAGTCGCTGAACACCTGGCGGTTGAGAGCATCGTAAGTGTAGGCCGTCACCCCCGAGCTTCCCACCTGCCGCGCGATCATGTTGCCCACCTCGTCGCGTCCGTAACTCGTCACTCCGGTCTCGGGATCTGAGACCGAGGTGAGGAAATAGCGGCTGTCATAGCTCAGCCGACGCGTAAAGCCGGAGAGCGATCCCGTGGGGGTAAGGTCGCCCTGGAACACGCTCGTCAGGAGGTTGAGTAGGTTGAAGTCGAGGATCGTGTAGATCCCATTCGGCTCGGTAATCATGACAAGGACTTTGTCCTTGTCCGGATCGCCAAAGCTGCGGTAGAGGTAATTCGTCGTATTGCCCCGCTCGTCGGTTTCCGCTACCTCACCGCCCCCGTAGACGTAGCTCCGTAGGGCTCCGTCGGGGTGCCGCAGGGTGGTGAGGCGCTTGAGAAGGTCATAGGCATAACTCACCCCGGCTTCGGAGTTTGGATAGGACTCGAAGATCTTGTTGCCGTGGACGTCGTACTTCATCGTTTGTGTGATGCTAATATCGCGCGCCATGTCGGCGCGCGTGGTGCTGACCACCCGTCCGAAGCCATCGAATGCGATGCGCTCCTCGTAGCTCCCGCGGGTGAGAGTCTTGCCGCTCGCGTCCCAGACGATGCTGACCGGGGCATGGTTCGGATAGGTGATTCCAGTCAGCCTGTTCGTGCCGTCATAGGTGAAGTGGCGGGTAAATCCCCGGCCGTTGATCGCTGAAGCGACGGTGCCGGTGTCGTTGACGACGCGCGAAAGCGTGACTGACTCGGGATGCTCTTCGATCTGCGCGCTGCCGCGGCGGTAGCGCGCATAGCGCGTAGTACTCCCGCGCGCGTCGGTTGCGGTGGCGAGATCCCCCTCGGCAGTGTAGGTATAGCTCGTCAGGACGCCGTTCTGATCCGCGGCGATGAGATCGCCGTCCTCGTTGAAGCTACGATCGGTATGGCTCACGACCTCGCCATTCACCCCGAGGATGGTCTCGTCGTCGACTTGATGGAGGATCCATTTCTCGCGATCGATGTAGTAGCCGAGCTCGGTCACCTTGTCGGGATCCCCAGTGAGGTTGGAGCTCTCAATGATTCTCCCTGCATTACCGAAGGCATCGTATTGCTCATAGCGGATCTCATTTCCGGAATCATCGCGGCTATGAACCTTCCTCGCGAGCTGGGGGGCGTAGGTGTCCTCTTCGACCCCCTCACGGCCATGCCAAAAGTTCTCGCGGGAGATCAATCGCGGTTCCCAGCCGTTGGTAACTTCATCCACTAATGTCGATGCCACGCCCACGCAACTGTCGGCCGAGCAGCCGTCCCAGCTTTCTTGCTTGTAGAGGAGACCGGTCGCCCACAGGATGCCGCTCGACAGCCCCCCGGTATAGGAGTACCCATAGTGGTAGTAAACCTGCTTGCCGCCCGGCATTCTCACGGTGGTCTTGTCGAGTCCGGAAGTCCACGTGCCATTGTCGGTAAAGAATAACTCCGGTGAATGGGGCGCGAACTCGAATCTCCAGGTGCCACTGGGTAAGGACGAGCCGGGGCCCATCGAGATCCCGGGTGGATTACTGGAAACTTCCTTGGTGGCGATAGCGGTGGTCCTATCGATCGACAGATCGGTGGGGGTAAAATCGATATGCTGATACGTGTAGGTAATATTGGCCCCGTACGGATAGGTGACGGTTTTGAGAGCGTAGTTGCCGGCCGTCTCAAGGGAGGTATAAGGATAGTAACTATATCGCCACCGCAAACCATCGGGACGGATCACCTCGATGAGGTTATGGTAATTGTTGCCGTACCCGGGACCGATCGCCTCGATCCGTTCGTAACGGTAAATCCACGTTTGCTCATTGGCAGTAATCTTATCGAGCCGGATAGTCGCGCTTTCCTCATTGAGGTACTCGAATTTGACCTGACGGCCGTCACTTGCAGTCACCGTGTCGATGTAAATAAAGTTCGACGAGTTGGTCTTGTAGGTGACGTCGATGGTGTTGCCATGCCGATCACGAATATTGGTCGTGTACCAGCTCCAATGGTTGTTCAGGGTGTTGAGCGCGTCCATGGTGTACACCGTGCCCGTGGGGGAGGTCACGATGAGCCCCTGACCGCTGCCGTTACACATGGCCCGCCAGCCGCCCTTAGTGAGGAGATAGGTGCCGTGCACTGCATCGAGGACCAAGAGCTCGCGGCCGCCGTCGGGGAATTCGATCGATGGGTTATCGCGGGTGCTGACCGCATAGAGGTCTTGCAGGCAGAGCGTGTCCGTGTAGTCCGTAGGAATCACGACGCGGCCGAAATGCATGGTCCACCCTGCGCCGGTGACGGTGCGCACCCCGAGAGCTTCTTGCGGGCTCGTATACACGCGGCTCACCTTGAGATCCAGACCGCCGTTGCCGGGGATGTATATATCGACGTATTTGTGCTGCAAGGTGCCCGAGAAGGGATCAATGTGTTCGTTGAGATCTTGATTGAGGGTCTCCTTGAAGGGATTGAGACCCGGTTCGGCGTAGTAATCGCGGATCTCCTCTCCGTACGCTGCGGCATACGAGCTAAACGAGAGGACGACTGCTAAAAATACGTGGTAAGTATTGCGCATGTGGACCCTTCCTTGGGTGAGAACCAGCGTGAACGAATTGACGAGCTAGGCGCCCTGGCCTCGCTCGCCCGAACCTAGCGGCGCGGCCGCTTGGATAGTGGGGCCGGGGGTTCAATCCTCCCCTTGCGAGGCTTACGCCTGGCTTTGGCTGCCTTTTGCGGTGCTTTCCCAGCGCCCGGAAGTGCGTTCTGGGCATGCTCTGGTACCGGCGTAAGACTGGCCACAAGCGGAACCTCGGTCTGCACCGGCAGTCGAGGCACGCTTATTTCTGGCTCCGGGTGTGTCTCCGCGCTTGCCGCGCTGATGACCAACAACAGTAACGCGCACCATCCTGATCGTGATGACATGGTATAAAGCTCCTGGCTACGTCCAATGTAGCCCTACTTCCATTCGGCCGGGTTAGTATCGGCGGTAGCCGAGAACCTTTAACGTCCGTTGAGAACCTGGGACGGTGCTCAAGCAATGGCCGAACGCCGAGCTATTTAGAGCTAGGCGCCGAGATGAGTACGCGGGCGACGGCCGAGAAGTTCGCGACGTATCTCGCGTGCTGAGACCGGATCAGCAATCGAAGCAGCGCGTATTGGCTCTGCGTTTACTCGCCGATAAAGCGCTCTTACAATTGTACCCGTCACCGGCTTCGCCTTTTCCGCCTGTACAGCGCGGAGAGAGTGCGAAGCCTGTATTGAAAGGCCCCTCTCGGAAGAGGGATAAGTTAGATCCTTGTTCGAGCTATGGCCAGAGCCGAAAGAACAAGCGTTGGAAATTTTCGCAGGGGAGGGCTAATCGATGCGCTGTTATCTCCACGTCTTAAAATCTCTTGCAATTTTAGCGGGCGGTTTCGCCGTAGGATGCAGCAGTGGAATCAAGGGCGATGACTACCCCGCCGAAGGGCAGGCCACCGCCGGTGGGCCGGCTGCTGGCTCGATCGTCACCCTCGATCAAGGCTGGAGCGCCGATACACAGCAGCGCTTCTGGTTCACCGATCAAGGGAGTCAGATCCTGCCCTATAGCTGGTTCTTGGCGTTGGAGCAGGCAGGGAGTCCGTCAGCATTCCGCGCAAATGAAAATATCGAGCGCTTAGGCTACCTTCCCGAAACGCCGTCGAAATATAATCCCGACGGCTTGCCGATAGGGTTCGCTAAAACGCGCGATCCGGCGACCGGGGAAGATTGGATGGGGCCGACATGCGCCGCCTGTCATACGGGGCAAGTCAAGTACCGCGGTAAAATCATACGTGTGGATGGGGGGCCGACCCTCGGCGATTTCACCGCGCTCCTGGATGATCTCGTGGCCGCGCTCCGCGCCACCGCCAGTGACCAGGCAAAGTTTCAGCGCTTCGCCGCGCCAGTCGCCGGAGGGTCGCAGCAAGCGATCGCGGAGCTTCGCCGCAGCCTAAATGCCCGGATCGAGGCGTTAGCCGATCGCGTCACCCTCAACCTGCCGCCCAGCCCCCCTGGACACGGTCGTGTCGACGCTATCGGGAATATATTCAACGAAGCGTTCGTGCGCGACTTGGGCATACCGGAAAACAAGATATCCCCGGGCGCGCCGGTGTCTTACCCATTCATCTGGGATACGCCGCAACACGATGTCGTGCAATGGAACGGCAGCGCTCCCAACGCCGGCGTCGGTTCCCTGTTGCGCAATATCGGAGAAGTACTGGGGGTCTTCGGCAACGTTACGGTGACCGGCTCGCCATTGCCCAAGGGGTTCAAATCGTCGATCAAAGTCAAGAATCTAGGAAAGCTCGAAGGTTGGTTACAGGATCTGTGGTCGCCGCAATGGCCTGTGGCTTTGCTGACGCCGATCGATGCGGACAAAGCCAAGCGCGGCAAGCTGCATTACCAGCAATACTGCGTTAGCTGCCACGCGCCCATCGAACGGACGGACCGCAAACGGAGAGTCAACGCGGTCATGACCCGCCTCGCGGACGTGGGTACAGACCCGGCGATGGCTACCAACGCGTTCCGGCGTACCGCCAAGACCGGTGTCTTGCAAGGCACACGCGAAATGATCCTGATCGGCGACCGCTTGGGACCGGTGGCGCCGGGCACCAAACTAGGACCCGTCATCGCAGCCGGGGTCGCTCTTGGGCGGCCCCTGCAAGCGATCGGTGCCGGATTTAACGAATATTTAAAGGTAAGAAACGCCACTCCCTTCGATCCCCTCTCTTATAAAGCGCGACCGCTCAATGGCATCTGGGCGACGGCTCCTTATCTACACAACGGATCGGTGCCGAGCTTGTGGCAGCTCTTGCAACCCAGCGCGCGGCGAGACCAGGTGTTCTATGTGGGCAGCTACGAGTTTGACCCGCTGCACGTCGGCTTCGAGAGCGGGCCGGAGACGGGCGGTTCAAGTTTAAATACACGGTTGCCGGGTAACAGTAATTCCGGCCATGACTATGGCGTGACCCTCAGTGACAGCCAGAAATGGGAGCTGCTGGAATATCTGAAAACGCTTTAGGAACCGGCGGTGACTGCGCTGTACCGCCTTCCCCCCGCTTGCGGGTTTCTTGGAGGGCGTTCAAATCCACATGTCGGTTTGTTCGGGAGCGGTAGTCTTCATCGCGGTTAGTCGATGGGCATGCCGTTTCACCCTCGTCGGCGGAAACTGCCCCCCGGACGGCGGTAAGCACTCGATCTGGCCGTAGCGCACTGCAAAAGATGGCCGATTGATGTACTTGAGATGTGGATTTATCTATGCGAGCACCATGCTCGCCTGGCGCTTGATGTAGTGTAAGTTTATGGCCCAGGACCCGAGCATCGGGATGAGTGCTCTCGTGATCAAGCGCACGATGGCCTCCACGGGCGCGCGCAGCACGCGGAATACCCACACGCCGCGGCCGAGCTTTCGGCTGTAGCGATTCAGCCCCCACATTATCACCATCAGCAGTATAAGGCCCAGGGAGAACCTCACATCGATCAGGATCCAGACGAGCGCGAGAAGCGTTAGGAGGGCGAGCACCGCTAACGCCTCCTTTGCCCAGCCGGGCAGGACCAAGTGGAATAGCTTGAGAAATTGATAGGACGCCACTTTGAGTTGCTTGAGATAGGCCTCGTTGGGCCGTTCCATCCAGGGCTTAATTTTGAGGAAACCCCACGCAGGTGGCGCCAGATCCGCGGGCCTTGGGGTCCCACCCGGCCGGCCGGCCACCGCCGCAGCCAAGCTGTGGAGTTCGGAGTCGCTCATCAGATACCCGTCCGCCATGAGCGTGCAGGCCTCGACCTCGGTGAAGGAGTCGAGATCGGTTCGGATCCCCGAAACGAGATCCTGGACCCGGTCATCGACATGAAAATCGGCGGTCGAGATCGCAGGTCGCAGGACTTCCTCCGAGGGAGTCCCGGGCTGCCCGTCGGGTCCCAGCCAGGCGATGGCACGAGTGGCCAGTCCCGCCCGGAGATGCATGAAGGCGATGCGCGATCGGTCGGTGGGGCCCCACAGACGGAAAAGCTGTTCTTCGCGCACGCGGTCCTGGGAGATCGAGGCCGCGCGGCCCAAGACCGCATCGAAGTAGGTAGCGGGCTCATCTATCTCTTCCATTTGGGCCGAGGCATCGCTCACGATGAAGTGGGTACAGGCTTCGTCCAGGAGACCCTGGATCCCCTGGTTGTCGTGGACACCGCCGTCGACCAACTGCACGCGGATCTCGTCTCCCATCTCGGGATCACGGTACAGGCCACTGATCGCGAGCGGGTGAAAGATCCCCGGCACACACGCGGACGCGGCTACGGCGTGGCCTAGGGTAAAGTCTTGTTGGTAGGGCGGGATGTCGGTGTAGGACGGCGGCCGGCGCAAGCGGATCGCCTTCTTGTCTATTTCTCTTGCTAGGGCGTTGTCGCGCGGCGGTTCTCCCATGCGCGATGCGGTAAAGCGCCAGTTACGGCCGGAGTTGAGCGTAGTCGCATTGACAAGGAGAATAGGGACCTTAGCGCCTCTGCCGTGGTTGTCGCGCTCGGGGTGAAACCCCGCATTGGCTCCCTTTAGGCTGGATCTTGACCTCGCGTATCTTGATAGGGGGTTCTAGGCCGGGCAGGACACCTTGGTAAAGGCGATCGTTGTACAGCTCCGCAATGCGGTCGCTGCGCGAATAGTCCGGCCGTCTGATCTTGAAGTTCGCGGCCGGATCGGTGAAGGTACTCATGCGAAGATTGGTCTGAACGGCCGCGAAGAAATCGCGCTCGATGTCCTCGACCAAGCGCTGATAGTGGCCATCGGTCAGGTCGGAGTCCGCCTCCGATTCCAACAGCCGCTTCAGGTGCAGGTAGTAAAGCGCCCCGATGATCGAGCCGCCCGAGACCGTTGAGATCACCTCCACCCGCCGCAGCAAGCCCTGCATCGCCATCTGGGCCAGGACGCCCAGGTGAAAAAACGAGGCGCGAAAACCGCCCCCCGAGAGCGCGAGACCCAGCTTCACGCGTCCGTCCGCCGTCCCCGGTTCTGCTATTGTAGCCATATGCCCCCTCCACTGCGCCGCCGCCTGCCCGCACAGACGCCCTGCCGCGCTTGCCCCCTAGTGCGAATGCTGAACGGGCGCCGATCGACTCCGCCATTATGTCCAGGCGACAATGTGCGGTCAATACGCATAGCTGTATGAATCAATATACTTCGCGGGCAGGGCATAAACCCCGCCCTTGACCAAAGGGAAAAGCGGCGCTTCTCCCTTTGGAGACCCCATCGCTAAGCTACCCGCGGCAAGACCGCGGGGTATGCGTTCAAAAACACTCGCGAATGAGTTGGGTCCCGGTCTTTAGAAAAAATCGCGCGCCTTAGCGCAAGGCGGCGACGAGATAGATCATCCCGGCGAGCGAAATCACGGCCGAGCCGTAGCGTTGCACGAGCCGCTCGTTACGGTGTGCGCCTCTGGCCGTGCGCCGCAGCAAGCGCAGCCCGCAGAAGGCCGGCAACACCACGGTTTGATGCCCGATCTCGACACCCACGCTGAAAGCCGCGATAGCCAAGACGGCGCCGGCCCCACCGAGGCTCGCCATCGCCTCCAGTAATCCGCCGGCGAAGCCCAAGCCGTGGAAGAGCCCGAAAACAAACGCCACGAGCGCACGGCTCCAGCCTCGGCTCTGCCGCGGCCAAAAGAGGTTCTGCGCCGCGACGACGACGATGCTCGCGGCGATCATCGGCTCGACGACGGCGGCCGGCAGCCGGAACAGATCGAAGGCCGCCAAGGCGAGCGTGAGGGTATGGGCAAGCGTGAAAGCGCTGATCACCTTGATCAAGTCCCAAAGGCTCACGACCGCCAGGACCAATGCGCCGACAAAGAGCAGGTGATCGTAGCCGCTGAGGATGTGGGTGATCCCGTGGCGCACGAAAGCCGCGGCCATCCGCACTTGGCCGAGCCCCGCCATTGGGTCCCGCCGGCAATCGAAGCTCAGCGCTTCTCTTGCGGTCAGGAGTAGTCCCTCGGCCAGTGACTGTCCCCGCTGGGAAATGCGCACGAGGTAGCTCGCTTCCCACGGATTTCCCGGCGCGAACTCAAACTCGCGCAGCACGTCCTGACGCAACTCGAGCCGCGCGGGCGCGCCTCCTGCAAGCCGATACTCGAGTGTGTAAGCCGGACGCCCCGCCGCTTGATCGGAAACCTTAAGCGCGCGCCCCTCAAGCGCGCGCCCGTCTGCCCAGACCTGGAGGTGCGCGAGTAGATAGGCACCGTGGTGGCGCACCGCTACCGGATACGGAATGCCTTCTTGCCCGCCGAAGGCCGCTGCCACGAGCACTTCCTCGCGCGACACCGTCGCGCGCAGCTCGATGCGGCCGGGAAGAATCTCGATCTCCAGCGCGCCTTGCGCTACCGGATGCGCCCCGGCGAACCGCGCGGCGCAGAGCGCCAACACGAGCAGGCAATACCGCGCCCAATCGCCGCGTCCCAGCCGATGTGCCTCAACGATGCACATGGAAGGCTTCGTAACGCGGATTCACTTCGGCCGCCCTTTTCAAGAACTGCTTACCCTCGTCGGTGCGGCCGGCGGCGAGGTGGATCATCGCCGCATGGAAAAACAGGTGTGCATCCTTCACGCCGGCCGCGAGCGCTTGCTTGATTTCGTCGAGCGATTCGGCGATCCGGCCGGCGCGATACAGCGCCCAGGCCAGTGCTTCCCGGGTCGCGTAATTGCGCCGCAGATCGAGATCCCTGCGCGCCCATTTCACCGCCTCGGCGCCGTCCTCGCGCACGTCGGCGTAAAACCAAGCAAGGTGGTGGAAGTAATGCACTTCGCGGCGGAGCGCCGATGCGAGGTAAGCGGCGAGCGCTTGCTCGTGCCACGGCCGCGCTCGCTCGGGTTGGCCCATCAAGGCGTAGAGATCGCCCACGGCTTGTTGGAACTCCGGCCGCGGCGCGTGCGCGATGACGCTCTGGTAGCGCGCGATTGCTTCGCCGTATTTCCGCTGCGCCCCGAGGAGCTCCGCCATGTGATCCTCGATCAGCCAATAGCCGGAATAGGCCTTATCGGCATGCCGGTAATGCGTCCAGGCTTCTTCATGGCGCCCTTGCCTTAAATCCAGCAATCCCCTCTGCACTTCCACCCAGGCATAGGAGCGCATGTCCTTGGCTGTAATCTCGTCCTGAGCTTCCCGATATAAGCGATCTGCGGCCGTAGGATCGCCGATCTTGGATTCCAGATAGGCCAGGCGCGCCAGGTTGTCCCAGGTGCGCTCGGCTTGTATCACGCTCTTCATAGCCTCGCTTCGCTTCGGCGTACTTTCCTTGTTGCAAGTCTATATTGGTTCGTAGGACTTGGGCTCGCGGGCTCGCGGCGAGGGAGGAAAGCCGATCGAGATCGTGCGTGGCCTCATCCAGCCGGTGAAACGTGTAATTGAGATTGGCCCTGACAAGATAGAGATCGTCGGAGGAGCCTAGTTTGTGAATGGCGTTGGCGGTTTCGGTTTCCGCCACGTTGAAATCATCAAAGCGGCCGGTGAGCGAAGCCTTAAGATAATGCAGATAAACCAGCCTTAATGCTCTTTCCGCGGATCCGCTAGGAGCGCTGGTCTTGGTGCTCAAGATGTCATTTTCAATGGTGGCTAATTCAATCTCATAGTCCGTGGGTGTTTTATTCAGAAAGCTGGCCACAACAACAGCTAGGGAGGCGACAGCCGGCTAGAATCAATGCGGCCTTAAAGAGCCGCGTGCGAGATGTATTCATTGTCCCCGTGAACCCGCCCGGCCTGTACGCCCGCTGGCGGCGCGTTATCCCGCTACGAGTTGTTCGCGCTTGATCCGGTACAGGGCCGAGATGTCCTCCGCCCCGTAACCTTGATCGATGAGTCGCTGGTAATTTTCCAGGGTTAAATCCACGATCGGCAGCGGCCGGCCGCCGCCCATCGCCCGGCAGATCGCAAGGTCCTTATGATGGAGTGCGACTTTAAAGCCGGGATCAAAGCACCCCGCCACCATGGTCTTGCCGCGGTGGCTCAGGAACCAGTTCGCGGCTGCTCCTTGGCTCACGACGTCGATTACTTTCGTGAGATCGAGTCCCATGGACTCACCGAAGGCGAGGGCCTCGGTCACCGCCTGGTTGATCCCCGCGGCCATGATCTGATTGACCGCCTTGGTCGCTTGACCGGAACCGCTGGGGCCCATGTAGACGATGGTCGCGGCGAGCGCGGCCAAAGCCGGCCGAATTAGTTCCAGCACCGTCTCCTCGCCGCCGACCATCATGGCCAGGCGGCCGTTTCGCGCGCCCTCCACGCCTCCGGAGACCGGGCAATCGAGAAATGCCGCCCCTTTGAGTTTAAGCGCCGCCGCCATCGCACGCGCGGTATCTGCGCTGACGGTGGAGGTGTCCGCCACCGCACCGCCCGCCCGAACGCCGGGCAGCAAGGCGTTAATCACCTCTTCCAGATCCGCATCGCGCGACACCGATGTGAGCACGAGGTCCACCCCCGCCGCGAGCTCCGCCGGACTCTCGGCGATGGCCACACCCGTCTCCCGAGACAGGGCTTGCGCCCGCGAGCGGGTTCGATTCCAGACGGCCCGAAGCAAGCCCGCGCGGTGCAGATTCATGGCCATCGGCGCGCCCATCGCACCTAGCCCGATCACTCCAACCTTCATCATCGTGTTATCCTCCCTCTCGTCCATGCCGGTAATGATCGACGATGACGCGGGCGATGCAGCAGGTCAAGCGCTTGGCTGTCGGAATATCCAGAAACTCGTTGGGTCCATGGGCATTCGATCCCGGCCCTAGCACGCCGGTAATGAGAAATTGCGCGTGGGGAAAGCGCTCGCCCAGCATGGCCATGAAGGGGATGGTGCCGCCTTCACCCAGGTACACCGCGGGTTTCTCAAAAAAGGTCCGCGAAGCAGCATCGATTGCGTTCTCGAGCCACTCGGCGAGGGGCGGCGCATTCCAACCCGTGGCGGACCAATCCGAGGTAAAGGTCACGCTCGCGTCATAGGGCGGGGCCGATTGCAATAACTGTTTGAGAGAGCGCGCGGCCGCCACGGCGTTGCACGTCGGGGGCAACCGCAGGGAGAGCTTGACCGAGGTCGCGGGTCGCAGGACATTGCCGGCCTGCCCGAGAGGAGGCAAGCCCTCGGCGCCGACGACCGCAAGCGCCGGCCGCCAGGTACGGTTAAGAAGCAGTGCCAGCGGCTCCGCCGTCGCGGCGCGGGTGGTCCCGCTGAACGGGAACTTGGCGTGGACTTGCGAGCCGAGGACCTGCGCGGCGCGGCGCGCCTGCTCGATGCGCTCTGCGGGAATTTCAACGCTAAAGTCGGGAGGCAGGATCGCGCCGGTCTCGGCATCTTCCAAGCGGTTGAGGATTTGCCGCAAAATGCGAAAGCTCGAGGGGACAATACCGCTCGCGTCGCCCGAATGCACCCCTTCGGTGAGGACCTCGACCTTGAGCACCCCGCCGATGAGACCCCGCAAAGAGGTCGTGCACCACAAGCGCTCGTAATCACCGCAGCCGGAATCGAGACAGATGACGAGATCCGGTTTGCCGATGCGATCGGACAGCAACTCGATATAGTGCGGCAGGTCAAGGCTACCGCTCTCCTCACAGGCTTCGATGATGACGACAGAGCGCGCATGCTTGAGCCCTTGGGCTTGTATTCCCGCAAGCGCGGTGAGTGCGGAGAAAAGCGCGTAGCCGTCGTCCGCGGCGCCGCGACCGTAGAGACGCTCCCCCTCGAATACCGGCTGCCACGGGCCCAGGCCCGCGCGCCAGCCGCTCGTCTCCGGCTGCTTATCCAAGTGACCGTATAGAAGGATCGTGCCGGCGCCCACGCCGGGAATGTCCATATACAACAGCGGCGTGCGCCCCGGCAGCCGTACGACCTCGACTTCGATATCTCGAAGGGGCTGGCGACGGGCCCAGCGTTCAAACTGGGCCACGGCCTCGTCCATATACCCGTGGGCTTGCCAATCGGTGTCAAAGGCCGGGGATTTATTGGGGATGCGGATGTATTCGGTGATCTCGGGAACAACCGATTGAGCCCATACGGTCGCGACGAAATCGCCCAAACGCACATTATCCATACACTAGAGTGTAGCGGGGTTGCGGGAATGCGCCCGGCACCCCTTTGCCGCCGCTTTGGTGGCAAGCAGCGCGGTTGGCGTTATATACCTCGAACCCTCAGCCATGAGCTAGTCCTTGGTGAAGGTCTTACCCGCGGCATCTTGCGCTGCGGCCTGGAGCGCTTTTTGATCACTAATCCATTGCGTATACTCTTGATCGATCTTGGCCTCGATAACGATTGGCATGAAGGCGTGTCCGCGGCCGCATAGCTCGGCGCATTGCCCGCGATAGGTACCGGGTTTTTCGATCCTCACCCAGCCTTCATTTATAAACCCCGGCGTCGCGTCTCGCTTCCAGCCGAAATCGGGAACCCACCAGGCATGCAGCACATCCGCGGCCGTGATTAGAAATCGTACCTTCTTGCCCACCGGCAACACGAGCGGGTTATCCACCTCCTGCAGATCCTGCTCTCGCTTCGCCTCGCCCTTGTAGATCGGCTCGGTTGCGGTTTTCAAGTTACTGACGAATTTGATCCCGTCCTCGAGGTACTCATACTGCCACTTCCACTGGTAACCGGTCACTCTAATCGTAACCTCCGCGTCCGAGGTGTCGTACATCGCGATCATCGCCTTGGTTGCGGGCACCGCCATTAGCACAAGGATCAGGAATGGAACTACGGTCCACAGCACCTCTACCAGAGTGTTTTCGTGGAACTGTACCGCCACCGCGCCCTTGGATTTGCGGTGCGCGAAGATCGAATAGAACATCACGCTATAGAGCAAGGCCGTTATAACCCCGCACATGACGAGGATCAGAATGTGCAGGTCATAGCCCTTGTGTGAAATGAGTGTCACGCCCTTTGGCATGTCGAACGCGAAATCCGCCCCCGCGATCCCCGACCAAGGGATTAATGCCATCAACATAAGCCGAGCCGGTCGTCTAATCTGCATTAATCTCTTGCTCCTCGATACGAAGGGGATCGCGTGTTACCTAACGCAGTCATAACCTTAAATCAGGCTCAGGACAACCCACCGGCCGATCGCCGACGAAAAACGCTTGGTTGGAGCGGATTCCTTTCCTTGGACGGAGCAGTACGACCGGATGAGAGACCCTGATATCTTCGAGCGTGCGGGCATACCGTTCCCTGGACTGTGATGGCTTGTTCGAGGCTTCGCTTCCCAATGTCGCAGCGCAGAACAAAATGTTAGCGTCCTCCCGTCATCAATTCAATATAACGTAATACATTAGTTCCCGACGCCCCGGATTAAGAGCCTTTACCGAACGAAATTGCTAAAAGCCGGCCGGTGTGCGTGTAAGATGGCGCCATCGAAGTGACAGGTGGATCCCCGAAGCGCGTGGTTAAGCAATCACAATGTGCCTTCCGCGGTTCACCCATGACCGGTACGGCCGGCAGCGATTCATCGATAACGAGAGCAAGGGGAGCTATGGAGAGAAAACTAATCACTAGGCGTACCCCGTACCCCGCCGTACCCCCGATTTGGTGTCCCAGGCCGAGGTCGTGGGCCACCATCGCCGCCGAACCAATGACCGCTCAGACATCAGAAAAATAGCGCTTTCGGAACTTCGAGTAATGCGCATCTATCGTAAATCGTTGTGCTACGAGGGGCGAGCGGTCTTGTCGCGGCGCCGCCGCCTTCGACAACGAAGACCCCATAGCCGCTTTACCAAGACATCTATAAGGATCCAATGTCCGGTGTACCGCAGCGACCTGAACACAACCACAGGAGGACTGATCATGACAACAACTCGCAAAACAGCCAAGCGCACCAGCAACACCCATGCAATCACAGGGGTCGAGCGGGTTGAAATCAAAGTGACCATACGGCCGGATCAGGAACTCCAGGGTCTTAGGGCGCTGGAGCTTAACGAGGACTCGGCGGAGGTCCGCGTGATTTATTTCTACGACACGGTCAACCTTGATTTGTTCAACGCGGGGGTTGTGCTTCGCGCACGCTTGGTCAAAGGGGATGATGATGACTCCACGGTCAAGGTCCGGCCGATCGAACCCGGTGCGGTACCGCAGAGCTGGATCGAAACAGAGGGTTTCAAGTTAGAGGCGGATAGCACGGGGGACCGCGTCGTTTGCTCTGCCTCCCTTACTGGAGTGCAAAAACGCGACGAGATCGATGAAGTGGCTAAGGGTGACCGTCCGGTCCACAAACTCTTCTCGGCGGATCAGCTGCGCTTTCTCACTGAGTTCTCCCCGCACGCCATCAACTTCGAGCGGCTCAGAGCGCTTGGTCCGATCAGAGTGCTCCGCTGGAAAACGGAGCATAAGGGATTCCCCTATGAGTTGACTGCCGAAGAGTGGCGTCTTCCCGACGGTGAGGATTTACTTGAAGTTTCGATCAAGGTGGAACCGGATCAAGCCGCGACAGCGCGGCGGGCGTTTGAAAGCCATCTGCGCGAACTTGGCATCGACCCGGCCGGGGCTCAGGAAACGAAGACCCGTACCGCGCTCGAATATTTCGCGCGGACGCTGAAGCGCGCTGGGTAGTGTGTTCGCGCACATCCGCGCCAATGAGCGCGCAGGAGCAGGCGATTCGAAAGAAACCTTTGGGGACGAATTCTACCGATCGACCCAGCGTGGCCGTTTTGATCCGGCCGCAAGGACAGCTAACCTTCAGTAGGCCAGCCAGTCCTGCGTTCAGGCAGAACTGTTGCATTACCTGACCGCTCTGAAAGCTGCATGAGTTCGCCGAACAACGGGATTTTTGCAGCGTTAGAAAGTACTATACCCGATCGTCCTGACAAGAATTACGGCTAGGCAAGAGCATATAGATGTGGCATAGTAATCACTTACGAATTATTTGGGAGGTATTTCGTGAACTCTATAAATTGGAGGCCAGTTCGTATCTTCACATCAGCAATGGTCATCACGACCGGCCTTATTACGGCGGATTCCGCTTGGGCGGAGCCATGCGCAGGCCCAGGCGAACAGACCGCCCTCGATACCCGCGCCCTACAAACCGAGCTTATGGTAGCTGCGCTTTCCTGTGGCAATAGAATCCACTATAACGCCTTCGTAAGAAAATATCAGGGCGATTTAGTCAAACATGGGCGAACCCTGCAGTCGTTCTTCCAACGAAAACACGGTGCCGCGGGACGGAAAAACCTAAACACCTTTATCACACGGCTGGCCAACGAAGCTTCACACCGCAGCAGTATTACGCACGCGGCATTCTGCGCCAACTCGTCATTGCTTCTTAATCGGTTATTGAGTGCGAGGTCCGTGAGATTGGAGAAATTACTCGAGAACTCTACTACCACCTCAAGTCACGACATTGCACCCTGCGGCGGAAAGATCAATACGAACGGAAAGCCCATCGCCGACGGCTATTCGGGCAGCAAAGCGATAGTCAGCGATAACCAGAAGGGACCGAAGTAACGCTGAGTTCGTGGCCGGCACGTAAAAAAGACGCCGCCCTGGGGGCGGCGTCCGCACGTGCGCAGAAGCGCAGCAGATCCTTAGCGCTCGATGACAATCACAGCCCGTCGGTTTTGCGCCTCCGGAACACCGTCACCGGTGGGTACCAACAGATCCGTAAAGCCGAAGGCCTCGGTGTCAATGGCATCAGCTTGCGTACCGAAGTCGGCCATAGCGGACCTCACCGCATCCGCACGGCGCTGTGATAGTTGCATATTATACTCTGCAGAGCCGACCGTATCCGTATGACCCTGCACGACGATCCTCTTGAACGGCGTACCGCTGGCATCGGCCGCCGCACTCTCGACGACGCTCATACCGTCAGACGTTACATCATACTTGTCGAAATCGAAGAACACCATATAGCTCGGTGGGGCAGCAACCTCCGCTGGCGGCGGCTCTTCGACTAGCGCTGCCTCGACCTTGGCGATTGCATCCATGAAAGCTTGCTTGCAGGCGTCGATGTCCGCCGGTTGCAGGTCCTCGGAAGCCTGCTCTATCCAGCAATCGTAAGACGCTTGGGCGTGGGCCGCATCGTCAGGTGCTTTGGTCCGGCCAGTCTTGTCGAGCGCCGAGACCAACCGCAGGCGCGCATCGGACAGCTCCGAGACATACTTACCTTTCAGGAATGGCTGCCTTAGCTCGACCTGATCCGGCCCCGTCGGCTGGCCTGCGGCTGCGGCCATGGCCCGCTGCGCGTAGGTATCAGCATCCCGGTTGTCGCCCTGCAACGCCTCCGCGTTGGACAGCGCGATATAATCCTGCGCCAAGGCATCGTTAAAGCCTTCGCCGTACGGTTTTATGCTACCGAGCTGATTCATCGGCCGCGATGCACATCCGGTTAGCGTAAACGCCGCGATCATCAGGATCGCGAATCTCTTTACAGAAGTCATTGTCTATGTCCTCCCTCGTAGGGTTGCCCCGGCATCTCAACGCGAGAACCGATCAAACGGCCGGGCCGGAACGTCTATAGTGTCTATTCGTTAGCCTAGAAGTCGAAACCAACGCCGAGCTGGTAGGGAATTCTCCCGTCGTTGCAGCACGAATCGATCTCCATTTCGTAACCAACGCTCCCAAAAAGAAAAGTGCTCTCGTTTACGAAATATTTGACGCCCCCTTCAGGACCCCAGAGGCCGGCGTCGGTGACACCCGCACCATATTGCCCGCCGAGGTTCAAGCCGAGGTATGGCTGCCAGCGTGCAAGATCCCACTGATAAGCAGCCTGAAATATCGAACTACCGTCGATTTGGGTGCTGTCATTCCGCTCGCTAAAAAAGACTCTTTGCCTGAAACTGAGTGGGATATTCTTGGTCAGGTAGTATCCGATCGAGCCGGCGACGGCAAAATCTGTATTATCGAAGCTCTCGTCCGATGAGCCCGTGCCGGCTATCGCTGCTTCCCAATTCCCGGCCACTGGGCCGGGATCAGGGGTGTAGGGCGGCATGCCAGTCGATTGCGCCATTGCAACTGTGCTTAACGCAATTCCAGAAAGTGCGAAAAATAATTTCATCATTCTCGTAACTCCGTCCCCAAGACCTGACGAGCGCCCACACCGTAGGGGTAACCGTGCGCGGACGCAATCACCATTCGTGCACCTATACAACTCAATGCGCATTAAATTGTGGCAATTCCGCAACGACAAAAATACACGACTCGTTTCGCTTTAGCAATCAATTTCGTGAATAACCTTGCTCGCTTGACAAAGGAAGTACAAAAATAAAGATCAATGGAGGCCCAAGATCTTTGATATTGCTCATGAAACTGTGAAAACCACCTTGCGACGGGCCATCCGTCCCCTGCACAAAATCTCCTGCTTTTTTCTCATAAATTGGTTCAACAAGTCAACAGTTATTTGCAAAACCTTGTGCTATGTATACCACAGGATCCTGAAATGATCAATAAAAAATAAATTCTTGCTGCCAGGTGCGCGAACATGGACGGTGTTCACCTAGACCGATCTGCGGGCTCAGTGGATGCGGGTGAGCAGTTGGCGGCGGGGGTACAACGGGCCGCTCAACAGGCGATTGAGCGGTTGGAAGCGACGGTGCTCCAGATGATGAAGCCCACGCCGGCGCTTCGCATTCTGCAGACGATGCCTGCGGTGCGCCAGTGCTGGGGCTGACTATCGCACTGCCGACTGGGATATCCCCCGCTTCGCCCGTGTTGGGGATTACGCACCTTAGTGTCGTTGCGTGGACCCGCTGGTAGAATGTCCTCCATTAGTGGCTGGGCTGACTGGCTAGCTTCGTGACGCCTAAGCATGGACGAAGCTCGGCTTCGATTGTTGCGCCTGTCAGTCCAGCCTACGAGGCCTATTGCGGCGCTGTATGTCCAGAAGGATCTGCTCCACGTTCAGCGCAAGCTCGCTCTGGCGCCTCGCGGCGCGGGTGTTCATAAAAAAAGCGGATCATCTCCTTAGCCGCATCGGGCCCTTTAGGATCGGTATACGAGCCACTGGAACTCCCACCCGACCACGCGTGCCCGGCCCCGTGGACCCACCACTGCTCTAGGATGGCTTGCCCGCTCGCGTCGTGGTAGATGGCGCGGGTGTAGGCATGGCCATCAGGCACTTGACCCCGCTGGACGGTTATCTGCGGATCCACCCTTGTCTTGTTGTGCGCCCCATCACGGGCATGGATCGTCGTCCATTGTGCGATCACTTGGTCGCCGTTGCGGGGGTGTACCTTTGTATCCCGATCCCCGTGGAACACGATTGTTGGGACGACCAGCGAGCATCGCTCCGCCGCTGGAACACCGACGTCTCGCTGGCGGCCAGGGGCCGGCCCGCCCTGCTTCATCGCGGTTAGGGCGGAAGGAAGGCGCCCTGCTTCATCGCGGTTAGGCGGAAGGAAGATCGTGGGCGACAGCGTAGGGAAGCCCGGAATGGATGCCGACGGCCGCATAAAGATCGGTGTAGGTCATCCCCATGATCGCGGCCATCGCCCCGCCGGCTGATAGTCCAGCCACGTAGACCCGCCGCGCGTCGACGGGGTAGGTGCCGACGATTCGACGGGTGATACCGGCAATGATGGATGGCTCTCCCTGGTCGCGGTGCTGGTCAGCCGCATTGAACCAATTCCAACATTTCGACCCATTGGCGGCAGGCGCCTGGGCAGGATACACCACGAAGCACTGGTGTTCTTCGGCGAGCACATTCATGCCGGTGCCGGCGGCGAAATCGTCGGGGGTCTGCGTACAGCCATGGAGCATAACGACTAAGGGCAGCGTCTGCCCATGGTAGCCACTGGGAATGTACAGCTTGTAGGCGCGAGTTCCCGCCTGATTGGTGTAGGACCCGGTGAGGAACCGCCCCCCGGGCACCACGTCGCATGCTCGGTCTGGAGCGGGGGCGGGCTGGGATGCCGGCTCGTAGTTTCCCCAGCAATGCGGACGCCGCGGCGCGCGGAACCGTGTGGACGGCCCGTGAACCCCAGAAATGGGGACGCCGCGGCGCGCGGAAGCGTGTGGACGGCCCGTGAACAGGTCTTTGGCGTACATCGGCACTACCAGGCGAAGCGACGGAGTCGGCATCAATGACACGAAAGGTGCCCTCGATTGACCCATCCGTGGTCGGACCGGGGGAATCGGCCGCAGCGTGCGGCGCGACGATGCTCCGCAGCGTGCGTTGAATCGTGACGGTGGCCTCGAGGAGCCCGCGTGCGCGGATCAGGCGGGTGGCCTTTAGCATCCCAGCGCGCATTGCCTCGTTCATATCCCATACCTCGCTCTGCTGATTAGTGGATCCGATCGGCTAAGGCAACCTTGACTGCCGCACTCGCGTGCAAAGCACCCAATACGGTGACTGAATCGATGGTGGCGCGGGCCAGTTCGGGCGACACATCCTGGGCAATGCGGGCCAGACCGAGGACCTGGATCTGGAGCTTCTGTCCGGCCGCCTGCACGGTCTCAGGATCCTCGCGGCTGAAATCCTGCAGGCCGAGAACCAAGGTCTTTCGGGCCACGGTCAGTTTCACTACCTCGGCATGCGTTGTCAGTTGGTTGCGTATCGCAGTGCGGATGAAGTCAGTGCGGTTGGAATAAAACCCTTCGTTCGTGCACCAACAAGTCAATCTGCCCCAGATCGATGAACCCGAGATTAATCGTAATCTTCTCGCTGTCGCTTGCTTTCGACCGCAGATCCTGCACGCTCATAAACCCTCCGCGACGCTCCTACCATCCACATACCATCCATATGGATGGTATTCTAGCCGGCGGACTTGCAATGTCAAGTGGTGAATCGACTTCCCGGCCGATGAAGCCGGAATGGGTAGATAGGATGAAGCGTGGTAACTGTTCAGCCTATCATCGCATTTCAGCGAAAGGGCTTCCGGCCGATCAATCCCATCTCATCACAGTAAAACAGCACATCGCGAAACAATAGTGGGATCTCCTCGCTCATCGAAGAAATAAAATTGGCAGGGGTGCTGAAATGCGGCTGGGTATCCGCACTTAGCGCCATAAATAATCTTCTCCCGGCAACAGCGCTCAATCTCGCGGTTTGAAATAATTCCCCGGCGGTTGCTCATCTTCGATGGAGGGGCGTCATGCTCCTCGTCGGACGCAAAGGCAAAGCACGGGCTTCCCAATCCGGATCGCGCCCCCCACGAGCCGTTGCCGCCTGTCAATGCTTCGTCTTCTTACGGGCGCTGGAGCCCGCCGACTTCTCGCGCCTCGATGTGCTTCGTCCCGGAACGTGGGCCTCGTTTGGGGTGGCCCCCCCATCACTCGGTTGGGCCGTTGTCAGGAACATGTGCAACCCAATTTCCATTCAGCGTCCCTGAGTCCTGCGCGGCCTTGTCCTCGACCCGCACCGTCCAGGTTCCGTTGCACTTCATCCCGGAATACGCGGTCAACCTCTGGGTGTTCGATGGGTCGTACTGCCGGTCGATATCGTTCCGGCTGCCGCCGGAGCGATTGTGTAGGACGACCTTCGGAAGTCCGCTGCCGGCGGGCGGTACGGCAAGTGATCACCAGATCCCCGATGTAGGTATGTTGCAGCCGGACGGAGATGGCGAGCTTTTCGACGGGGGTCGTCTCCGTAACGTCCACAGTCCCTTCCACACTGCCGAGATCCGGAATGGATTCATTGAGCACCTTGTTGACGATGACCAGCTTCCCGACCGCTTGCTTCGCGAGTTTGACTGCGGTCTCAGCGTTCAGCCGTCCGTGACCGTAAAACTTGCTGTGCCCGCTGGCGCTGTAGGCGCCACCCTGCGGATCAATCCGGTCGCACGCTCGGCGAAGGATGTCCTTGACCTCGTTCCAACGCAGGGTCGCGTTCGCGGACAGAACCAGGGCCGCCACACCCGCCGCACCCGGGCACGAGCTAGACGTGCCGCCAAAGCTGTTCGTGTACTTTCCGGCGGCGTCACCGAACTGCGGGTCGCCCGGGTTATAGCCTCGCTGGCCGAGCCGATCGGTGGTCCAGATCCCGTCAGTCAGCGGTTCAGGATGATTGAACGGGGCGTGGCCGATATCGCTGCTGGGGAAGGCACACCAGACGGCCTTGCCGAAGTCGCTGTAAACGCTCCGCTTGCCCAGGTCATTGCACGCCGCCACGGCGATCACCTTCTCGTAGCTCGCGTACCCGTCGAACTCGACGGACTCGTTCCCGTTCCCCGCTGCGAACAGGATCACGCATCCCTTCCCGCCACGACCATTCGTGACGGCATAGTCGATGGCGTCGCGCGTGCTGGCCCGAAGCTGGACGGGCGCGGTGTGTGCGGGATCGCTGGGATCCCACCACGCTCCATCCTCTGGGCCCCAACTGCACGAAATGACATCGGCCCCATTATCGGCCGCCCACCGAAACGCTTCGGCTTCGCGAACGGAGCCGAGCGCGGATGCCAGTCGGATCGGCATCAACCTGGCCGATGGTGCCACGCCGGATGCGCCGTCGAGGCCGATGCCACTGGCGACGCCGGCGCACGCGGTACCGTGTTTTTCAGCGTTTGCCTTCGGCCGCGGATCATCGGTCTGGAGTGTCGCGTCACGCGGCGCGACGATCTTGCCCGACCCGCCGAACTCGGGATGGTCGATGTCCACGCCATCGTCGATGACCGCGATCGTGACCCCGGCCCCCTTGGCGATCGTGTGGGCCGCCTCGACGTTTGCATGGGCGTTTATCGCCACTCCGCCGACGGTCGTCAGTTTGAGGTGCCACTGCTGCGGAAAGATCCCCTTGAGCGCCCGCGTCTCGAGCAGTTCCGGGTGACAATAGATGACATCCTTTCGCTTCAACAGATCCGAAGCGACGTCGAACACTTTCTGTCCGGTCCCTTCCGGAGCAGCTACGAAGTACGCGTTGGTCGCGAATTCCAGCCGCTCCTTAATTGTCAGTCCAGCCTCGCGAAGGATCGTCTCGCAGTCGTCGGGATCGACGGTCTCCTTGAACCGGATATAGATGTTCTCGCTATAGAGCACCGGCTTTCCAGTCTTGGGTTGAACGAGGACCGACCCAGCGAACCGCACGTCCGGCATCGCGCGCAATGCCAACTTACGTTTGTCCACGGATCGGCGGGTGGTGGGGACACGATAGACTTCCACCCCCGCATCGGGGAAGCTCGCCACCAGTGTTCCATCGCTCACTTCGGCGGCGCTCGGCTGAGACACCGGCCCCACCCCCACCACCGATCGGCGACTGCGAGTTCGCACCGCGATCAAGTCGGGACTCTCCTTGAGTTCGAAACCGGGTTCCTCTTTTGTGCCAAAGTTGACGTGAGGCATGTTCGTCTCCTCTTCATGTGTCGCCAGCAACCAAACGCGCGCGTAAATGGCCGCCGCGCGGCCTCGTCACCAAGCGAACCCATCCGGATCGGAAAGTACAAGACGCCTAGGCATTGGCAGATTCCGATCCCCCTGCCAGTGACGAGCGACGTCAGATGAGTTTCAAGTCGTTCGTGGTCGAAAGCCGCTGGCTATTAGAGTCTTCCAACGTGACTTCTTTGCAATTAACAAAGTACATTATGCGGCGATTTTTGAATAGGCCTTCGGAAAGTCATGGTTGCGGAGATAGAAGTCTAACCAGCATGTCCCGAGATGAATCGAAGGGGTCATAGCGGCACGGTTTGTCGTTCTAGCACGGTCCGTACAACCTCGCCTAAAAGCGAGGAGACGGTATGCTCCTCCCCCGGCCGAAGGTAAGGGATCATCCCAAGCAAGGGCGCCTCGATGAAACGCTCTAAGCTAGTCACGGTGGCCTCTACATACCTATAATCCACGTCCACCTGGTTGGCAATCCAACCGAGCATTTTCACCTCGTCTCTCTCGATCGCCTCGACCGTCAGCAGTGCATGATTAAAGCATCCAAGCCGCACGCCGACGACGAGTAACGCGGGAAGGCCTAGGTACCGCACCAGCGTCGACACGAAAGCCAGGTGATTGAGAGGTACGCGCCAACCGCCGATGCCTTCCACGACCACGCAATCCACCTGCTGGAGAAGCTGGCGATAAACGTCGTTCACCGCACCCAGTGAAATCCCCGTATCCGCGACAGCGGCAGCCAGGTGCGGCGCTACGGGAGGCTCTAAGGCGTAAGGGTTAACGCTGGCGTACGGCAGGGGCACGCTCGATCGCTCTAAGAGCGCGAGCCCATCCGCGTTTTTGAGTCCCTCGGCCGTACGCACGCAGCCGGTTGCGATCGGTTTCATGCCCGCTACGCGCAGACCGGCCTCCTTCAATGCGTCGATAAGAGCAAGCGCGACGATGGTCTTGCCCACCCCGGTATCGGTTCCGGTGACGAAAAGCCCCTCTCTCATAGCCAGTCTGGACGCGCCCTTTCCGAGGCGTAGTCAGTGCGGTAAGCGCACCTTGATAGCGCTTCTAAGCTGTTCGATGGGAAACGCCGCGACCGTGCTTCCGTCCTGCGCCCGCACCCCGGCTTCCGGTACCCACGCATGCCCATAAACGACTTCGAAGGTCGCCGGTAGCAAGCCGTGACAGCGAAAGCGTTCGTATTCGTTCACAAGCGCTGTCAATTGACCTTTGCCGGTGAGACCGCGATGGCGGCCTTGCGCCGCGTTAACCGCCCCGATCGTTTTCAGATCCCGCATCAGCGCATAGGCATCAGGGTAGGTCATCGTGAAACGCTCGACGTCCAGCACCGGGCCACTGAAGCCGGCGCGAATGAGCGCATCACCGATGTCGTGCATATCGGCGAATCCATGAACGTGAATTCGCTTATCCACCTTCGCCCAACTTGCCCGTAGCTCGCCGAGCGTATCCGGCCCGAAGGTCGAAAACATCAAGAGCCCTTGGGTAGT
Organism: uncultured Gammaproteobacteria bacterium; assembly: GCA_963764725.1. Classification (GTDB taxonomy): domain Bacteria; phylum Pseudomonadota; class Gammaproteobacteria; order JACCXJ01; family JACCXJ01; genus USCg-Taylor. The sequence continues at coordinate 410,092 of CAVXTM010000001.1, read as the reverse complement.
CAGAACCCGGCGGAATTCTTCGAGCACCCGGTCGAGATCGTTGCACCATTGCAGCGAGAGATTGGAGAACGCGAGGTCGATACTTTCCGCGGCTAAGGGCAGGCGTTCCACATCGCCGCAAAGATAAACCTGGCGCGATAAGAAACTCGGTGCATGCCTCCGTGCCTGCCGCAGCATTCCGTGGGCAATATCGAAGGCCACAAGCGCCTCGGGCCGATAGGTGCGGCGCAAAAAGCCCGCGGCGTAACCCGTGCCAGCGCCCGCATCCAGCACCCTCCTGGGAGTAATCTTTACTAGCGCTAGACGCTCCAGCATGCGCATGGCCACGGTTTGCTGTAACACGGCGTGCCGGTCATAGCTCGGCGCCGCGCGATTAAACGCGGCCGCCAAGCGCTTTTTATCAAGCCGATAGGCGTCCGGAAAGGTTGTTGGCATCAAAACAACTCTCGCAACACCCGCCGGGTCTCGTATTGATGCGAGACAAAAGGCACATGCCCCGCGCCAGCGATGACGTAGGTGCATAAACGCGGAGACAAGCGCATCAGAGGATCGGCAACACGAACCGGAGTTAAGGGATCGCGGTCTCGTAGTATAGCTGACGCGGTGGTCTCCATCCTGCTCAGAGCCTGTGTTAGCCCCCGATGAATTCGTCCCAGATCGAGCCGGTGAATCCCCGCCCGTGAATGAAGAGCAGCGGGATACCCTGCCCTCGCCGTTCTATGAAACAGCGCATGGGATCTCGGTGAGCGTCGCCAGTAACCCATTGACATGCGCTGGCGTGTGATTTGCCGTGAGGGTGATCCGCAATCGGGCCGTACCCTTCGGCACCGTTGGTGGCCGGAAAGCGACGACGTAGTATCCGTTGCGCCGCAGAAATGCCGCCACCTCCAAGGTCGTGCGGCTGTGACCTATAATGACCGGCTGGATCGGTGTACGGGAGTCGCCAAGCTTTACCCCAAGGCGTCGCGCCCCAGCCCTGAAGTGTTCGATGAGCGTCTGCAAATGCGTCCTACGCCACCCCTCGAGACGCAGCAACGCGAGGCTTTCGCGCACTGCTTCGGCCATCGCTGGCGGCATCGCCGTGGTGTAAATATAACTCCGGGCACGCTGAATGAGTGTTTCGATGAGGGGCTCCGAACCCGCCACAAACGCCCCGAATACGCCCAATGCCTTACCGCAGGTGGCCATGAGGATCGGCGCCTCCTGAAGCCCAAGCCCGAGCTGATTCAAGGCGCCCGCCCCATCCGCTCCCAACACGCCGAACCCATGCGCATCATCAACCACCAACACCGCTTCGTGCCGCGCGCACAAGGCGGCGATTTCGACCAAAGGTGCGAGGCCCCCGTCCATGCTAAAAACAGCATCGGTCACGACATAGGTGCTCCCGCCCCGGCCCTTTGAAAGCAGGCGTTCAAGCGCCCCGATATCGCGATGGGGATAACGCACCAGGCGTGCGTGCGCGAGGATCGCCGCATCGACCAGCGAGGCATGGTTGGCCCGATCCTGGATCACGGTATCGTTTCGCCGAAACAACGCGCTGGCGATCCCGAGGTTCGCCAGATAGCCTGTCGAGAATAGCAGCGCCCTGGGCCGGCCGGTAAACGCTGCCAATTCCACTTCCAGCGCGTGATGAGGCTGACAATGACCCGAGACCAGATGCGACGCCCCGGCCCCGGCGCCATAGCGCCCCAAACCACGCCGAAACGCGGTAACAACGCGCGGGTCGCCGCTTAAACCGAGATAATCGTTGCTGGAGAAATCGACATAGCGACGACCTTCGACTTCGATCTCCGGACCTTCTGCGGCTTCTTTAACCCAGCGTGTGCGATATTGATAGTGCTCTTTGAGGTGTTGCAGTCCAGCAAGCAGGACTGTGTCGAACGCTGGCGCGTTAGCATCGCTATTCAGTGCTGCCATCCTTGCATTTCTTCTTCATGCTTACTTTCTTCGCCCTCGATATCCTTGCTTTATCCGGAACCGGCTGCAAGAGGACCGAAGCCAAACATTGTTACGACCAACATTTCGTACGTATAAGACCGAAGAGTTCAAGCTGGCGTTATCCCGAGGCGGTGAAATAGCCGCCGATCATGAGCTGCCGCGGGATTCTCCGTCGTCAAGAGCTGCTCTCCATAAAACACAGAGTTAGCTCCGGCAAGAAAACAAAGGGCTTGCAGCTCATCCGACATGCTGCTCCTGCCGGCCGATAACCTTACGTAGGATGCGGGCATTAAGATGCGCGCGAGCGCAATGGTGCGCACCATCTCGAAGGGATCCGGGATCTCGGTAGCGCCCAGCGGCGTTCCCTCAACCCGCACCAAAAGATTGATCGGCACGCTTTCGGGATGTTCAGGAAGGTTGGCGAGGGTCATCAATAAAGAACAGCGATCGCGACGGCTCTCGCCCAGACCGATGATCCCACCGCAACATACCCGCATCCCTGCGGCTCTCACATGCCGGAGGGTGCGCAACCTGTCCTCATACGTTCGTGTAGTGATAATTCGAGGGTAGTACGCGGAGGAGGTATCGAGGTTGTGGTTGTAATAATCGAGCCCTGCGTCTTTTAGCGCCTCGGCTTGTTCCGCCGTTAACATGCCCAGCGTCGCGCATGTTTCCAAGCCGAGGCACTTGACCGCACTCACCATTTCAAGCACGCGCTCCAGATCATCCCGACGCGGGCTACGCCAAGCGGCCCCCATGCAAAACCTTGTCGCCCCTTCGCGTTTAGCCTTTTCGGCCGCCTCCGTGACCATGGCAACATCAAGCATGCGTGCGGCTTTTACCGAAGTGACGTAGCGCGCGCTCTGCGGGCAATACGCGCAGTCTTCCGGACAACCCCCGGCCTTGATATTAAGCAATGTGCTGAGCTGAACAGTATTGGACTTAAAATGTCGCCGATGAACGCTTTGCGCTCGAAACAGAAGATCCGAAAATGGAAGACTATATAAATATATAGCCTCTGTTGTTTTCCAATCATGCCTAAGCTCTCGGAGTTTCAGAGCCGGATCGGAAAACAAAGAGCCCCTTGTACGCGCGTTCATCATGGTGTTAAGTGTGTCTTCATTAGCCACGTTATTAAACCGGTACGCGCGCCCTTGCCGATTAACGGATAGCCCATGCACTGTGTCCTTTGCGATGCTCGGATCCGCTCAATAGGCTTCCTCTGCCAAGCTTGTTCCGAGGCCCTGCCGGCGAATACAAACGCATGCCGCACCTGTGCTCTCCCGTTACCGGTGAATACGATCTGCGGTACCTGCCTACAACACCCGCCGCCCTTTGGACTGTGCTTCGCTCCGTATCACTATGCCTTCCCTGTCGATATGCTGATCAAAGCGATCAAGTTCTCGCAACGCCTCGCTTACGCGGAACTCGTTGCGCGTCTAATGTATCAACAGATTGCGCGCTTACAGACCGACTTGCCCGAGTGCTTGATTCCCATTCCCCTGCACTGGAAACGCCTCTTCAACCGCGGCTATAACCAAGCAGTTGAACTCGCTAAGCCCCTCGCCGAATGCCTCGGGATCCCGTTGCTGCACGACGCGGCCGTCCGGACTCGAAAGACGATTCCACAGGCTAGCCTAGCGGCTAAAGCGCGACGCCGCAACGTGCGTCGCGCGTTTCGGTTAAACCAACCTGTGCGATATCACCACGTCGCCCTGGTCGACGACGTAATGACGACAGGCCACACAGCCCGCGAGCTCGCGGTTTTATTACGTACCGAGGGGGTGAGGCGAGTCGATGTGTGGGTTGCCGCGCGCGTACCGATAAAAGCGGTGCTTATCGATGGCAACGCTTAGCACCGGTGTTCTTGCTATCTCGCGCTTAGGTATCTAGGTTGCCCACGGAAAGAGCGTTGACTTCGATAAAGTCGCGTCGCGGTTCAACTTGGTCACCCATCAGCGTCGTGAAAATCTCATCTGCGGCGACCGCATCCTCGATGCGCACTTGCAATAGGCTCCGTGACTCAGAATGCATGGTGGTTTCCCACAATTGCTCCGGGTTCATTTCACCGAGACCTTTGTAGCGTTGGATCTGCAACCCGTCGCGAAATTCTTCCAAAATACGCTCAAACCCCTCTCTAACGCTGCCGATCGGATATGACTTACCGCCTATTTCTACCCTTGCGCCGTTCGCCAAACCTGCACTAAGGTGCACGGATAGCTCTACGAGCCGGTGGTACTCGCTGGAGTTAAAGAAATCTTGCGTGTAGATATCGGTAGCTTCGATGCCATGCCTGATCTTCTTGGTGATGACTCTCGCAGGCCGGTCGGGTCCCAGGTCGTATTGGGTATTACATGTCCCTTGTGGGTCTGTTCGCTGTAGCCGTTGATCGAGACGTGCGCACCAGATGGCGAGCGATTCTGGGTCGGAAAGCTCTTCGCTACTCAGCAGCGGAATGTCTCCGATGCCCTTCAGTATTTCCTCGTTATGTGATCTCTGTAAGCGGTTAAGCAACTCACGCCAGACGAGGTAATCCTGCCCGATTCGATGGACGTCGTCTGATCTGAAAGCAGAATCCGATGTGTAGAACCGCGCGTCGCGTAACCCGTTCATTAGCAAATAGTTCAGAAACGATCGCTCGTCTTTTATGTATTGCTCCTGCTTTCCCTTCTTCACCCTATAAAGCGGCGGTTGAGCGATATACACGTGCCCCCGCTCCACTAAATCAAACATCTGCCTATAGAAAAACGTGAGTAACAAGGTCCGGATATGCGAGCCGTCGATATCGGCGTCCGTCATGATGATGATCCGATGATAGCGAAGTCTGTCCGGGTTATATTCTTCTCGGCCGATCCCACACCCTAGGGCCATGATCAGTGTGCCCACCTCGGCCGATGCCAACATCTTGTCGAACCGAGCTTTCTCAACATTGAGTATCTTTCCTTTAAGCGGAAGGATAGCCTGAAAACGCCGATCTCTGGCCTGCTTCGCCGATCCGCCAGCGGAATCACCCTCGACCAGAAAGATCTCTGATTGTTTTGGGTCCTTTTCTTGGCAATCGGCAAGTTTCCCCGGTAAGCCAGCGATATCCAATGCCGTCTTGCGCCTGGTTAGCTCTCTAGCTTTACGGGCCGCTTCGCGCGCGCGGGCAGCATCAACAATTTTATCGGTGATGACCCTCGCCTCATTTGGCTGCTCCAACAGAAACTCATCGAGCTTGTCGGCTACGACGCTTTCCACGACACCTTTTACCTCACTCGACACCAACTTATCCTTGGTTTGCGAAGAAAACTTCGGATCGCGGAGCTTTACAGAGAGGACGGCGGTTAGGCCCTCGCGGACATCGTCACCCGTGACCAGAATCTTGCTTTTTTGAAGGATCCCCTGCCGCTCCATGTATTGGTTAAAGGTGCGTGTAATCCCTGCTTTAAACCCCGCAAGGTGAGTACCTCCATCGCGCTGCGGAATGGTGTTGGTAAAACAAAAGATATTCTCTTGATAGGAATCGTTCCATTGCATCGCGATGGCCACCTCGATGCCCTCACGGGCAACAGCGATAGTAATAACGCTCGCATGCAAGGGTGTCTTTTTCTTGTTTAAATGCTCAACAAACGCAGAAATTCCTCCTTTATATTCGAAAATATCCCTTCGCCCCGTGCACTCATCTATCAAATCGATCTTGACACCGGAATTAAGGAACGACAGCTCACGTAACCTCTTAGCTAAAATATCATAGTGAAACTCTATATTTGAGAATACCTTTGGGCTTGGTTTAAATCTTATTTCCGTGCCGCGGTGTATAGCACTTCCAAGGACTCGAATTGGGGCTCTTGGCTCGCCATCCGCGTATTCTTGATAAAAGCATTGCCGATCGCGATTAATCGTTAAATTCAAGGACTCCGACAGCGCATTAACAACCGATACGCCTACGCCGTGCAAGCCGCCTGCGATCTTGTAAGAGTCGTCATCAAATTTACCGCCCGCGTGAAGGGTCGTCATTATGACTTCGGCCGCTGAGCGTCCCTCTTCGACATGGAGGTCGACCGGGATACCACGGCCGTTATCCTTAACCGTAACCGATCCATCACTATGAACACGGACATTAATTTCCGTGCAGTAGCCTGCTAGTGCCTCATCGATACTATTGTCTACCACCTCGAAGACCATATGGTGGAGACCCATACCATCATCGGTGTCACCGATGTACATCCCTGGCCGTTTTCGGACGGCATCTAATCCCTTTAGAACCTTGATATTGGAGGAATCGTATCGTGCGGAGCTTTGCATGCTGGGTCCGGGGTGCTGTAAGAATAAAGTTTACCACAGCCGCCTATGTTCCACGTGAAACGTCTAAACCATATTCACACAGCAAGCCTTAAGAAAACACACCTTTCAAATTCGCATAGGCATAACAACATAGAGGTTCGTCGAATCCCCGTCCGGCCTAATCACACAACTGCTACCCGTATCCTTAAATTCAAGCCGTACCTGGGACGTTTTAATCGCCGCAAGCGCATCGATCAAATAGATAATGTTAAAACCTACTTCCAGAAAGTCATCGTTGTAGCTAACCTCGATCTGTTCTTCCGATTCCTCCCGCTCCGCATTTTGACCGCATGAGCGTAATGTATCTCGATCGAGCGAAATACGTACGCCCTTGAAACGGTCGGTACATAAGATAGCGCTTCGCGCCAGACCCTGTCGCAGCAACTCCCGATCGGCGATCACGATCTTGTTTGTGTTATGCGGTAACACCCTCTCGTAGTCTGGATATCGCCCATCAATAAGTTTGGAAGTAAACGTGCCATTCACTCCTTGTACCTGAAAGTGGTTATCGCTAATCGATAGGCTGGCTTCGCCGTCGTCCCCATCCAGCATCTTGAGCAATTCAATAACCGCTTTTCTAGGTACAATAATTTGCATCGGTTCCACTACAGCAGGACTTGCTGGTATGTCTTTGAGGGCTAGCCGATGCCCATCCGTGGCTACCGCCCGGATCCTGCCCGGGCCAATCTCGATTAAGAGGCCGTTTAAATAATATCTGACATCCTGCTGGGCCATAGCAAAATGAGTTTCTTCAAGAAGTGCCCGTAATTGTCGGCTTGTAATATCGAAGGTCACTCGCGGAGAAAACGCGGTAAAGCTTGGGAACTCGGCTGCCGGCAGTGTTTGCAGCGTAAAACGGCTTCTACCGGAACGAATGACGGCCTGACCACTTTGGCAAGAAATATCGATTCGTGACGCGGACGGCAGCGCCCGACAGATGTCTAATAGCTTCCTTCCCGGAAGGGTTATCTCACCGGCCTCCGCCGCACCTTGCTCGACAACAACGACAAGCTCCACTTCCATGTCGGTCGCGGAGCATGACACAGAATCTTCGCGTGCCGACACCAACACATGGCCCAGAATGGGGGTGGATTGATTTCGATCCAGGATCCCACTTAACTTTTGCAACGGCGAAAGGAGCCTCTCACGCTCAATAGATAATTTCATAGGCTTGTATTAATTTCGCTATTAGTGCAAAGCAGTTTAACTGCATCGATCTAAAGCTTGGTCTAATAAACAGGAGCTTAAATGCGTAGCTTTTGGTGGATATTTAGGTAGTAACAGAGCGTACTTTCTGTGGATAAAAGATGAACAAGATGAAATGGGGATCATGCGTATGGGATTGTTCACAGGGAATTCACATCATGTGGTCAGGATCCTATAAAGTGTTAAGTAATCGTCGTCAAAGCGTTGTTCGAGCTTGCGTAATTCGGATACTTTTCGGCACGCATGCAGAACGGTGGTGTGATCTCTACCTCCAAAAGCATCGCCGATCTCCGGAAGGCTATGATTAGTCAAGTCTTTGGATAATGCGATCGCGATTTGCCGAGGACGCGCGATAGAGCGATTGCGGCGGTGCGATACTAGGTCGGACACGCGTGTTTTGTAAAAGTCCGCTACGGTTTTTTGGATGCTATCGATCGTTACCAGTTTGTCGTTTAACGCAAGTAGGTCTTTTAAGGCATCCTTTGCGAATTCGAGAGTTATGGGTCGTCCGGTGAATTGAGAGTTTGCAATGACACGATGCAGCGCGCCTTCCAACTCCCTCACATTGGAGCGAAAGCGCTTCCCGATAAAAAAAGCAACCTCGTAAGAAAGCACGATTCGAGCCAATTCAGCCTTGATCATTAGAATTGCAACGCGGGTTTCTAGTTCCGGGGGTTCAATGGCAACCATAAGACCCCATCCAAAGCGCGATTTTAGTCGTTCCTCGACGCCTTGGACCTCTTTCGGGTAACGATCACACGTTAGAACAATTTGTTGTTGACCTTCGAGCAGAGCATTGAAGGTATGGAAGAACTCCTCCTGAGAGCGCTCCTTGCCCGCAAAAAACTGAATATCATCGATTAGCAAGGCATCGACGGATCGATAGAAACGCTTGAAGTCGTTGATCGTGTTGTGTTGCAGTGCCTTTACCATATCTGCGACGAAGCGTTCGGAGTGCAGGTATACAACATTCGCATTTGGGCGGATCCGGCAAATCATGTTTCCGACTGCATGCATGCAGTGCGTCTTGCCGAGCCCAACCCCACCGCAGATAAAAAGTGGATTATATGCGGCTCCTGGATTCTCGGCGACCTGCAGGGACGCGGCTCGCGCAAGCTGGTTGGATTTGCCCTCGACGAAGGTCTCGAAGGTAAAGCCTGGTTTTAGTCCACGGTTAATCGGGGCATCCGGGTTGCTACTCTTGGGCAAATAATGCGGCATTTTACCTGCCAAGGTCCGCCCCGAATGGCTCCCGACCGAGAGGTAGACCTTCACGCCCTGGGCTTCTGGAAGATGAGTGACGAGGTCTATTATCCGCTCAAGGTACCTGTCCTTGATCCACTCAAGTACGAACCGGTTGGGGGCTAGCAACTTGAGATTTTGGCCCTCTTCCACCGCATGGAGAGGTCTAATCCAGGTGCTGAATTGTTGTGGTGGTAATTCGCACTCTAGTTTGGCGAGGCAGTGTTGCCACAGAGATCCCCCCATAGAACCTTCCTCTATATGATGTGTTATAGAAACGAGTAGGATGCTGAAAAGTTTATACCCGATTCATGGTACCTAGCCAGCCCGCGGTGGCTTTATCTTTATGAGGAGAAACCATCATGATTTGACAGACCAAGCTTATTCGTACAACATCTCACGCTTATTTTGCATGCCAGTTATCCCTGGTACTTTGTCATGAAACGTACTTACCAACCGAGCAAAATCAAGCGTAAGAGGACGCATGGTTTCCGTGCTCGGATAAGAACCAAGGCCGGGCGGTCAGTGATCAAGGCCAGGCGTGCAAAAGGCCGCAAGCGATTGACGGCCTAACTAATAAGCAAGCGAGGGCCCTAGTATCCTTTTCTGCGGACGATAGAGTCAAAGAGCGTCGGGATTTCCAACGCCTTGTTTCGGCTCGATGCAAATCTAGCGACCGCTACGTAATGGTGCTTAGGTGCCGCAATGGATTGACCCGAGCCAGGTTGGGTATAGCAGTTCCGAAAAAACAGGTTCGCCTTGCGGTAAAGAGGAATCGATTAAAACGACGTGTGCGTGAGTTCTTCCGCCACCACAAGCCAAAGCTTGCTGCCGGCTTCGATACGCTAGTCATAGTTCGTAAACCCGCGTGCGAGCTCACCGGGATGCAGTTCCGTGATCTACTTGACTTCCATTGGGCTCGTGTCGCGCGATGCAGAGAGTTTTGATTTCCGTCATTAGCCTCTACACGAGGGTCGTGAGCCCGTTCATGGGGCGGCACTGCCGCTTCCACCCGAGTTGTTCGCAATATGCCGCCGAGGCAATCGCATTACATGGTATAGCGCGGGGACTTCGCTTGACTATAAAACGTATATGCAATTGTCATCCGTTTCACCCCGGAGGGGTTGATCCGGTACCACGTGCTAAGGGTTAGGATAGATGGATAACGTTAGATTACTGATGATCGCAGGGCTATGTATTATTTCCCTGCTTATTTGGCAGGCCTGGCAGCGTGATTACGGTAGCCTCGAATCCCCATGGCCACGATCAACAACCGGTGAGACTACGGCACCTAAGGAGGCCGACATTCCCACCATAGAGCACGGTAAGGAGGCTAGCGCAGCGGTTTCCGATGAAGAGGCCGAGCCGGAAGGCAAGGAGGATTCGTACGTCCGGGTCAGAACCGATGTCCTGGATCTCAACATTAACAAGATCGGCGCGGTCATCGAAAAAGCGAAGCTGCTTGAATTTCCCGTGTCCGTGGACGCCTCTGATAAACCGTTTGTTTTACTTGACCGGAGCGAATCGCTAACGTTCGTTGTGCAAGGAGGGTTAAGAAGCGCGGATGTTGCCCCGGATCATCACAGCGAATATCGGAGCGAGCAAAGCGCTTACGACTTGGAAAACGCCAAGAATTCGCTAAAAGTCGTATTTACCTGGGGTCCGGTGCAAGGACTTACGGTACGGAAGATCTACACGTTCGAGCGCGGTAGCTATCTCGTCAACCTGCGCTATGAAATTGCAAACGAGGGACCCAACCCTTGGGCCGGCCGCGTTTATGGCCAGCTTCAGCGCAGCCATTCAGAGTCGAGGGCCGGTTTTATTTATACCTATACTGGGGCCGCCATCTCGAGCCCGGAAAAGCCTTACGAGAAGATCGATTTCGATGACATGCAGGAAAAGCCTATAGAACGCGATGTCGCTAACGGTTGGGCAGCGATGCTGCAGCACTATTTCGTCGTTGCGCTAGTTCCCGATCCTAAGGAGATTTTCCACTATTATTCGAAGATTTTGGACGACGGGAAACGCTATCTGATCGGCCTCTATGGGCCGGAAGTGACCGTCCCCTCCGGGGCAGATGATGCGATCGACATGAGGATTTTCTTAGGCCCAAAGCTTCAGCACAGCCTCGAGAAGATTGCTCCCGGGCTTGAGCTCACGGTGGACTACGGCGTGCTATGGTTCATAGGTAAGCCGATTTTTTGGTTGTTGGAGCAGCTTCACCGCTTCACCGGCAACTGGGGTTGGGCCATCGTGGGTGTGACGGTCATTTTGAAAGTGATGTTCTTTCAATTATCCGCGGCAAGCTATCGCTCGATGGCGAAGATGAAGAAGCTCCAGCCCCGCTTGCAGGCACTGCGCGAGCGTCACGAAGACGACCGCATGAAAATGAATCAAGCCGTCATGGAGCTTTACAAAGAAGAGAAGGTCAATCCCTTTGGTGGCTGCCTGCCAATCCTCGTGCAGATCCCGGTCTTTATCGCTTTATACTGGGTGTTGCTTGAAAGCGTGGAATTACGCCAAGCGCCGTTCGGGTTCTGGATAAAAGACCTGTCTGCACCCGATCCGTTTTTTGTTCTACCGGTGCTAATGGGTGCCACTATGCTTATACAATATAAGCTTAATCCGACTCCAATCGACCCCATGCAGCAGAAAGTCATGCAGCTTCTGCCCATCGTGCTTACTGTTTTTTTCTCGTTTTTCCCTTCGGGGTTGGTCCTCTATTGGCTTGCAAACAACGTACTGTCGATCGGCCAGCAATGGTTGATCAACAAGCAATATGGCGAAGCGGCACACCCGGCTAAGGCAGGTTAGAAGCGCGCCGGAGCATGCCTGTGCGACGGGCGGTTCCCGTTAGTCTTCGTGCGCTTTCGGTATTGAGACTGCCGCCAGTCATGTTCGTGCTGGCCTTGCCACGTGGTAGCCCCTGAACGGGATACCATAACCGCCATCGCCTCCCCGCCCGGACGGGGAGGTGTCGGGATTGTGCGTATCTCGGGGCCATTGGCCCGCGTAATTGCCGATAACATCATTCGCCGGCCACTCTCGCCGCGCGTCGCGACCTATGCGTGCTTTGTGGGGACTGACGGCGAAACGCTGGATCAAGGGATCGCTCTGCTTTACGAAGCACCGCATTCTTATACCGGCGAAGACGTTTTAGAATTGCATGCTCATGGCAGCCCAGTGGTGCTGGACCTGCTGCTGCAAAGGGTATCGAGCCTCGGTGCCCGGCTGGCGCACCCCGGAGAATTTTCGGAACGCGCTTTCCTGAACGGCAAACTTGATCTCACTCAAGCCGAGGCCATCGCGGATCTCATCGATAGCGCGACGGCCGAAACCGCGCGCGCCGCTCTACGCTCCTTGGAAGGGGAGTTCTCGGCGCGCGTGCGCGAGATCCTCGGGCAGCTCGTCGCGGTACGGGTACATCTAGAAGGGATACTCGATTTCCCCGAGGAGGAGATCGACGCAGTGGATTCGGCGGGTTTGGGCGAACAACTGGAGGGCGCCCTCAGTGCGACCGCCAGGCTGATCACGCAGGCGACACTCGGGCGAATGCTCACCGATGGTGTGCGGGTAGTGATCGCAGGCCCCCCGAATGTCGGCAAATCGAGTCTCTTGAATCGCTTGGCGCGCGAAGATTGCGCGATCGTGACTGCCGTGGCCGGCACCACGCGCGATGCGATCCACGTCGAGATCAGCCTCGGCGGGATGCCGTTCCATTTCACCGATACTGCGGGCTTGCGCGCCACGTCCGACCCGGTTGAAAGTGAGGGGATCCGGCGCACCCGCACGGTGGTCGCCCAAGCAGATCACGTGCTCTTCGTGCTTGACGCGAGCGATCCCGGAGCCCGCGATCCCGGCGATCCAATCGAGGGGCTTCCCGCGGGTGCGCGCCTGACGTGGGTACACAACAAGATCGACCTCATCGGCGTGGAGCCAGCTGCGCTCGCTGTGCCCGGCGGTGATGCGGTCTATCTCTCGGCGAAGACGGGCGCCGGCGTGGAGCTCCTCGAGCAGTATTTAAAGAGCTGCGTGGATTACCATGAAGCTTCCGCCGGTGCCTTCAGTGCGCGCAAGCGCCATGTGGATGCCCTGCGGCGGGTACAGGCGTGCGTACAAGACGCCCAAGAGGCGTTCCTCGCCGCGCGCGGACCGGAGCTCGTGGCGGAACACCTGCGCCTGGCCCAGCAAGCCTTAAGTGAAATCACCGGCGATTTTACTAGCGAAGAGCTTTTAGGTGAAATTTTTTCTACGTTTTGCGTCGGGAAATAGCCTAGGCTCCAAGGCCATCCAACAAAAGCTACAGCTAGGCAATCTAATGACAGCAACACCTTCGCCCTCGACTTGTATGGTCGGCTGGCCCAACAGGACGGCACCCTGTTCTTCTCGCCTTACAGTATCTCCAACGTGCTCGCCATGACCTACGCTGGCACTCGTGGCGAGACCGCGACGCAGATGGCCAAGACCATGCACTTCTCACTCGATCAGGGGCGGCTGCACCCTGCGTTCGGCACCCTCAGGAAGGAAGTCCAGGGCGCCCGCCGCGGGCCACGTTCCGCGCCGATCACCCGTTCGTATACCTGATCCGCGATAAAAGCACCGGAAGCATTCTGTTCCAGGACCGCGTTGTAAATCCGTCATGAGGGTACCGGTGTTTAGCGGCGGAACGCACAGAAACAGCGGAGGGGTCTGTGGTGCGCGAAAACTATCCGATCACGCGATTTTCAGGGCGTGAGCCAGGATAAGCTCGCCAAGATTGAACTGCTTGCGTGTGTCCGCTTAGCGGAAAAGCGCTAACCATTCGCGTTTGGCCGGAAAGGGTCGGCTACTGCCTATTCTCTTTTTGGGCTACGACCAGACTATTGCGGGAAGAGATAGATGGAATGATGTTCTGTTCGCATAACAGTTAGGGCACACAGAGTGTCGGCCCCAATTGTCTTGTAGCGGAGAGCGCGTTGAGCACAGGCACGAGCACCGTCAAGGTGATTCAGGTGAAGGTCAAGCCCAGCGCGCGCATCAGCGTCCTGGAGGAAACAAGCCCCGACGTATGGCTTGCTCAACTCAAGTCACCGCCCATAGACGGAAGGGCCAACGAAGAACTCATTGCATTGGTCGCCAAGCACTTCGCCTGCCGAAAGTCCGCCGTTTCCATCAAAAGCGGTGCCTCCGGGCGCATGAAGCTGGTTCGCATCGAAAGCAGCTGAGTCGAAGTGTGCGCGAGAATGTACCCTAACCCTTCCATCGAACGGACACACAACGGCGGGGCACAATGGTGCGCTCCGTCTGGCGCCGTGCCGCCGTTGTGTGCCGCTCATGTCAAACGTTTATGGCCACATCTGAAATGGGAGGCTCATCTATGACGGTACCGATGTGGATGTTGCTCGGGTTCGCGGCGTGGACAGTGCTTTTGCTACTTTCAACTGTTGGGGTGTATCCCTGGAGTCGAATTCTTAGCGGACGAGTTCCGATCCGCGATTTCCGGGCTAATCAGGTCGAGGGTGAGGACTGGTATCGGCGCTCGATGCGGGCTCACGCGAACTGCATCGAGAACCTTCCTGTGTTTGGAGCTATTGTGCTTGCACTTTACGTTAGTGGCGTCGGCGGCTCCACGGTAAACTACCTGTCGATAAGTGTTCTGGTGGCCCGCCTCAGCCGTTAGAGGTGACAGAACCGGCGCGTGTCATGTGCCGGGTCCCTCGCTCGATACAACCGGTCTATTTCACAAGAGCGCGCTCGTCGTGCTACTCTCCGCGAAACCGTCGAGCGTTCGGACGCAAGAGTGCTAAATGTCTTGGCGCGCAGTGGGCTGCAAAATACGGATAGCGATACGCTCTCTCTGCAAAAACTGGTCTACGACATCCACTCACCGCAGGGAGCCTTCGATGCGCTCAAGCACCTCTGCCTTGATGAGACCGACGAGAATCTGCGGAGCGATGCCGTACGAAACGCGCAAGGGAATCTCGTAACTGTCCACTTTTCGTGGTTGAAGCGTGGTAATGCCCAGTACTGCGGCTGGGAAAACAGGGTGCTTGGAGCCATCAAGATCGACGGACACCGCCTCACCATCGAGGTGAATTCGCAGCGCCGCGTCGAGGAGATCCGAAGATTCATCGAACAAGCGCTGGTAATGCCACTTATAACCAATGTCCAGGAGGTCCGTGATGGATGAAAGTCTACTCGCGCGCCCCCACCTACCACCGGGGCCTGGGGTGGCCCACGCAGCGGAGGCCCCATGCAAGACTTGAATCTCGCCGTGATCGGCAACTGCATGCTGGGGGCCTTGATCAATCAACGCGGCCGCTATGTCTGGTGTTGTTATCCGCGTCTTGACGGAGATCCCGTGTTTTGCAGTCTGCTGCGCGACCGCGGTGATGCGGCCGATGGTTTCCTTGACGTCGAGCTTGAAGGACTCGCCTCAACTCAGCAGTCCTATTGGGGCAATTCCGCCGTCCTCGTCACCACGCTCACCGACGCGTCCGGCGCGACGATCCGGATCACCGATTTTGCGCCCCGGTTCAAGCACTACGCCCGCATCGCGCGCCCGCCGATGCTCGTGCGCAAGATCGAGCCCGTGAGCGGGACATGCCTGATCCGCATCCGCGCCAGGCCGCGCTTCGGTTATGGCGCCGTCGAGCCCGAGCGCAGGCTGGAGAGCAATCATCTGAGCTTTTTTTCGCCCGATCTTTCCCTGCGCATCACCACCGATGTCTCGGTGACCTACATCGCCGAGGAGGTCAAGTTCGCCTTACAGACTCCCGCCCATCTCGTCCTCGGCCCGGATGACTCGCCGAGCGAGGCGATCGACGTCATGGTGCGGGACTATCTCGAGCAGACCGTGGACTACTGGCATGACTGGTGTCGCTACCTTACGGTGCCCTTTGAGTGGCAGGACGTGGTGCTGCGCGCGGCAATCACGCTCAAGCTCTGCAGCTTCGACGAGACCGGCGCAATCGTCGCGGCTCTGACCACCTCTATTCCCGAGGCGCCCAACACAGAGCGCAACTGGGACTACCGCTACTGCTGGCCGCGCGACGCATATTTCGTCGTGCACGCGCTCAATCGCCTGGGCGCGACCCGCACGATGGAAAACTACATCCGGTTCATCGCCAACATCACCGCGCTCGAGCCCGAAGGACGCTTGAAGCCGCTCTACCCGATCGTGCCCGGTACCTCGCTCGAGGAGTGCATCGTCGAGGGCCTCGACGGCTACCGCGGCATGGGACCGGTTCGGGTCGGCAATGCCGCGGCCGCGCAGGCCCAGCATGACGCCTATGGCAGCGTCGTCATGGCGGCGGCGCAGATGTTTTTTGATCAGCGCCTGCCACGCCCCGGCGACATCGCTCTGTTTCAGATCCTCGAGAAGCTCGGCAATCAGGCGGTGTTGCTCGGACTCGAGCCCGACTCGAGCCTCTGGGAATATCGCGGGCGGACCCGCGTACACACCTTTTCGAGCGTCATGTGCTGGGCGGCGTGCAGTCGGCTCGCGCGCATCGCGACCCGCCTAGGTCTAGCAGAACGTAGCGTGTATTGGTGGGAGCAGGCTGACCGGCTGCGCCGCACGATCCTGGAGCGGGCCTGGAACAGCGAGGAGCAGAGCTTCGTAGAAAGCTTCGACGGCAAGGACCTCGACGCGAGCCTGTTGCTGTTGCATGAAGTCGGATTCGTATCCGCCGCCGATCCCCGCTTCCTCGGAACCGTGGCGGCCGTCGAGCGGCATTTGTTGAAGGGCAGGTATCTGTTGCGCTATGCCGCAACCGACGACTTCGGTCTACCGGAGACCGCGTTCGCCGTCTGTACGCTGTGGTACATCGACGCGCTCGCCGCGATCGGTCGTCGTGATGAGGCCCGTGAGATCTTCGAGCATGTGCTTTCGTGTCGTAACTACCTCGGCCTGCTCTCCGAGGATATCGATCCCGCGACAGGCGAGCTCTGGGGCAACTATCCACAGACTTACTCGATGGTCGGCCTCATCGTCTCGGCCATGCGGCTCAGCAAGACTTGGGAGGAAGCCTTTTGGCGAAACTGGTGATCGTCTCAAACCGGGTGATCCTACCGCGCGAGCGCAGCGCCCGCGCCGGCGGGCTCGCACTGGGCGTGGGGTATGCCTTGCGCCGTTATGGTGGCTTGTGGTTTGGATGGAGTGGCGAGGTAGCGGAGGAGACCTCAACAGCGCCGCAGATCGTGTCTTCGGGGCATGTTACCTATGCGACGATCAATCTGGGCCACGATGATCACGCGCATTACTACAGCGGATTTTCCAACACCACGCTGTGGCCCCTGTTCCATTACCGCCTTGGGATATTGGAGTTCCGCCGCAAGGACTTTGAGGGCTATCTGCGGGTCAACAACACGTTCGCAAAGGCGCTCGCACCGCTCGTGCAAGCCGATGATCTGGTCTGGGTGCATGACTATCATCTCATCCCCTTCGGCAATGAGCTACGTCAGTTGCGACTCAGGAACCGCATTGGTTTCTTCTTTCACACGCCGTTCTCCGCGGCCTCCGTGCTAGAGCTCCTGCCCTGCCACGAAACGCTGGTCGAGGCACTCTGCACGTATGACCTAGTCGGTTTTCAGACGGACCAAGACCTACGCGCCTTCCAGTATTACATCGTCAACAAGGCTGAGGGGAAACTCTTAGCCGATGGTCGCTTCACGGCCTTTGGGCGCAACTCACGCGCCGCGGTTTTCCCGATTGGCATCGATACGAATCGATTCGCTCGCATGGCCGCCAGCGCAGCCAGCTCCCGCGAGACACGGCGTTTGCAGCAGAGCCTAGCGGGTCGACACTTGATCATTGGTGTCGACCGCCTCGACCCCAGCAAGGGTCTACCGAACCGGTTTACGGCCTACGAAAAGCTGCTCGCCAACTGGCCGGAGCATCGCACCCACGTCACGCTGCTGCAAATCGCTCCGCGCTCGCGGACCGACGTCGCGCAATACCGCCAACTGGGTCAGCAGATCGAGCAGACCGCAGGACGCATCAATGGCACCTACGCGGAATTCGATTGGGCACCCATTCGCTATCTCAACAAGACCTTGTCGCAAAAGATGCTCGCGGGGTTCTATCGTTTGAGCCAAGTCGGGCTCGTGACGCCCTTGCGCGACGGCATGAACCTCGTCGCCAAGGAATACGTTGCGGCACAAGACCCCGAGGATCCAGGCGTACTGATTCTCTCCCGCTTCGCCGGTGCCGCGCGGGAGCTAGACGGCGCGCTCATCGTGAATCCATTTGACATCGACCAGATCACGGAAGCCTTGCACCAAGGCCTGTTGATGGCGCTGGCCGAACGTCGGGCACGGTGGGAATCGATGATCGCTCCCATCCGTACTCAAACGATCCGCACCTGGTGCGAGAGCTTCATAAGCTCCTTGCGCAATAGCCCGCACGCGAACGGCTCGGTGCGACGCGAACCGCTGCGGCGAAGCCGAAAGGCGTTAACCGGCTAATGCGGGAGCAGCGAGAGGGCATCGAGCGCAATTGCATTGAGCTCAATCTCAGCAGCGTGAAGGCGCACATTTTCCAGAGCGAGCAGGACTTCGATTACTTCATGGAAGTTACATAAAAGCTCGCAATCCCGTCAAACTCTCCGAGGCCTTTGGAGACGATCCGCTCTGGCACAAAGATGCAATCATCTATCAGCTCCATGTCAAGGCGTTCTACGACGGCTGCTAAGACGGCGTCGGAGATTTAGGCGGATTGACGGAGAAGCTCCAATACCTCCACTAGCTCGGTTACCGCGATGGCTGATACCGTTTTATCCCTCACCGATGCGCGACGACGCCCGCCGCAGCCGAGGGTTCCCCCGACTCTGGGGGGAACGTAAAACCCTTACGAAGCAATCGGCGTCCGTGCGACGACCGGCGTTCGCGGGGTGCCGATGATTCCGCCGCAACCCGCTGCGGCGGCACCGATGAGTAGCGCCAGGAATCCCCAGATAGACGCCTTCGATACGGCATCGGCTGTCGTATCCGCCACCTGGCGCGCTTGCTGATTTGCCTCGATCGTGGCGCGCTCGTAGGTGCTAATCCAATTGTCGACGGTGCGCGTAGCCTCCGCGCGGTTCATATCGGTCCGCGCCATCAGGACATTCACGACTTCCTCACGATCTACTTCGGAGGCTACCGCTTCGCCTTGACGGATCAAGCCGCCTAATAATGAGTCGATTTCCTGATCGCTCATTGCCGCGCCGGACGCTTGCTCCGCGCGCCGCTCCAGCGCCTCGGGCTGTAGGTCGGGGGTGCCGGTTTGACGCAATAACTGCCGCGCTTCCTGCCTAATGTTCTCCCAGGAGAGATCCGCTTCCGATGCGACGGCGTCGGCTACCTGGGGGGCCACCGCTGCAACGCCACCGCTGATCAAATTGAACGTACCACCGATCAAGCTTCCCACGACGGTCCCGACAAAGTAAAAGACTACCAAGGTCGAGAGAGCCCAGGCCAGTAAGCCATGGAGCATCCCGTCTACCTGGCGCGGTATGCCCGCGAGCCGGGCGGCGGTCCACCCACCGACAAAGAGCGCAATAAGACCCGACAGGATCCACCACGCGGCTGCCGACATACCCAAGACTTCGGCATTGGGCGTGTCGCCCCTCAGTGGGTCAATCGTGCTTGCACCAATCCCCGTGCCCAACATGTTCAACAAGACTTGGATACCAATCGCGAGCACGACGCCAGCAAAAACCGCACCCCACGCGATGCGTTTCGGTGCCACATATTCCACGCTCTCTACACTGGTCACCGTCACCGGGGGTAGATCGCGGTCTGGGACGTTGGGGTCACGCCCATACTTTGAAGGATTAGCCATCATATTCATACTCCTGAACGGAAAATCGTTCTGATGAGCCTGCTTTGCAGGCATACTCTGTCTATAAGAGGAAGGCCCTGAAACGATCCCGTTAGCTCAGGTCCGGTCCGTTGATCCCCACACGACTTACGATTCGGTCAGAACCTTCCTACTTACCGCATCGCACGAAGGGTGCCCAGCTAACCGGTGACCCAATAGACTGCAGGATCAAATAGATACCAAAGCGCATTCATTGATACCGGTATGTAAATATTGCAGAGAGGACGTAAAGATTACCGGATAGCATGCCTCGCTGAGGGTAGGGTAGGGTAGGGTAGAGATAGGGCAACCCGCGACGCCGGTAAGCTTTACGCCTCCTGCGGTAATACTTACTGACAGTGTCGTCCTCACGGGGTGGTTTAAGCATAAGCTTTAGTAACACAAACCGTGACTTAGACTGCGGCAGCCGCCGTGGCACAGTCATTGCCGTGTCGCGTTAGGCTTGTTTTTTCCGAGCTGGTAATGTGACCAGGCTGTGGTAAAGCCGAACATCAGTCAATTTATCCCCAAGGGGGCAGGAGGTTTCGAGATGCTAAGTTACGCCGCATTGTTTTTAATCATTGCATTAATTGCCGCACTTTTCGGTTTTGGAGGGATCGCCGCCGGCGCCGCGGGGATCGCTCAAACCCTATTTTGGCTCTTCCTGATCGTATTCGCCGTTAGTCTCATTATGGGATGGGGTCGAAGCTCATGGCGATGGTGGTAGATGCGTAGTTCGTTCGCCTGCCGGGACCCAGTCCAGGAATGGCTGGGTTTCCGGCAACGGGTTTTCAATGATTCCGGAGGATCCCCGAGGACCATCTTCTGAATGCGCTGGAGAGCGGGATGCCGCTGCGAAGACGTTCCGGAGAGAGTAACGCGCAATAGGCAGCCTAGGAAACTAAGAGAAGATCGCCATGGCAAGAAGAGACAAGTCGAGGTACACAAACAAGCAGAAACGTCAGGCTGCACACATTGAGGAAGGCTACCTCGAGCGCGGCGTGCCCGAAGATCAGGCCGAAGCTCGCGCCTGGGCAACCGTCAATAAGATCACCGGCGGCGGTAAGAAAACCGGTTCCGGCCGCGGAAGAACCGTGAACAAGGCTCCGGCCAGGAAGGGAGGCCGGGAAGGCGGGGCGGCTTCTGCCTCTCCTTAGTTAGTAGCGGGCCCAAACGCGTCACTCTGCCGAGCCACGCGATTCTGTAGAAGTTACGCTACTCGTAGGTAATTGTTACCGATACCTATTGTCGCTCCTTCGCTTAACAAATTGATTGATATAGACATATCCAATGGCACGAAGCTTGTGGAAGGTATAAACGAACCGCGGGCCAGTGTCTCCGCTCGCGGTGGAATTCACGTCTCAACGAACCGGAGGTTAATATGATGCACGATGAACTGAATAAGGTGCTGAAGAGCGAATTGTCGGCGATAGAAACCTATCAGCAGGCCCTAGAGAAGAAAGACACCGATCCCGAGCACTTACCGGCGTTCGATGAACTGAGTGCAATCCTCAACGACCATCAAAGAGCAGCCTCCCGGATCGAGGCGGCAATTCGTCAAAAGGGTGGGGAGCCAGTGCATAGTTCTGGCGCATGGGGCGCCTGGTCGAAGATTGTCATGGGAACAGCCCAGCTCTTTGGTGACAAGGCGGCGCTGAGGGCCTTGAAGGAAGGCGAGGAAAGCGGCTTGAAAGAGTATGCGGATGTTCTGGGCGATGCGGGCGTACCCCAAGATCAGAAAACGCTCATCAGCGATCTACTCGCAACCCAGCGGATGCACGTTAGAACAATCGATGGCTTGATGTCTAGGGTCTGAACGTCGCCGTAGCGAACGGCGGTGTCGCATCCGCGGCGCCGGGGTCAATCGAGAGTCGTATTAATGTGGAGGTTATCATGAGAGATGTATACAAGTTTTTGGCCGTCTCGGCGCTGACCGTGGGCATGGCGGCGCCGGTAGTGGCGGTGGATGTCGAAGATAAACGCGAAGAAGTGCTACAACAGCAAGAGGATGTGCGGGACGAGCAGCAGGACGTGCGAGAAGAGCAGCAAGATGTGCTCGAAGGGCAACGTGACGAGCAACAGGATGTGACCGAAGCGCGCAAGGATGTGATGGAAGAAAGGCAAGATGTTACCGAGGCACGCGCGGATCTCCGGCGCGATCTCGCGCAGACGCACCGCGCGAAGACTGTTATTGGGATGAAGGTAAAGAATTCCCAGGGCGAAGCTCTCGGCGAAATCCACGATCTCGTTCTTAACTTCGACAATGGGAATATTGCTTATGTCGTGATCTCCTCTGGCGGTTTGCTAGGAGTGGGGGATACGCTGCGTGCGGTTCCGTGGAAGGCGCTGAGCCTGAATAGCCAAGCAGATGGCTTTACCCTCAACCTGGACCAGACCGCGTGGAAGAACGCGCCAAGCTTCAAAGACAACGACTGGCCCGAAGTGGCGGACCGAGACTGGAATAGACAGCTAGAGAGTTACTACCAATAGTGTGTTTGTACAGAGTGCGACCCAGCCGCTTTGCGATGCGCGGCTGGGTCGCGGTACAGCGCTTTATTACCGCCTGAAGATTTTACGCAACTCACCTTAAGCGCGTTCAAGCCTTCGCCTACATTCAAGCAACCGTCCGCCTTACAGATAATACGCCAGGAGGTAGGCGGCGAGCATCAGCGCCACCCACAGCACCATGCTTCCGGTGGTCCACGTTCGAGCCAGGATGCCCTCGGCGCCATGCACGCCCTGCAGCCACCCGCCGACGCGTTGCGCGGTGCCATTCAGGCCCCGGGCGCAGGCCGCATTGAGTGCCCCGATCGCCCCCGCGCCCGCCGCCGCGAGGCGCGCGCCCATGCGCCGGTAGGTCCAGTCGAAGTCCAGGTTCACCGAGCGCATCTCGGGGGGGTAGATCCCGGTGCGCATGAGAACCGAGAAGGCGAGCGCGGAAAACACGAGGAGTTGCAACTGCGAGAGCACGTGCGAGGCGGTATAGGGCGCGTAGTCCACGGCGCGCGGCAGGATGGCATAGAGCACGGCCGGGAAGCAGCCGATGCCGATGCAAAGCAGCGCGGCAAGCGCCATGGCGGCGAGCATGTGCTGCGGCGCTTCCTTGCAACGGATGCCGGAGTCATGGGCGAAGAACGCGAAGAACGGAATCTTTATTCCGGCGTGATGGAACACGCCCGCCGACGCGAACAGCAGGACTAGCCATTCCAGCAGGTAGCCTTCCTGGGCAGCGGAGACCATGATCATAGACTTGGTGACGAAGCCGCTGAACAGCGGGAAGGCCGAGATGGAGGCCGCGCCTACCATGCAGAAGCCCGCGGTCCACGGCATCGACTTGTACAGCCCCCCGAGATCCGTGCCGTTCACGGTGCCGGTGCGCAGCAGCACCGCGCCCATGGACATGAACAGCAGCGCCTTGAACAGGATGTCGGCGAAGGCGTGCGCCACAGCGCCGTTCACGCCGAGGTCGGTGCCCAGGCCGATGCCCACCACCATGAAGCCAAGCTGGTTGTTGACGCTGTATGCGAGCACGCGGCGCAGGTCGTTCTCGATCACCGCGTAGAAGATCGGGAACGCGGCCATGGCCGCGCCCACCCACACCAGCATCTCGGTGCCGGGAAAGGCGCGCGCCAACGCGTAGATGCCGAGCTTGGTGGTGAAGGCCGAGAGCACCACGGTGCCGGTGGCGCTCGCTTCCGGGTACACGTCCTGCAGCCAGTTGTGCAACAGCGGAAACGCGCACTTAATGCCGAAGGCCAGCAGCAGCAGTGCGCCAGCCGGGCTGTCCAGCCCGATGAGGTCGAAGGCGAGCGAGCCGGTCTCGGCGTAGCGTAGCGCAGCGCCGGCGGCGAGCAGCATGCCCGAGCCGAGCTGGATCACGAGGTAGCGCATGCCGGCGGCATAGGCGCGCTTCGACCCTTGCGCCCACACCACGACCAGCGAGGCCACGGCCGTCAGCTCCCAGAACACGAACAATGTCAGCAGGTCGCCGGCGAACACTGCCGCCACCGCGGCGCCCGCGTAGACCATTGCGGCCGCCTGCTCGACGCCGTCGCGCACGTGCCAGGCGAATAGCACGTTTAGGAAGGCGGCGATGACGAAGATATAGCCGAACGCTAGGCTCAGCCGATCCGCGCGCACCATCTGCAGCGCAAAGCCGAAAGCCTCGACGTCGACGCGCGCGCCTACCGGCAGGGCCAGGAGCTGTGCCGCCGCGACGAACGGTGCCGCCAACAGCAGCCAGCCGCGCAAGGGCCGCGGCACGAGCGGCGCCGCGAGGCCGGCGGCGATGAGGATCAGCCCGGCGGGAATGTCAGCGATCATAGTAGTCCTCGGGCCGCATCACTGCCCGGCGCAGCAACTTCGCCGCCAGCACCAGCGCCACGCAGGCGACGAAGCCGTACAGGCCGTAGAACCCGAACAAGCCGTCGAACCCGGCCTCGGCGTGCCGGTGCACCGCCAAGTCGAGCAGCACCAGCAGGATGCCGACGCCCCACAAGCCGCGGTAGAGCTTGGTGACGTTGCTCGGATCGTCGAGCCAGTAGCGCTTCCTGTCGGGATTCATCCTGTTCGTCTTCTCATCCGGCCACGGCGCGCGCTAGCGTCAGGGGCACCGCGGCGGCAAAGGGCAATACGATGGTCGCTGCGGCGGTCGCGACCAGCGCGACGACGCTCGGCCACGGCGCCTCGCCGTGCGCGGGATCGCCTTCGCGTGGGGCGCGCCAGAACGCTGCATGCACGATCGGCAGGAAGTAAGCCGCGTTGAGCAGCGTGGAGAGCGCCAGCACGGCAAGCGCCATGCCGTTGCCAGCCTGCGCCGCGCCCTGGAACATCATCCATTTGCTCATGAATCCCGCCAGCGGCGGGATGCCGACGAGCGACAGCGCGCCTATCGTGAACGCGCCCATGGTCCAGGGCATGCACCGGCCGATGCCGTCGAGCTCGCTCACCTCGGTCTTGCCCGAGGCGGTGTAGATCGCACCGGCGGCGAAGAACAGCGTAATCTTGCCCACTGCGTGTGTCGCGATGTGCAGGACTGCGGCCGCCACCGACAGCGGCGTGAGTAGCGCTGCCGCCAGCACCACGTAGGACAGCTGGCTCACGGTGGAATACGCCAAGCGGCGCTTCAGGTTGTCCGAGCGAAGCGCGACGATGGACGCGGCCACAATGGTGAAGCCGGCGGCCGCCGGCAGCCAGTCAGCGGCGCGCGCCCCAGTCAGCAGATCGACGCCGAACACGTACACCAGCACCTTCACCACCGCGAACACGCCCGCCTTCACCACCGCCACCGCGTGCAGCAGCGCCGAAACCGGCGTCGGCGCCACCATCGCCGCCGGCAGCCAGCGGTGAAAAGGCATCAGCGCCGCCTTGCCGATGCCGAACACGAAGAGCACGAGCAGCCCGCCGATCTCGGACCCCGAGGCATTGTCGCGCAGGATGCCGCCCGGGGTGAACTCCACCGTGCCCGCAAGCGCCCAGGTGGCGATGATCGCCGGCAGCAGCAGCGCGATCGAGGTGCCGATCAGGAACCCGAGATAGATGCGGCCGCCCCTGCGCGCCTCGTCGTCGCCGTGGTGCGTGACCAGCGGCCAGGTCACGAGCGTCAGCATCTCGTAGAACAGGAACAACGTCAGCAGGTTCGCCGAGAACGCGATGCCCATGGTGGCGGCGAGCGCGAGCGCGAAGCACACGTAGAAGCGCGTCTGGTGCGGCTCGTCGTTGCCGCGCATGTAGCCGATGGAATACACCGAGTTCACGATCCACAGGCCGGAGGCGACCAGCGCGAACAGCATGCCGAGCGGCTCGACGCGGAAACCGAGGGCGATGTCGGGCAGCATCTCGATCAGGAAGAGTTGCGGCACGCCGCCGTCGAGCACCTTGGGCAGAAGACCCAGCACGGAGGCGAAGAGCAGCACGGCGGTGGCGAGCGTCACCGTCTCGCGCAGGTTGGGCCAGCGCCCGGCGAGCGCGATCCCCGCTGCGCCCGCCGCGGGAAGCGCCAGGCAACCGAGGATCAACTGCGCGGCGGTCACGGCGCGCCCCCGAGCATGAGGAGCGCCGCGCGCCGCGCGCCCTCCACGGTGAAGGAAGTATCGAACCCGAACCACAGGCAGGCGCCGACCAGCACCCAGGACAGGGCGAGCATCGACGCCGGAGCTTCGGCCGCCGGTGTCGCGCCCGGTGCGGGCTCGCTCAGGTAGGCCGCTTCCACGAAACGCCAGACGTAGGCCACCGCGATGAGCGAGGTCAGGACCACGAGCGCGGCCAGCCACCAGGCCTCGGCCCGGACTGCGCCCAGCACGAGGTACCACTTGCTGACGAAGCCCGCGGTGCCGGGCACGCCGATGAGCGACAGCCCCGCGAGCGTGATGCCGAGCGTGGTGAGCGGCATGGCGCGCGCGAGGCCGCGCAGGCGTTCGAAGCCCGCGCCCCCAGCACGCAGCGCAATGCCGCCGACGAGGAGGAACAGCGCTCCCTTGGTGATGCCGTGATTGAACAAGTGCGCCACGGCGGCCGTGAGGCCGTCCGCCGTTGCCAGGCCGATGCCGAGCGTGATGTAGCCGATCTGCGCCACACTCGAGTAGGCGAGCACGCGCTTGAAGTCCGCCTGCCACAGCGCCACCAGCGAAGCGCTGACGATGGCGATGGCCGAAAGGCCGATCAGGATCCCGGGCACCGGTAGCGACTCGACCACGAGGCCGTGCCCGAACACGCTGAAGTAGTAGCGTAGCAGCACGTATACCGAGACCTTGGTCGCCGTCGCCGCGAGGAACGCGGCGACGGCCGAAGGCGCATAGGCGTAAGCGTTCGGCAGCCACAGGTGCAGCGGGAACAGCGCGAGCTTGAGCGAAATGCCCACCGTGATGAAGGCGAGCGCTGCGAGCACCGGGCGCGCGCTACCCGCCTCCGGCAAGCGCTGCGCCATGTCGGCGATATTGAGCGTGCCGGTGACGAGGTAAAGCAGCCCCACGCCGATGACGTAGAACGTGGCGCCGATGGTGCCGAGGATCAGGTACTGGTAGGCGGCGAGCAGCGCACGGCGGTCGCGCCCCAGCGCGATCAGCACGTACATGGCGAGCGACGCGACTTCCATGAACACGAAGAGATTGAACGCGTCCCCGGTCGCCGCCATGCCGAGCAGTCCCGCGAGGCACAGACAGTACACCGCGTGGTAAAGGTAGTGCTGCTCGCGCGGCAGTTCCGCAGCCACGCTGCGCCAGGCGTAGGGCGCGACCAGCGCGCCGATTGCCGAGACCAAGACCAGGACGACGGAAGACAGCGCGTCGATGCGGTACTCGATGCCCCAGGGCGGCGGCCAGTTGCCCATGGCGTAGGAGATGGCACCCACGCGCGCGACCTCCGCGGCGAGCGCGAGGCTCGCGCCAAAGGCGAACAGACTCGCGGCGCAGGCCAGCAGCCAGCCCAGCGCGGCGTGGCGCAGCAGCACGATGAGCGGCGCCGCAGCGAGCGGCACCACCACCAGCAAGGCCGGCAGGTGCTCGCGGATCAGTCTCCTTCCCCGCGCCCCGCGTCCGCTGCGACGATCTCGTCCTCCTCGATGCTGCCGTAGGCTTCGCGCACGCGCACCACGATGGCCAGGCCGAGCGCCAGCGTGGCGATGCCGACCACGATGGCCGTGAGGATCAGCACGTGCGGCAGTGGGCTGGAATAGATCTTGAACGCCCCCGACACGATAGGCGCGGTGCCTCCGATGAGCTTCCCTGGCGCGATGTACAGCAGGTACACCGAGGTCTGGAAAATGGACAGTCCGATCAGCTTCTTTACCAGGTTACCGCGCGCGATCATGATGTACAGCCCCGCGGCCATCAGCAGCACGGTGATCCAGTAGGTGTAGTGGCTCGCGAACGCCGACATGGTTCAGTTTTCGCGGCGGCGCCCGGCGAACACGTAGAAAATCTTCAACATCACGCCGGTCACCGTGATCAGCACGCCGAACTCGACCCAGAAGATGCCGCGGTGTTGGCCGGCGACCGGGTCGCGGTCGAGGACGAAGTAGTCGAGGTAATTGCCTCCCAGCGCGAGGCCGGCGAAGCCGACGGCCAGGTAGAGGAGCGCGCCCAGCGCGACCATCGTTTCCACCACGGCGTCCGGCACCAGGCGTCGCGCCGCGCGCAGGCCGAAGATCAGCGCGTAGAAGATGATCGAGGCCGCGGCGATGACGCCGGCCTGGAAGCCGCCGCCGGGCCCGAAGTCGCCGTGGAACTGCACGTACAGCGCGAACACGAGCATGTACGGGATGAGGAGCTTCCCGACCGCGCGCAGCACCAGCTCGCGCTTCACGTCTTGTCCCCGTTGCCGCAGCGCACGCGCCGCAGCAACGCGATGACGCCGATCCCTGCGGTGAACACCACCACGGTCTCGCCGAGCGTGTCGTAACCGCGGTAGCTGGCGAGCACGGCCGTAACGACATTCGGCACGCCCGTTTCCACCGGTCCCTGCAACAGGTAGCGCGGCACGACGTGCGTATGGATGGGCGCCAGCGGATCGGAGAATGCCGGCAGGCCGAGTGTGCCGTAGACTAGGGTGGCCAGGATCACCAGCGTCACCGCGAGCGGCAGCCAGGGCCGGGCCATCGGTTTGGCTTCCTCGCCACCGCACAGGTACAGCGCGCCGAGGAGGAGCACCGTGGAGATGCCCGCGCCGACCGAGGCCTCCGTCATGGCGACGTCCACCGCATCGAGCGCCACCAGCACCGTGGCCATGAGGAAGCTGTAGACGCTGGCGAGGACCACCACCGAGAAGAGGTTCCGCTGCAGGATGATGGCGATCACCGTCACAGCCATCATGGTGAGCAGCGCCTGGATGATCAGGGCCTCGATGGTGCCTCCCCGTGCTCTTCGAGCTTCAGGCCTCGCGCCAGCGCCGCGTTGGCGAGTGCGTGCGTCGCCGTGGGCGAGGCGAAAAAGATGAGCAGGCCGATGACGACGAGCTTGACCGCCACCAGGGTCCAGCCAGCCTGCAGCAGAAGGCCCGCGAGGATCAGTCCGGCGCCCGCCGAATCGATGACGCTCGCGGCATGCGTGCGTGGGAAAAAACCGCGCAGGCGCACCAGGCCCAGGCCGCCGATGACGCAAAAGGCGCCGCCCGCGACGAGCACTGCCCAGGACAGGACGTCGAGCGCCATGCTCACCGTTTCACCTCCGGCTCGCCTGGGTCGCCGAGATCGCCGTAGCGGAAGAACTTCAGCATCGCGATCGTGCCGATAATGTTCAGCAACCCGTAAAGGATCGCGAGGTCGAGGAACTCCGGTCGGCCGGTGAGGAAACCCAGCACCGCCAGCATCATCGTGGCGAGCGTGCCGATCGAGTTCGCGGCCAGCGCGCGGTCGAATACCGTGGGACCGGCGAGCGCGCGTACGAGCGCGAGGCCGAGCGCGGCGAGCAGCGCCAGTGCCACTGCCGCGAACATCAGGGGCGGCCCCCGGCGCCCTGCGCGTTACCTTCGAATCTCTCCACGCGCCGGTCCATCTCGCTGTCGATGCAGGCCTCGGCGTCCTCGCGCGAAAGCCCGTGCACCGTGAAGCGATCCGGCGAGACCTCGACCGAAAGCGTGCCGGGCGTCAACGTGATCGAGTTCGCGTGCGTCACCAGTCCCACCACCGTCCTCTGACGCGGGGCGAAGCGCACCACCGTCGGGCTGACCGGCAGCTTCGGGTCGAGAATCCGGCGCGACACGTCGATTGCTGACTTCAGGATCTCCTTGACGAGCCACGGCCAGTAAGTCACCGCCGCCCAGCTCAGGTGATACGGATGCCCCTCCCGGTCCACCACCTCCATCCGGTGCGCCAACCAGAGGACGAAAACGCTTGCCGCCGCGCCCGCGCCGAGCAGGAACGGCGTGAAGAACCCCGACAGCAGGATCCAGAACAGGTACAGCAGCAGCGCGGCGATTGCGAGATGGAACATAATTGCTACAGCGCTAGGCGGTGATAGAGAGCCAGAATCAGCCCGTCGTTCTGCTCATGCGTCAATGACGCGAGATCAGGGATCTAAGACATACCTTGAACTATGCACTACATACCGCTGCAATGCAACGATAGGCTAATCGTCACGATATTTTTTTACGGCGTGATGTTGTGCATCGGTGGCCTCCGCAGTGATCGACAATATTCCGGTCATGTTTGCGGTCTTAACGATGAACCCGAGATGTCGCTCGGTCAGTGGCTGCTCGTCACATTAACCGCCGTGGTGGGCGGGCCGTTATTGTCGATCGGTTCAGCGGCGGGTGTGACGCTTATTGGGACAGGCGCGCGAAGTCTATACGTTCCTTGCCCATCTCAAGTGGGCGTGGGCCGTGGCGCTCGGGTATGCCGCGAGCATAGGGGTGCATTTCGCATGGAACGCGCATACGTTCTAATTCTGATCATCTGCCGCTATCATCGCAGCGACAACATCAAACATAAGCTAGGCAAAATGGCAAACTGGTTATCCAAGCAACGAACTATTGCGCGTCCGAACTTCAATCGCTGGCTGGTGCCGCCCGCCGCATTGGCGATCCACCTGTCCATCGGGATGGCCTATGGGTTCAGCGTGTTCTGGATCCCGCTCGAACATGCGGTCGGTATCAGCGAGTCGGTCCCCTGTGACACGGATACGGCCGATGGGGTCATAGACTCCTGGCGTGGAATTCTGGGCTACAACGACTCGGGGCCTTGCGATTGGCAACGCAGCGCCCTCGGTTGGCTCTATACGCTGTTTTTCGTGTTCCTTGGATCATCGGCCGCGGTTTTCGGGCATTGGCTGGAACGCGAAGGCCCGCGCAAGGCCGGCGTCTACGCGGCCTGTTGCTGGGCCGGAGGGTTCCTGATCTCCGCGGCAGGAGTGTACTGGCATCACATCTGGTTGTTGTGGCTCGGATCGGGGGTGATCGGCGGGATCGGCTTGGGCCTGGGATACATCTCGCCGGTGTCGACGTTGATCAAATGGTTTCCGGACCGCCGCGGCATGGCCACGGGCATGGCGATCATGGGCTTCGGAGGCGGGGCGATGATCGGCGCGCCGCTCGCCGATCTACTGATGAAGTATTACGCGGGGCCCGATTCGGTCGGTGTATGGGAAACCTTCGTAACCTTGAGCGCGATTTATTTTGTCGCCATGATGGGAGGGGCCTTCGGGTACCGCGTGCCACCGCTAGGATGGGCGCCGTCGGGCTGGCAGCCGAACCCTAAGCGCAAGCGCATGATCACGTCCGCACATGTGCACCTCAACATGGCGCATAAAACGCCTCATTTTTGGCTCCTATGGGGTGTGCTGTGTCTGAACGTGAGCGCGGGTATCGGCGTGATCGGCGTGGCCTCGCCCATGCTCCAAGAGGTATTCGGCGGTAAGCTCATCGGATTGGACATGCCGCTCAAGGACCTGACCGTCGAGCAGGCCGCACAGGTTGCGACAATTGCGGCGGCGTTCACCGGTCTCCTGAGTCTCTTTAATATCGCCGGCCGCATCGGTTGGGCGTCCCTATCCGATTACATCGGGCGCAAGGGTACCTATTTCCTATTCTTTTCCTTGGGCGCGGCGCTGTATGCATCGGCGCCTTTCGCCGGGGAGATCAAAAACGTCGCGCTGTTTGTCGGGCTCTTTTGCTTGATTCTGACGATGTACGGCGGCGGCTTTGCCACAATACCGGCCTATCTGGCCGATATATTCGGCACGCAATTCGTCGGCGCCATCCACGGCCGCTTGTTAACGGCCTGGTCAACGGCGGGAGTACTAGGACCGGTCCTCGTGAACTACCTGCGCGAATACCAGGTGGGGCTTGGGGTACCCGTGGCGCAAGCCTACAACACCACGATGTATGTCTTGGCGGGTTTACTCGTAATGGGGTTTTTCTGTAACCTCGCGATGCGGCCTGTGGCTCCGAAGTACTACATGAGCGACGAAGAATTAGCCACCGAGCGCCGTATTGCGCACGAGGGTGGGTTGGAAAACAGAAACTAATCGCGAGTGCTTATGAACGAAACCGGAAACCACGAACACCCGAGCCCACTGAGTTGGCTATTGGTCGCCATCGCGTGGACCTTGGTCGGTATACCCCTACTCTGGGGGATCTTTAAGACTTTGGAGAAGGCGAAGGTGCTGCTTGGTTGAGAGTTGACCTGACAACGTGAGAGCGCTGCCATCGAGCAGGTTCAATTCGGCTACCTCCCCAGAACATTTGCCTCGTTTGGCAGCGCCGGCTCAACTTGCTTAGCGGACGCCGTAGTTGCCGGGATCAATCGCTCGCGCACCGCATGCGCCCGATACCGGCCGCGCTTTTTTGGAGCCGCCGCGAGCGCCGGTGGACCGGCAAGCGATGCCATCTTTTCTACGCCGGCCAAGCTCGTGAAACCGGCGTCGAGCAATTCCACCATTCGGCGGTCGCGAGAACGCGCGCTTTGGCCGCCCAATACGGCCGCGAGCAACCGGCGATCGCCGCGCCTGGCCGAGGCCACCAGGTTGAATCCCGAAGCGCGCACATACCCGGTCTTAATGCCATCGCTCCCGGTGTATCCACCGAGAAGGTGGTTGTGGTTACGGTAAGAGCGGCCTTTATAACGGAAGTGCTTCGTCGCGAACAGTGGATAGTGCCGCGGGAAGTCGTTCAATAACGCCAGGCCTAGCGTTACCATATCGCGGGCGCAACTGTACTGGCGGCGGTCGGGCAACCCGGAGGCGTTGTAAAAGCTAGTGTTGGGCATGCCGAGGTAGCGGGCCTTCAGGGTCATCAAACGAGCGAAATTGGATTCGGTGGCGCCAAGGGTTTCCGCGAGCACCACCGCTGCGTCATTTGCCGAATGCGTAATCAAGGCAAGGATGGCATCGCCGACGCGAATCATTTGGCCGCGGCGTAGGCCTAGCCGGGTCGCCTGCATCCGAGACGCGTGGGCCGAGACCCGCAGTTGCTGATCGAGCCGTAGTTGTTGCTGCTCGAGCGCTTCGAAGACCAGATACAGCGTCATCATCTTCGTGAGTGAAGCCGGTTGTCTGCGGTGATCGGCATTGAATTCGTGTATTACCGCACCGGAGCGCGCATCGACGACGATCGAGGCGTAAGGTGGGTGGGCTTGCAGCGGCGGGGCGATCGTTATCCCGACTACCATCAGCGCCACAATCAATGGAAGGCGCGCCAATTCTCCGGCACGCACCGGCCCGAAGCGGCAACGTTTGGCAATTCTATGCATACGGAACCTCGGTAACCCCTGATCGTTAGATTCCTTGAAAACTACCTTCGCAAGCAGTGCGCAACATGGCGTTTATACAGCTACCAAATCGCACCCCATGTTCGTTACCCGTTATCGGCAAACAACGCTAAACCTTTTCGATGATGCTGGTGCAATCCACTGTCCCCGTCGAACCAGTCTCGGCGGAACGGCCGAGCGGATCAAACCACGCGAGCTTCTCGTGTAACCGCACGACTTCGCCGACGATGACCATGAGAGGCGCGCGTATATTCTCATTTTGGGCATGAGACGGCACGCTGTTTAAGTTTCCGATGATTACCCGCTGCAACGGGGTGGTGCCTTGCTGGATCAGCGCGACGGGAGTGTCGGCAGCCATGCCGTGCGATAGCAATCCCTGGCAAAGAAGGCCGAGCCCTTGCCGGCCCATATAGATGGCGATCGTTTGCCGTGGTTGCACCAAGGCATCCCAGTTGAGGTCCAAGGAGCCTTCCTTGAGGTGCCCTGCGACGAATACACAGGACTGAGCGTAATCCCGGTGTGTCAAGGGGATGCCAGCGTAGCACGCGCAGCCGGCGGCCGCCGTGATACCGGGCACCACCTGAAACGGGATGCCCTCCGTTGAGAGCGTGTCGATCTCTTCTCCCCCGCGGCCGAAGATGAACGGATCGCCACCCTTGAGTCTCAGTACTCGCCGGCCCTGGCGGGCGAGCTCGACTAGCTTGCGGTGGATCTCGTGCTGCGATACGGAACGGCGGCTGCTTTCCTTCCCGACATAGATGCGCTCGGCATCCCTACGCACGAGATCAAGCACGGCCGGGGCTACAAGCCGGTCATAGAGCACAACATCGGCTTGCTGCATCAATCGCAGGGCGCGGAAGGTCAAAAGGTCCGGATCGCCCGGGCCGGCGCCCACTAAGTAGACCTCGCCCACCAGTTTCGGGCCGGGCGGTTTCGCATCAAACTCCCGTGCTAACGCGGTTATCGCAGCTTGCTCACGTCCAGCGAATAGCATCTCCGCGATGGGTCCCTGGAGGATCCGTTCCCAAAACCGCCGGCGCGCGGTGGAGTCGTCGAAACGCGAACGGGCGCGATCACGAAACTCAGCCATTAATGCAGCGAGCCGCCCGTATGCGGCGGGGATCAGCGTTTCCAATCGAGCGCGGAGCAGGCGCGCAAGTACCGGGGAGGCGCCGCCCGTGGAGACCGCGATCTGAACCGGCGCACGCTCAATGATCGATGGCATGATAAACGTGCAACACGCTGGATCATCGGCCACATTCACCGGAACTCCGAGGCGCCGCGCGTGGCGAGCCACCGTTGCGTTGATTTCCGGATCGTCGGTTGCGGCGAACGCGAGCCATGCTTCCCGCAGGTCGTCCGGCCGGAATTCTCGCGCAATAAGCGTAATCGCTGCCGTCTCCGACAAGCTCCTTAAACGCAAGCTGATCCGCGGCGCGACGACGATCACCCGCGCCGCGCGCCGAAGTAACAGCTCGGCCTTTCGCGCGGCCACCTCACCGCCGCCCACGACCAGACACGGGCGGTCTTTGACCTGGTAATAGACGGGGAGGTGAAACATTGTTCGACCCGATTATGTCGCATTTTATTCAACGATTATAAACTATCGACGTTCCATGGAAAGCGACGGCGTAGAGCCCGTCACGTCTCCGAAGAACCTTCAATCGTTGTATGAGCTTGCGCTCGCGATCGGGGGAGTCTTGAGTGGGGCGAAAGTAACTGCGCGCAAACGCCAACGAGCGCAGATCTGTCATTGACGTGCGCCGTGCCCAGGCCCTACTTAAAGCAACCAGTCCAACGGTCGATAAGGTGCCAAACGTGGGATCTGAGCGAGGGATGAGAGGGCGCGAATGAGCACTGAGAAAATCCTGTGCGGGGTCAAGGTGCTGGTGGCTGACGACAGCAACACGATCCGCCGCAGCGCCGAAATCTTCCTCCGCAAGGCGGGTTGCGAAGTAGTTTACGGCGAAGACGGTTTCGATGCACTCGCCAAGATACCGGAGTTTAAACCCGATCTCATTTTCGTGGATGTGATGATGCCGAAACTCGACGGCTATCAGGTCTGCGCCGTGGTCAAACAGCATCCCCGATTTAAAGCGACACCTGTCATCATGCTGACCAGCAAAGACAACGTCTTTGACCGCGCTCGCGCCAAGCTCTTAGGCGCCGATGAGTATCTGACCAAGCCCTTTACCCGAGACACCCTGCTGAATGCGGTGGCAACGTACGCATGTAGGGCCGCGTCATGATCTGAGTGCTTGGCGGACATGCCGATTAAAAATGTTCTCGTCGTGGACGATTCGCCCACTGACCGCGCGGTTCTGGCGGAAATTCTGACCAAGAATCACTATGCCGTCCTCATGGCCAAGAGCGGGGAAGAAGCCATCGCCCGTTCCAAGCAGTTGCTGCCCGATTTGATCCTGATGGACATCGTGATGCCCGGAATCAACGGTTTCCAGGCCACCCGCACGATCGTGAGGGATCAGGCAACGCAGCATATCCCCATCATCATCTGCACCACCAAGGGTCAGGAAACCGATAAGACTTGGGGATTGCGCCAGGGGGCGCGAGACTATGTGATCAAGCCGATCAACGCCACGGAACTGCTCGGCAAGATCCAAGCTTTGTCGTAAAGCTATGCTGGAGCGAATAAGGTTAGTGGAATTCCAGAAGCGGCTTGCGGCGCGCTTACAGGGCACGGTAAAGACCACGCCCGGTCGCTCAGCGCTCGGTATCCAGGCGGGCGAAGAACGTTGGGAGTGCGATTTACTCGATATTAGCGAAGTGTTACCGGTGCCCGCGCTGGTAGCCGTCCCTCACACCAAACCCTGGTTTCGGGGTCTTGCCCATGTCCGCGGTACCTTTTACAGCATTGTGGATCTAGCCGCGTTTCGCACGCAGGCAAGCATTACACCGCTCACTTTGGAAAGCCGCATCATCCTCGCCAGTCCGCGGCTCACTGTACCGTTCGGTCTGCTGGTCTCCCGCGTCCTTGGACTGCGGCGGGTCGGGGAGGTCCCGCGTGACGCCGGCCAAGGCGACCAGTTTCCGTGGCATGCGGGGGAGCGTGTTGACGAAGCCGGGGCGGTGTGGCGAAGGATCGATATGACCCGCTTGGCTGCCGATCCGGATTTCTATCAGGCGGCGAACCGAAGCGACCGCGCATGATCGCGCTTCACCACAAACAGGATCAAGCGACCGTTGCCCGGCCCTGTAGGACCGTCTCGTACAGGCGAATACTATGAGTGCTGAAGCGAGTACGCTAAGTCTACCGCCAGAGACTAAATGCGAGGATTCAAAGGCATCGCGCTTCCAATTCCAGCGAACCCGTCTGTACCGAGCGTACTGGATCACCGGGATGCTTTTCGTGTTACCCGTTTGCGCCGTGATCTACCTCGTCAGCACCGATCTGAATGCGCGCATCGACCTTGCCCGGAAACAAAGGATGGGGGTCGATTACCTCGTCCCTTTGCTCGAACTTGAGCGGAGCTTGCAAGCCTATCGTGCGTGGATAGCCGTCCCGGGTCCCGGTGGCACACGTGAGTCCGACCGTGAGCTTACAAAACCAATCGATGAAGCGCGCCAAGCGGCGAGCGCGGCCGACACGCGTCTCGGAGCGATCCTGGGAATCGGACAGCTTTGGAGACAATCGGAGGCCGACTGGCGCCGGATCATGAGCGGCCTTGTCGGCATGGACGCCGCCGAACGCCAAGTCGCGACAGGCACCCTTATGAAGCGGATCGCCGCGCTGATTCGCGACGTGGCCGACCGATCGCATCTGACAATCGACCCAGACCCCGATACTTATTATCTACAGGAAATCTTGACACGAAACATACCGGCGGTCGTGTGTGGGATCACGGAGGCTTGGAATTCGGGCGTGATCGCGATGCTCGCCGAGCAATTGCAGGACAGCGTGAAACGCGCAACCGGCGTCGATGGTTCGTTTCGGCATACGGTCCGGTCCACGGCCAAGGCTGCCCATGTCTCGCTCATCGATTTAGCAACGTTCGCGCCGATCGATCCTCCGATCTCCGGATCGGCCGCCGTGTTTCCGGGCCATGCTGGGGCGGTGAACGAAACCAGCGTCAATTCTGACGGCCGGAGCGACGCTATCGTCGGGGCCCTGGATAGTCTGTTAGCGCTCGCACGCGCGACCGCCGCGGCCTTGAACGAGAGCTTAGCTGCCAGAATGACCGATCTCAGGGCGACGCTGTGGACGCAGCTCGCGCTCGCTGCCGGGTTTTGCTTTGCCGCGATCGCGGCCTTGGGCGCGCTGAGCCGGGCTCAGCGACGGGCCGCGGCGGAACGCGACCGGGAAGCGCAGCGCGTGGCGTTTGAAAACAAGCGAAGCCAACAGGCGATCCTGCTGCTCATGAATGAGCTCGGTGAGGTCGCCAGCGGCAACTTGGCGGCGCGGGCCACGGTAAGCGCGGAGATCACCGGCGCCATCGCGGACTCCATCAACGTGACGATTGAGGCGCTTCGTGACCTAGTCCAGGGCATCGACAAGGCATCGGCGCAAGTCAAGGCCTCCACGGAACGTGGCCGTGCCATCGCCAACGTGCTAGCCGTCTCCACGACGGATCAGTCGGAGCAGATCAAACAAACCGCCGCCTCGGTACAGACAATGGCTCAGTCGATCACGGAAATATCGGAAAACGCCTCGCGTTGCGCGGACGTGGCCATGCTGTCGCTCAACGCCGCCAACGGCGGGGCCGAGGCCGTGCGTTCCACCATCGCCAACATGGATGAGATCCGCGCGCAGATCCAGGAGACGGCCAAGCGCATCAAGCGTCTCGGGGAGAGCTCGCAGGAGATCGGCGACATCGTCTCCCTTATCGATAACATTACCGAGCAAACTAATGTGCTCGCCTTGAACGCGGCGATCCAGGCGGCGGCCGCGGGCGAAGCGGGCCGCGGCTTCACGATCGTGGCCGAAGAGGTGCAACGCCTGGCCGAGCGCTCTACGAAAGCTACCAAAGAGATCGCCGCACGCGTCAAGAGCATTCAGGCCGATACCACCGATGCGGTGGTTGCCATGGAACAAAGCACCAAGCAGGTAGTAGAAGGAACCAAACTATCCGCGGCCGTCAATCAAGCACTCTTAGATATCCAAAACGTTACGCCGCGGCTCGCAAACCTGGTTCAGTCGATCTCGGTGGCCACGCAAAAGCAGACCGAAATCGCCGAACAAGTCTCATTCGGTATGGCTCAGATCCTGGAGGTTACGGATAAAACGACGGCCGGCGCCGAGCAAATCGTAACCTCTGTCATCAAGGTCGGGGAAACGGCCCGCACACTACGCGGATCGGTGGCCAGATTCCGGCTGTAGTTCGATGGCGCGGAGGCGAATCCGATGAACAGTGCAGATTCTTTAGCACCCGGGCGGTTCGGAATTGTGACGAGTACGCTAAGCGCGGAATTCGCCCAGGCCACGGAGGTCATGGAACGGTGTTCAACCGGCTTGCCCGATGACACGGCGTCGCGGCAAGTGGGGATGAGGCTACGCCGGGTGGCCGGGGTTCTTGAGATGGTCGGGGCGCCGGTGCAGGCGCGTTTTTTCCTAGAGCTCGCCGAGATTGCCGTGAGCGGTGCATCGTCGGATGCGAAGGCCGTAGCCGTCGCAGTGGGATGCCTCGGTGCCGTGGCCAGCGAGCTTGAAACTGGTACCGCGACCACGCTGCACCCGCTGCTGCAAGAGTTCCAAGAGGAGCAGCCCGATAGCGACGCCGAGACATTGCTCAGGCGCGGCCACGAGACGTATCAGCGTGGGCTGCTAGGCTGGCTGCGCGACGAGTCCACGGGCATCGAATCGATGCATCAGGGGCTCGTCCGTGTCGCGCGCCTGTGGCCTGCACCCCATCGAAGCTTGTGGGGCTTGGCGGCGATCTTCATTGAATGCCTGCGCCTGGGCATCATACCGGGACACGCAAGCACCAAGAAACTTTGCGCACGCATTGAACAGCAGCTAAGACGCCTGCGCTCAGGGTCTTTGGCGGGCGACGCCCTGTTGCTCTGCGATATTCTGGCCCTGATCGCGGTGCCCCCAACGGGCGGCGCCCCCCTACGCGAGGCCATAGCTCCATTCGGTCTAGGTTCGCTGCTGTCTATTACCGCGGACCAGCTTGTCGATGGGGTAATCCCGGAACCCTGGAGAGGTGAGCTTCGCGGGGCGTTGCGGGCCGCAAAAAGCGCCTGGGAGCAGTTGTGTGAAGGTCGAAGCGAGATACTCGCGGAGTTCCGTGAGCAGATTGCACGGGCGGCGAAGAACGCTCACGCGCTCGGCAACGTGCAGGGGCTTTTGCGAGCCATCGGCGCCTGCGCCTCGACCCCGCGGCCATCTGCCATGACCGGATGGACGGTCGAGATCGCCGGTGCGTTGCTCGCGGTGGAGAACGTAAGCGTGTTTTCTCGCATCGGCCCGTCGATCGCCGCAGGGATCGACGCTTTAACGGCCCGTCTGTCCGCGGAACCCCATGCGGCCGATACCATGCTTTCCCCGATGTTTTGGCTTGCGGACTCGGTGGCGCCAGCCGCACATGAGGTGCTCGCGCGGATCGAGCATGCCGAGCAAGTGCTGGCGGAGTTTCTTGTCGATCGATCGAGAGCCGGTGAGCTTCACGCTCTCGGTCTGTCACTTTCCGCGTGCAGCGCAGTTTTGAGCATGCTCGGACTGGACCGGTCTGCGGATCTGGCGATCAAGATCCACGGCCAGGTTACCGAGCTTGCGCAACCCGACCTCCCCCTAACGGAGGAGCGGGCGTGGCGTGTCGCGGAGGCTATCTGCAGCCTAGAACTCTATTGTCAAACGCTCGTGGAGCGACGGGACAATGCCGATTACCAGCGGCTCGATCTCTTGGGTTTACGGGACACCGAGGTGTCAATCACCGACGCCGGCGTCCCAAAGCTCAAGAAGCTTCCATTCGGTAATGCGCCATCGGAAGGCGACTCTCAAATGCCACCCACGGCGAGCGTACCCGCATTGGACGAGGCCGACGATCTTTTGGCCGTATTCATCGAGGAGTCGGACGAGATCGTGACGGTGCTTTCCCAGCGCCTGGAGCGCTGCCTCCAGAACTCATCCGATCATGCCGCCTTAACCGAGATCCGGCGCAGCTTTCACACTCTCAAGGGTAGTAGCCACATGATCGGGCTCACTGCGCTAAGCGCATCGGCGTGGGCCCTGGAGGATCTGCTGAACTTGTGGCTAGAACTGCGTAGACCGGCAACGCCGGCGCTGCTCGATCTCCTGGTCCTGGCCCAGCGGCGGTTCGAGAAGTGGACGCAGGCGCTCAAACGGGATGGCTGCGTTGATGCGGACAACGCGGAGTTACTGGCCGGCGCCGCGCGTATAAAAGCCAGCGCGCTGGCGGCTGCAACTGATATCCCGGCGATAGTTTTGGACATCGTGGAGCCGGATATCGTCATCGGTAACGCCGCCATTCCTGCGGCCCTATTTGCAATTTTCCAACGCGAGGCCGCGGAGCATCATAGCAGGTTAATAGGCCAAGTCGATAAACTCAGCAAGCACTCCGAGGCGGCGCTCGAAGCTGATTTCGTACGGCCCGCGCATACCCTCGCAGGCATAAGCCGCGCCGTCGGCCTACCGTACCTCGGGGATCTGGCGCATGCACTGGAGCAGTGGCTGAACGCGCTGATCCGACAATCGAAGCATCTCGACGAACCGGCCCGCGTTCTCATGCAAAAGGCGTTGGGTCTGGTTGGCGACATCCTGGATGCGCTCCGGCAGCGGCAAGCGCCCTCCGGCGAAATCGTTTCTCAGGGTGCGGTGGTGAGCGGCGCAATCATTTCCTTGGTAGAAGCAATGACCGGCAAGAGCGCAACCGGAAATGCGGCAGGAGACTCGGTGGTCTGCGACACTACAACCGATCCAGCGCCGCTTATGCCGGCCCAACCGGTCGCATCGCTCGTCGCGGTAATGCATGAGAATGAGGGCGCGGACGCAGAAATGTTGTCGGTGTTTGTCGAGGAAGGCGGGGAATGCATTGCCGCCATAGGCGCCGGGTTGCGCGCATGGAGAGCCGATCCGTCGGAACGCGAGGCTCCGCAGGCTCTACTCCGCGTCCTGCACAACTTCAAAGGCAGCGCACATACGGCCGGTGTCACGGACATCGGCGATCTCGTCCACCACCTCGAGGGGCGAGTGGAGGCCTTGACCGGCACGGGTGCTCCGTCGGCGAGCGAATTTGACGATCTTGAGCATCTCTTCGATGTGGTGGCGGTTGCCATCGAGCGTCGTCGGGCCGATCTCGACTGCCGGCGCGATCTCGCGGCGCATGCGGTTGCCTCGCCGACAGCCGCGCCAATGAACGCCACGAGCCTACTCGGGACGGCGCCGCCGAGCGCTTCCGGTGATTCCCTATTGAGAGTACGCGTACACACGGTTGAGCGATTGCTGAATCAGGCGGGCGAAATCAGCATCGGGCGTTCGCTGGTCGAGGCCGAAATGGCGCAACTCAAGCGCGGGCTTGAGGACCTTTTGGGCGTTTTTGCGCGTTTACGGGAACAGCAGCACGACATTGAAATCCAAACCGAAAGCCAGATTCATTCGCGCCTTCCCGAGCGCCAAGCGAGCACCGATGGATTCGATCCGTTGGAGCTGGACCGCTATACGCACGTCCAGGAGATCACGCGCATGATGGCCGAAAGCATCAGCGACAGCCGCATTCTGCACGAGCATCTAGACCAGGCTATCGAACGCATCGGCGCCGCCCTCGCCGAACAAGGGCGCATCACCCGGCAACACCATCAGGACCTCATGTGCGTTCGCGCGTTAGCATTGCGAAGCGTGGCGGACCGCCTCTACCGGGTCGTGCGGCAAGCCGCCCGCGAGGTCGGCAAGGACGTGGGTCTTGTGATCCATGGCGAGCACCTTGAATTCGATCGCGCAGTCTTAGACCAGCTCGTGGCACCGCTCGAGCACCTCTTGCGAAACGCCGTTGTGCATGGCATTGAGAGCCCCGCTGTCCGCGTGGGGGCGGGCAAACCAGAACGCGGCAAGGTGGTTTTAACCGTTCGCCAGGCGTCGCCTGGCATCGTTATCACGGTAGCCGATGATGGCGCAGGGGTCGATCCGGCGCGCCTACGCGCCAAGGCCGAGGAGAAGGGTCTGATCGGACAGGGCCCGCCGCTCAGCGATGAAGAAGCGATGCGTCTCATCTTTTCTCCTGGGTTTACGACCGCCGAAGTGGTGACCGGGCTCGCCGGCCGTGGTGTGGGCATGGATGCGGTGCTGAATGCCGTCGCCGCCGCGGGAGGCCGTATCGAGGTACGCTCTGAAGCAGGCGCCGGCGCCTGCTTTTCCTTGTTTCTGCCGGTCACCCACAGCATGGTGCATGCGGTCCTTGTGCGTGCCGGGAGCGCCCTTTACGCTATCCCCTCGGCCATGTTCGAGTTAATTCTTGAAGCGAACGTCGAGCACCGGGAAGGGAATGAGCATCGCAGCCCTTTTGTTCATGCTAGCCGCGAGTACCCAGAAGTCTATTATCTGCCCCGACTCCTCGGGGATTCGGCGTGCGTGGTGAGTGCCATACGCCAACAGAAGGTCTTGCTGCTCCGCGAGGGCGGCGGGCGCGCCGCGGTTTTAGTCGATGAGGTCATTGGCAACCGCGAGGTCATTATCAAGGGCGTGGGTCCGCAGCTCAGCGGGGTCCCGGGGATTCTCGGTGCGACAGCGCTGGGTGATGGGCGCAGCGTTCTAATCCTAAATCCAGTCCAGCTAGCGCATCGGGGCGAGGCGGCGATCGCGGCGCCGCGCGCGGCCGATTTCCCCAGTGCCCGGGCACAGGTGGCGCCGCTGGTTATGGTCGTGGACGATTCTCTGACCGTCAGGAAGTTCACGAAACGCTTGCTGTCACGACACGGTTACGAGGTCACGACCGCCCGCGATGGAATGGATGCCATGGAGCAAATGGCCGTCAGGCTGCCCGATGTGATTCTGCTAGACATAGAAATGCCGCGCATGGACGGATTCGATCTCACCCGCAAGCTCAAGCAGAACCCAAGAACGGCGCGTGTACCGATCATCATGATCACTTCGCGCGCGGCGGAAAAGCATCGCCGGCACGCCTTGGGTTTAGGGGTAGATGCCTACCTCGGAAAGCCCTACGTAGAGCAACAGTTACTTGACCAAATCGCCGGTTTCGTACAGCGTCCCGCGGCATGACGGCGAGCACCCAGTCTGCGCCGGTTCACGCGGTTCAGGCTGCGTGAGCCACGAAGCTTCGATCGACTGCCTCGATCACTTCGCTGGCGGATTGATAGCGATCCTCGGGCCGCTTGGCGAGCAAGCGGTCGACTAAGGCTTGATAAGCCGATAGTTGGGGCGGTAAACGCGGAATTGGCGCGTTGATGTGCTGGCGCAGCAAAGCGGCCCAATCCCGCGCAGTGAACGGCTTGGCGCCGGTGAGCATTTCGTAGAGGATGGCGCCCGTGCTATAGAGATCGCTGCGGTGATCGCCCTGCCGCCCCTCGCATTGCTCGGGGCTCATGTAGTGGGGCGTGCCGAGTAGGGTCTCCGTGCCCAAAACCGCTTGCTCGGGTTCTGTATCGAGCCGTGTGGAGATCCCAAAGTCGATCAACGCCAAGCCACCGTCGCTCCGGAACATGATGTTCTGGGGTTTTAGATCGTGGTGTACGATACCGTGTGCGTGTATGTCCCGCAGGGACATCAGGATCTCGTAAAATACGGCCATCGCCTCGTGGCGCGCGAACACCCTGCTCTTGAGACGCTCCTTAAGCGCGCCGTGGCAGAAGTACTCCATCACGATGTAGGCGTGCAAATCGGTGAATCCCTGATCGTAGATCTTGACCACGTAACGGCTTTGGATGCTGGCGATCAGACCATACTCGCGTATGAACAGCGTGATGAACTGTTCATCCTCAAGCAGTTTGTCGTCCAGTACCTTCAAGGCCACCGTTGTCCCGGCCCGCAAGTGCTTCGCCAGGAAGATGATGGACATGCCGCCTTTAGAGAGTTCCCTGATCACCTGGTAGCCATCGATCTTTATGCGCGCGTGATCGCCGGAACCGGGTGGATCCGCGACCGTCGCGCTTGGAATGGGTTCGACCCCAAGCTCGGACAACAGCAGGGTTTTCTCCGAGTCCACGGCGGCTTCGGCTGAGGCTTCGCCCGCGATTTGCCGCTGCAGCACAGCGTTAATCGCCGCGGTTAGTCGCACCCTGGATATGTCCCTCCGCGACAGGCACGCCACGGCGCCGAGGGCCGTGGCCTCTGCCGCCGCTTCGCTGTCCTCGGGGTCGGTCAGGGCAATGGTCGGCGGCCGCTCGGGATCGCCAGGTGCTCCACGGAACCATTCCAAACTCTCGCAATGGCTCGCGCCACAGTCGAGCAGCAGGAGGTCGACCCTCGGCCAAGGTGTGGGGGTATTGTCCCCCGAGCTAAGCTCCCAATCCTCTACCTCCACGTCTGGCCACTCAATTGCGAGCAGCTGCGCGAGCAGCACGCGGAAATCCTCCGTATCGGAGACAATCAAGAAGCTTGGCATCGAGGAAGACTTTCTTGGGTCAAAAAACGCCGTGGGGAGCTCAGATTTTGCCGTGTTATCGGCGAAGGAATTGATTAATTCAACCGAACCACCCCCCAACAGTGCGCCGATGAACCGCCCGTGCGTGTCGTACGCTCGAGGCATCAAGCGGTGGGCCTAATGCCGACGCGTTCCGGCTCGTCGCCCTGAAGATATCGCCGCAACGCGAACAGACCGAGGGGCGTGATGAGCGCCATGAGTCCGACGAGCAACCATAACGTTTCGCAATCGCGCGGGCCTGTCTCGGGACAATAGTTCCCGAGCAGAAAGCCGGAGAGCATCCCGACGAAGAACTTTGCGATGAAAAACGGCAGGAAGGAGAGCGACATGTA
Source organism: uncultured Gammaproteobacteria bacterium (assembly GCA_963764725.1). Classification (GTDB taxonomy): domain Bacteria; phylum Pseudomonadota; class Gammaproteobacteria; order JACCXJ01; family JACCXJ01; genus USCg-Taylor. Next base: position 365,458 of record CAVXTM010000001.1, on the reverse strand, counting down.
GGAGGCCTCTTGGCCTTGCGGAGCGATCGCGGCCGTATACTCGTAGAGCTTCGGTGACCACAGCGCTTCCCCGAGGGAGAGAAAACAGACGAACAGGAAAATACCCATGTAGAGGGGATCCACGATTCCTGGGATCTTCAGCCAGGTGTGAACGATGAGATCGCCCACCCGGCTGGTGGCGAGCGGCTCGAAGATCGCGGGCGGTACGGCGATGAAAAATACCGAAAGCGCCGCGATGAGGCTGCCGAAGCTGACCATGCGGTAGGCCGGTATCCCCTGCGTGAGCGCCCCGACCACCGGCACGAGGGCGATGATCATCACGGCGTTCAGAACCCCGAATAACTGTCCGATCGGGGCGCCCGCACCGAGCTCGCGGATGCCGAATTTGGGAAAGGTGTAGTACATGTGGTAGAAGATGAGGCGCACGCCCACGACCAGCGTTAAAAAGACCAGAAAACGATAGAACGCGGGTTGCTGCCAGAGCCCGGTAAATAGGCGCATTGCTCGTGGTAGCGCGCCGCGGTAGGCGAAGACGGGGCGAGTCTCAAGATCGTTCCTCCCGGCGCCCGCATCGGTGACCTCGACCTCATCCCGAAGACTAAGATATACCGCGATTAAGCCGATGCCGGACAAGACCACGCTTACGAGGAACAGCGTGCGATAGGTGCTCAGCGTGGCCTCGATCAGTGGGAGTTTGTAGTTGCCGTATTCGCCGAGTTGCTCGCGTACCGCGTCGAAGATCCAGCCGGCGCCCGCGAACCCAACGTTCATCGCCGTATAGAATATCGAAAAGGCCATCGAGCGCTGGCGCGTCGTGGAGAAGCGCTTGACCGCGGCGACCATGACCGGTGTCAATAAGGCCTCACCCAGTGCTAGCGGCATGAGCCCGAGCGAGAGCGCGAGCCAACCTACCGTGGTAGACGTCATGATCGTTCGTGAGAGCATGCTAATGGCGAAACCAAGCAGCAGGGCGCGGCGCAGACCGACGGCATCGACAAAGGATCCAACCAGCACGGTGAAAAGCGTCATGAGCGACGACCAGGCCGCGATGAGAAAGCCTGCCTCCGTATCACTATAGCCTAGGTCCGCCGAGAGCCAGAGCACCAAGGTCATGTTCATCACGCTGTAGGCGAGGATTGCCAGCACCTTGCTTGCGAAGATAACCCATAGCTCCGGGGCAGCGCCGCCCAATACGGTGAACTTTGCGAGGAAGGATCTCATGTTATTCTGATTGGCCGTCTGAAAGCACCTTTCAGACTTCGGCGGCCGTGCGGAAAATCACGTCGACGCGCAGGCCCGGCGCGTTATCGCTGAGCCTCAGTTCCGCCTCGTGCAGCTGTGCGACCGCCGCTACGAGACTCAAACCTAAGCCGCTGCCAGGGGTCGTTCGGCTGGCTTCGAGGCGTACGAAACGCTGTAGAACGCGCTCACGATCCTCGGGGAAGATGCCTGGCCCAGTGTCCGCTACGGTGACAGTGGCGCGTAGCCCCACGGCCGAAACTGTCAGGCCGATAGCGCCGCCTTGCGGCGTATACTTAATCGCGTTGTCGATGAGATTAGCGACGGCATGGGAGAGTAACTCGCGGTGTCCTAAGATATGGACATCTGCCGTGGCATCCATGGATAAGCGTAGCTCTCGCTCTTCCGCCAGAGGCTGATATAAGTCCGTAACGTCACGGACGACGGCAGACAGATCGACCCGCTCCATTTCGATTGCAAGCGTGCCCGCCTCAGCCTGGGCAATATGCAGCAAAGTGTTCACGGTGTTATGCAGCCGCTCGGTTTCCGTCAAGGCCGTGTCGAGAGCCTGCCGATAGGATTCGATGCTAGGAGGCTTGCTGAAGGTCAGTTCGACGTGGCTGCGAAGGCGCGTGATGGGCCCCCGCAGATCATGCGCCACGCTGTCGATGACCGTTCGCATTCCCTTGCTCAAGTGCTCGATCTGATTGAGCATTAGATTGACACTTTCCGCTACACGATCGAATTCATCGCCGATCCCTTGTATCGGTAAGCGCTGGCTCAGATCGCCTCGAATGATGCTATGGGTGGTACGGGCGATCGCGTTGACACGCCCGAGAATATTGCGACCGGTAAGGATACCCCCGATGCCGCTAAGGACAACGAATATCGCGAGCGAGGCGACGAGGAATACCGTAAAGGTACCTCGAAAATCGACCCGAGCTTCGATATCTCGGCCGACGAGCAAGCGATGGTTGTCGGCTAGATCGAAGATCTTCGCCTGCGCCGCATGCATTACGGGACCCGACGCTTCCGGGATCTCCACGCCAAACTGGATCCATTCGCCCGCGTTGGAGTCAACCGTGGGCCAGAGGGCGAGATTCCCCGCCACGGGCCGATGGTAAAGGTCGATAAGCAGATACAGCTCCCCAGTTCGGGTATGGCCGTTCAAGCGTTCGGTGATGACGCGTGCCAATCCACTAAGTCCTAGCTGCGCGTACTGCTCCGCCAGCCCCCGGTAATCCGCCTCGATCGTGGCGTTTGTTTCTCGATCGATGAACGCTACGGTCGCATCATGAATGAACAGGAGCAGCACGCTGGCCGATGCCGCGAAGGCGGCCATGTTGACGACCGACAGCCGGAACAGTGTGGTCTGGAGTAGCCTAAGTGTCTTCACGCAAGGAATAACCCGCGCCCCGGATCGTGTGCAACAGCGGTGTCGCGAAGCCTTTATCTATTTTTTGGCGCAGGCGGCTGATATGCACGTCAATCACGTTTGTTTGCGGATCGAAGTGGTAGTCCCAGACGCCATCCAAGAGCATCGTTCGTGTCACGACCTGACCCGCGTGACGCAGCAAATACTCGAGGAGGCGAAATTCCCGCGCTTGTAGATCGATCCTGCGACCAGCGCGCGTGACGGTGCGCGTCAGCAAATCCATTTCCAAGTTCGCGAATCCCAGCTTGGTCGTAGGTGCCGCGGAGTGACCGCGCCTTAGCAGCGCCTCGATGCGCGCGAGCAATTCCGAAAACGCATACGGTTTGGTCATGTAATCATCCCCGCCCGCCCGCAAGCCGCGCACACGGTCATCGATCTGCGCTAGCGCGCTGAGGATGAGGACGGGCACCTTATTTCCTTGTGCCCGCAGTGCTTCAATTACCGCGAGACCGTTTAAACCCGGGAGCATACGGTCGACAATCAGCAAATCGAAGTCTTCGCTCGTCGCCAAGAACAGTCCGTCGCGCCCCTCGGATGCGTGTTCGATGGTATAGCCGCCTTCGCGTAAGCCTTTCGTCAGGTACGCCGCGGTGTCGCGATCGTCTTCGATGAGGAGAATACGCATAGCAAGAATAGCTCGGCGTTTGGTTGTATGATTGCGAAGCCCGTTAGTTAAGGGCGCTAATGCATGGTGTTGATGTAGGTTGCCAACCTTTTGGCGAGAATGCGTTAGGTCCGGGGGCAAGATTACAAAAATTTAATCAATCGTTAATCTAAAGGAAAGGGCGGGCGTATTATCTTGTTCCCAGCCTCGTAGTTTTGAATATCTCCTGTGTCGGGAGGCCGGGCAACCGGTCTCCCGATTTTTTTGGTCGTTGCCCGAACGACCCCCACCTCATGATTTCCCAGTTCTTGTTCCGTTGAGGCCCGCTTCCGCCATCGCCACCGCGCGAAAAATGGCGCGGCCTTTATTGAGGGTTTCCTTCCATTCCAGGGCCGGTTGCGAATCAGCGACAATTCCAGCACCGGCCTGGACGTGCAACATGCCGTTTTTGATTAATGCTGTACGTATCGCGATCGCTAGATCCATGTTACCGCTCCAGGATAGGTAGCCGACGGCCCCCGCATAGACCCCGCGCTTTACCGGTTCTAGCTCGTCGATGATTTCCATCGCCCGTACCTTGGGTGCGCCGCTCACGGTGCCGGCAGGAAAGGTCGCCCGCAGTACGTCAATGGGGCTTTCGTGGTTGTCAAGCCGGCCCGTGACGTTTGATACGATATGCATGACGTGCGAGTAGCGTTCGATTAGCATTCGATCCGTGACCTGCACGGTCCCGATCCGCGCCACTCGTCCGATATCATTGCGCCCGAGGTCGATGAGCATGAGGTGCTCCGCAAGCTCCTTGGGATCGCGCAAGAGCTCCTGCTCGAGCGCGAGATCTTCCTCTGAATCGCGGCCGCGGCGCCGGGTCCCGGCAATCGGCCGGACCGTAACGATATCCTCATCTAAGCGCACAAGGATCTCTGGCGAGGATCCGACAATAAAGAAATCGCCCAGGTTCAAATAATAGAGGTAGGGAGAAGGATTGAGGCACCGCAGTGCGCGGTAGAGATCAGTGGCGCGGGCGTGAAAAGGCACCGACAGGCGCTGAGACAAGACCACCTGCATCACGTCACCTTCGAGGATATAGTCCTTGATGCGATGGACAGCGGCCTCAAATTTATCGCGTTCAAAGCTTGAAAGAAAATCCCCTTCGAGCACGGTTCTTGGCGCTGCTGGAAGGCTCGAAATCATGTGTCTACCGTTTAAACCGCGGACGAGTTCATCGATGCGTTCTTGCGCGCGTTCGAGGGCGAGCGGTTGCGATGGATCGGCATGAACGATCAGAGAGAGTTTGCCGCGCAGGTTATCAAAAACTAAAATCTCCTCGGATACCATCAAGAATACATCCGGGCAATCGAGCGGATCGGGGTTGCGCGTGTTACCGATGCGCTGCTCGACATAACGGACGGTGTCATAGCCGAAGTAGCCGACAAGCCCGCCGCTGAATCGCGGTAGGCCATGGACTCGCGGAACGCGAAAGCGCGCGCGAAATCGGTCAATCCATCCCAGGGGGTCTGCAGTGATCGTCTGCTCGACTACTTCGCCGTCCGTTTCCACCTTCACTCCATGGCCATTCACGCGCACTACCGTCCGCGCCTGCAGCCCGATGAAGGAGTAACGGCCCCATTGTTCGCCGCCTTGCACGGATTCAAATAGATAGGAATGCGGTCTATCTCCGAGCTTAAAGTAAGCGCTGAGCGGGGTATCCAGATCCGCGAGGATCTCTCGCATGACGGGGATCCGCGTATAGCCGTCCTTTGCTAAACGGATAAAATCGTTGGGATCCATCGTCCTTCGCGAGCGCCGTTAGATCAAAGTTACGAGCTCGGCCAGCGACTCAACGATGGCATCGGGTCGAGTGTCCGCAATGTCTTCGCCGTTATTGTATCCGTAGCGCACGCAGACCACCGAAAACCCGGCGGCACGGGCGGCTGTTACGTCGTTGACCGAATCCCCGACCATTAGACTTCTTTCCGCGACGACCCCGGTTGCGCTCGCGACGTGTAAAAGGGGCAGTGGGTCGGGTTTCTTGGCGGCCAAGTTGTCGCCGGCAACCACGACCGCGAACTTCTCGAAGATCCCCAATGATTTCAGAAGTGGTCGTGTGAACCGCTCGCGTTTATTGGTGACACAGCCAAGCTTGCGATTCGTTGCGAGGAGATAATCGAGCCCTTCGCGGACGCCTGGGTACAGGTGGCTTCGCCGGCATGTGTTCTGACCATAAATATCCGAGAAGAGCGCAACAGCAGTTTCGAAAAGTGCTTCCTCGGGTTCGGCATAGAGATCTTCCGTGAGAGCGCGTTTAACCAAGCGTTCCGCCCCGCTCCCGATCCAGGTCCTTACCCGATCCTCGCCTTGCGGCCGCAGTCCCAACTGGATCAGCATCGTGTCGATGCTGTAAGCGAGGTCGGGGGCGCTATCGACCAGCGTACCGTCGAGATCCAGCACCACCAGTTCTGGTTTGGGCAAAGACATCCGCACTACACCTGAGCCGTCATCGCCAGCTCCGCGCGCATGGTCTGTATCGTGGTGCTATAGTCATTGCTCCCGAATATGGCGGTTCCCGCGACGAAGGTATCGGCGCCGGCGGCCGCGATTTTTCCGATATTCGAAACCTTAATCCCGCCGTCCACCTCGAGACGGATCGGCCGACCACACGCATTGATAACGGAACGCGCCGCGCTGATTTTGGCATAGATTGCTTCGATAAACTTCTGTCCGCCGAAGCCCGGATTAACGGACATCAGCAGTACCATTTCGATGTTATCGAGAACCGGCGCGAGGACAGCAAGGGGGGTCGCGGGATTGAGTACAACTCCGGCTTTGCAACCGACTTTATGTATCAGGTGTAACGTGCGCTGCACATCCTCGCTCGCTTCGGGATGGAAGGTGATATAGTTCGCGCCGGCCTTTGCGAAGGCGGGGACGATGCTGTCCACGGGGCTAACCATGAGATGGACGTCGATAGGTGCGCTAATGCCGTAGCCTCGAAGGGCTTTACAGACGGACGGCCCGAAGCTTAGATTGGGTACGAAGTGATTATCCATCACGTCGAAATGAATAAGATCGGCGCCGGCATCAATGATGCGGACAGTCTCCTCTCCGAGTCGAGCTAAGTCCGCGGCGAGGATGGACGGCGCAATGAAATACTCGGGCAATGCTGGTTTCCTATCACCACTTGACGCAATGAGGGCGCAACTGTACCTCATCGGCTAGCGATTTTCAGCAACGCCGCGGTTGGCTATGGCGCAGCAGTAAATGTCCACCGCATTCTGCCGATACATCTCGGGCAGGCGCCGGGTCCGATCCCCCCTCCCCGCGATCCGGCACTGTACACCCTCGAAGGGATGCGAGGGTGTTTTTATCAGTGCTCGCGCAACTGTTCGCCGCGAAGGTCGCTTGGATTCGCCGTCAGAATGTTTGGCTGGGGGACTAGGATTCGAACCTAGGTTGACGGAGTCAGAGTCCGTAGTCCTACCGCTAGACGATCCCCCAGGGGGGAGCCCCGGAGCTTAACGCTTCGAGTACTGCGGCCGTTTACGCGCCTTATGCAGCCCAACCTTTTTGCGCTCGACCTCGCGCGCATCGCGGGTGACGAAACCAGCACGGCGCAGGGGACTCTTGAGGTTATCGTCGTATTCGATGAGCGCTCGTGTGATGCCATGGCGAATCGCCCCTGCTTGCCCCGACGAGCCGCCGCCTTTCACGGTAATGAAGAGGTCGAATTTCCCGTCCAACTTCGCCGTTTGCAACGGTTGGCGGACGATCATGCGCGACGTTTCGCGCCCAAAATAATTGTCCAAGCTACGCTTGTTGATTGTAATCTGCCCGTCGCCGGGCTTAACGAATACTCGCGCGGTCGCGCTTTTGCGGCGGCCGGTGCCGCGATACATCTGAGCTGACATCGCTATAGTTCCAAGATTAGAGGTTGCTGAGCGCTGTGCTTGTGCTTCGGACCCGGGTACACTTTCAGTTTGCGAAACATCTCGCGTCCGAGCGGGCCCTTCGGGAGCATGCCCTTGACCGCGCGCTCAATGACACGGTGCGGTGCCAGCCGGAGGAGCTTGTCGAAGCTCGTCGACTTGAGACCACCGGTGTAACCGGAATGGTTGTAGTAGATCTTTGCCTGGGGTTTGTTTCTCGTGACCTGTATCTTTTCGGCATTGACTAAAATGATGTAGTCGCCGGTGTCCATGTGCGGTGTGAATATGGGTTTATGCTTACCTCGCAGCCGTTTGGCAATCTCGCTTGCAAGACGCCCCAACACCTTGCCCTGGGCGTCGACGACGTACCAATTGCGTTCTATGTCCGAAGGCGTAGCGCTAAAGGTCTTCATAAGTTTATTGCTTTCAAAAGAAATCAATCGTAGTTTTTGCTTTTGTTGCTGTCAATAACAATGAGCTTGCGATAGTCGAGAGGACAAGAACGGGCAGGCTGCAACGGGCATGACGATGCGTTGGACCATCGTAAGAAGACTGGCGCTCGGAATGGGCGCCATCATCGCCCTATTCCTGATGAGCGACCTTATCGTCTACTGGCGCGCCCGTGAGTTCAACGCGCTGGGTTCGGGCCTGCACCTCTGCGCGTTGCTGGCCGGCGTTGCCGTTGTATTCCTGACCCTGCGCGGCGTGACCCGGCCGGTACGCTCGCTCCTCGCCGCGATGCAGGCGCTGGCAGCCGGCGACTTGTCACGACGGGTCCTACCGGAGTCCGACGACGAGCTCGGGCGGTTGGCTATCGCGTTTAATCAGATGGCCGAGGTTCTCGAACGCAACACCCTCTCCCGGACTTATCTCGAAAATGTGATCCGCTCCCTGCCCGAGTCGCTGATCGTAGTCTCGCCCACGGGCATCATCGAAACGGTCAATCCCGCAAGCTGCTCGCTCTTGGGCTATCCGGAGCGCGATTTGACGGGCTCTTCGATTCAGCGCGTCCTGGGCTTAAACGATACCGCGCTCACACTGGAGTTTCTGTTTACCGGCGAAACCGAACAGGAGACCTATTATTATCGCCGAGATGGACAACGCATCCCGGTATTGTTCTCGGCTGCTCCCTTGCGCGCTCGCGACGGCAGCCTGCAGGGCGCGGTATGCATCGCCCTCGATATCGTCGAGCGGCGGCGCACCCAGCGGACGCTCGCCGCATCTCGGGCGCAACTGCGCAAGCTCGTGCAGTATCTCAATCTCAGCCGCGAGGAAGAACGTACTCAAATCGCGCGCGAACTCCACGACCAGCTTGGACAGTCGCTGACCGGGATCAAGATGGACATCGCCTGGATACAGCGCCGGGTCGACGATCACGAGGCCAGTGACCAACGGATAGCGGAACGTCTCAACGCCATGTCCCGGCACGTCGCCGCGACCGTGAGCCTGGTGCGCCGCGTCGCCACCGAGCTGCGACCGGCGGTGCTCGATAACCTCGGCCTAGTTCCGGCCCTCGATCTCCTGCTCCGGCAGTTCAACGAACGCACGGGGATCGGCGTCGAGCCGAGCTTGGATGCGTCGGTCGATTTGACTCCCGCCCAAGCCACCGCGCTCTATCGCATTGCCCAGGAAGCCCTAACCAACGTCGCCCGCCATGCCCAGGCGCGAGGCGTCTGGCTGCAGATGGACCACTCACAGGGCATTGCGCGACTCGAGGTCCGGGACGACGGGCGCGGGATTGAACCCTCTGAACGCGAGCCCCGGGGCTCACTCGGGCTGCTCGGGATCGAGGAGCGGGCCCGGGAGCTCGGCGGGATGCTAACCATCGGCGGTCCGCCAGGGACGACATTAACCGTTACCTTTCCAATTAGACCCTCGCCTTAGCGGCAGCGGCCTTCAAACGAATGCTAGCCCCCTTTATTAATCCGCCAACGCCACGCCCACAGCCCGCGGCCGGCGCACCGTGCTTGGGATGAGCAGCGATGCTAAAGTTTCTGATCGCCGATGACCATCCTTTGATGCGTCGCGGGATCCGTGACCTGCTGCGGGAGGCGTTCCCGGATTTAGATGTTGGGGAGGCCGCCACCGGCCTGGAGGTCGAACAGCTCGTGCGAACCGGGCTCTGGGATCTGGTGCTGCTCGACGTATCCATGCCGGGAGGTGACGGATTGGAAACCCTGGTGCGGGTCAAGCGGGCGCTCCCGGCGGTCCCGGTGTTTGTGCTCAGCATGCACGCCGAGGAGCAGTTTGCGGTGCGCGCGCTCAAAGCCGGCGCCGCGGGCTATCTCACCAAAGATCGGGCTCCCGAGGAGTTGGTGACGGCAGTTAAGCGGGTTCTCGCTGGGGGCCGCTATGTCACGCAATCTTTGGCGGAACGGCTTGTTACCCAGATCTCCGGTGGTGTTGAAGCAGCGCCCCACGAGCGCTTGTCGCAACAGGAGTACCGGGTTATGTGCCTGATCGCCGCTGGAAATACCGTAAGCGAGATCGCGGAACTGATGCATCTCAGCGTCAAGACCGTCAGCACTTACCGGGCGCGCATTCTTGAAAAACTGCATCTACGGACCAGCGCCGAGTTAACTTATTATTGCGTGAAGCACGGCTTGGTCGCGTAGCTGTGTTTCCTTGGTTTCGTATTAAGGGCGCGGCGTAGGACAAACGCGGACCCCTACCATACGTTGACCTACGCGAAATTCGAACTCCCACCGACAGACTTTAGTAACCGGCCGCGCGTAGTCTTACCTTGCGTTGACATTCATTTAGTCGTGTTGGTCGAACAGCGATGGTTATGCGAAGCAAGTGGCAATGGAGAGGCGCCGTTTAGCAGCCCCGTTGAGGTCACAGGGGGCACGCCCCGCAAGGGTAAAGGTTCGTTGAATGCCTTGCGATCGGTGGGGGGGAATAGGCACGCGTGGTTTTGTCGCTTGCTTCGCGCTTTACCTCCTGCGTCGTTGTTCTCGCACACGAATGTCAACGCGTCCTAAACTTTCCTCCTGACCCTTGATGCGGCTGCAATACATCGGATTCGGGCAACGTCTCTTGCCCGGCCGACGCGTCAAGGGTTTTTCATCAATCGCGGAATGCCAGACCGTGAGATGTCTATGTTAGAATCCCCGCGAGCCTCATCCGCTCTCGATAATAATGGAAGGCCGCATATACTCTTCCCTCGATAGCGTCCTGATCAATCTCGATAAGGGGATTAGAACCGTCTTCAGCGCTCAGGATAGCTCGGGGGCGCCGGTGCCATGCACCGACCTCCGCGAGATCGATTCCTCGAAAGAACACCGCCTCCGCTCGGAAGGACTCATGCGCATAAACCACGCGGGCGAGGTGGCTGCACAGGCCTTGTACCATGGCCAGTCGCTTGCTGCCCGCGATCCGCTAGTACGGGAGACGATGGCGAAATCGGCCAGCGAAGAAAACGATCACCTCTATTGGTGCGAAGATCGCCTGCGTGAGCTTGGGGGACGCACGAGCTTTTTGAATCCGTTTTGGTATTTTGGGTCGTTTATGATCGGTGCCATCGCCGGTATCGCGGGTGACCGGTGGAGCCTCGGATTCATCGCCGAGACCGAGCGCCAGGTCGTTCGGCACTTGGACGAGCACCTACACAAGTTACCGCCAGCCGACATCCGCAGCCGCGCGATCCTGCAGCGGATGAAAAGGGATGAAGCACACCATGCCACGGTCGCCATCGAGACCGGCGCCGCGGATCTGCCTGAAGTCATCAAAATGCTCATGACGGCCGTCTCGAAAGTGATGACCACCACGGCCTATTGGCTCTAAACCAGCGCAGGATTCTTCTGCGTTGGGCTGCGCCGGACGCGCCCGCTTCATCGAGAAAAGCAGGGAGCGTCGCCCTTGAAATACCCAAGAGCGGCTATATATCTCCGCCAAGCCGTCATAAGACGGGTAAGAAAGCTTGATGGAGAAAGACTATGTTAGTGACACGCTATGAGCCTTGGAGCGTATTGAAACAAGTTCAAAATGAGATGAATCGCATGCTCACGTCGCGTTTCGGCGCTGGCCACAACGCCGACAACTCGAATGCAGTCACCAATACCTGGATGCCGGGCGTGGATATCAAGGAAGAGGATACGCGGTTCGTACTCTCCGCCGATCTGCCGGGGATTGATCCGAAAGACATCGAAATCACGATGGACAATGGGGTGCTGGCGGTAAAAGGTCAGCGCACATTGGACAATGAGGAGGTGCGCGCGGGTTACAAGCGTGTGGAGCGAGCCTGCGGGACGTTCTACCGCCGCTTTAGCCTGCCGGATACCGTGGATGCGGAGCACATCGAAGCGACCGGCCGGCATGGTGTTATTGAAATCGTGATCCCGAAGCACGAACGCGCGCAACCGCGCAAAATCGCCGTGCAGGGTTAAGCCCCCAGCGTTGAGTGTTTGGCGGGGTTTTGCCCCGCCCTTTTTCCGATCGGCGGCGCTACTTCCAGCACGGCGCGTGCGCGCTGGAATACTTGGTGAAACATCTCGCGGGTGAGACGCCCAGTGAAAGTGTTTCGCTGGCTCGGGTGGTAGGAGCATAAGAGCGTCAAGCCGTCGATGCCGTGGTAGCGAGCATGGCCGAACGTCGGCACGGGTGACGGTACCGGAAGCCCGAGCGCTCGGCGCGCGCTAAGATAAGCGTTGAGCGCGCTGCGGCCGAGAACGATGACCGCGCGTACTTCTTCTAGACGTTGCAACTCTTGCAACAAGTACTGCCGGCAGGCAGTGGATTCTTCGCCCAAGGGTTTGTTTGCGGGCGGCGCGCAGTGAATAGCGGCCGTGATGTAACAGTCGCGCAGCGCGAGGCCGTCGTTGGCGTGCGTTGAGGTCGGCCGATTGGAGAAGCCCGCACCGTAAAGCGCGTCATAAAGCCAATCGCCGCTGCGATCGCCGGTGAACATGCGTCCAGTCCTATTACCACCGTGTGCGGCAGGGGCGAGTCCAATGACCAAGAGGCGCGCGTCAGGATCACCGAAGCTCGGTACCGGCCGGCCCCAGTAATCGCTTGTTTGGAAGCGCTTGACTTTGGTGCGCGCGATCCGTTCGCGGTAGGCGACGAGGCGCGGACAGCGCCGGCACTCGATCAAGCGCTGCTTAAACTCGAGGTGCCACGCCGAGTCTGACATGGTAGGCCGCCATGCGTATATACTATCACGAGCTTACGCGGGACAGCTGCCTCAGCGGCGGCGATGGGCCTGAGATCGATATCGGTCACTGTCAAGGCATTGTGTTAACAACGCCTGGACTTATAAGGGCAAATTGCAAACTGGTGCTATACTTGGCGGTAACCGCGGTCAGGGTCGAGAACATGAAGAGTCGAACAGCATGCGTTGTTTTGTCCGGCGTACTATGCGTCGTCATACCCGCGCAGGCGCGTATGTATCAATGGATCAACCCAAGCTCTGGGAACACGCAACTTTCCGGGAACCCCCCCACCTGGTATCGGAGTCCGCAGGGTGGGCCGCGCGTACTCGTCTTTGAGAGAGGCAAGACCATCGACGACACTGCCGTCGTTGTGCCGGAAAGTACACGGGATGAGCTTCGAAGCCAAGCATTTCAAGCGGCAGAGTCTAGGCGCGCCGCCACGACTGCCCTTGAGGTTTCGGCTGAGGAAGAGGCCGAGACCGCGGCGGCCTATTCAACTGCCGCCGAGGCTCGGAGTTCAGAACAGGATACCGTTGCACAAAAATCGGCGTCGGGTGATCTCACGGAGATGGATGCCGGTACAGTAGGGCGCTTGAAAGACATCATCTCAGCCTGGGACCGTATGAAATTGGAGCAAGCGAAAGAACTCATTCGCGGCGCGGCTCCGAACGAACCGAATACGCCGTCAGTGCCCTAGGCGCTACGCTTAGCTGCGGTAGTTCGCATCCTAGGTGGTTCGGCGTAGGCCACCGTCGCGGTTAGAGGGAATGTGGCCGGTCGAGACGCATCTTGTGCGCCGCGGCAGCCACGGGGTTCTGAGCCTCGATGTGGCGCCGCGCGACCTTGCGCACGGACTTGTGAACGCCGACTTGTCACTGAAAGTGCGCGCTCACTGTAGCCCGCTTTAGGCTATCGGGGTTAAGCGGACGTATGAGGTTTAGCGGGATCGATTGCTGTACAATCTCAAATTCATAATCGAACTAGAGGAAAGAGTTAAAACGCCGGCCGTGTTACATGCATCCGTCGCGACGTTCGCACGGAAGGTGGCCATTAAACGACCGCGGGAGCCCCGGTCCCGGGCCATTGGTTGCACGTACACGGGGGGGCGCCTATTTTATAAACGGCGGTAACGGATCCTGTGGGATAGGTCGACTAGGATTTGGTACGAACGAATAGAACGCCACTGACTCGGGAAACCGGTAAGGCTGGAGATTAGGCATCAATGAAGCGTATCCGACTTGTTGTCTCTTTTATCTGTTTCGCGTGGTGCGCGTTAGCGCTCGCGGCCGTCGCAAAAGACGCTGAAGAGCTAGTGAAACGCACGGCAGACCAGGTCACGGCGCGGGTAAAAAGCGAACGTGCCGTATTGCGCAAGGATTCGGTGCGATTGCACCAGCTTGTCGATGAACTGATTATTCCGCACTTTGACTTTTCGCGTATGTCCCAGTGGGTGCTGGGCAAGTATTGGCGCAGCGCCGATGCGGCGCAGCGGTCACGTTTCATAGAGGAATTTCGCAAATTGCTGGTGAAAACCTATGCGACGGCGCTCCTCGAGTATGCCGATCGTGAAACACGCTATTTCCCGGTGCGGGCGGAATCGGATGCCACCCTGGTTACCGTGCGCACTGAAATAGAACAGCCTGGCAGCGCCGTAGTTCCCATTAATTACCGCATGCATGTCAAAGACAACGCCTGGAAAGTATTCGACGTTTCGGTGGACGGGGTAAGCTTGGTGGCGACCTATCGCGCATCGTTCGCCTCCGAGATCCGTAAATCGGGGATCGATAGCCTCATCAAGAGTCTTGAAACGAAGAACGAAAAAAAGTAACTCCAGCGATGGGATAGCGCTCGCACACGAGGCTAACGGAAGTTGGTCCCTGGCGGGAGACGTTGACATCGGGACGGTTCCAAGCATCCTCGATCGAGGCGCCGGGATGTTCACCGATTCTTCGGTTGTTGTGGACTTAAGAGCGGTGGCAAGGATCGACAGCGTCGGGCTTGCGCTGTTAGTAAATTGGGCCCGGGAGGGCCGCCGGCACAAGGTGGCGGTTCGATTTCAAAACATCCCGGCGCGCATGCTGGCGATCGCCAAGATCTGCGGGGTGGACAAGGTATTGCCCGCCGAGGCGTTCTCTGAGGCCGAAGTACGCGGTCGGGACAGCGTACGCGTAGTTGCAACGTGACGCCACAACAAATCAAAACGCTTATCGAGTCGGCGATCCCTCACGCGCAAGCGATCGTGGACGGTGACGGTCGGCACTTTCAGGCGTGCATCATCAGTCCAGCCTTCGGAGGCCTCGCGGCGCTGCAACGCCACCGCTTGGTGTATGCCGGTCTCGGGACCAAAATGGAAACCGAGATCCACGCATTATCGATGCGCACTTACACACCCGAGGAGTGGGCAGCCTCGAGGCCGCGGTAGCGTCGGGCGTCTCACCCTGCCGTCTCGGTTGAATGGGGACGTCACGATGAGTAGCGAGCACATCCCAAGCACCATGCGCTGACATGGATAAGCTCATTATCACGGGAGGCGTGCCGCTGCAAGGAGAGATCCGCGTCTCGGGCGCGAAGAACGCCGCGCTTCCTATCCTTGCGGCGACCTTGCTCGCGGACAGCCCCGTCACGGTGGGCAACGTCCCCCACCTCCGCGACATCACCACGACCATGGAGTTGCTGGGCCGCATGGGGGTCGAGCTCATGGTCGATGAGCACATGAACATCGAGGTGGATGCCACCACGATCAAGGAGTTTTTCGCTCCTTATGAACTGGTCCGCACGATGCGTTCATCGATTTTGGTCCTGGGGCCGCTGCTGACGCGTTACGGCCGCGCCGATGTCTCCTTGCCGGGCGGTTGCGCAATTGGCTCTCGGCCGGTCAATATACACCTTCACGGCTTGAGCGCCATGGGAGCGCAGATCTCGGTGGAAGGCGGCTATGTTCGTGCCAGCGCTGAACGGCTCAAGGGCGTGCACCTCATGCTGGACATGGTGACCGTAACCGGCACCGAAAATTTGATGATGGCGGCGACGCTAGCGCAGGGGACCACCGTGATCGGTAACGCAGCGCGCGAGCCGGAGGTGGTGGATTTAGCGAACTGTCTCATCGGAATGGGGGCCAGGATTGACGGAGCAGGCACCGATACTATTGTCATAGAAGGTGTGGAAAACCTCCATGGTACCAAGCACAATATCATGCCTGACCGCATCGAAACGGGTACCTACCTAGTTGCGGCGGCGATGACGGGAGGACAGGTAAAACTGAAAAACACCCGCCCGCATTTGCTCGAAGCCGTGTTGACGAAATTGGCCGAGGCCGGGGCGGAAATCGAGACCGGCCCCGATTGGATTACGCTTGGCATGGCATACGGGCAACCAAGGGCTATCGATATCTACACATCGCCGTATCCAGGGTTCCCGACCGACATGCAGGCCCAGTTTACGGCAATGAATTGCATTGCCGAAGGCACCGCGGCCATCACGGAGTCGGTATTCGAAAATCGCTTCATGCACGTGCTGGAACTCCAGCGCATGGGTGCAAACATCCGCTTGGAGGGCAATACTGCAATTACCTGCGGCGTTAAACACCTTGCGAGCGCACCCGTCATGGCAACCGATCTGCGGGCTTCCGCGAGTCTCGTGCTTGCCGGTTTGGTGGCCCGCGGAGAAACCGTGGTGGACCGGATCTACCACATTGACAGAGGCTACGAGACCATCGAGGAGAAGTTGGCTCAACTCGGGGCCCGCATCCGTCGCGTACCGAATTAGGAAGGGGTGGCACATCCAATGATCGAACTGAGGGGTCAAGCGGGACCCGTTCGGGGCGTCGATCGCGGATCGACGTTGGCCATCGCGGTGTCGAAGGGCCGTATTCTCTCGGAGTTCCGCAACCTCCTCGATCGCATGGGGATCAAATCCGCAGAGGACCCGGAGACCTCGCGCAGTCTCGTGATCCCGCTCAAGGATCGAGGGCTACGCCTAGTGATCGTGCGCGCCGCGGATGTGCCCACGTACGTCAATTACGGCGGCGCCGATCTCGGTGTCGCCGGAAAGGACGTGTTGCTGGAATACCGGAGCGAGGGATTCTATGAGCCGCTGGACCTCGATATCGCACGCTGCAAGCTCGTGGTCGCGGGGAAGGCCGAACCTCTGCCGCGCGCCGGCCGGCTGCGCGTCGCGACGAAATACGTGCAGACGACGCGCCGGCATTTCGCGCAGAAAGGGGACCAGGTCGAGGTTATACATCTCTATGGATCGATGGAGCTCGCGCCCTTGGTTGGATTGGCTGACTGCATCGTGGACTTAATAGATACCGGCAACACGCTCAAGGCAAACGGATTGGTGGTGCTGGAGACGATTGCGGAGATCAGTGCGCGGCTGATAATCAACAAAGCTGCGATGAAGGTGAAACACACCGCGGTGAAGGCGCTCGTCGCGGAGCTTTCGGAGGCGGTGGATAAGACCGCGACGGATCGCAAGCTGGCCGTATGAGTGAGCGTTAACGAGTTTTGCTTATGAATATCCGACGCCTAGACACGGCAGACCCGCAGTTTGATGATGAGCTTAGCGCTCTCTTAGGCCACGATACTTCAGCCGACCGCGAGATCGGCGAGGGGGTGCGCGCGATCGTCGACGATGTGCGCCGGCGTGGCGATGCCGCGCTCATCGAATACACTGTTAAGTTCGACCGCCGCCCGGTGGCTGGCCCGAGCGATCTCGCGCTCTCCAACGAGCGGCTCCGCAACGCGCTGGCTTCCTGTGAGCCGCGCGTACGGGATGCCCTGGAGACGGCGGCCGACCGCATTCGCCGCTACCATGAAAATCAACAACAGGCTTCCTGGAGCTATCGGGAGGGCGATGGAACAGTGCTGGGGCAGCGACTGACAGCGATGGATCGGGCCGGCGTTTACGTGCCGGGCGGCAAGGCGGCCTATCCTTCGTCGGTTCTGATGAACGTCATTCCCGCCAAAATCGCGGGCGTAAACGAAATCGTCATGGTAGTGCCCGCGCCCGAGGGCAAGCTCGAACCGATCGTACTCGCGGCGGCAGCCATTGCGGGGGTCGATCGGGTGTTCACGGTGGGCGGGGCGCAGGCGATCGCGGCGCTCGCCTATGGGACCGAGACCATCCCACGTGTCGATAAGATCGTCGGGCCGGGGAATAGTTATGTCGCCGCGGCAAAGGCGGTGGTGTTCGGAAAGGTTGGGATCGACATGATCGCCGGGCCCTCGGAGGTGCTCATCGTCGCCGACGGCGCGGCGCCCCCCGAGTGGATAGCGATGGACCTTTTCGCGCAGGCCGAACATGACGAACAAGCCCAGGCATTGTTGCTCTCTCCCGATGTGTCGTATTTACAAGCGGTCGCGGCGAGCATCGAGCGTGAGCTCCCAGCGATGGAGCGCGCTTCGATTATCAAGGCGGCCTTGTCCTCCCGAGGGGCTTTGATCAAGGTGCGGGACATCGAGGAAGCGATTGATCTCGCCAACCGTATCGCGCCGGAACATCTTGAACTGGCGTTGACGGATGCGGAGCAATGGGTACCGAAGATCAAGCACGCGGGTGCGATTTTCGTCGGACCCTACGCGGCGGAGGCGCTCGGGGACTACTGCGCGGGCCCCAACCACGTGTTGCCGACCGGCCGCACGGCGCGCTTCTCATCGCCGCTGGGCGTCTACGATTTTCAGAAGTGGTCCTCGTTGATCATTTGCCCGGCGGCGGCGGCAAGCAAGCTAGGCCGCACGGCCGCCGTTTTAGCGCGTGCCGAAGGGCTTACGGCGCACGCCCGTTCGGCCGAATACCGCATCCTGCCCGAGCGCTGATGAAGCGCTGCACCGAGCAAGCGTCGGGGGCGATGAAGCCGGCGCGGATCGACGATTGGGTCCGCCCCGAAGTGCGGGAGCTTGCAGCCTATACCGTCCCCCAGGCCCACGGATGCATCAAGCTCGATGCCATGGAGAACCCTTACTCCTGGCCCGAGGAGTTCACCAGCGCGTGGCTGGAGGTTCTCCGCCATGTCCTGCTGAACCGCTATCCCGACGGCGAAGCCCGCGCTTTGAAGGATCGCCTTACGACCTATCTGGAACTGCCCTCGGGATTGGATCTGCTGCTCGGTAACGGTTCCGATGAGCTTATCCAAATGGTTGGGTTAACCGTGGGAGGGCCGGGCCGGTGCTTGGTAGCGCCCGAACCCACGTTTGCCATGTATCGCCTGATCGCGAAGATCACGGGCCTCGAGTATGTCGGAGTGCCTTTGAGAAGCCCGAATTTTGATCTCGATGGCGCGGCGATGCTCAGCGCGATCCAAGGTCGGCAGCCGGCCGTGGTCGCTTTGAGCTATCCCAACAACCCCACCGGAAATCTTTTTGATCGCGGTCTCATCGCGGAGATCATTGCCGCAAGCCCCGGTATAGTCTTGATCGATGAGGCCTACTTTAGTTTCGCTGGCGAAACCTGCCTTGATGAGCTATCGCGTCACCCGCGAGTACTGATTCTCCGTACCCTTTCCAAGATCGGACTGGCGGGCCTACGCATCGGCATGTTGATCGGAGCGCCCGAATGGCTTGCCGAGATCAGTAAAACCCGGTTGCCGTACAACATGAATTCTCTATCACAAGCGAGCGGCGCGTTCATGCTCACACACGCCGAGGTGTTCGCAGCCCAGATCGCGCAGATATGTTCGGAACGTCAGGCGCTCTATCAAGCGCTCACTGGGATGCGAGGCCTACAGGTGTGGCCCAGCCGCA
The DNA here is from genome assembly GCA_963764725.1 of uncultured Gammaproteobacteria bacterium. Taxonomy (GTDB): domain Bacteria; phylum Pseudomonadota; class Gammaproteobacteria; order JACCXJ01; family JACCXJ01; genus USCg-Taylor. Next base: position 346,364 of record CAVXTM010000001.1, on the reverse strand, counting down.
CGAATTTCCTGCTCCTACGCATACCCGGCCGGGCCGATCGGATATTCAATGGGCTTAGACACGAGAACATACTTGTAAGAAATTTAAATGGTCAGCATCCGCTCCTCGGGGACTGTCTACGGGTGACGGTCGGCCGGCATGAGGAAAACGAGGCGTTTTGTGCGGTGTTGACAATGCACCTCTGCGAATAAACCTAGTTTGTGAAACCCCACAACAGCGTTGGTTATGTATAATTCGTCTCATCTAAACGACGGTTTCCAGGCATTTGGAGATGGCATGTGAGCGATGACGAGGTAGATTGCAAGCGACGCCGATTTCTTACCACGGCGGCGTCGGTCGTGGGCGGCACGGGCGTGGCATTGGCCGCAACGCCTTTCGTGGCTTCCTTGCAGCCGAGCGCCAAGACGCTGGCCGAAGGCGCGCCCATCGAAGTGGATATCAGCCATCTCAAACCCGGTCAGTTGATGCGGGCCCTATGGCGAGGTAAGCCCGTGTGGGTGCTGCGTCGCTCAGAAGAGCAGTTGGCGACCCTCAGCGGACACCAGGAAGAACTGGTTGATCCTACCTCCGAGGAGCCGCAACAGCCCGCTTATGCGGCGAACAACCACCGGTCGATAAAGCCCGAATATCTGGTGCTCATCGGAATCTGTACTCACCTCGGGTGCTCGCCGGCCTATGTTCCCGCGGGGGAATCGTCGGAGTTATCATCGCAGCTCGGGGCGAATTGGCCAGGCGGTTTCTTCTGTCCTTGCCACGGTTCGCGGTTCGACCTCGCCGGGCGTGTGGAGAAAGGGTTCCCTGCCCCGAGTAATCTTGTCGTGCCTCCCCACCGATATCTAAGTGCGATTCGCTTAGTGATCGGGGCGGATGAGAAAGGCGTGGCATGAGTAGCCGTAGCACGCGCCGGTCGCGATTGCTCGATTGGATCGACGCGCGCTTTCCGCTGAGCAAACTCTGGAACGAGCACGCGGCGAAGTACTATGCGCCAAAGAATTTTAACTTCTGGTATTACTTCGGTTCGCTCGCGCTGTTCGTTCTCTTCATCCAGATTGTCACGGGGATCTGGTTGGCGATGTACTACAAACCCGATGCCGGCCAGGCATTTGCTTCGATCGAATACATCATGCGCGATGTCGAGTGGGGCTGGCTCATTCGCTACATGCATTCGACCGGAGCCTCGGCGTTCTTCATCGTGATTTATCTGCATATGTTCAGGGCACTGTTATACGGCTCGTATAAACAGCCGCGCGAGCTTCTGTGGTTGATCGGCATGACACTCTATTTATTGCTCATGGCCGAGGCCTTCTTCGGTTACCTCCTGCCCTGGGGGCAAATGTCTTATTGGGGCGCCAAGGTCATCACCTCGCTATTCGGCGCCATTCCCGTGATCGGCGAAGATATCGCTTTGTGGATTCGGGGCGACTACGAAGTTTCCGACGTTACGCTGAACCGATTCTACTCGTTTCATATCATTGCGGTTCCCCTGGTCCTGATCGGCATGGTGGTGGCTCACCTCCTGGCCCTGCACGAGGTCGGGTCTAATAATCCCGATGGCGTCGAGATAAAGTACCGGAAGGATTCAAAAGGCATCCTGCTCGATGGCGTCCCGTTTCACCCTTATTACACGGTAAAAGACCTCGTCGGAATCGTCGTGTTCCTGATCTTGTTTGCGCTGGTGGTATTCTTCATACCGGAGATGGGCGGCTGGTTCTTGGAGAGTAGTAATTTCGAGCCGGCCAATCCGCTCGTGACGCCGGAGCACATTGCTCCGCTGTGGTATCTCACACCTTTTTACTCGATCTTACGCGCTATTCCGGATAAGCTTCTCGGTGTCCTCGCCATGACACTGGCTATCGTAGTCCTGTTCTTACTCCCATGGTTGGATAAAAGCCCAGTCAAGTCGATCCGTTACCGCGGCCCCTTATACAAGACGGCCTTGACCCTCTTCACGATCAGCTTTATCGGGCTGGGTTATCTGGGGACGCAAAACCCAACGGGTCTTTATACCTTGCTCGCCAGGATCTTCTCGACGTTGTACTTCCTATTTTTCCTGCTCATGCCGTTTTATACCAAGTGGGATAAATCGAAGCCCGTGCCAGATCGCTTGAGCTGAGGCCCGCGAAGTGCGAACAGCGGCTCTAGGGTTCATCGGTGTTTCGCTACTCGGTTTGTGTAGCCTCGCCGAAGCGGCCCGGCCTTTGGAGCCGATTGAAATTGATATACGCGATAAAGCATCCCTGCAACGCGGGGCAAAAGTATTCGTGAATTATTGCCTGAGTTGCCATTCCGCGTCGTATATGCGCTTTTCCAGAATTGCCCCCGACCTGGGTATTCCCGAGCCGCTGATGGTTGAAAATCTGATGTTTGTAACTGATAAGATGGGAAATACGATGGAGATCGCGATGCGGGCCGAGGACGCGGAAGCATGGTTTGGAGTCGTTCCGCCCGATTTATCTGTAATCGCCCGGTCGCGGAGCCCGGATTGGTTGTTTGCGTTTCTAACCTCGTTCTATCTCGACCCGAGCCGGCCGACGGGCGTTAACAACCTCGAGTTCAGGGGTACCGCGATGCCGCATGTATTATGGGAATATCAGGGGTGGCAGCGGCTCGCTCAGCAGGTCGAGAATGCAGAGCGAGGTGATAGTCTGAGCCTGGAGATGGCCATCGCGGGCCGCTTGCCCGACAGTGAATACAGGACCATGGTCCGAGACCTAGTCAGTTTCCTTGCGTATCTTGCGGAACCTGTTAAACCCTTGCGACAGAACATAGGCATTGGCGTGTTGTTATATCTCGCCGTATTTTTGGCCATTGCGTATTTGCTCAAACAAGAGTACTGGAAAGATATATAAGTCATCCTAGCCATGCTGCCGATCAAAACTCTCGCTCATTATATCCGCTCGTTGGTGTAAGCCGATGGCTGTGCTCACCGGCAGACGCTCTGTTATGACTCTCTATTGCGAGCCGAAGGATCCCATCGGGCACTGTGCTCGGATTGTGTTAGCGGAAAAAGACGTGAGCGTCGACATCAACTATGTCGGGCTGGATAACCGGCCTGAAGATCTCAACGAACTTAACCCTTACGGCACGGTGCTGACGCTCATCGATCGCGATCTTGTGCTATACGATGCTCAGATCATGATGGAATATTTGGACGAGCGCTTTCCGCACCCTCCCCTGTTACCGGTAGATCCGGTGGCGCGCGCCAATAACCGTCAATTTCGGTATCGGGTGTTTCGTGATCTTTACCACTGGATCGACAGCGTTACCGGGAAGAATGAGATCGCGGCATCCAATGCACGCAAGGCTTTGCGCGATAACCTGACGGTGATAGCGCCGAGTTTCGTGCAGTGTCAGTATTTCATGTCAGCCGATTATTCGCTGGTGGATTGTTCGATAGCGCCCTTGCTTTGGCGGTTGCACTACTACGGCATCAAACTGCCGAATCAAGCAAAGCCGCTTCTAAAGTACGCGGAACGCCTATTCGCTCGATCGTCGTTCAAATTCAGCCTGTCGGAACTTGAAAAAGACATGTGGGAACAATAAGAGCGTTTTTGATCTGCATTCAGAGAGATACAAAGCACTGGGTTTAAGATATTGTGTTACCGATTACCCTGTTTAGCGCCACGCACCAGAAATGGAGTCGCGGACGGAAGCCGGACTGGTTTCCGATGACTTCGTAGGAGGGCTATTAGAAATGGAGAAACTAAGTTCTACGCGTCCGTATCTGCTGCGCGCATTCTACGCTTGGATCATTGATAACCAGCTTACGCCGCATCTGATCGTAGATACGACCCGCTCCGGAGTGGTGGTTCCTCCGCAGTATGTGAAGAATGGCAGAATCATACTAAATATATCGCCTGCCGCCGTACACGGTTTGAAAATCGACAATGGCTCTATTGAATTCAGCGGACGGTTTGGCGGAACGGCTTACGGGATCCTCGTTCCGCTCACCGCAGTCGAAGCCATCTATTCAAAGGAAAACGGCAAGGGCATGGTGTTTGCGCCCGAACCGGATACGGCGAACCGCCCTGCGCCGCGGAAACCCGTCCTCAAGCTGATCAAATAACAAGTCGAAGCATGCCTGTCCGGCGCCGCGGAAGCGCTCCCTGCTAGGGCGCATCTGTATATGCGCACAGCTTAACGACTTTCTGCACGCCCTTGACACGGCGGGTCGGCGACCGCGGCGCCCTCCTCATGGTTTAATAGACCCATGAGATAAACCACGCCGCTTTCTCTCACCACTTTGACGGGCATCGAAACCCTTGATTCTTCATCTTCGACGAATGTGCCAGTCGTGCGGGTGTCATGGGCCACGAGGGCGCCTTCCGCCACGCCGCCCACGATGACGGGTCCGTAACCCGAAAGTAGCCTTGCAGCGCAAAGCCGCAGCTCGTTTCTCTTATAGCGCTTCTATCCATTATGCCAGTTTTCCTGTCCGAGTAATTGCCTATCCACGAGATCGCACACGCAATGTATGAGCATTATGTGGACTTCTTGGATCCTGGCCGTAGACCAACCGGGTACGCGGATCTCGATGTCCCCTTCTTTGAGACGCTGCGCGGCCTTACCGCCGTCACGGCCGCTCAACAGGGTGACTCGCATGTCGCGATCATGCGCCGCGTCGATTGCATGCATAATATTCGGCGATTCACCGCTGGTCGAGATCGCGAGCAAGATGTCCCCCGATTGACCCAATGCGCGGATCTGCTTGGAAAACACCTCGGCAAATTGATAATCGTTGGCAATCGAGGTTATCGTGGAGGAATCGGTCGTGAGGGCGACCGCGGGTAATCCAGGGCGTTCCGCCTCGAATCGGTTGAGCATCTCCGCCGCGAAGTGCTGCGCATCGGCGGCCGATCCGCCGTTTCCGCAGGCCAATAATTTATTACCTTCCAGCAAAGCGCCGGCGACCAGACGGGCCGTACGTGCGACCAGAGGGGCAAGCGACGCCGCGCATTTTTGCTTGAGATCGATACTCTCGCGGAATATTTCGATGACCCGATCGGTGTAGTCCATGATCTTACTCGGCTCTTTCATCCGGCAACGGACGTCTACGCTGATGACCCGTGTGCTAGGCTTGAAACGCGGCCTTAATCCACTCGGTATACGGCTTGGCGCCGGTGACGACCACAACATCGAACCGGCATGGAGCATGGCCCGTGCTCATCCAGTGCGTCTGTAGATAATGGCTAGCCGTCTTAAGAATGCGCGTCTGTTTCGTGTGATTGATCGTTTCGAGGGGAGAACCATAGTCGGTGCTGGCGCGGTAGCGTACTTCTATAAATACCAGCGTGTCATTATCTTTCATTACTATGTCGATTTCACCAGCCAGGCAGCGATAATTCCGTGTGAGCAGTCGCAACCCGCGCGCGCCCAAATAGCGAAGAGCGATGCTTTCGGCCCATGCCCCGCGCTCGCGAGTCTTCATGCCGGTTTATTCGTGCAGCAACGCAGGCACGCCATTCAGGAATTGAGCCCACGCTAGCTGTCGACGAATGCGTTTGTGTTCATCCATACGCAGGATCCCGGTGGCACCCTCCAGGCGGGCCGAGGGATCGCTTTGAAGCGCTCCGATGCGAGCCATTAGGCGGTAGGCATCGACGCCAAAGGCAAACAGCCGCGCATGGGTCTCAAATCTCTTAGGCCAATAATGTCTCGTGCTCGCGCTAAGATCGCTGCGGTAAGGATCGAGCACCCACGGCATGTCACCGAATGTCACTCCATCGAGGGCTCTATCGGCTTCCGGGGTAGGCGCGGAGGAGTAGACGTGGGATGTCGCGTAGATCGGTAGGCGATCACTTCCGAGCGAGCTGATCCGCTGAAGTATCAAGCGAGCCTCACGGGGGGAAGCCGCCATGAAAATGAAGTCCGCTGCGGGGCTCGCTGCGTAGGCCTCGCTTAGCGGTGTCGGCGGCGCTGAAGGGCGAACGCTAGCGCGCATCAGCTCCGCAACCGCGGTTTCGATATCACTAGCATCACGGTGATAGGTTTGTTGGACCACAATCGCGCCGCCCAGATCTTGCCAGCGTTTTTTGAACGCACGCAACAGGCGTTCGCCCCAGGGACTGGCGGGTGTTAAGACTAGTGCCCTCAAGCGCCCGTCCAACCAGGCGCGCTCGGCGATCTGCCCGGCCTCGTCCTCCGGCGGCAGGCCGAACTGATACAAATTGCGAACATCGGCGCGGTGATCCAAGCCCTCGACCCAATTCAACGCCAGCGTCGGGACCGTTATCACGTTGGATGCAACCAGTACCTTCAGGGCCTGCTTGTCCAAGGGACCGACGATGAACTCAGCACCCTCCTCTAACGCACTCCGATAGACCGCGGGGGCGTTGGCCGCATTGGTGTCATGGATCGATAGGGCGCGCCGCGCGCTGTTCGCGCTATCGCTGTACCAGGCAGCAATAAAACCGTCTTTGATTGCGGTCGCGGCTTCGGCATATTGACCGAACAGAGGTAGAAGCAGCGCGACGTGCAGGGGATCAAGGTTCAGAAGGGCCCGTTGCTCCCGGACTCGCGGCAAGGCTTCTTGGCGCGCCGGGTGATGAGGGTATTGCTTCTCCCAAGTGGCGAGGAGCGCTTCGAACGAGGGGTCATTGTCTGATCTCGCGATAAGCACCAGATCAATCCAGCCGCGCAGCAAGGGCGAGCCGACGGATAGTTCTTGGGTGAGATCAGAACGCGTTGCCTGATGGAGTGCGTCCCATATAGCCAAGCGATTGGCGCGTTTCAGTTCTTCATCGGCGAGATAGGGGTCTAGCGCAACCTGCTCCCGCGCCGCCGATAAAAATTCACTCTTGCCTTGATAGGCGTCGGCAAGAACCCGGTGATAGCGGGGGCGTAATGCATCGGGAACCCGATCGCCTTCGATACCCTTCAGCGCGGCCAGCGCTTCCGCGGCGTTGCGGCTCAGCAACGACGTTTGCGCCGATAAGAGGGTGTGCCATACTTTCAAGTAGTGCTCGCGCGCCGGAACCTTGATCCCGTCCAAGACCTGGCGGGCCTCTCCCAAGCGTCTCGCTTTCAACAACGTATCCGCCGCGCGCAGGCCGAACAGGTAGGATTCGGGGGCCGAGGAGATTGTCTGCAAGCGTTTGAACTCGGCGGCCGCCGCCTCTAGCTTTCCGGACTGCAACAAACGCATAGCCTGTTGGTCGGAGTAAGACTTGACCTGGGGCTTGGGTGATGCAACGTGCGCACACCCTGCTGCCACTGCGAATAGCAGTAAAGCAAACCGGCGCAGGGTGTTGTTTAATAATAAGGGCATTGTCAGAACAGTATCGGAAGGGCTTGTGGCCGTGTCAATTGAGCAGGGAGTTCTTTACGTCGTAGCGACGCCTATCGGAAATCTTCAGGATATTAGTCCGCGCGCGCGGCAAGTGCTCGGCAGCGTCGATGTGGTGCTTGCGGAAGATACCCGTGTGAGCGCGCGTCTATTAAACCATTTTGGGATCGCGACGCCGCTGCTACCATTTCATCAGCATAATGAAAGACGTCTGTGTCCTGCGGTGGTGCGGCGTTTGGCGGCCGCACAGAGTGTTGCTCTAATTTGCGATGCCGGCACACCTTTGATAAGCGACCCGGGTTATCATTTAGTGCAAGCGGTACGCGCCGCCGGTTACAAATTATGCTCGATTCCGGGGCCTTGCGCGATCGTCGCGAGTCTTTCAGTGGCCGGCCTACCCACCGATCGGTTTGTCTTTGAGGGATTCCTGCCCCCACGGCGACCCGCGCGCCGGGATCGCTTGTCGGTGCTGTGCCATGAACAGAGGACCCTCGTGGTGTACGAAGTTCCGCACCGCGTGCGGGATTGTGTTACCGACATGAATGAACTTTTCGGAGCGGATCGGCGCGTGACGCTGGCGCGAGAGTTGACGAAAATTTACGAGGAAACGTTTGCCGGAACCTTGCGCGGCCTGTCCGAATGGTTGCAACAGAAGGAGCGTGTCCAGGGCGAGATTGTTATCGTAGTCGCGGGTGCGGCGGGGAATGCCGATGACCATGAGCAATTGCGGCATTCGGTCGCGACCCTGTTGAAATACCTGCCGGCGAGGCAAGCGGTAGCGGCCGCGACCGAGATTTCCGGAGCGAATAAGAATCAGGTCTACCGGCTCATGCTAGAGATTTCATCTCACCGTGTTGCGGAGCGCGGGAAGCCGGAAGAAAGCGCGGGATCTTGCAACTCGGGCGAGATCTCAACAAACTAAGGCGCAAGGAGTCAACCGGGTAGTCGCTGTGTCGATGTGATGCAGAGGAAAGTCCGGGCTTCAAGGGCAAGGTGCCAGGTAACGCCTGGGGAGTGCGAACTCACGGAAAGTGCCACAGAGAAAAGACCGCCAACCCCCGGCGGGCAGCCGGTAACGGTCCGGCCGGCCGGGGCGGCAAGGGTGAAAAGGTGCGGTAAGAGCGCACCGCGCCGGCTAACGCCGGTGGCAGGGTAAACCCCACCTGGAGCAAGGCCAAATAGGGGAGCGAGCCCCCCACGAGGGGTGACGACACGTGGCCCGCGTGGGCTCCCGGGTAGGTCGCTAGAGGTGCATGGTGACATGCATCCAAGATAAATGACTGCCCCGCTGAGGCCCTTTTGTGCCGCGGCGGACAGAACCCGGCTTACAGGTTGACTCCTGCTTTCTCAATCCCTTGTGTCCAGAGCGTCTTACGGGCATGGCGTTGCTGATGCCTACTTTAGTGCCCACACGGTAATCTAACACCGATATTAATTATCTAGACAAATTATCTAAGCAAATCGCAGCATTTGGAAACATCTCTACGCGCCGTAAGACTGGCCGTTCCGGCGTTGCGCCTCGAAAATATAAGTTCCTGTTCAAGAAGCGACTTTCAGACGCTGGTCGTGAATGTTTTCTTGACATCTCGCGGCCGGGTTCTTATAGTTTGTCTGTGGGGAAACGTGGGGAAATGTGGATCCTAACTATTCATGGGCAAGGTATCGTTTCAGGGGATCAATGCGCTGAACCTCGATGCCAAGGGGCGTCTAGCGATTCCAAGCAGTTACCGGGAACAAGTAGCGGCGGCGTGTGGTAACGCGCTGGTGCTTACGCTGAGCCCCTATGATCCCTGCTTATGGCTATATCCCGTGACGGAATGGGAAGCCATCGACGCAAAACTGCAGCAACTTTCTGATTCTGATAAGCAAAGCAGACGCACGAAGCAAATGATGCGAGGTTATGCAAGCTCCTGTGCACTCGATGTGCAAGGCAGGATCCGCATTCCCGAGTCGCTGCGGGAGTTCGCAAACCTTGCGAAATATATTACGTTTTTAGGTCAAGGCAATCGCTTCGAGCTATGGGATGCCAACACCTGGGTAGAACAGCGCGATGAATGGCGAACCGACATTGGGCGCGGTGTCGGAACGGCGTCGGAGGCGTTGCGCGATTTAGCGTTGTAGGCACGTGCAGGGTACCGGAGGCTCCCATACCCCGGTATTGGTGAACGAGGTTGTGGAGCTCCTCGTTCTCCACGACGCGGGCTTGTATATTGACTGTACGTTCGGGCGAGGTGGACATGCACGCGCAATTTTGCAGCGCTTGGGGCAGCGAGGACGCCTGGTCGTGATCGATCGCGATCCGGCGGCCGTATTGGCGGCGAAACAGCTCGCGGGCGAGGATCATCGAGTGCAGGTGGCAAGAAGCTCGTTTGGGCTACTGGAGCAACTCGCGCACGCTGCGGCGATCGCCGGGCAGGTCGATGGAATTCTGTTTGACCTCGGTGTCTCTTCGCCGCAATTAGATGATTCCCAACGCGGTTTTAGCTTCACCCGGGATGGTCCACTCGACATGCGCATGGACAATGAATCCGGTTTTACAGCCGCGCAATGGATCGCGGCGGTGTCCACTCGGGAGCTGGCGGCGGTTATTCGTGCATATGGCGAAGAACGGTTTGCAACTAGAATCGCGCGTGCCATCGTTAGAGAGCAAGCCCTTGCGCCAATCACGACGACTAAGCGTCTGGCGGAAATCGTCGCCCGCGCGAAACCGGTGTGGGAAAAAAATCTGCATCCGGCCACACGCTGCTTTCAAGCGCTACGGATTGCTATCAATGACGAGCTAGATGAGCTTAAGCTCGGCCTTCGGCAGGCGGTAAAGGTTCTGCGTAGCGGCGGACGTCTCGCAGTAATAAGTTTCCATTCGTTGGAAGACCGTCTCGTAAAGCGATTTATACGTGACGAATCGCAGGGACGGTCCACCCCGCGAAACTTACCGCCGCGTGTCGCCGCGGAAGGCCTGACCCTAAAACGGGTGTGTGGTCCAATGAAACCTACAGTCGGCGAGATCGCCCGCAATCCGCGGACGCGGAGCGCGACCTTGCGGGTAGCGGAGAAGCTCCTATGACGCGGATCCTGTGCCCTTTGCTTGTGGGTTTGGTCGTTATCACCTCCCTTGCAATCATCATGACCCGGCATCAAAGCAGAAAGTTGTTTGTCGAATTGCAAGCGCTCGAGCAGGAGCATGACGCCATGAATGATGAATGGGGGCGGTTGCAATTGGAGCAGGCCACCTTGGGGACGCACGGGCGCATCGAAGAGCGCGCGCGAAGCGCGCTGAACATGACGATGCCGTCCGTCGCGGACGTGATCATCGTGACCGACTGATGATCCGGCGCAAGCAGCTGTTTTTCGATGGTCGACGGCGATTTGTCGTCAGCGTATTCGTGGTGGGAGCGGCGCTCCTCGTTTGGCGAGCAGTCTATCTTCAACTCACCGAAACCGATGTGCTTCAGGGACACGGGGCCGATCGCTATCTTAGAACCGTTGAATTACCGGCGCATCGGGGGACGATTACCGATCGGCATAACGAGCCCCTGGCAGTTAGTACCCCGATCAACTCCGTTGGCGTTATTCCTTCCAAACTCACGCAAGTGCGCGGCCGCTGGCCCGCACTCGCACGGGCGCTCGGGATTTCAGGTCAAGAGTTGTCGGCGTTCGTACAATCGCGGCTGGAACGCCGCTTCGTTTTACTCAGAAGGCACGTTCCCCCCGAGCTCGCCGAGAAGGTGATGCGGCTTGATATCGACGGGGTGGAGCTCCGTCAAGAAGTACACCGGTATTATCCGACGGGTGAGGTGACGGCACACTGTGTCGGGTTTACCGATATCGATGATAAGGGGCAGGAAGGTATCGAGCTTGCCTACGACGCACACTTGCGGGGCGTCTCCGGTTCGAAGCGCGTGATCCAGGACTTGACCGGGCATGTCGTCGAAAACGTGGAAAGCGTGCGTGCGCCGCAACCGGGCCACGATCTGGCGCTGAGCATCGATAAGCGCATTCAATACGTGGCCTACCGCGAGCTCAAGGCCGCCGTGCGCGAGCACCAAGCCCGGGCGGGTTCGATCGTGGTGCTGGATACCCAAACCGGGGAAGTGCTCGCCGCGGTCAATCAACCCTCGTACAACCCGAATAACCGGAAGCAGTTACGGGCCAGTTATTTTCGCAACCGGGCGCTCACGGACACCTTCGAACCCGGCTCGACGATCAAGCCCTTCACCATTGCTTCCGCTTTAGAGGCGGGGGCGATCGGCGTCAAGACCATGATCGATACCCGTCCGGGATACCTGCGGGTTGGGCGGCATACCGTACGCGATTTGCACGATTACGGTCTGCTCGATGCGACGGGCATCATTAGAAAATCAAGCAATGTGGGCATCACCAAAATCGCGATATCGTTAGAACCCGGGCAGCTTTGGGGGATGCTCGCGCAGCTGGGATTCGGCGCCGCGACGGGCTCCGGTTTCCCGGGGGAGTCAGCCGGGCGCCTACAACATTATGATTCATGGCGCACGATCGATCACGCAACGGTAGCATTCGGGTACGGCCTCTCGGTCACGGCACTACAACTAGCAAACGCCTACCTGGCCTTTGCGAATGACGGGATGGTGCTACCGGTAAGCCTGGTGCGGTGGCCCCAGCAGCACACGCGACGGCGTGTGATGAGTCCTTTAAGCGCGCAAACGGTGCGCGGCATGCTGGAGGTGGCCGTGCGCCAAGGCACAGGTGCGTTAGCGCGCGTCACCGGCTACCGCGTCGCGGGCAAAACCGGGACCGTGCACAAAACGGCCCATGGGGGAGGTTATGCCGAGGACCGATATGTATCCCTGTTTGCGGGAATGATGCCGGCCAGCCAGCCGCGACTGATAGCGGTCATAATGATCGATGAACCGGCCCGAGGAGAGCACTTCGGCGGACAAGTCGCCGCGCCGGTATTTGCAAGGGTGATGCGTGATGCGACCCGCTTGCTCGACATACCGCCCGATGACATTGCCACCTTGCTTCCACAGAATGAGCAGTTTCTCACCCGCGTTCATAAGGCGGGTTTACCGCCCGTGATCCGTCCATGAACGCCATCGCGGAACAACCCGGCCAAGTTCTCAGTTGCCTCCTGGATGGCTTTAGCCAGGTAGCCCCGCCGAAGGATCGGCTTATTCGGGGATTGTGTACGGATAGCCGCTTAGCACGCGGGGGCGACTTGTTTTTAGCCTATCCCGGCGTTAATCGGCATGGCGGTGATCATATGCGGGAGGCGATACGCGCGGGGGCAGTCGCCATCGCCTTGGATGCCGCCTACGATCGCCCTATGCTGTCCGCCGAGCCGATTCCAATCCTCCGGGTGCCGCGGCTACGGTCATCGGTCGGGGAGATTGCCGCGCGTTTCTACGCTCATCCCTCTCGGCATCTCTTGGCGATCGGGGTGACGGGCACGAACGGCAAATCCTCCGTGACACACACGATTGCCCGCGTGCTCGATAGCGCTGGGAATCTCGGCCCGTGCGGTGTCGTGGGCACCTTGGGTTGGGGCCGGGTGGACGATCTCACACCCGCGAGCTACACCACACCGGATGCGGTTACGATCCAGCGTCAGCTCGCCGATCTGCGCGCTCGGCGAGCGCGCTCGGTTGTCTTGGAAGTGTCCTCGCACGGTTTAGATCAAGGGCGGGTCGTGGGCGTCGAATTTGCCATTGCGGTGTTTACTAACCTCAGTCGCGATCACCTTGATTACCACGGTGACATGGCTGCATACGGCGAGGTGAAGAAGTTGCTCTTTCAATGGCCGCGGTTGCGGGCCGCGGTGCTGAATCTCGATGATTCCTATTGCCAGGCGATTTCCGCGGTCCTGGCTCCTGACGTTCGTGTGTTCGGTTATACCTTGAATGATGCGCAATTGCCGGTGAACGAGTGTATCGTGGGTAGCGCTCTCAGGCTGCACGATCGGGGCTTGTCGCTTCGCATCGGGGTAGGAAGACAAACCGTCGAGATCGAGAGCCCGCTTTTAGGACGGCTAAACGCCTACAACCTACTCGCCTCCCTCGGCGCGTTGTTGGCTGCCGGTGTAGCGCTGAAGCGGGCGGTCGAGGGGCTCGCATCGGTGGGACCAGTTCCCGGGCGAATGGAGCGCTTCCCCGCCGGAGGTGGATCGCCCCTCGTTGTTGTCGACTACGCCCATACACCGGATGCTTTAGAGCAAGCGCTGATCGCCCTGCGCCAAATTCGATCCGGAAAGCTTTTTTGTATCTTCGGCTGTGGAGGGGAACGGGATGCCGGAAAACGGCCGCTCATGGGGAGAATCGCCGAAGCTCTGGCCGATCGCGTGATTCTGACGACCGACAACGCGCGGCGCGAAGATCCGGCTGCAATCGTTAAGGATATCCTGAGCGGTATGAGTGATCCGGCGCGGGCGCGCAGCGAGCCGGACCGGGCGCTAGCGATCGCGTCTACCATTGACCAAGCGACTGAAAACGATACGGTATTGATTGCCGGCAAAGGCCATGAAGACTATCAAGACCAGGGCGGGGTGCGCAGGCCGTATAGCGACCGCCAGGTGGTAGAGCAACTTCTGCGCAGGCCCAAACCGTGATTCGTATGCGCCTCTCCGATTTGACGGGTGTTTTGGGCGCGGAGCGCCACGGGAGGGACATCGAGTTCAGCGGTTGTACGACGGACTCTCGGAACCTATCTCCCGAGGCCTTATTCGTTGCGTTGCGCGGGCCTCACTTCGACGGTCACGACTTCGTGGACGCGGTTTTTGAGCGGGGAGCGGCCGCGGCTGTGCTCGAGCATCCGATCGGCGGGGAGCGGCCCAGTTTGGTGGTCCCCGACGCGCGCCGGGCGCTCGGGCTAATCGCGGCGCATTGGCGCCGGCGATTTCGGCTCCCGCTCGTTGCCGTGACCGGTAGCAACGGCAAAACCACGGTGAAAGAGATGTTGGTGGCGATCCTCTCGCGTTGCGCTCAGGTGCTCGGGACGCAGGGCAATCTGAATAACGATATCGGCGTGCCCTTAACGCTGTTCAACCTTGATGAGCGATACGAGTACGCCGTGATCGAAATGGGCGCCAACCACCCCGGTGAGATCGCCGCGTTATGCGAGCTCGCGAAGCCCGCGGTGGCGGTAGTTACCCAGTGTAGCCCGGCCCATCTGAAAGGGTTCAAGTCGATAGAAGGCGTGGCGCGCGCGAAGGGAGAAATCTTTACCCAACTGGGACCCCGCAATACGGCTGTCATTAACGCCGACGATCCCTATGCCGGGCTATGGCGCACGCTCGCGGGTGGCTGCCGACAACTGAGCTTCGGTTTCGAAGCCTCGGCGGATGTCACGGCCACCGTGGTTGATACCGCCAGTGTGCTGGACGGAAGCAACGTCCGCCTGCATACCCCGGCCGGATCTATTGACGTCCATATCCACCTATTGGGGCGCCATAATATCAGCAACGCCTTGGCGGCGGCCGCGAGCGCGTTGGCTCTAGGAATCGAGCTCGGGGACATCGCCGCGGGCTTGCAGTCGATGCGCGCCGTGCAAGGTCGATTGCAGCCGCGCTCCGGCCGCCGTGGAACGCGGGTTTTCGACGATAGTTACAACGCCAATCCGGGCTCGCTCAAAGCGGCCCTTGAGTTCTTGGCGAGCTGCCCGGGGGAGCCGTGGCTAGTGCTCGGTGATATGGGAGAGCTCGGCCCCGAGGCCGCGGATTACCATCACCAGGCGGGCGTATTGGCGCGCCACCTCGGGATACGGCGCTTATACGCGACCGGCGATCTGGCGCGCGCGAGCGTGGACGGATTCGGGACGGGCGGGCGGTATTTCGCGACTGTCGATACGCTCGTTGAATCCCTGGACGGCGATCTCCATCCGCGGGTCACAGTACTCGTGAAGGGTTCGCGGTCGATGCGCATGGAACGGGTGGTGGGCTTCCTGCAGCAGGAAGGGGAATAGGCGTGCTCCTCTATCTCAGCGAATTTCTGGCGGAACTCAATAGTGGGTTCCGCGTTTTCCAATACCTCACCTTGCGCACTATCCTCGGTGTTCTGACCGCGCTCGTGATCTCGCTGGTGGTCGGGCCGTTCATGATCAGGCGTTTGACGCACCACCAGATCGGCCAAAGCGTGCGTGACGATGGCCCGCAAAGCCATCT
Organism: uncultured Gammaproteobacteria bacterium; assembly: GCA_963764725.1. GTDB lineage: Bacteria > Pseudomonadota > Gammaproteobacteria > JACCXJ01 > JACCXJ01 > USCg-Taylor. The sequence goes on along the minus strand of CAVXTM010000001.1, from coordinate 330,948 downwards.
GGCGAAATCTGGCACACCCACGATGGGCGGATTACTCATTTTGACCTCCATCGTGGCCAGCACTTTATTATGGTCGAATTTGGATAATCGGTTTATGTGGGTTGCTCTCATCGTGACCATATTGTTCGGAACCATCGGCTGGGTGGATGACTACCGCAAGGTGGTAAAACGTAAATCGAAGGGTCTCTCGGCGCGAGAAAAATATCTCTGGCAATCGTGCGCGGGTCTCGGTGCCGCGCTATTTCTCTATCTTACCGCGGCCTCCCCCACAGAAACACAGCTAATCGTGCCGTTCGTCAAGGCCGTGGTGATCGATCTCGGCTGGTTCTTCGTGCTGTTCAGTTATTTCGTCATCGTGGGAACCAGCAATGCCGTGAATCTTACCGATGGCCTGGATGGTTTAGCGATACTCCCTACGGTAATGCTAGCCAGTGCCCTGGCGATATTCGCATACGTTGCCGGGAACGTGAAAATTTCCACTTACCTGGGCGTGCCCTACGTGCCCGGTGCGGGAGAGCTCAGCATTTTCTGCGGCGCGATCACGGGCGCCGGCCTTGGGTTTCTCTGGTTTAACACCTATCCGGCCCAGGTATTCATGGGTGATATCGGGGCGCTGGCGTTAGGAGCCGCGTTGGGTATCGTCGCCGTGCTGGTGAGGCAAGAACTGGTATTGTTGATCATGGGCGGGGTATTCGTGATGGAGACCGTCTCGGTGATCCTTCAGGTGGCGTCTTTTAAGCTTACCGGTAAACGCATATTCAACATGGCTCCGTTGCACCATCACTTCGAGCTTAAAGGGTGGCCCGAACCGAGGGTTATCGTACGCTTCTGGATCATAACCGTGATCCTGGTGCTGGTGGGGCTCTCTAGCCTCAAGATCCGCTAGTCATGGAGTCTCAATGGCGACTCACGAACTAACGCAGGCCGCCGACACCGTCATCGTGGGTCTGGGGGTGACGGGTTTGTCCATAGCACGTTTTCTCGCTAACCGCGGCGTGCCGTTTGCCGTTACTGACAACCGTGAAAACCCGCCCGAGTTGAGCACGTTTAAAAGCGAATTCCCGCACGCACCGCTTGCTCTTGGCCGGTTTGACGAGAACCTGTGCAAACAAGCGCGGCGGTTGTTGGTGAGTCCAGGCGTGGCGCTGAGCGAGCCGATTATCCAAACAGCCCGCGAGTGCGGCATCGGGGTTGCCGGTGATATCGAATTGTTTGCGCGCCATAGGCGCGCCCCAATCGTCGCGATCACCGGCACCAATGGTAAGAGCACGGTAACCTCGCTGGTCGCCACGATGATCGAGGAGAGCGGATTGAAGGCGCGCGCGGGAGGCAACCTCGGAACGCCGGCATTGGCATTGATCGACGATACGGAGCTTGATGTCTATGTGCTCGAGCTTTCGAGTTTTCAACTGGAGACGACCGAGTCGCTCACCGCCGAGGCCGCCGTCGTGCTCAACGTGACACCCGACCACATGGATCGTTACGCTTCGTTGGATGACTACGCCGGTGCGAAGCAACGTATCTACGGCGGCACGGGCGTGATGGTCATCAATGAAGATGATGAACGCGTCGCCGCGATGACGGAGGTGGATCGGGCCATGATCGGTTTCAGACTCGGGATCCCGCGCGGGGACGGGTTCGGGGTCCGGGAGTGCCGGGGTGAGCATTGGTTGGCGCAAGGTGGCGATGAGTTGTTGCCGGTTTCCGCGCTGAGGATCGGCGGGCGGCATAATATTGCAAATGCACTCGCGGCGTTGGCGCTAGGGACCGCGATAAGCTTGCAGAGGCAGGCCATGCTCAATGCGCTGCGGGAGTTTCGCGGTTTACCGCACCGGTGCGAGTGGGTGGCGTGCTTGCGCGATATCGATTGGTATAACGACTCCAAGGGCACCAACGTGGGTGCCACTTGTGCCGCGATTCGCGGGTTGGGCGCCACGCGGCCCTTGGTGCTGATCGCAGGGGGCGATGGCAAAGGCGCGGACTTTCGCCCGCTCTCGGATGCGGTATCCGCACACGTGCGGGCGATAGTGGTCATGGGGCGCGATGCCCCGCGCATTAAGTCCGCGCTTGCCGAGGCGGTGCCACTGCTGGAAGCCAAGGATATGCAGGAGGCGGTGTTCCAGGCGGAGCAACTCGCGATTCCGGGCGATGCAGTCCTGTTGTCGCCCGCGTGCGCAAGCTTCGACATGTTTCGCAACTACGCGGAGCGGGGGGATGTGTTTATGCGCGCCGTAAACGGGTTGGTAGCACAGTGAACCAAGCCGCGCCGCAAGCATTGCCTCGGATATTACCCAGGAGCTCCCGGCCGCGGGCGGACTACGATCCCTGGCTAGCCGGCTGTTTCGTGCTGTTATTAGCACTAGGACTGGTCATGGTCGCCTCCGCCTCTGTGACCATCGCCGATCGCGATCATCACGATCCCTTTTACTTTTTGTGGCGGCAGATAGCGGCGGCGATGATCGGGCTTAGCGGCTGCGTCCTGGCCGTGCGCACGCCGTTAGCCGCGTTGGAGCGCTTAGGCGCGATATCGCTTTTTATGGCCTTGCTGCTTTTGATTGCGGTACTGGTGCCGGGCTTGGGGCGCGTCGTCAACGGCAGTATGCGCTGGATCCGTCTGGGGCCGGTATCGTTTCAGGCCTCAGAACCGGCGAAGCTTTTCGTCATCATCTATCTGGCGAGCTATCTCGTTCGCCACGAACACAGGGTTCGGTTGACCTTCGCGGGAGTTATGAAGCCGTTCTTGGTGTTGACGCTCATTGGCGGTTTGCTGCTCTTAGAGCCCGATTATGGTGCCACCGCGGTATTATTCGCGACGGCCTTAGGCATGCTATTTCTCGGCGGAGTCCCGCTAACGCGTTTTCTGGGGTGGGGAGCGGTGGCTGTCGCCGCATTGGTTGCGCTTGCGATGCTCGCGCCCTATCGCCTCGACCGCTTGATGACCTTCATGGATCCGTGGGCCGACCCGTATGACCGTGGATTCCAGTTAACCCAAGCGCTCATCGCGATCGGGCGCGGTGAGTGGTGGGGTGTCGGACTCGGGGGTAGCATTCAGAAGTTATTTTATCTTCCCGAGGCCCATACGGATTTCATATTTGCCGTGATGGCGGAGGAATTGGGGCTGGTCGGATCGCTGGTCGTGATCGCCGCTTATACTCTGGTGGTCTGGCGCGCCGTCGTGATCGGCGGCCAGGCGCAATGCGTGGGTCAGCCGTTCGCCGAGCACCTCGCCTACGGAATCGGTTTACTCATCGGACTCCAAGCGTTTATTAACATGGGAGTGAACATGGGGGTGCTGCCGACCAAGGGGCTGACGCTGCCCTTGGTGAGCTATGGGGGTAACAGCATGATGGTGACCTGCGCCGCGTTCGGGATCTTATTCCGGGTCGAGCGTGAAGCGAGGGGTCGGTGTGATGGCGGGTAGACCGGTGCTGATGATGGCCGGCGGTACGGGCGGACATATTTTCCCCGCCCTCGCGGTCGCCGAACGGCTGCGCGAGTTGGGCGTGCCCCTGATCTGGCTTGGGACCCGAGGCGGGCTGGAAGCGACCATTGTGCCTAAGGCGGGTTTCGATCTCATTACCATCGCCGTATCCGGGTTCCGGGGCAAGGCGCTCATCAAGCAGCTCATCGCACCGTTGCAGATCGCGTTCGCGCTGCTCCAGTGTCTCGTGCTCTTGGTACGCCGGCGGCCCGCGGCTGTCGTGGGTATGGGCGGATTCACAAGCGGGCCCGGAGGCATCGCCGCCTGGCTTTTGCGGATCCCGCTGATCATCCATGAGCAGAACGCGGTGGCGGGCCTCACGAACCGCTTATTGTCGCCCTTGGCTACCCGAGTCCTGGAGTCTTTCCCCGGCACCTTCGCGCGCGTCAGAGCCGCGGTTCATACGGGCAATCCGGTGCGCCGCGAGGTATTGAGCGTTAGCCGCGTGGCGCACGCTCAGACGGAATTGCGGATTTTGATCCTCGGCGGTAGTCAGGGCGCCTTGGTTTTCAACCGCGTCGTACCCGAGGCCGTCGCGCGTCTGGGATCCTCGGCCGTACGGATATGGCATCAGGTTGGGGCCTCCGATCAGGGCGCCACGGGGCAGCGCTACACGGCCCTCGGGGTGCGGGCCAAAGTCGATGTATTCATTGACGACATGGCCGCAGCCTATGGATGGACGGACATCGCGATTTGCCGTGCCGGCGCCTCCACGCTGTTCGAGCTTGCCGCCGCGTCCGTCCCGGCGATTTTGGTTCCTTATCCATCGGCCGTGGACGATCACCAAACCGCGAACGCGCGTTTCTTGGCCGATCGCGGCGCGGCAATACTCATACCACAGCCGCAATTCAATGAAGGGTGCTTGGCGGAAACGTTGAGGACACTGGAAGAAGCCCCTGAACGCTTGCAAATCATGGCGGATCGGGTGCACGAAATCGCCGCGTTAAATGCCACCGCGCGGATCGTTGGCGTGTGTGTGGAGGTGGCGCGTGGTTGAAAGCGAAACCTCGACGATGCGCCGGGTAAAGACGATTCACTTTGTAGGCATCGGCGGGGCCGGCATGAGCGGGATCGCCGAGGTTCTCCACAACCTCGGCTACCGCGTTTCCGGTTCCGATCTCCACGATAACGCCAGCACCGAACGCCTGAAACGGCTGGGTATCCGTATCGTCTTGGGGCACCGCGCGGAAAGTATGGCGGAGGCGGACGTCCTGGTCGTATCGAGCGCCGTCGGCGCCGATAACGTCGAGGTCCTCGCGGCGCGGGAAAGTAGAATACCGGTCGTGCCGCGCGCGGAGATGCTGGCTGAGCTCATGCGTTTTCGTTACGGGATCGCGGTCGCGGGCACCCACGGAAAAACGACAACCACGAGCCTCATCGCGAGTCTATTGGCGAGGGCCAGTCTCGATCCCACTTTCGTGATCGGCGGGCGGCTGAATAGCGTGGCGAGCCACGCACGGCTCGGGAGCGGTAAATACCTCGTCGCCGAAGCCGATGAGAGCGACACCTCGTTTCTGTATCTCAAACCCGTGATCGCGGTCCTGACCAATATCGACGCCGATCACCTGGGCAGCTATCACAATGATTTTTCCCGTCTGCGCGAGGCCTTTTTAGAGTTCTTGCATCACCTGCCCTTCTACGGGTTGGCCGTCGTATGCATGGACGACCCGGTCATTCGGGACATTCTAGGGTGCGTGTCGCGGCCATTGCTGACCTACGGGATCGACACGCAAGCGGATATACGCGCGGAGGTGCTGTGGCAAGAACGCGGCACCACGCGCTTTCGAGTCACCTCTTTGGAGGGTAACTCGATGGACGTCACGCTCAATTTACCGGGAGCACATAATGTCCTGAACGCGCTCGCGGCGATCGCTGTCGCGCGCGAGCTCAACATCGCTGATGAGGTGATCAAAGCAGGCCTGGAGCGCTTTGAGGGCATTGCCCGGCGTTCGCAATTGTTCGGTGAGATCCGGATCGGAGCGGCGCGCGTGCTTTTGATCGATGACTACGGTCATCATCCACGCGAGATCGCCGCGACCTTGGCGGCGGTGCGGGCGGGCTGGCCCGATCGGAGACTGGTCGTCGCTTTCCAGCCCCATCGCTACACGCGTACCGAGGACTTGTTCCAGGATTTCGTCGAGGTTCTATCGTCCGCGGATACGTTAGTCTTGTTCGAGACCTATGCGGCAGGTGAAACCTACGTCGCAAGCGCCGACAGCCGCGCCCTGTGTCTCGCCATACAGCGCCGCGGCGGCCCCGATGCTCTGTTGCTCGGTCAACCCTCGGAACTAGCCGCCGAGTTACCCCGGATGGTCAGCGACGGCTGCATCCTGCTAATACTCGGCGCCGGCAATGTCGGTGCCACTGCGCCACAACTATGGCGTTTTTACGGCGCCGGGCAAGAATTGGCGGCCGTATGTTAACGCAACCGCACGCGCCTTCCCTGGGGATCTCGAAAGGGGAATGTCACCCGCCCTTGCGAGGCGAACTACGCTATGCGGAGCCCATGTCCGATCATACCTCGTGGCGCGTCGGTGGACCCGCGGATCGGTTCTACGTTCCCGCCGATGTTGACGATCTCGTAGCCTTTATCCGCCGGCTCCCGCGGGCAGAACAGGTCTTGTGGGTGGGTCTCGGAAGTAACGTGCTGGTGCGCGAGGGCGGGATCCGCGGCACTGTGATTTGTACAGTGGGCGTTTTCGACAAACTAGAAATAATCCGTGAACATACCTTATGGGCCGGATGTGGAGTCGCGTGCGCGAAGGTGGCTCGCTTTGCCGCTAGAGCCGGTTGCAGGGGCGGGGAGTTTTTAGCGGGTGTTCCCGGAACCCTGGGGGGGGCTCTCGCGATGAATGCCGGCGCCTACGGCGGACAGACGTGGGATCTCGTAGGAAGCGTTGAAACCGTGGACCGTGAAGGCGTCCGACGGACGCGCGAACGGCAGGAGTTCGTTCCGGGTTACCGCCACCTTGGCGGTCTACAAGAAGATGAATGGTTCCTAGGCGCCGAACTGGCTCTGATGCCGGATCCAGAGCGTCGCGGTATGCAACGCATCAAGTCCCTCATGATGCGGCGGGCGGCTGCGCAGCCGATCCACGAGCGCAGTTGCGGTTCGGTATTTAGCAATCCCCCCGGGGATCACGCGGCTCGCCTGATCGAAGCAAGCGGACTGAAAGGCTTGTCCGTGGGCGAGGCCCGTGTCTCGGAAAAGCATGCTAATTTCATAGTAAACCTCGGGAAGGCAACCGCCACCGACATCGAAGCCCTGATTGAGAAGATTCAAGCGACGGTGGAGTCGGTGCATGCCGTACGGCTGGCGCCGGAGGTCAAGATCGTGGGCGAACCTACGCGGTCCGCCTGTAGCGAGGGCGCATGAGTAAGTTCACGAACGTGGCGGTGCTCATGGGCGGTCAGTCGGCGGAGCGTGTGATTTCGCTCGAGAGCGGTAATGCGGTCCTCGCGGCACTCAAGCGCAAGGGGGTGAATGCGGCGCCTGTTGATCTCGACACGCAAGTGTTGGAGCGATTGCGAAGCGGCGGCTATGACTGCGCTTTTATCGCCCTGCATGGCCGGGGTGGCGAGGACGGACAGATCCAAGGCGCCCTCGAGACCTTGCGGATCCCATACACGGGAAGCGGCGTGTTGGGCTCGGCGTTGGCGATGGACAAGGTCAAAGCCAAACGGGTGTGGATCGGCGGCGGTTTGCCGACGCCGCCTTTCGTCGAGATGAAAGAGGATCCTGATGCGCAGGCTGTCGTCTCCGCGTTGGGATTGCCCATCATGGTGAAACCCGCGTGCGAGGGTTCGAGTATCGGCGCGAGCAAGGTGGACGATCCGGAAGGCCTAAGCGCGGCTTGGAAATCCGCCGCCCAGTTTGATGAGAGCATCATCGCGGAGCGCTGGATCACGGGGTGCGAATATACCGTTGCCGTGCTGCACGAAGAAGCCCTGCCGATGATTCGGTTGGAGACGCCGAGGTTATTCTACGATTACGAGGCGAAGTATCACGACGATCGCACCCGCTATATTTGCCCGGCGGAGCTTCCCGTGGAGCGGGAGCGCGAGTATCAAGCGTTGGCGGTGCATGCCTTTCAGACCTTGGGTGCACGCGGCTGGGGGCGCGTTGACATGCTGGTTGATCGTGCGGACCGGCCGTGGCTTATCGAAGTGAACACGGTGCCCGGGATGACGAGCCATAGCCTGGTCCCGATGGCCGCGAAGTCGGCCGGCATATCATTTGACGAGCTGGTGATGAAGATACTGCAAACGGCGCGCTTAACGCGGATCGCCAAGGATCCCAAAAACGGGGTTGTGGCATGAAGCGGCAGCGGCGAAATCGGCGTATTGCAAGAACCCCGGTTTGCTGCAACAACTATCGTTGGATAGTATTGGTCACCGTTTTTGTGGTCGTGGATCTGACCGCGCTGGTGGCATGGGCGGTGACGCGGATCACCGATCCGGCCGCGATGCCCATTCGCGAGGTGTTTATCGAAGGCGAGTTTCGTCACATCAAACCAGGCGATCTCCGAGCGCTAATCGCTCAGGAAGTGTACGCTGGTTTCTTTACGGTAGGTGTCAAGGAAATACAAGATGATCTCAGCCGTAATCCGTGGATCAAAGGCGTATCGGTGGGGCGGGTCTGGCCCGATGGTCTCAAGGTCACCGTGCGTGAGCAGCGGCCTGTCGCTCGTTGGGGAGATAAGGGTCTGCTGAGTAACGACGGCGTTTTGTTTCATCCGCCTCAACATACCCATCCGCTCGGGCTTCCTAAGCTCATGGGCCCCAACGCCACGGAAGTTCAAGTGCTCACCAAGTTCCGCAATCTACAGCGTTGTATGATTGAGATCGGGCTCGAGGTGGTGAGCTTAAAGCTAAGCCCGCGGCGCTCCTGGAGCTTCGAAGTGCGGGGCGGTCCACTCGTAATCGTGGGCAAGTCCGAGTTCGATCGGCGGGTCAGCCGTTTCATCGAATACTATCCAAAGGCGATTGGCGGCGCGAGCGTAGCTGTGGCGCGGGTCGATCTACGTTACACGAATGGCTTCGCCGTACGCATGGGCAAAGGCGCCGGTTTAAGGGAGTCGCTAGGTGAAAAGGTCTGACAAGAGCCTAATCGTGGGGCTCGATATTGGCACCTCAAAGGTGGTTGCGATCGTCGGTGAAATAGCCTTGGACGGAACCGTGGAAGTCATCGGTGTCGGCTCGAATCCGTCCCGTGGGCTAAAGAAGGGCGTGGTCGTCAACATTGAATCCACTGTTCAGTCGATACAGCGAGCCATCGAAGAAGCCGAGTTAATGGCCGGGTGCGAGATTCGGTCGGTGTATGCCGGTATTGCGGGTAGTCACATACGCAGTTTGAACTCGCACGGCATCGTCGCGATCCGGGATAGCGAAGTGACGCATAGCGATGTCGAGCGCGTTATCGATGCGGCGCGTGCGGTCGCCATTCCCGCCGATCAGAAAATCCTTCACGTCTTGCCCCAAGAATTCGTCATCGACAGTCAGGAAGGGATCCGTGAACCCATCGGCATGTCGGGGGTGCGGCTGGAGGCTAAGGTGCACGTGGTGACCGGTGCGGTAAGCGCCGCCCAGAACATCATCAAATGTGTGAAGCGGTGCGGGTTGGAAGTCGATGACATGATTCTGCAACAGCTCGCTTCAGCCCAAGCCGTGCTGACCGAAGATGAAAAGGACCTCGGGGTGTGCGTGGGCGATATCGGAGGTGGAACGACCGATATCGCCGTCTACATCGATGGTGCCATTCAGCATACGGCGGTCATTCCTATCGCGGGCGATCAGGTGACCAATGACATCGCCGTGGCCCTGAGGACGCCTACCCATAATGCGGAAGAGATTAAGATCAAATACGCGTGCGCACTGACGCAGCTTGCGAGCCCCGAAGAGACCATAGAGGTTCCAAGCGTCGGCGATCGGGCTCCCAGGCGGCTTATGCGGCAAACGCTGGCGGAGGTCGTTGAGCCTCGCTTTGAAGAGCTGTTTTCGCTGATACAAGCGGAGCTCAAGCGCAGCGGTTACGAAGAGATGATGGCCGCGGGCATCGTGCTTACCGGCGGTAGCTCGAAGATGGAAGGGGCCATCGAGTTGGCCGAAGAAGTATTTCACCGGCAGGTGCGTTTGGGCGTGCCTCAGAATGTGACCGGATTGGTGGACGTGGTTAGAAACCCTGTTTATTCGACAGGCGTGGGTCTGTTGTTGTTTGGACGCGATAGCGCACAAAGCGGTTCTAGGCCCTCGCGCGTTGAGGGCGGTTTTTCCGGGGTTTGGGAGCGGATGAAAATTTGGTTTCAGGGACATTTCTAGCTTTAACGGCGGGATGGCATGCAGGTACTACAACGAGCGGAGGTCAGGCAATGTTTGAATTAATGGATACCTATACTCAGAGTGCGGTAATTAAGGTGTTGGGGATCGGCGGGGGTGGCGGCAACGCGGTTCAGCACATGCTGGGCGCCAAAATCGACGGGGTGGAATTTGTCTGTGCAAATACGGATGCTCAGGCGTTGAAAAACTGCTCGGCCAAGACCATCATCCAGTTCGGTAGCAATATCACCAAGGGCCTCGGCGCGGGCGCCGATCCGGAGAAAGGACGGCAAGCCGCGCTTGAGGACCGCGATCGATTCATGGATGTCTTGGACGGCGCGGACATGGTGTTCATCACTACCGGAATGGGTGGCGGGACCGGGACGGGCGCGGCGCCAATCGCGGCGCAGGTAGCCAAGGAGATGAGCATCCTCACTGTGGCCGTGGTGACGAAACCGTTCGTGTTTGAAGGTAAAAAGCGCGCCGAAATTGCCGCCGATGGGATCCGGCACCTCAGTCAATACGTCGATTCGCTGATCACCATCCCGAACGAGAAGCTAATCGCCGTGCTCGGCAGGGAGATCAGTTTGCTGAACGCCTTTAGATGCGCTAACGACATATTACTGGGGGCCGTTCAAGGGATCGCCGAGCTGATCACCTGCCCGGGTCTCATTAACGTTGATTTCGCTGATGTGCGCACGGTGATGTCGGAGATGGGGATGGCGATGATGGGATCGGGCGTGGCTACGGGACCCGACCGCGCCCGTGTTGCGGCGGAATCTGCGATAGCGAGTCCCCTGCTGGAAGACGTTAATCTCTCCGGCGCCAAGGGCATTTTAGTAAACATTACCTCGGGACCGGAGCTCACGATGGGCGAGTTCGAGGAAGTTGGAAATACCATTAAAGGCTTTGCATCCGACAGCGCAACGGTGGTGGTGGGAACCGTGATCGATGCGGCCATGACCGATGAGGTGCGCGTGACCGTCGTCGCCACGGGTATCGGCAACGAGCCGCGCTCGCTCGTGGAACCGTTGGTCCTGAATAAATCTAAACCCGTCGCCGAGATCGATTACAAGGCGCTCGAGCGCCCGACGGTCATCCGCAACAAGGCAGACAAAGATCTGGTAACTCTTGATAAGGCTAGCCCAAATTATCTTGACATACCGGCCTTCTTAAGACGGCAGGCGGATTAAGGCTTTCATGACACGGGGGGCATTTTTGTTGCATTGCGGTAACGCATGTTAGACTTGCGATAACTATTGAGGAGCGAGGGGGAGATGATAAAACAACGCACTCTCAAAAATGTCATTCGCGCCACTGGGGTAGGCTTACACACCGGGAAGAAGGTTTTAGTGACACTACGCCCCGCCGCGGCAAACTCTGGGATTATCTTTCGCCGCACGGATCTCAATCCACCGGTGGAAATCCGGGCGCGCGCCGAGAACGTCGGCGATACCCAGCTATCGACCAGCCTTGCCAGGGGTGAGGTGCGTATTTCCACCGTGGAGCACTTGCTGTCTGCGTTCGCCGGCCTCGGTATCGATAACGCCTATGTCGATGTCAGTGCGCCCGAGGTTCCGATCATGGACGGGAGCGCGGGGCCGTTTGTCTTTCTGCTACAGTCTTCCGGTATTGAGGAACAGAACGCCTCGAAACGGTTTATTCGCATCAAACGCAAGCTTGCGGTCGAAGATGGGGATAAATGGGCAAAATTTGAGCCTTTCGACGGTTTTAAAGTGTCATTCTCCATCGAGTTCGATCATCCATTTTTTCGCGAGTCGTGCAAGTTCGCGGAGGTCGACTTTTCGACCACCTCGTTCGTAAAAGAAGTCAGCCGCGCGCGCACCTTTGGATTCCTGAAGGAGGTCGAGATGCTGCGCGAAATGAATTTGGTGTTGGGAGGGAACCTCAGCAATGCCGTCGTCGTTGACGATTACCGCGTGCTAAACGAAGACGGTCTGCGCTATGAAGACGAGTTTGTAAAACATAAGATTCTGGACGCCATCGGGGATCTTTACTTATTGGGTCACAGCCTTATCGGGGCATTTCATGGCCACAAGTCAGGACATGCATTGAACAATCGGTTGCTTCGGAAGTTGTTGGGAGATAAAACAGCGTGGGAGCTCGTTAGTTTCAAGGACGAAGTGGAATTGCCGATCAACTTCATGCGTCCATCGCCGGCCGTATAAGAGGTTTTAAAGGTACTTAACCGTTTCTTGATAGGCGCTCTAAGGCGAGTCCCAAACCGTGATCCGAGCACTGTTTCGATACAGAGAGCAAGAGGCCAGCGCTGCCTGATGACAGAACGGGACGTGTAGCGTTCGGTTTGTGCGTTGTTTCTACCCGCGGGTGGATTCTCACATGGAAGGCGCGCAGGGTCTCGTTCGGGCATCGTGCCTTTAATTGCTCCATGAGTTGAGGCGCCATCAACCGCACGCGGGCTGCCCAAACGGGCGAGGTTGTGCTTACGACGAGCGTTTGGTCCTGCACATTGGCTACCGTGCAATGATGTTTCCATTCGGGCGGCAACACGCTAAGCAGAGCAACCTCTAAGGCGGCGAGGCGCCGTGCATGGTTGACTAGTTTCCCGCACCGGCCGGAAGGATTAATATTGAGCAGCTTACCAATGGCGATGGCTTGGTGGGGTTGGCGAGGCACTGTCGGGCGTCCGTAGTCAGTTCACGATCTGGTCTTCGGTGGGCGCATACTAGCTTCAATTATAGCAGTTGCTTTTCAATGCATTTCTTACTTTAGGCAAGTTCCAATCCCTATGCGTGCAAACCTGAGCATCAGTGGTTTCTTAGGCCGCGTTTTCGGGAGCCGTAACGAGCGGCTTCTGAAGCGGATGACAAAGACGGCGACGCGAGTCAACGAACTGGAATCGTTTTGCGTCGCAATGAACGACGCGCAACTCGCGGCGAAGACCCAGGAGCTTCGAGATCGGTATGGCCACGGCGAGGCGCTAGACGACCTCTTACCGGAAGCGTTTGCCGCGGTCCGGGAGGTCGGAAGGCGGGTGCTCGACATGCGGCACTTCGACGTACAGATTATTGGCGGGATGGCGCTGCACGCGGGTAAGATTGCCGAGATGCGCACCGGCGAAGGTAAGACGCTCGTCGCGACGCTCGCCGCTTACCTCAATGCGTTAACCGGAAATGGTGTGCACATCGTTACCGTAAACGACTATCTAGCCCGCCGCGATGCGCAGTGGATGGGGAGAATATTCGAGTTCCTGGGAATGAGCATCGGCGTTGTTGTCCCGGGCTTGTCACAAGCGGAGCGGCAGGCGGCCTACGGCGCGGATATCACCTACGGAACCAATAATGAATTCGGATTCGATTACTTGCGCGATAACATGGCTTTCTCTAAGGCGGACCGCGTGCAAAGGGGCTTGAATTTCGCGATCGTCGATGAAGTCGATTCGATCCTGATCGACGAAGCCCGCACGCCATTGATTATCTCCGGCCCTACCGAAGATCGTAGCGACCTTTATGTCAGGGTGGACAGACTTATTCCCAAGCTTACCAGGCAGCGTGAAGAAAACGGTCCCGGCGATTACACGGTGGACGAGAAGGCAAAACAAGCCTATTTGACCGAGCAGGGACATGAGCGTGTCGAGCAACTTTTTGCGCAAGAAGGCTTATTGCAGGAGGGTGAAAGTTTGTACAGTGCTGGCAACATCGGACTGATGCACCACATCCATTCGGCCCTGCGGGGACATGTTCTATTCCACAAGGACGTCGAGTATATCGTGCGAAATAATGAAATTGTCATCGTCGATGAGTTTACTGGACGTACGATGCCGGGAAGACGCTGGTCAGAAGGATTGCATCAAGCGATCGAAGCCAAGGAGGGCGTGGCGATCCAAAATGAAAACCAGACGCTTGCCTCGATTACCTTTCAAAATTACTTTCGGCTCTACCACAAGCTCTCGGGGATGACCGGCACGGCAGATACCGAGGCGTATGAATTCCAGCAGATTTATGGCCTGGAAGTGATCGTGATTCCAACGCACAAGCCCATGATTCGCAACGATCTTGGAGATCTTGTTTACCTGCCTCAAGAAGATAAGTTCAAGGCGATTGTCGATGATATCAAAGATTGTCACGCTCGAGGCCAGCCGGTGCTGGTTGGGACCGCATCGATCGAAACCTCCGAGTTTGTGTCCGCTCTCTTGCGGGCGGAAGGCTTGGAACACCAGGTATTGAATGCAAAATTTCATGCGAAGGAGGCGCATATCATTGCCCAGGCGGGGAGGCCTGGAGCAATCACGATCGCCACCAACATGGCGGGCCGCGGAACGGATATCGTGCTCGGCGGCGGTCTAGACGAAGAGATGAAAGCGATCGAGAACCCGGACGAGGTCACGGTCGCGCGCTTGAAAGCCGAATGGCAACGCAGGCACGATCAGGTCGTAACGGCAGGGGGTCTTCACGTGATCGGTACTGAACGGCATGAATCGAGGCGCATAGATAACCAGTTGCGTGGCCGCTCCGGGCGGCAAGGCGATCCCGGATCGAGCCGCTTTTATCTGTCGCTTAAAGACAATCTCATGCGTATTTTTGCCTCCGATCGGGTTGCCGGGCTCATGCAACGCTTGGGTATGCAAGAAGGCGAAGCGATCGAACATCATTGGGTCACGCGAGCGATCGAAAACGCCCAGCGTAAAGTCGAAGGACACAACTTCGATATAAGAAAGCAACTCCTAGAATACGATGATGTCGCCAATGATCAGCGCAAGGTGGTCTATGAGCAGCGCAACGAGCTTATGAATGCCGAGGATATCTCGGAAAGTATTCAGGGGATCCGACACGACGTCGTTTACAACATGATCGATACCTACATACCGCCGCAGAGTTTGGATGAGCAGTGGGATTTGCAAGGTCTCGAGGATGCTCTGGAGAGCGAGTTCGGTCAGCGCCTGGAGATCAAGGGCTGGCTGGAACAGGATGGATCGCTCGATGAAGAGTCCTTACGCGCGAACATACTAAGCGATATCGAACGCGCTTACGAGGAGAAAGAAGCTGTTGCCGGAGTGCAGGTCCTGCGGCATTTTGAAAAGGCGGTGATGTTACAGGTCTTGGACGCACACTGGAAGGAGCACCTCGCAGCGATGGATCATCTGCGGCAAGGGATCCATCTGCGAGGCTACGCACAGAAAAACCCCAAACAAGAATATAAACGCGAGGCATTTCAGATGTTCTCTCAAATGCTGGAAGAGATTAAACGCGATGTCATTGGTATCGTCTCGCGTGTGCAGGTGCGTGCGGAAGAAGATGTCGAAGCCGTGGAGCGGCAGCGGCGGCGCGCCGCGCCGGTCGAGTACAGCCATGCAGAAGCGGGGAGCTCTTTGGAGGATCGAGATCAAAACGCTGCCTCGCCCGGGCCGACGGTGAAATCGCCAGTCACGCGTCAGCATCCTAAGATTGGCCGTAACTCGCTGTGTCCGTGTGGCTCCGGCCGGAAATATAAACAGTGCCACGGAAAGCTTGTATGAGCGTACGGCAAGTCCGGCGGGACAGTGGTCAATGACGATTCCTCCGCGCGGATGAACAGCCTCCTGGCGGTACCTGGGATCCGCCTCGGTACGGCCTCCGCCCGCATTAAACACATAGACCGTGATGATCTGGTGGTGATCGAACTGTGTGAAGGTACCGCAAGCGCCGCGGTATTCACACAGAATCGCTTTTGCGCCGCACCCGTGATCCTCGCACGTAGACACATCGCGCAGTGTCCGCCAAGATATTTGTTAATTAACTCAGGTAACGCTAATGCCGGCACGGGCTCGCAGGGAATAGACGATGCGCTGACGAATTGCCAGCAACTGGCCAGTCTCGCGGCTTGCAGGGACGAGGCCGTGTTGCCGTTTTCAACCGGTGTTATCGGTGAGCGGTTTCCGGTAGAAAAGATCAGGCGCGCGATCCCTGAAGCGGTCGGGTGTTTGGCAGCGGACGGATGGGATGCAGCGGCGCGGGCCATCATGACGACGGACACCGTGCCGAAAGCGGCTTCGGCAAGAGTCAAGGTGGGCGGTCGGCTGATCACAGTGACCGGGATCGCAAAAGGGGCCGGAATGATACAGCCGAAGATGGCAACCATGCTGGCATTTATTGGGACCGACGCGGCTCTAGGACTAAGTGCTTTGCAGCAGGGATTGAAACGAATCGTAGACCGTACGTTCAACCGGATCACGGTCGACGGCGACACCTCGACGAACGACGCCTGTGTTCTCTTTGCTTCAGGCCGATCCGCTCTTCCGCTCATCGAGGATATCGGCAGCGGCGAGGGGCGGATGATCTATGCCGCTATTCTCGATGTCAGCTTGAAGCTCGCGCACTCAGTCGTGCGCGACGGGGAAGGCGCCTCCAAGTTTATCTCGGTGGCAGTGCGCGCCGGCGAGTCCGAAGAGGAGTGCACGGTTATCGCTCGTGAGGTAGCCAATTCACCTCTCGTTAAGACTGCGTGTTTCGCCTCGGATCCGAATTGGGGCCGTATCCTCGCCGCGCTCGGCCGCGCGGCGCCCAGGGATCTCGACGTTAGCCGCGTGCGCATTAGCATTAACGATGTAGTGGTGGTTTCCGCCGGCGCACGGGCGCTAGGATATAGCGAAGCACAAGCGCGGGCGGCAATGGCGAAACCCGAGCTTGCTATTCGCATCGAGCTGGGTAGGGGTAGCGCCAATAGCGAGGTGTGGACATGTGATTTGTCCTACGATTATGTTCGAATCAACGCCAGTTACCGCACCTAAGAACTCTTCTGCTCTTGGCCGTTCTTCCGTTTGGTGAGGTGAAATCCTATGGCCTACGACCGGTGCACATTGCCGTAGGCGTCATCGTAAATGAGCGGGGTGAAGTTCTCGTATCGAAGCGAACAGCTACGGCTTTTCATGGCGGGTTATGGGAATTTCCGGGCGGAAAAGTCGAACCGGGAGAACGCGTAACCCAAGCTTTGGAGCGAGAGCTCTTTGAAGAACTTGGAATAACAATAATCTCCTACCGGCCCTTTATCCAGGTACAGCACAGCTACCAAGATAGAGAGGTTATTCTGGACTGCTGGCGGGTCGAGCAGTGGCGTGGAATTGCGCACGGCCGTGAAGGCCAAACTATTACTTGGTCAGGCACAGCGGATCTCGATGAGAAAACCTTTCCCGAGGCGAATACGCCGATTATTACGGCGCTTCGGTTGCCTCCTTTATACTTGATTAACCCCGAGCCCAGCGGGGATCTCAATCAGTTTCTCGGGCAACTTGATCAGTGTTTATCCGCAGGTATTCGGATGTTCCAGTTGCGGTCTAAGGAGATGCCGCCATCGCAGTTCGCGAGGCTCGCGCGCGAGGCGCTCCAGGTTTGTAAACGACATGATACGATGCTGTTATTGAACACTTGGCCGCAAACCGCCGTGTCACTTGGCGCGCATGGCGTACATCTTTCGGCGCGACGTTTACGTGAGTTGCGGGAGCGCCCTCTTGCCAGCTCCTATTGGATTGCAGCCTCCTGTCATAGCCGTATTGAGATCGAATGGGCGAATGAGATTGGTGTCGATTTTATTGTGCTATCCCCAGTTCGTAGGACGGGTACGCATCCAGGAAGCCCAGTGCTCGGATGGCGAGAGTTTAGCAAGCTTGCCAGGGGTGCGCGGCAGCCTGTTTATGCCTTGGGTGGTTTGAGCGCGTGCGATCTCGAAACGGCGTGGCGGTGCGGCGCCCAAGGGATTGCGGCAATACGAAGTCTCTGGAGAGCAAAGGAGTCTTACTGTACGCCTCGCTTTGTTAAGACTTCAGCGGATTAATCGGCGGCCAGGACGTCTCAAGTTTCGAAAAGGTCATCGGCGTCTCCGAGAGGTACTGGATCGGCGCCCGCTATCTTGTGCTTTTCGTCCATCCATTCACTGAGATCGATTATCCTGCAACGCTTGCAACAGAAGGGGCGCCATGGCTTATCTTTGGAGATATCCACAGGTTTGTGGCACACGGGGCAGCGTGTTCTCATAAAATACAACACTGCAGATCAAACTCGACATCGCATCCTGTTTGAACAGGGCGCGCAGAGGTCTCAGGTTGCTCCAAAAATCGTATCGTAAAACGGTGTTTACCGGCGCTAACCTCTGGAAACAACTCTGCTACGGAAGGCAATTGAACTCTAATCAGTTGGTGAGCAGCAGTCGGCTCCAAGGACTGCTGATAGAAACCCCCTAGGGCGGCAACTCTTGTCGTATAAGCGCTGTCACGGATCGCGTGGAGCGCAAGGAAAACCCCATCTCTGATCACAGACAGTTCGTCTAGCCAGCCATGTATGCGGGAAAGCCTATGAGAGGACGGGCGATTCAGCCAATAGTGATACGCGGGTAGATCGAAATTACAGGTACCGCCCGGAATTGCAGTTCGCTGTTTAACGGCGTTAATAAGCTCATCCTGCCGGAGCGTGTGGCCGGGCTGATAACCCGGATGTTTCAAGATTCTAAGCGTTTTATCGTGACTTAACAGCGTCTCGTTGAGGCGATGACAGTCTACGTGAGGATTGCTTCTAAGGCGACTAAAAGTCGCTAAATGGCGTTCTAGCTCCTTAATCAATTCACCCTTAATATCAGACCGCCAGAGAACATCCGTGATGTCGATCAACGCGCCCAACGCGGCACGGCTATCCCATTCCGAGAAACCGCTTATACGCTCGGAAACGAAAAGAAAAAGGTGTTCTAATCGAAGTAAGACGCGGACACGTTCATTTAAGGGTTGCTCATAGGTAATGATTACGCCACCTTCCGTCATTGGAACGTATTCTCTCTGCTCGGACGTTAAACGAGAAGGTCCACCCGTCATGACTAAAGCCGCACCGGATTCGTCAGCATACCGCAGCGCTAAATTGAAGTCGCGTTGCTAATGGGAAGCTCTGCATGCCAAGCTAGAGGGCTTTTATTAAATGTTGCTATAAGCTAGATAGCGCTTATGCAACGCATGCACCTGTCTTTGTACATGAGCCAATTCCGCGTCATTTGCTAATACATCGTCGGCTGCTTCGAGACGTTCCTCGCGGGAGGCTTGAGTCCGAATGATCGCTTTAGCCTCTTCTGCTGTCAAATGATCGCGCTGCATGGCTCGCTCTAACTGAATATCGAGCGGCGTATCGACGACCACAACGCGGTCGAAACGCGAGGCCTGCCCTGTTTCTAGGAGCAGGGGGACACAGCAGATGCAATAGGGTGCGCAGACCGATTGCGCGCGTTGCTGCATTTCCTGCAAGATACGTGGGTGCAGGATCGCTTCAAGTTGCTTACGCCGGGCCGCATCGTTAAAAATTATCTTCCGCAACGCCGTGCGCCTTAACTCACCATGACTATCGAGAACATCGTTTCCAAACGTCTTGACTATCAGGTTTAAGGCAGGTTGGCTAGGCGTAACCAATTCGCGTGCGATCTGATCGGCGTCGATTACCGGGACGCCGAGGCCGGCAAAAATGGCGCACACGGTGGATTTTCCTGCGCCAAACCCACCCGTTAGTGCAATTCTCTTAGCTATGCTACTCCTATCCACCGCATGTAGGCTGCGACGAGATCCTTCCCCCAGAGTAGCGAAATCCATCCCGCACAAGCGAGATAAGGCCCAAAAGGTATCGCGGTGCCGCGATCCGCTGCTTGAAATGCGATCTGCGTGACGCCGATCGCGGCGCCGACGAAGGATGACAATACGATAATAACCGGTATTGCCTGCCAGCCGATCCAGCCGCCGAGCATCGCGAGCAACTTAAAATCACCGTGGCCCATCCCTTCCTTACCGGTGGTGAGCTTGAACAATTGATAAACGATCCACAGGCTTGAATAGCCTGCCATGGCACCGCCGACGCTGGATTCAAGATCGGTGAAAACACCAAAATAATTACATGCGATCCCGAACCAAAGAAATGGGAGCGTAATCGAATCAGGCAGATACTTCGTATCAATGTCAATGAAGCTAAGTGCAACTAAGCTCCAGCTTAAGAAAGCCGCGAATAGGGTTTGCAAACTAAAACCCCAGCGCCATGCTATCGCCGCTGTCGTTACACCGCTTAGTAGCTCGACCAACGGGTAGCGCAAGGATATCGGCTCGGCGCATGCCCCGCAGCGGCCCTTCAAAAAACAATAGCTCAAGAGAGGGATATTCTCTAACGCAGTGATCTTATGACCGCACTGCGGGCAAGAGGAACACGGGGATGCTAGGGATAATCGTGACGTCGGAAAGCCGTCGGCTTGACCAGATAATTCCGCGCACTGAGTCCGCCATTCTTGCTCCATCATCCGTGGTAAGCGATGGATCACTACGTTGAGAAAACTCCCCGCCGCGAGTCCAATCAAGCCCATGAAGGTCGTAAACGCGGGCGGGGTCGTCTCGAAGAATACGGCTAGAGTTTCTAACACGAATCGGTCGCTTTCGGCGCGCGCTGCGTACAGGCGAGATTATACCACCTGTCCCATCTTGAATATGGGTAAATACATCGCAATCACCAAGCCACCGATAACGACACCTAAGACCGCCATGATGATCGGTTCGAGCAAGCTCGTTAGCGCCGCCACTGCATCATCAACCTCTTGTTCATACCAGTCCGCGACCTTACCGAGCATGGTATCGAGAGCACCCGACTCTTCACCTATCGCTACCATCTGAATCACCATATTGGGGAAGAGTTTTGAATCGCGCATCGCCACGTTCAGCTGGGTGCCTGTGGAGATTTCATCGCGCATACTTATGGTCCCATCATGGAAGATGATGTTCCCACACGCACCCGCAACGGCGGTCATCGCTTCCACCAAGGGTGTACCCGCCGCGAACATCGTCGATAGAGTACGATTGAAACGGGCTATACACGCTTTTTCAAGGATACCTTTGCCTACAATCGGAAGCTTTAACGCCAGCCGGTCTAAGAAATGCGCGAATCCAACAGAACGTTTTTTCAGTTGCATGAGGCCTACAATGGTCCCGATGATGCTGCCGAAGATCGCCCACCAGTATTCTTGGAAATATTCTGAAATCGTGATGACTAGCTTTGTAAGCGGAGGCAGATCGGCGCCGAATCCTTCAAATAGCTGTTGGAATTGCGGTATCACGAAAATCATCAGAATGGCGGTGATGATAAACGCTACCACGATCACGGCGGTCGGGTAGAACATTGCCGATTTTATTTTCGATTTTAGGGCTTCGGTTTTTTCCAAATACGTAGCAATCTTATGTAGGATCGATTCTAGAATACCCGAGGCCTCACCCGCGGCGACGAGATTCACGTACAGCTCGTTGAAATGCAAAGGATGTTTTCCTAAGGAGTCGGCGAGTGACGTACCTGCTTCTACGTCCGCTTTGATGGCGAGCAGGAGATCTTGCATATTCTTGTTTTCATGACCGCGCCCCACGATCTCAAAGGACTGTACTAGGGGGACGCCGGATGACATCATGGTGGCTAACTGGCGGCTAAATACAGCGATGTCCTTGGGAATGATCTTTTTCTTCTTTCCACCGCCAAAGAGGGAAGCGCGCTTTTTCGTAACTTTCAGCGGGTTGACGCCCTGCCGGCGGAGCACGGCTTTTACCGATGCATCGCTGGCGGCCGCAAGCTCACCCTTGACGCGCTTGCCGTATCTATCGAGGCCTTCCCAAAGAAAGGTGCTCTGTTTCAGGGTTGCTACTGCCATAAGCTCGCCTCATTAATCCATTGTTACGCTATTGATCTCTTCGATACTGGTGATGCCGTCTTTAATTTTTTTCAATGCGGATTTCCGAAGATCGGGTATGCCTTCTTTTCTCGATTGATCGGCTAACTCGATCGCATTTGCTCCATCCATGATGAGACGCTTCATAGCGTCGGAGATTTCCATGACCTGGTAGATACCTGTGCGACCTTTGTATCCGCTATTGCACTGGTCACACCCGACGGCGTGATATACCGTAAAGCTTGTAGCCAGATCCTCCTCGCTAAACCCTTCCGAGCAGAGCGCATCCTTGGGAATATCGACCGGTTTCTTGCAACTTGAACAAAGCCGCCGCGCCAGACGTTGCGCGATAATGATGTTGATCGTGGTGGCGATGGCAAACGAGGGTATGCCCATATCGGCCATTCTTGTGAGCGTCTGGGGGGCGTCGTTGGTATGCAGCGTAGACATGACCATATGACCGGTCTGAGCGGCCTTTACCGCGATAGAGCCGGTCTCGATATCGCGGATCTCTCCGACCAAGATGATATCGGGGTCTTGGCGTAGAAACGCTTTCAAGGCTTTGGGAAAGGTCATGCCTGTTTTTTCGTCGACTTGCACCTGATTAACGCCAGGAAGGTTTATTTCTATCGGATCTTCCGCCGTGGAGATGTTCACATCCACGGTGTTAATAATGTTGATCCCGGTGTACAAAGAAACCGTTTTCCCGCTCCCGGTTGGGCCGGTGACCAGAAACATACCGTAAGGTTTCTTTAAATTCCTCAAGAAGATTTCCTTCTGGAAATCTTCGTATCCGAGCATATCGATGTTAAGGCGAGCCGAGTCCGAATCGAGGATACGAAGCACCGCCTTCTCACCGTAAAGCGTGGGGCAGGTGCTCACCCGAAAATCGATAGCCTTATTCTTTGAAATCTTAAGTTTTATTCGGCCGTCTTGCGGTACGCGGCGCTCGGCTACATTTAGCCGCGACATGACTTTAATTCGCGAAGCGAACTTGTTGGCGAGAGCCACAGGAGGTCGTGCAAGCTCGCTAAGTTCCCCGTCAATTCGGAAACGCACGCGATAATATTTCTCATACGGTTCAAAATGCAGATCCGAAGCGCCTTTTCTGATGGCATCGAGAAGCGCCTTGTTGACAAAGCGAACCACGGGTGCGTCATCAACGTCGGGATCCTCTTTTTGTTCCGTTTTCTCTTCGTTACCTATCTCGAGATCCTCGAGGTTTCCGAGGTCATCATCGCCTAACTGAGATAGACTCGTGTCCGCGGCATCGAGGGCCTTCTCGATGGCTTTGGCGAGTTTGTCCTCTTCGACGAGAACGGCTTCGGTGTTCGCGCCTACGTGGAATTTTATTTCGTCCAGTGCTTGCAGATTGGTTGGATCCGAGACACCGATAAACAGGCGATTTCCTCTTCTGAACAAGGGAAATGCGCGGTGTTTCTTGATCAGATTCTCCGCGACCATTTTGGTGATTTCAGGATCGAACTCGAAGGCATTGATATCGAGGAGCGGCACCCCGAATTCTTTCGAGGCCACCCAGGCGATGTCCCTGCTGCTGATCAGGTTGCTTTCGACTAAGTAACTGACAAACGGGACTTTTTTCTTGGCGGCTTCTTGTGAAGCTTCGTAGGTGCGGTCTTCGCTTAGCAAACCCGCTCCCGCGAGTGTCCTTGCGAGGCCCGTCAAAAGCGGTTTATTCGGAGTCGCTGACATACCCGTATGCTGAATCAGTTGTTTTGCATGGTGAACGCATTATGCCGCTCGCGCTGTTGTGTGTTCGTTAGCTTCTGAATTGCTAAGGAAACGGCTAATTTGTCGCTTAAGTGTGTAGGGTCACCGGGAATTCGCGAACCTTTCCGCAGACTCGTTGCAGCACGGGCGCCGCTATTGTCACGTCACACGTTAGGGCAGAAACGCTGCTGAACGATCCCCTAAATTCTCAGGAAATAATAAAGCGACACAATGATGGCTTTCCTTTAATTTTACAGATGAAATTCTTAACCTTAGCACGTCTTAAGAGATCGGATTTCCGGATTGACGCTGAGAGATCCCCACGAAATTATCGCGTCAAGCGTGATTGTCATGACTGATAGTCGCATGCCGTTGCGTTAATGCGATGGACGCTTCGCCACGCGATGCATAATTCGGCTGCTGTGAAGTGATCCTGTGCCCGTTCGATGATACAAATGCCGCGAAAGATCACGGATAGGACTTCCCGGTGCCGCACGGTATTGGCCTGATAGTGACGCATCAGTCCGCGTTCCTTGGCGATGCTGCCGATGAGCCACAACACCAGCAGCGCGAGGGCCAAGATGAGCAGGATCGCCAGCCGCTGTGGGTCACGGCTACGATGAAACTCGAGCGCCAGACCAAACCGGGCGCATCGCGGAAGCTCTCTTCGATCTGCATGCGTTGGCGATAGATCTGTACCACTCTATGGGCGAGCTTGCGGCTAGCCGGTAGAGCGCTTGCCGTAGCGGTTGATTTCATGGCGCCCCTTGGCCTTGCCTTTGTAGATCACCAGTTGGCAGACATAGGCCTGACTACGGGCCAACCGCCGCCTGTGGGTGCAGCGAGTTAACCGATATCCACTCGCTCTCGCTACCGAGCTTGACATAGCGCCGGTCACGCACCCGCGACACCCAGTACCATCCCAACGCCTCCACCGCCTGAAACCAGGGCGTCTTGAAGCCGGCGTCTATCACCAAAATGGGTTGACACCCGGGCGGCAGCACTGCTTGCAGTCGACACAGAAACTGTACATGGGTCTTCGGCTTTACCGCCGTCTTGCGACCGTGCACTTCCTCGTACACTGTAAGTGCTTCCCTCGACCGCCAGTGACACGCGTAACACCTGATTGCGCCGCCATTCGTCCAGATCTGACCAATCGACCAGCAGCACCGGATGTTTCTGCTGTCCTACCAACCGTTGCGCCAACACCCCATACATCGCCTCGCGTTCCAACTGCAGATGTCCGTTCGACAGCAACCGATCGCGCTTGATGTTGTGCTTCTCGCGGGCAATACCCCCAATAGCGCGGCCCAAGCCGGTTACCGTCATCCGCTGCCATGTCAGACCCGCCCAGACCATCGTCTCCAGTGCCTCTCGTCGCACAGCGTGCATCTCCCCGCACGTTTGAATCAGCAATTTGTGTAATACTTCTCGCGCCTGCATGGTGTGACCTCCTGTAAGCTCCTAACACTTCCTTGAGATCATCAGACACCATGCAGGTTCCTCAGCAATTCAACTTTATCTCGTTGTTTGGAAAACTATTTTTGAGGGGATACCTCAGGGATTGACCAGGGGTTTATACGAAAATGAAATGAAGACGGTGAGAAAACGCGGGAAGAATAATGCTATTCACAAAACGGTCCGACCGTAGAACGTATTGAATCGATGCATGCTGCCATAGCGGGTGTTCTATAGATCGTGAACTAGCCGCTCCGAAAAAGAACCTGCGGTACGCTCTCGCGACTCCTCCGTTTGGAGTGGGCATATATTAGGTCTGCGAATTTTATTTTTCGAAAGACTCAGCATTCGGTTCGGTATGAGCCGAAGAGGTTTCGGATGTACTTGCGCTCGGTGTGCGGACGCCGTTCGCCCTCAGAGCCCCGTGGGGTTTAGCACGCGTTTCGTTTGTCCGGATGCGGCGGCCTTCAGGGACGTTATCACTGAGCATTACCATGTGCTCGTCGCACAGGTTTAGGGAGCTTTTTGCGAGATGCTCATAAACCGCTCGATAATTTACCGTTAAGCTATTAAAAAGATCCGCGGCCTTAGAAAAATGATCAGTCACCCTCTGGTGGTATTCATCGGAGTCCGATTGCGACTTTTCAAGGGCCATCCTCGTCTGATCGAACTCCGACCGCGTCTTATCCAGATCGGCTCTCATTTGTTCGATTTCTGCCTTGAGCGCCTTTATACGTTTTGCCCCGGTTGAGAAAAAACGGCCGACTACTATACCGAATACGAACATGATGGGCATCGTCACCCAGAGCCACAACCTAAGATCTTCCATACAAAATCTCCTTGATGTGATTAACGACTACTGCCGGATATGCGCAGTAACTGTATATATGTATACGTATAAAAAGATTCTCGATTTGCACTTCATAATCGATATACGTCATAGAAAGGAATGTAGCCATCCAGACTGCTGGACGCGTCATTAGTTTCTATAACCCCGCGGGCAACAAGCCTATGAATGTGGGTAGCCCGGATAAGTGCGTTGTAGAATAGCAACATTGCATGTATCGAAAAACATTCTCGTTGCGTTTATACAAGCATAGCTTTAATAATCCGGTAAGTTGTGTTGTGAATACAGTTTTGCGAGCATCTTAATGCATCCTCAATACGGTGGCGATAATGAGTAAACTACGGAGGCATTCTTCAACGCATACCTGGAGGGTTGTATGACGGAAGGGGAACGGCGTTCGTTGGACGGGACTCCTGCACTTGGCCGCAGTGGTCGTTTGCGGCGAGTACTGCCAATGCCGTGGTGGGGGTCGGCTGCAACAACGGGTGGGAAGTCAGGTTTCAGCGTAGCGTGAGGATAGCTCTGGGGTGCGAAACGTTCTTCTGCTTGCGTTTTTCGCCTTCAATATAGCGCCGATGATTCAGACGCACAGTAGCAAAAACCCCAACGACTAGGGTACAGGATTGGAAATCGATATGCGCGAGGTATTTTTCAATGTCGATGGGAGCAAGGGTACCGTGAGTGTGGGCCGTGCTTTGGGGCTCTCCCAACGACAGAACTACCTCCCCACGACATGGGCTTTAGCATTGGCGTTGGCCGCACTTTTTATAGGAGCAGTGATGCAGCCAGTCTTGCCATCCACCACAGCGGTTATGGTTATCTCTATCCGACCTAAACTGTCCGGTCCTCCTATAAGACTCCGGGTACTGCGGCTTCCAGGTCGAGATCGGCATCTTAAGATCGGTTGACGCGGATTAGACCGGCGCGCCGCGCGGGAGCCAAGGTGGAAGCTTTGGATGTGGCTGACGGGGTCATGGTCGGTTGGGAGGGCGTTGGGGTATCCGTGTCCGGTAATACGGGCGAAGCCCTCGGTAGCACGGTGATTCTGGATGAGGACGCGCTCCTATTGGGCTGGAGAGGAGCGCGAGTAGGATGGATGGTTAGCGCAGATCAGCTACCTCTTCTCGAATAACCGGAAGAAGATCGGATTCAATACGGCGAATCAAGGCGTATCGAGTTCGAAGGAGGTCTCATCGATCTCGGTGGCATCCACGGTCCAGACTCGCTGTTCTGAAAAGAATGCATTGCCAACAACTGTAAATGGATCCAATCAGAGAATGGTTTGACGGCAGGGAGCATGACTCGGAGGTATTTGGCGTCGGTGGATTTTTTGGGCTGGTACTGGACAGTTTGCATCTAAAAACAGCTTGTTTTTTCTCGAATCTAGCCGTTTCCTCCACGGAATCCGCCGTTGCGATCGTAGTTGAGCCTTTTATCGGACTCAAGTACCCTTTTTCGTACGACCCGAGTGTTCTCGCTTTTTAAGAGATCTGGTGTGCTAGCGAAGGACTTTGCAAACGGGCGTTGAAGCCACGCTGCGGGAAGAGTCCACCTTCGCGGTCGAGGGCGTAAAGAAGGCGTTCTTTTTCGCTAAAGAACGCGTCACTATTGGCGGACGAGTGTTTTACTAAGGATAGGAGCTGCATCTGGTCTTCGGTGATCTCCACCAACCCGCGGGATATCCCGCGAAAAAGGACATACGCGGAGCGGACCGGGGGTCAACCGGCGTCTTTATCCGGCCAAGACCGGTGGCCGGGAGAGCGGCGAGGGCGCATGAGAGGCGGTATCCGTAAAGGGCCAATCGTTCTACAACTCGGGCGGGGAGCTTGATTTCGCGCGAGGAATACGATTCAAAACGGCAAGAAGTCATGAATGATTTATGAGCAACGCGGAGCGCCAGGCGCCTCGTTACTTTTTAGGCTATTTCATGGGTAATAGCTCTCAAGGACGCGATCTCCAGCGGACATGCGCTATACGGTCCTAATCACGGGCTGTAATAGGGGCCTTGGCCTGGAATTCGTGCGCCAATACGCTCAAGCCGGATGGCGGGTGTTTGCGACCTGTCGTAATCCTGAACAAGCCATAGTCCTTAATCGACTCGCTTCGGCGTCGCAACAGCACGTTACCGTTCACCGCTTGGATATCGCGAACCGAAAGCAAATCAAAGAGGTAGTGTCAGCAATCGGCGAGACGCCGATCGACTTATTGCTTAACAATGCCGGTATCGACGGGCAAAGAAATGCGCAGTTCGGCGCCACGGACGAAGCGCGGTGGCTGGAAGCCTTCCGGGTCAATGCGATCGCTCAAATGAAGATGATGGAGGCATTGATCGGCTCAGTTGGGCGCAGCAAGAAGCGCATGATCGTTTGCTTAGGTAGTAAGATGGCGAGCATGTCCGAGAACACCTCCGGTAGCAGCTATGTGTATCGTTCTACCAAAGCGGCGCTCAACGCTATCGTTCGTAGCGCGGCGATCGATCTGCGGCCAAAGGACATCGCCGTTGTGGTGGTGCACCCCGGTTGGGTCAAGACAGATATGGGCGGAGTTAACGCCCAGATCGACGCACCGGACAGCGTCCGGCGGTTACGCGAGCTCATCGATAAGGTCACGCTCGCCGACAGCGGCAAATTCTTGAATTTTGACGGCACGCTTATCACCTGGTAACTGGCGCTACGGCGGTGACCGGGGCCTTGATTGGTTCGAGCACGGCACGTACTCGATATGCGAACCTGGTTCCTCCGCGATGAAGGCGCCGGTGTTGACCGATACGCTTTCGCGATCTAAAGCCCGCGGGTAACGAGTCCTACTATTGCGCGCTCGAATCAACACCCAATACCCAAAGACGTTAGCGCGGCTTTTATCAATAACATCGAGATTGGTTTCCTGGATAAACGTATCCAATGACAGGTCCGTTCTAAAGCCAAGAAGGCGCGACAAGGGGGCAAGAAATCGTTCGATACCGCCCAGCACTCGATTTCGGCTCTTGAAATGGTTTAGAAAAAACAGTTCGCCACCGGGTTTACAGACTCGGCGCATCTCGTTTACGAGGCGTTCTGGATGGGGCACGACAGAGGCCACATAAATCGCGGCAACCTTGTCGAAGGTATGATCGCTGAAATGCGTCCGTTCTGCATCCATCACGCTCAGAGCGACAACGTGGTCGAGGCCAAGGCGTTCCTTACGAGCGCGGGCGCGCTCAAGCATTTCTGAGGACACATCAATTCCCGTGATCTCGACGTTCGGTGGGTACAAATCGAGCGTGAGCCCGGTGCCGACGCCGACTTCTAGGATCCGATCCCCAGGATTGCACCCCATCTTCCTGATCGCCGTGTGACGGCCCTTCTGCATTACCGGACCAAAATAGACGTCGTAGAACCCCGCGTAGCGCCGATAAGCGTTGCGTACCGCGTCGAGATCCATGTGTGCATTTCCGTTTCGCCGCGATTCCTTCCCGCCCAAGGCTGATTTTATGCTTTTTTTCATGACGACCTCGTTATTCTTGTGCCGTGGGGTTGCCCGAGCCGACCCCACACGGTCCATGAGACCAAATGATTGCTAGCTCACTCGGACGGGCAAGTTTGATTTTTAGTAATAATGGCGTTGGAACATATGGATTTCAATGGGTAGTTCAAACCGTTTACCGTTTCGCATTGAAATGGTTTACGCATCGAACGCTACTGCGGGCGACGGTAGTCGCAATCGGGCCTTCGTTCTTTTCAAAGCCGCGTTTGCAAGTGGAATCATAAAATTAGCGACGTCGTGGGCGTATTGGCCGATATTTTGCGATATCCAATAACGCGCCGCGTACAAAATGAAGCGTGCCTCGGCGCTGCCGAGTGCGGCTAGGGACCTTGTGAGAAATAGCCCAGTAGGCCGATCGCGCTGACGAACAATCCAACGTAGCCAGCCATTAATCCCGCTCCGGCAAGCTTTTTCATCTTAAACTCCTGATGTTCCGATTGGTAAATGGCGCGGTGGCCGTAAACGACGGCCATGAGCGGGCAGATGAAAGGGTTACTAAAACCCACCATACCGGCGAGAAAGGAGGTAATCGCGAGCTCCGAAGCTGCGGTTATCGGTACCTTGGATTCTTTCCCGAGCTGCATCCAGCGGAACCATGATTTCGCCAGCAGCAACACGAGGATTGGCCACATCAATATCAGGTCAACGCGCAGGCCATAACTGGGAATGTTTAGTTTGATCGCCCATTCATACAGTAAATAAGCGGTGATGGGTATGACGGGATAGTAAAGCACCCACGACGCCTTGTTCTTCACCTCAACGCGCATTAATACCGGAATGCACAGTAAGACGACAATTATGCCTAGCGCTTGGATCTCGGCTTTAGTGAGCGGCACCGTTACAATCTCTACTCGAAAACGAGGCGCGAACAATAGCAACCTGGGGAGTCCTCAGCAAGCACGGCGCGCATTCATCGCGGAATGCATACCGGCACCGGTGCGTCTATCGAGCACTTCGGCGTGCACGTATTTTTTCGTTCAAGGGGCAGTCGAGCATGACAATGATCAAGCATGTCTTTTTGAGTGGGGGCTTTGCGCTTATGGTTGCCGCGTTTCCAATGGCAACCCTGGCTGCGGAGATCACGGTATACAAGAGTGCGCAGTGCGGATGCTGCAAGAAATGGGTCGAGCACATGCGTCAAAACGGCTTTGAGGTTAAGGCTCTTGATGTAGGAAACCTAGACGAGATTAAAAGAAAGCATGCGGTGCCTAGACATCTGGCCGCCTGTCACACCTCCATCGCCGAGGGCTATGTGGTCGAGGGACACGTACCGGCGGATGCGGTCAAACGTCTGCTGTCGGAACGCCCCAAGGTCACAGGGATTGCCGTACCCGATATGCCCATGGGCTCTCCCGGCATGGAAGGGGACCGAAAAGACTCCTATGAAATTATGTCGTTTGACTCCGCGGGCGACACCAAGGTGTTCGAGCGGCGCTAAATCGGAGCGAGCTGAATCGTTGTTTCTAGTGCATGCTTCGGGGGGTGAAGCGCAGAGGCGGGACGCTGCCCGACGCAAGCGCATCGGCTGCTACGAGTGGCGCAGGCAGTGGACCGTTATCTCCGGCGGGCAGTTGATTCTTACCTCCACCATGGATGAACCCGCGCCCGCCGAGGTATAACCTTGAAGATCGCGGTAGTGCCAGGCGCCACGCGCCATCCGGCGGGGGCATTTGGCGTCATAAATAATCGGCCATTGTCCGGGCAGGCAGATTTGACCTCCATGGGTATGCCCGCAGAGCAACAGTTTGAAACCCGCATAAGCCGCTTGCTTGTATATCTCGGGTGAATGCGCAAGCAGAACAGAGACGTTGCGAGGATCGATGTCCTCGCGGGCACGCTCCAAATTATCGGTGCGGTAGTAATGGGGGTCATCGATTCCGGCTAAATGCAGCACCGCCTCGCCCCGATTGATGGCGATGGACTCATTTAGCAGTACGCGTATGCCCAGGTCCTCCATGGGCGGCACCATTTTCACCGAGTCGTGATTTCCCAGGACCGCATAAATAGGATCCTTGAGTTGCGAACGCAAGCGCTCTAAGCCCTTCAGCGCCGCTTCGCAATTTCCGAAGGTCTTATAGCGATAATCGCCGGTCATCACGCAAATATCGTAGTCGATTGCCTGAACGCGCTCCGCCAAAACCTGAGGGAATTCCCCGTACATATCGATATGCAAATCGCTGAGGTGCAGGATCTTCAATCCTTCAAAGGCATCCGGGAGGCCGGAGATCGGAACCACGTTATGACGCAGCTCAATACGACGCGCATTGCGCCGTCCGCGTCCCAGCAGCAATGATAGACGCAAGCTAGTGCGGATCAGTGAGTGCACGGAATACCAGTTCTCCAGATGGAAGAACTTCAATCCTTGACCAAATACCGAGGCTTCATGGTCGGACTCAAATCCGAGGCGCTGGCGAAGGTGAATGGGAGCAAAGCGGCCATTGAGCCGCTCCATGAGATCCTGGTCGGATGGAAGAGTTTTCGCCGAGACTTGGTAAAGGGGCACGCCGGGGCCATCCACAAGTGAATTCTGTTGGGTTATGGCGACGGCGTTTCCCATGTATCTATGTACTCGGTGCGGTGGTAGCTAACATTCGACTAAGGCAGTAGTTTATAGTGCAAGATTCGTACTCGAACAGGGTGAATTGGTTCGTGCGTGAATGTCGTTAATTAGCTCTGGGACGGTGGGGACTCGCGTGCGCTGTCAATGAGTTCGGCGCAAAACCCGATGCTAGGCCCGGAATGTGTCCAGGCTATTACGTCGCCTCGAAAGCCAGGATTCGATAGCGGACCCATCCCACTTCGCTGACCCATGCGGCATACCGAGGCGCGCGCTCCGTGCCTCGACGGCCAATGATGCCGAGAATGCGCAGGATGCCTTGTAAGTCGGCAAGGTGTTTTGATGTCTTCATTGTGGATGAGCCGGAAACCGTAGTGACAGGCCAGTAGCCGGTATCCCGTCACCGAGCCGGGCGAACAATAATTGAACGACGCGTAAAATCGGCCCATTGTGTGTGTCGCGCTAGGAGCCAGAGCGCCAAGGGTAGGGCCACGGGAGCAAAAGGGTGGATATGACTAATCGCCGGATGCCATGGCAATGCGTTCGAACAGGGTATCGAAATAGGGCGGCCGGACGCGAACGCGAGCGCTGGCGGTCTTCCAACTTCTCCAGAATTGATGTTTCGGATCACGAACTAAATGATTAACTCAGGAAACGCGCTTGCGGACATCCTACGCCATAAACGGGAAGAAGTTGCGGCGCGTAAGGTAGGCCGTACGTTCGATGAGATTCGGGCGCGTGCCAGGGATGCCGGCGCGACGCGTGGGTTCACCACGGCGATCCGCGAGCGCATAGTTTCCGGACGCCCGGCGGTCATCGCGGAGCTGAAACGGGCATCACCTAGCCGTGGGATTATACGAGAGGATTTCCAGCCCGCGCCGATTGCCATGAGTTATGCACGCGCTGGTGCGGCGTGCTTGTCGGTGTTGACGGATAGTCGTTTTTTTCAAGGCGCCGATCCGCACTTGAAGGAGGCGCGCGCGGCGTGCGCGCTGCCGGTCTTGAGAAAAGACTTTGTCATTGACCCTTATCAGGTGTACGAAGCGAGAGCCCTCGGCGCGGATTGCATTTTGTTGATCGTGGCGGCGTTAAACGACCGGCGGTTGCGAGAGCTGTCCGCTTTGGCGTGCGAAATCGGGCTCGATGTGCTCGTTGAGGTTCACGACCGCGAGGAACTCGAACGGGGGATCATGCTGCGTACGCCCCTGATCGGCATTAACAATCGCGATTTGCGTACATTCACGACCGATCTGCAGACTACTATCCGCCTCCTGGTCGATGTTCTGGATGACCGCATCGTCGTTACCGAAAGCGGGATCCGCACGCCCGAGGACGTGCAGTTGATGCGGCGCCATGGGGTCCACGCCTTCCTTGTCGGTGAAACCTTCATGGCAGCGCCGGATCCGGGCGAGAAGCTCAAAGAATTATTTCAGACGCTTCAAGCCGGTTAAGCGTTCGCGCGCGCAAGCACCGGGCTATCGACTTATTTCCGGTGCGCAGTCAAAATAGGCCCAGGTCCCGCTGCTTCGGCCCTCACGGCAACCGAGCATGCCTGTATAAAAGCCCGGTTCGTGTCCAATCCTTAACGACTAGAAGTAGGTGAAATCTCGCTATCATTGGATTGCTGGCCATAGGTTCGGAATCGTTCTAAGACTTCCGCCATCTCGGCATTCGATAGGATCACCGGCGCGCCGATTTGTAACGACATGCAATAGAGCCGGGCGAGAAATTCCACCTCCTGGGCTAAGCGCGACGCGTCTTTTAAGGCGATGCCCACGACCATCATCCCGTGGTTGGCCATCAGGCAGGCTCGCCGGCCTCTTAAAGCGCCGACCACGTGATCCGAGAGCGCTTGGGTTCCAAAGGCCGCGTACGGTGCGCACGGGATGCTGCGATCGCCGGCCACGGCGACCATGTAGTGAAACGCCGGGATCCCCATGCGGCAACACGCCAACGCGGTGGCGTGAGGAGTATGGGCGTGCAGCGTAGCCCCGACCTCGGGCCGGGCGATGAAAATGTCGCGGTGGATGCGCCATTCGCTCGATGGACGCAGGGTCCGACCGCGCACCTCCCCTGCGAGCGTAACTTCGACGATGTGCTCGGACTTGAGATCCGCATAGGGTATTCCGGTCGGCGTGACCAGGAAGGCGTCTGCGGTACGCACCGCAAGATTGCCCGCGGTGCCGACGTTTAAACCGCTGGCGCTGAGCTCTCGCGCCGTAGCGACAATAGCTTCACGAAGCGTTGGCTGCTGCATGGTCAAGGTCGGCCGGTTCTAGGCGCTAGTCGCTCGAAGCGATGCATTTAAACCCGCGCGTATCGGTAAACCATGGCTTCGTGGCGCATACGCGGCCTGCCGTAGTCGAAGAGTCGGTCGGATGCAGGCATCGGCTGGTCATTGACGCAAGAACATGGCGTAGGCCGGATTCTCCGTTTCTTCCGCGTGAACGAGCCCGAGTGCGTTCAGAAACGCGTCGAAACCTTTCCGCTCGCGCTCCGGGACCTGGATCCCCACTAACACCCGCCCATAGGCGGCTCCATGGTTGCGATAGTGAAACAGGCTGATGTTCCAGCGATCGCCCAACTCGGTTAAGAAATGCAGCAGCGCCCCGGGGCGTTCCGGGAACTCGAATCGGAACAAGATCTCGTCGGCGATTGGTCCGGCGCGCCCTCCCACCATATAGCGGATATGGACCTTGGCCATGTCGTTGTTCGAGAGATCAGCCACCGGATAACCCTTTTCTTGGAGCGAGACGATCAAGGCGTTTTTTTCCGTGACACCGTGACGCAGCTGGATCCCGGCGAACACCTTGGCGTCGCGCAGGTCGGCGTAACGATAGTTGAATTCGGTGATCGATCGCGCCCCGATCGCGTGGCAAAATGCCCGAAAGCTCCCCGGGTGTTCGGGAATGGTGACCCCGAGGAGCGCCTCGCGCTGTTCGCCGAGCTCCGCGAGCTCGGCGATATGGCGCAGCCGATCGAAGTTGACGTTAGCACCGCTAAAAATCGCCACGAGGTTGCAGCCACTGAGCTTGGTGCCGGTGACATACTGTTTCAAGCCGGCGAGCGCCAGCGCCCCGGCCGGCTCGGGAATTGAACGAGTATCTTCGAACGTGTCCTTGACCGCCGCGCATATCTCGTCGTTAGTGACCAACAGCACTTCATCGACGAACTTCTGCGCGATGCGAAACGGTTCCGCGCCCACCTGGCGGACGGCCGCGCCGTCGGCGAAGATCCCGATGTGCTCCAGCACTATACGTTTCCCGACCTTGAGCGCCTCTCGCATGCTGGGCGCTTCGTCGGATTCGACCCCGATGACCTTAATCGCCGGCATCAATTGTTTGACGTAGGCGGCGATTCCGGCAATGAGTCCGCCGCCACCGACGGGAACGAAGATCGCGTGTAGATCGCCCGAGTGTTGTTCGAGGATCTCCTTTCCTACGGTGCCTTGGCCGGCGATCACCAAGGGGTGGTCGTAAGGGTGAACGAAGCACAACCCGCGTTCCTCCTCGAGCCGATGCGCATGCTCGCAAGCATCGTCATAGGTATTTCCGTGAAGCACGATGTCGGCTCCCAGACGCCGTACCGCGGCTACCTTTATCTCGGGTGTTGTTTTCGGCATCACGATGATCGCGCGCAGATCGAGACGCTGGGCGGCCAACGCAACCCCTTGGGCATGGTTCCCTGCCGAGGCGGCGATGACACCGCGTTGGCGTTCGGCCGGACTGAGGTGCGACATCAGATTGTACGCGCCGCGGAGTTTGTAAGAGAATACCGGCTGGAGGTCTTCGCGCTTTAACCATACCGTGTTATCGAGCCGGCGCGACAGCTCGGGCGCCAGGTCGAGCGGTGTTTTCTTAGCAACGTTGTAAACGCGCGCCGTGAGGATAAGCTTCACATACTCGTCTATCATGACCATTAAGATACCATTGAACGGCCTGTTCACGTGACTCAGGACGAAAAGAAACGCCGCGCGGCTGAGGCTGCGATCGAGCATATTGAAGCGGGCGCCGTCATCGGGGTGGGTAGCGGGACGACGATGAACCTCTTCATCGATATATTGGCGCGGGTAAAACACCGGATTGAGGGCGCCGTTCCAAGCTCTAAGACGACGGAGACGCGGCTGAAGGAGCGCGGCATCGCGATCGTCGACCTCAACCACACCGGCGGGCTACCCCTTTATATCGATGGCGCGGATGAGGCCACTAAGCACCTGCAATTGATCAAGGGCGGCGGCGGCGCGCTCACGCGTGAAAAAATCGTTGCTGCCGCGAGTCGGCGATTTCTATGTATCGTCGATGACAGCAAGCTCGTTGATGTCCTCGGCCGCTATCCTCTGCCGATCGAGGTGCTCTCCATGGCCAGGAGCTACGTCGCCCGCGAGCTAGTGAAGCTCGGAGGTCAGCCGCTATGGCGAACCGGTTATATCACCGATGACGGCAACGTTATCTTGGATGTGCGTAATCTTTCGCTGCTGGACCCCGCCAAGATGGAGGCCGAGATCAATCACATTGCGGGTGTCGTAAGCAACGGGATCTTCGCGCGCCGCCCTGCGGATCTTCTGATCATTGGGACGGAAACGGGCGTTAAGGCGCTAAGCTGAAAGCATGCCGCGGGTATTGGTTACGCTCGGGCTGCTGCTGGTCGCGATTGGCCTCCTCTGGCCGTGGGTGACGAAGTTGGGCTTGGGGCGTTTGCCGGGCGATATCGTCATTGAACGCGGCGGTTTCAGGCTCTATTTCCCGATCGTGACCGGTCTGCTCATCAGCTTAATCGTCTCCCTGGTTTTGTGGCTGTTTCGACGCTGATTTGACGGTTTTCGGGAGATCGTGCCGCGGCTAACGCTGGTAGTTCCCGGGCTCTTTGGATCGCACTCGGATCGATTACGGTTTGACGCTGGCGCGGAGCATCGCGTCCGGGCGTTAGCGATCTTGCTCGCGCGCGCGGCGCGGGTGGACGACGGCACGTGTTACGAGACCCTCATCTGTCGCCTCTTCGGCGTCGAGGAACATCGAGAGTATGATCTCCCGGTCGCGGCGATCACTCATCTCGCCGATTTTACCTCCGAGCACGGCGGTGGGTGGATGCGCGCCGATCCAGTGCATCTTCAACCGGACCTAGCCAAGCTGATCCTGTTCGATGGCCGTAGCTATAGCCTCGGTATGAACGAAGCCCGGCGGCTAGTGAGTGATCTAAATGCCGCGTTGGCAGCCCATGCGATCGAGATCATGGTGGGGCGCGATCCCAAGCGCTGGTATGTGCGGCTCGAAGACGCGGCGGCGATTAACACGTGGCCGCCTTCGGCAGTGGCCACGCGGCACTTAGAGGGTTTTTTGCCGCAGGGCAGGGACGCTAAACAGTGGGTGCGGCTTATGAACGAGGTCCAAATGGTGTTACATGATTCCGCGGTCAACCGCGAGCGGGAGGACCGCGGTGAGCCGGCCATCAATAGCCTATGGTTTTGG
Organism: uncultured Gammaproteobacteria bacterium; assembly: GCA_963764725.1. Taxonomy (GTDB): domain Bacteria; phylum Pseudomonadota; class Gammaproteobacteria; order JACCXJ01; family JACCXJ01; genus USCg-Taylor. Next base: position 293,902 of record CAVXTM010000001.1, on the reverse strand, counting down.
GGAGCGGGTAGCTTGCCGCCTGTCGCCGCGGTTCCCGGTCGCACCGTATGGGGCGCGGAACCCATCATGACGGGCCTAGCGGTCCTCGGCGGTTGCGCGCCCTCGCCCCTGCCCGAGAGTTTTGGAGCGCTGCTGGAGCAAGCCGGGCCGGCGACCGAATGCTTGGTGGTTTTCCCCGAGGAGCAGGGCGCTCACGATCACCAGGCCTGCCTTGAAGAGGTCGCGCGCCTTGATCGAGACTGGTTCCAGCCGCTTCTCACGAGACTAAGACTGGGACGCTTAGGGCAGGTCGATCTTTATACCGAAGGCTGTCATTTCGAAATTACCGTGAAGAGCCTGTGGCGATTATGGCGGCGGTCCGCACCTATAACACCGTAGACACCTTCTTACGAAACCGGCGACGAAAGATTCATGTCGCGCGCGGTGGCCTGGTAGTGAGTCTGACTGTTCTCGCGGGGTGTGCGGGAAGCCTCACGCATCGCGAACCGGCCGCGGCGCTCGACGGTCCACCGGAAATCGTAGCGACCGCCTTGAGCCTGACCGGGGTGGCGTATCGTTACGGCGGTGATTCGCCCGAGGAAGGTTTCGACTGCAGCGGCTTTGTGAGATATGTCTATGCCAGGCATGGAATCGTGCTCCCGCGCGATACAGTATCCATGGCGTCTGCTTTACCGCAGGTGCCCTTGGCAGCCCGTCTACCCGGCGACTTGCTGTTCTTCCAGACCGCCGACCGCCCCTATACCCATGTTGGAATATATATGGGTCAAAACAAATTCGTGCATGCGCCGAGTGTCCGAACCGGAGCGGTGCGGGTGTCGGATCTCCGGGCAGGCTATTGGTGGCGACGGCTGACCGGGATCCGGCGGTCCGTGGTTCCCTCCTGGTCTAGCGCCTATCGGGCGCGGCTCCGGCGGGTAGAGGGGCCCGCGCCAGGCACCGATAAATAATGCTTGAAGCGCGAGCTGGCGGATACCGGCGATGAAAATTGCGTTAAAATGAAACTTATACACGCAAAGACTCTGCCCTAGCGCGCCGGAACCAGCATTTATGAAGCAAGCACTGCAGCAACGCTTAGGGCAGAGCCTCATCATGACCCCCCAGTTACAGCAAGCGATTCGCTTGTTGCAACTGTCCACCGTAGAACTGAGCCTGGAAATCCAGCAGGCGCTTGAGTCTAACATGATGTTGGAGGCGGTAGAGGATGAGCACGAAGACGGCTACGGGAGCTCGAAGTTGCAGGACACCGAAAGCCTCCCGCACGCGGAGACGCCAAAAGTCGCGAGTGAGGTCGAAGATGTAGCCGGCGCCGCGATCGGCCAGGATATTCCCGAGGAACTTCCGGTCGATAGCGCATGGGATGATGTCTATGACGCGTCAATGCCCCAAACCGTTTCGGGGGACCACGCCGGTTTTGAAATTGAGAATCAGCGCACCGCGGACGAATCGCTGAAGGACCATCTGCTGTGGCAAACCAATCTGTCGTCGATCAGTGATATAGACAAAGCGATTGCCTATGCGATCGTCGATGCGCTGGACAATGATGGTTTCTTAAGAACAAGTCTTGATGAGCTGCGCCAATCCGTCAATCAAGACCAAATCGAGCTCGACGAAATCGAGGCCGTTCTGCATTGGGTGCAGCGCTTGGATCCCCCGGGGGTTGCGGCGCGCAGCCTGCAAGAGTGTTTGTCTATCCAACTGGATCAGCAAGACGGCGGTAGTCCATGGCTGGATCAAGCTAGGCATTTAGTGGAAAAGCATTTCGACCTCCTCGCCGAGCGTGATTACGTACGCTTGGCGCGGCGCATGAAGTTGAGCAGGGAGGAACTGCAACAGGTGGTCGCACTGATCCAGACCATGAATCCGCGCCCCGGGGCGCACCTTCAGGATGCCCGAGTGGAATATATCGTACCGGACGTCCACGTACGAAAAAAAGCCGGTGCGTGGCAGGTTGAATTAAATGCCGAGGTAGTTCCGCACCTGCGCGTTAATCCCTATTACGCGAGCATGGTGCGCCGGGCCGACAACAGCCAGGATAACACCTCGCTGCGGACACACCTGCAAGAAGCACGATGGTTTATAAAAAGCCTGCAAAGCCGAAGTCAGACATTATTGCGGGTCGCAACGGCCATCGTTGAGCGTCAGCGCGCTTTCCTAGAACACGGTGATGTGGCGATGAAGCCGCTGGTTCTGCACGATATCGCCGAGGTATTGGGCATGCACGAATCAACGATTTCGCGCGTAACGACCCGCAAGTACATGCACACGCCCAGGGGAATTTATGAGCTCAAGTATTTTTTCTCCAGTCATTTGAGCACTTCCGCGGGCGGCGAGTGTTCGTCAACAGCCATACGCGCCGTCATCAGAAAACTAATCGCCGCCGAGAACTCGTTGAAACCCTTGAGCGATAGCAAGCTCGCGGCGGTGTTATCGGAGCAAGGGATTAACGTCGCCAGGCGGACCGTCGCTAAGTACCGCGAGGCCATGGCTATTCCGCCCTCGAATGAAAGAAAACGCCTCGTGTAGCGGTGCAGCGACACCCGCACATTCGGTTGCAGCTCTTGCGAAACGCGGCAAGAACTGCGTCAAGTCGCAGGAAAGAACGGGCATGCTCAGAGGTTCTCTTTAGCCAATTCTAATTATCGGGAGTTGCCATGCAGATAAACGTTTCCGGTCACCATATGGAAGTTACGGACGCGATCCGCAATTACGTCGAGACAAAATTTGAAAGGATGGAGCGGCATTTCGATCACGTTACGGCAATACACGTCATTTTGGCCATCGAGAAGCAGCGGCAACGCGCGGAGGCCAAGATGCGCGTCGCGGGCGGTCATCTGTTCGCGGACGCCGAGCACGACGATATGTACGCGGCGATCGACGCATTAGTGGACAAACTAGACCGCCAGCTGCTGAAACACAAAGACAAAATAACGGATCATCATCGCGGGGACGGCGGGCGCAAAACGTAGAGGGGGTGCTTAGAGTCATAGCGCACGGAACATAGAGAATAAGCGATGGGTATAGATGAGATCCTGGTCCGCGATCGCGTCGCCGTCCAGGTCGATGTATGCAGCAAAAAAGGCGTGCTCGAAGCCTTAGCAAGGTTGATCGCGGATCTACCAGAGACGTTAACCAGTGACGAGGTGTTCCATAGTCTGATCACGCGGGAACGGCTCGGTAGCACCGCATTGGGGCGCGGGATTGCGATCCCGCACGGCCGGACCGCGCACGGCGATCACCCCCTTGGGGCGTTTATTTATACCAAGACCGGCGTTGATTTCGACGCCATCGATGAGAAGCCCGTCGATCTTTTTTTTGCGTTACTGGTTCCCGCCCGTTGCCACGACGAGCATCTAAGGATTCTAGCCGAGCTTGCGGAAATGTTCAGCGATGAGGACTTTGTGTCCCGGATCAGGGCATGTACCGACGCCGACACGCTCTATGAGCTACTGAGCGCATGGCCGGATCGCCCGCGAAGCTATGCAGTCGGTCACAATTAGCGAGTTATTCGAGATCCATTCCGAGCGGCTTGCGCTCAAGTGGGTGGCCGGGCGTGCGGGCGGGGGGCGATCGATTAGGTCCGATGAGGTGCACCCCGAGACCAGGAGGAAGATCGTCGGGGACCATATCAGCACCCTGGAAACAAGGCACGATCACAGCGCAGGCCTGGGCTCCGAGAAATCCTTGGTGGGCCACCTGAATTTGATTCATCCGAACCAGATCCAGGTGCTGGGATCCTCCGAGATCCAATATCTGTCCGGGTTGCGCGCGATCTCGCGCGAGGATGCGATCCGGCAATTGCTGAGTCACGAACCCCATTGTATCGTCGTCGCCGACAGCCAGCCCGTGCCAGAGCAGCTAGGCAGGGCGTGCGAGGAAAGCAGCACGCCGCTTTTCACCTCGACGCTCGCGAGCAATAAGCTCTCCGATGACCTGCATTACTACCTGTCGAATCTTTTGGCCGAGGTGGTGACGCTGCACGGGGTATACCTGGAGGTGATGTCCATAGGCGTATTGCTCACCGGTGAGAGCGGGGTTGGAAAGAGCGAATTGGCTCTGGAGCTCATCACGCGCGGACACCGATTGATCGCGGACGACGCGCCGGAGTTTTCGCGCATCGCCCCCGATATCGTCAACGGCACGTGTCCGAAGGGCCTGCTCGATTTCCTCGAGGTGCGCGGGCTTGGCATCTTGAACGTTCGTGAGCTTTTAGGCGCGGGGGCCTTGCGAAGCAACAAGTATTTGCGCTTGATCATTCGCCTGGAGCGATTGGAGGGTGAAGGCTTGATTAACCTCGATCGCCTGGAAGGAAGCTATAGTACGCGCCGGGTCCTGGGACTGGATTTCCCGGAGATCGTCCTCCCCGTGACGGCTGGCCGTAACTTAGCGGTATTGGTCGAGTGTGCCGCCCGTAACCACATCTTGCGCATGAGCGGTTATAACTCGGCCGACGATTTTATGCACAGACAACGCGCTTTGCTCGATAAAGCGGTTTGAGGGTTGCCGTGGCCCGGAGGTTGATCATTGTCACGGGTATGTCGGGTGCGGGAAAGACCACCGTGCTCAATGTCCTCGAGGATCTGAGCTATTACTGTATCGATAGCCTCCCCATCGGTCTGGCGCCGGAATTGTTCTCTCAAATTCGCTCGGCCGAGCAACCGCTTTACGAAAACGTTGCTATCGGCATCGATGCTCGTAATCCCGCCGATGCATTGACGAACTTCCCGCGGTTTTTGCGGCAACAGCAAAGCAGCGAGTTTGCGGTTGAGCTTGTATTTGTGGAGGCCGGCGACGACGCTTTGCTAAGGCGCTTTAGTGAGACGCGCCGCAAGCACCCGCTCTCCGCAACTGAAGTGTCGCTCACGGTCGCCATTCACGAGGAGCGGCGTTTGCTTGGACCGCTCGCGGAGTACGCGGATTTACGCATAGACACAAGCCGCACCTCGGTCCACCAGTTGCGGGCTCTGGTGCGGGAACGAGTCGCACAAAAGCAAGCCAACATCATGTCGGTACAACTTATCTCGTTTGGATTCAAGCACGGTCTGCCCGTGGACGCCGATTTCGTTTTCGATGTACGCTGCTTACCCAATCCGCATTGGGAACCGCGGTTACGCGACCTCTCCGGACGCGATCCTCCCGTCATCGAATTCTTGGAGGCGGCGCCGCTCGCGCACGACATGACCGCTCAGCTCCGTGCGTTCTTGGACTCTTGGTTACCTCGGTTTGAAGCGGACCAACGCAGTTATTTAACGGTCGCCGTGGGATGCACCGGCGGGCACCATCGGTCGGTGTATATCGTGGAACGCCTGGCGTCCCATCTTAGCTCGCAAGGACGGCATGTGCTCGTAACCCACCGCGACGGGACAGGCCTCATATGAGCGTCGGCATTTTGATCATCGGACACGACAACGTCGGTGAGTCGCTTCGCGATATTGCGGTAAAGACGCTCGGACCACAGCCGCTGCCGCTCGCCGTCGTCAGCATCGGACGCGACTGTGAGCCGGAACGAGCGCACGCTCAAGCCAGCGCCATGATCCAAGCGCTAGATCAAGGCGACGGCGTGCTCGTCCTGACGGATATCTGCGGCGCCACACCGTGCAATATCGCGACCCGGCTGCTGGGTGAAGCGCGCGTGAAAATCGTAACCGGCGTCAATCTGCCGATGCTGCTCCGAGTACTGAACTACGCCGATCTTGGACTGGAGCGACTCGTCGACAAGGCCATTACCGGCGGTCGCGACGGGATCGTGGAAATTAGCGATACGGATTAACCGTGGATGATGTTCCGTAATGTTCGGATCGTAAATAAGCTCGGCTTGCATGCCCGCGCGGCCGCGCGTTTCGTGCAACTGGCGTCGCGCTTTCAATGCGAGATCACGATTCGCAGAAATGGGAAGGAAGTCAACGGCAAGAGTATCATGGGGGTCATGATGCTCGCCGCTCACAACGGAAGCGAGATCGAAATCCTTACGAGTGGACCCGACGAGGGGCAGGCTATCGCAAGCTTAGAGGATCTCGTGGCTAACAGATTCGGCGAGTCGGAATGAGCATTTCCCTCCACGGTGTTGGCGTCTCTCGAGGCATCGCGATGGGACGGGCTCATATTCTCCACCGCGACCAGCTCGACATTAGCGAGTACTGTGTGACAGAAGAGTATGTCGTCGCGGAAGTACGCCGGTTCGAGCACGCCGTGCTCACCGCCAGGCAGCAATTGCGCGCGATCCGGGACCATATTCCACCCGCGACCGCACCCGACATCGCTGCGTTCATCGACACCCATCTATTGATGTTGGAGGACTCGGCCTTGACGCAAGAGCCCGCACGGCTGATTACCGAGCGGCGCTGTAACGCTGAATGGGCCTTGAAAATCCAGCGCGATGCGTTGGTGGTGGTCTTCGAGGAAATGGATGATCCCTATCTAAGGACACGCAAGGATGATGTTGATCACGTCGTCAATCGCATGCAACGCATTTTGCTTAATCAGGGCCCAATGCGGCACGAGGTTCCCGATAGCCGGCTGCGGGGCTACATCGTGCTGGCGGATGACCTCACACCCGCGGATACGGTGCTCATGCAACATCACGGCATCGCGGCGTTCGCGACCGAGCACGGTGGTCCGACCTCACATACGGCGATCCTCGCGCGAAGCCTGGGCATCCCGAGCATCGTGGGCCTACATCAAGCGCGCCGCTACGTGCGTGAAGAAGACCTCGTCATCATCGATGGGATCTCGGGCGTGCTTTTGGTCGATCCGGACCCTGAGACGATCCGGTATTACGAAGGATTACAGCAGCAAGAGCGGGTCTATTTAGCTGAACTTATTAAGCTGAAGGGCGCGCCGGCGATGACCGGGGACGGCATAATGATTTGCCTGGAAGCCAATATCGAGTTGCCGAAGGATTTCGAATCGGTCCTGAACGTCGGGGCCTTGGGCGTCGGCCTTTATCGCACCGAGTATCTCTATATGAACCGGGACCGTCCGCCGGCCGAGGAAGAACAGTTCCAGGTGTATTCCCAGGCCTTGCATGCCTTGCAAGGCATACCAATTACGATTAGAACGCTGGACCTGGGAGCCGACAAGCAGGTCGATGGTAGTAGCGGGCGGGAACGGCCGCTGCTTGCGAATCCGGCGCTCGGGTTGCGCGCGGTGCGTCTATGTCTCAAGGAGCCGGGACTGTTTCTGCCTCAGTTACGCGCCATCATTCGGGCCTCGGCCCTCGGGCCGCTGCGGCTTCTCATCCCGATGCTTTCAAACCTCCAAGAGCTTTACCAAGTGCTCGCGATTATCGCGGAGATCCGCGCGGAATTTCGATCAAACGCCGTCCCCTTCGATCCGGACATGCCCATCGGCGGCATGATCGAGGTGCCTGCGGCGGCGATGTGCGCCGACCTTTTTGCCAAGCAGCTTGATTTTCTCTCGATAGGAACCAATGACCTCATTCAGTACACGATGGCGATAGATCGGGTCGATGACGAGGTCAGTTATTTGTATGATCCGGTCCATCCGGCGGTGCTGCGCTTTATCCGCATAATCATCCAGGCGGCTAGGGATCACAAAAAGCCCGTCGCCATGTGCGGTGAGATGGCCGGCGATCTGCGCTACATACGCCTTCTCCTCGGGCTTGGCTTGCGGGATTTCAGCGTGCACCCGGCGGTCTTGTTGGAAGTAAAGAAAATCATCAACAATACCCGCCTCGCGGAGGTCAAGTCTCTTTCCGAGCAACTGCTGGCGGCGAGCAGCAGCAGTGAAATAAACGACTTGCTCGGACGCATCAACGCCGGCTTGAACTAAAGCGCCTCGGCAGAATCCCACCTATGCCGTCGGAGGCATGCTCGCCGAAGGTATTGATACCCGATGACCCAAGCATCTCAAAATACAGGGCAAGAGACCGCGGAGATCTTCCGGGGCATACTGCAAGACGCGCTTTCGGAAGGTGATCTTGTCACCGTCGGTAAAGAGCTGGCGGATCGTCATCCTGCCGAGATAGCCGATCTGATCGAGTCCCTTCCCCCGCACCAACGCCTACAAGTGTGGCAACTTATCTCGCCTGAGCAGCAGGGCGCTGTCTTATCCCATGCACAGGATGCGGTGCGTGCAGGCTTATTGGAGAACATGGGTGCGGACAGAGTAGCGGATGTGACACGCGGCCTTGCGAGCGACGACGCCGCCGACATCTTGCAGGACTTGCCGGAAACGGTGCTCGATAGCGTGTTGCGGCTTATGGACGAGCAAAACCGTGTCCGCGTATCTTCGGTTTTGTACTACCCGGAGGATACGGCCGGTGGTTTGATGAATACCGATGCCATCACCGTCCGCGGTGATGTAGACCTCGACGTTGTCATTCGCTATCTGCGCTGGCGCGCCGAGATCCCGGAAAAAACCGATAACCTCATGGTGGTCGATCGCAACCACAGGTATCAAGGTTTGCTGCCGATTACGGCCCTGCTTACAAATGATCCCGATCGCAAGGTCGAGAACGTGATGGTCAGGGAACCGGAAGCGATCCCCGCCGATCTCCCGGCGGCCGAAGTGGCCAAGAGGTTCGAGCAACGCGACTTGGTGTCGGCGCCGGTGGTCGATAAAAACGGCCGCTTGATCGGCAGGATCACCGTCGATGATGTGGTCGATGTGATCCGCGACCAAGGTGACCATTCGCTGATGAGCCTCGCGGGTTTGGACGAAGGGGATGACATGTTCGCACCGATCGCGGTGAGTGCGCCGCGCCGTGCGGTGTGGTTGGGCGTCAATCTGATTACGGCGTTTCTTGCGGCCTGGGTCATCGGGCGCTTTGAGGCCACGCTGCAGGAGATCGTGGCGCTCGCGATCCTGATGCCCATCGTTGCCGGCATGGGAGGCGTCGCCGGCAGTCAGACGCTTACGATCATGATTCGGGGTTTGGCCTTGGATCGGGTGGGCCAGGATAACTTAGGATCGCTGCTCAAGAAGGAGATCGCCGTGGGTGTTTGCAATGGGATACTCTGGGCCGTCGTGGTCGGGTTTGTAGCCGCCACCTGGTTTTCGGACGTGGGGCTCGGCTTAATCCTCGGGCTTGCGCTCCTGGCCAATTTAGCCGCTGCGGCCTTGGCGGGTACGCTCATTCCGCTCGGCCTGAAGAAACTTGGCATCGATCCGGCGCTTGCCGGAGGGTTGTTTTTGACCACGGTGACCGATGTAGTCGGATTCTCCGTGTTCCTGGGTCTCGCCGCCGTGTTTTTAACCTAGGCCATGCACTGGGCTGCGCGGTAGCGGTCCGACGCACCTTTGTGGGACATCCATAGGCATGACGGCTCCATAACGGAGCATGACCTTAAATTACTTTGGTGCGCGGGTCTAATCCGGTTCCGAGCGCGGCAGCGCTCGCTTCTGGAGCGGACCCGGTCGGATTCTGGCGGGGGCTAATCATCGCCGCGATCCTGTCAGACAAGGCGCGCCGTTTCTGCTACGATGGCGCCCCTTACGACGTTCAAGCCATCCATGCGTATTCACGTCCTCGGTTCCGCCGCTGGCGGCGGTTTTCCCCAATGGAACTGTAACTGCCCGAATTGCAAGGGTCTGCGCACGGGGTCCTTGCGCGCCCGCGCGCGTTCGCAATCCTCGATAGCCGTCTCCGGCAACGGTGTCGACTGGGTGCTGTTCAACGCCTCGCCCGACATACGCACCCAGTTAGTCTCCGTGCCGGCCTTGCAGCCAGGCCGCGGCGTGCGCGACACGGGGATCTGCGCCATCGTGCTGGTCGATGCCCAGATCGACCACACCACCGGTTTGATGATGCTACGCGAACATAAGCAGCCGTTGGACGTCTATTGTACCAACATGGTTTATCAAGATCTGACGACGGGCTACCCACTGTTTCGAGTGCTGGAATACTATTGCGGGGTCGAATGGCGTACGCTGCCCATCGACGGCGAGCCGTTCACCGTACCCCGCGCCGCAAATTTGCGCTTCACCGCGGTGCCTTTGCGAAGCGAGGCGCCCCCTTATTCGCCCCACCGCCACAACCCGCACCGCGGCGATACGATCGGCGTCAAGATCGAAGACCTCGATACTTCAAAGGTCCTGTTTTATGCGCCAGGCCTCGGCGAAGTCGACGACCAGGTATACCGCAACTTGTCAGAAGCCGATTGTGTGCTCGTCGATGGCACCTTGTGGACCGAGGACGAGCTCCTGCGGTTCGGGATCAGCACCAGGCTCGCAAGCGATATGGGCCACCTCGCACTCTCGGGGGAGGGAGGCATGTTGAGCATCCTGGAGCCACTGTCACAGCCGCGCAAGGTGCTCATCCATATCAATAATACCAACCCGATCCTCAACGAGGACGGTCCTGAGCGGCAGGCGCTGACCGAACGCGGCATTGAGGTGGCGTATGACGGCATGGAGATCGTGCTGTGAATGATGCGCCCGTCAGCGAGCCCGCCGCGTGGACGCGCGCCCAATTCGAGCAAGAACTGCGTTCCATGGAACGGTACTATCATATCCACCATCCCTTCCACGTGCTCATGAACAGCGGAAAGCTCGATGAGAATGGCGTGCGGGGATGGGTCGCGAACCGTTTTTACTATCAGGTGAGCATCCCCATCAAGGATGCCGCCGTGCTCTCGAACTGTCCCGACCGCGAGGTGCGCCGCCAGTGGATCCAACGGATCGTCGATCACGACGGCAGCGCGGGCGATGAGGGAGGCATCGACGCCTGGCTACGGCTTGGCGAGGCGGTGGGGCTCACGCGCGAGGAGCTGTGGTCACACGAGCGGGTAGTGCCCGGGGTGCGTTTCGCGGTCGATGCCTATGTGAACTTCGCCCGCCGCGCCACCTGGCAAGAGGCTGCCTGTTCCTCGCTTACCGAGCTTTTCGCCCCCGCGATCCACCAGCAACGCCTCGACCGTTGGCCCGAGCATTATCCCTGGATCCAACCCGCGGGCTATGCCTACTTTCGCCAGCGGTTGCGGGAAGCGCGGCGCGATGTCGAGCACGGGCTGGCGATCACGCTCGACACTTTCCGTAGCCGTACCGAGCAGCAGCGCGCGCTTGCGATTTTAAAGTTTAAGCTCGATGTGTTGTGGACGATGCTCGATGCACTATGGCTCGCGTATGTGGATCACCGCCAGCCGTATTTCAATGTTGTGCCTTGAGCGATGAGCGCGCATTTCGCGGATGACTGCATCCCTCAGATCGCCCCCCTGTTTCGCTTGCAGTGGGAGGAGGCTCAGCAAGCCTATGTCATTCTGTATCCGGAAGGCATGGTCAAGCTCAACAAGACCGCCGGGGAGATCCTCACGCGGTGCGACGGGAAAACCCGCTTGAGCGCCATCATCGACGACCTCGAGCGGCAGTTTTCCGGGGCTAGAATCGGCGACGAGATCAGGCATTTTATGGAGACTGCGCATGAGCACGGCTGGGTTCGAATCAGCGGCGCGGCCTAAGCCTCTGTGGCTGCTAGCGGAGTTGACCTATGCCTGTCCGCTGCAGTGTCCCTACTGCTCGAACCCCGTCGATTACGCGCGCACTAAGGACGAACTGAGCACCGAGGATTGGCTCACGGTGCTGCGCCAAGCCCGCGCGCTAGGCGCAACGCAATTGGGCTTCTCCGGCGGCGAACCGCTGGTGCGCCGCGATCTTGAAATTCTAATCAGGGAAGCTCGATCCTTAGGCTTTTATACCAACCTTATCACCTCGGGGCTCGGCATGGATGAGGCTCGCCTCAAAGCGTTCCGCGAGGCCGGATTGGACCATATCCAGATCAGTTTCCAGGCGAGCCGGAAGGATCTCAACGATTATCTGGCGGGAACGGAAGCGTTCACGCACAAGGTCGAGATGGCGCGCGCCGTAAAGAAACATGGCTACCCGATGGTTCTGTGCTTTGTGACTCATCGCGATAACGTCGACCAGATTGCGGACATGCTGCGTCTCGCCAGCGACCTCGACGCCGACTACGTGGAGCTTGCCACGACGCAGTATTACGGCTGGGCCTTTCACAACCGCGATCGCTTGCTGCCCAGCCGTGAGCAACTCGATCGGGCCGAGGCCGTCGCCCATGCCTATCAGGAAAGCATGAAAGGCAGGATGAAAATCTTTTATGTCGTTCCCGATTATTATGAGAAACGCCCCAAAGCCTGCATGAACGGCTGGGGCGCCGTGTTTCTCTGCATCGCGCCCGATGGCACCGCGCTCCCCTGCCATGCCGCCCGGCAACTCCCCGGGCTGGATTTCCCGAATGTCCGCGACCACGGCATCGAGTGGATCTGGAACGAGTCGGCCGCCTTCAACCGCTATCGCGGTTTCGAGTGGATGCGCGAGCCATGCCGCTCCTGCCCCGAGCGCTTCAAGGACTTCGGCGGGTGCCGCTGCCAAGCCTACATGCTCACCGGCGACGCCGCTAACGCGGACCCCGTCTGCGATCTCTCGCCCCACCATGATCGGGTCCTTGGCGCGATCGAGCGGGCCGCCCAGCGTGCTGAAAAGCCCGTGGTGTTTAGAAACACCAAGAATTCCCAGTTACTCGGTTGAGGAAAGCCGTGACGATGCCCCTTGCCCAAAGGCCGGCGCTACTTCCTGCACCACGACCCGGATCTCCGGGCGGATGGTTCAATTTGATTTCGCTCACCACGGGGTATGAAACCCCGATGGCTAAGGATGCCGGGGAATAGATTGGAGGGGGTCCTGCTCAACGCTCGGTGTCGGCCGCCGTGTGAGTCACGAGACATATCAGGTAGATAGGCGAGTGACGAGCGAGCACGCGACAAAGCAGATGGGCGGCGCAATAGCTTTGCAGGGCTTCCTTAGGCGCTGGCGATCAAGATAACCAGCGCAACAATACTGAGAACGCTGCGTACGGCATGTAATCGGCCCCAGCGAACGAGTAACTCGCGTGCGGTTGAGGACGTTCTGTCCAAGGTGGGGTCGAGCAACTGTCGGTTCGTCGGCATGATGACTACTAAGGTGAACGGAATGACGAGCCCAAGGAGTAAACCGCCAACCAGCCACCAAAGCGTGCCGCCTGCAAACCATGCCACCACCGCGGAAAGAAAACCGAGTGCAGCGAGTGACGCTTGCATAACCGCCGCCCTGCGGTAGCTCGGCGCAAAAACGGTTGCGGCAAGTTCAGTACCGCACTCCATCCGTGCAGGGTGTTCAACAAGGTTAATATAAACAGCGGCACCGGCAAACAAGCCGCATGCGACCATCGCAACAAACTGAGCTACCGTCTGAAGCATGTCATGACTTGACCTCTTCTCAGCACCGAATGTTGAAGTTCACCGGCGCGCTGCTTGTGCCGCGTCCGGCGAAGCGCTTTGTTCGGTCTAAGACCTCAGAGCGTGTGAATCAATCGTCGCGAGCGAGCGCAGCAGGTTTTTTCACAAGCTCTCACGCTACCTCAAGCATGGGTCGGACTCTCGGTGGAGGAAGAGAACGACCTTCAGATTCAAAATGCTGAATAACATCCTCCACCACCTCGCACAAATCACCGTAGACCTGTAGGGGATCATCACCGTGAATGCCAGTAATGAGGTCTGGACATTTTCCAAGGTAGGCTTGATTTTCTTCGCTCCACTCCACCCACTTGTGGTATTTATCGCTCGTCTTCACTTAAGAACCTCTTCCACTGCTCGTTGAACTTGCCTTTCCTGATACGGCTTCGCGTCATCGCCAGGCTTGCCGCTGAGTGTCACGGCGCCCGGATATCCTGCATGCGTAAATTTACGATGTGATCCCTTACCTCCGGCCTGGATCTCATAAAATCCGGCATCCGTCAGGTCCTTTACCAACTGCCGGATCTTCCTTGCCATAGCTAAGAATGTTGCGCCTCGTCCGATTTACTACTTCATGGGTCCGAACAGTTGATCAGACAGAATCTGTCAATCGCCCGACTCTGTGCAGCGCGGCCTGAGTATAGATCAGCTCGTTGACGCACTCCATCCCAAACCCGATTTCCACGAGGAGGAAGCCCAGCAGCGTTCCCGTCCTGCGGGTTCTCCGATCAAGCCTGTTCCCTTATACTAGCCAAGCGAAGGTGCCGGCCGAGGTGGCGGAACAGGCAGACGCGCCAGACTCAAAATCTGGTGGGGGAAACCCCGTGTGGGTTCGATTCCCACTCTCGGCACCAAGCACCCGTCCAACAACATCCAGTAAAGTCAAAAAGACATTCTATCTTGCGGCTGGAGGTGATGCCTTTCGAATAGGCGTAGAGCATTATCTTCAAGAGGATTGCCGAATCGTAGGCCGGCGCCCCGCTCGCGTCGTTGTGGTAACGGGTCTCAAAAACCGATGGATCGACATCGTTATCGATCAGGTGATGGAGCGTGAATTTAAAACTACCGGGCAGGATCTGCTGTTCGTAGCTCACCGCGATCATCCTCGTCTGCCCATGGTCGTCGTGCTTATAGTGCGCCATGTCGCATCCCAGATCTCCACTTTGCCCAACCATTCGTTGCAGATCTGCACCTCGGCTACAATGAAAGTTCCGTAGGTTTCCTACAGGTTCGTTGGCCCGCAATCTAAGAACTGAGGGCCTTTCGATCTTGGCCACATTTAACCTTTGGAGAGATAGTCATGAAGACATCACACATCACGATTCTCCTAGTCCTGATTTTTGGTGTGCACAACACTGTACTTGCCTACGATGACGACCGTCGCCATGCCAAGAAGCGTTGGTGGGGAGGCGAATGGAAGGAGGAGTTCTGGGATGGCCCCTGTGAAGTAAAGATCGAATCAAAGCGCGGAGAGTTCAAGCGCGAGATAAAGTGTAAGGACGGAGTCGGTGCACGATGGGGCGGAGAGTGGAAGAAGGAATTTGAGGACGGCCCATGCAAGGTCAAGCAGGAGGTGAAGCGTGATGAATTCAAGGAAGAAGTGAAGTGCGAGCGGAAGTATTGAACAACTGTGCTCTGTAAGTACGATGTGTCACCCAACCCCGTCGGAGCTGATATCCGACCCGTTGGACCTCACAGAGGATAACTGCTTCTTGATAAGGTCTTCCATTGTGGCTTCTGTATAAAGCCCGTCCACATCATCCAATTTTGGCCACCCAGAAAGCCGCTTCTTCGTCCCATGTTGCGCTGCCCGAGCAGCCATGCCGGCGCAGAAGCACGGGGATAGGTCCTCGCGTAAGCGCAGATCAGCGATTTCTTCGCGGTCCAACGGGAAACCCAGGATCTCGGACCTTACCTTAAGCAAGACTCCCGAAAGAGGGCCTCGATGAGAGGACAATCCGGCAGGTTCCCGTCTTTACAGCGAGCGATCATGGTTTTCAGCACTTGCTCCATGGATTTCAGATCCGTGATCTTGGCTTGCACATCCGTGAGGTGTTGCACGGCGAGCGCACGCGCTTCGTTGCATGATCGTCCGCGCGCGTCCACGAGCCGTAACAAAGCCCGGACCTCTTCGAGACTAAATCCGAGATCCCTAGCTCGCCGAATAAAGTTCAGGCGCTTGACGTGTTCTAATTCATAGACCCGGTAACCACCTTGCGTACGGGGAGGTAAGGGAAGGAGCCCTGCCCGTTCGTAGTAGCGAATGGTTTCGATGTTGCACTTCGTGGCCTGCGCAAGCTGGCCGATCTTCAAGCCTGCCCGGCTGGACTCGGTATTAATTACCAACGCCTCTTGACTCTGTAGTCACTACAGGGTCTATATTACCTAACAGTCGGATTAGAAGGAATCATCATGGCTTCCGGTAACCCGTCGGAGAACTCTTTGATAAGACAAGCAGTGACTGAAACTCGTCGGACGCGTCAGGCGGCGGGGAAAACGCTCGTGTCGCTCGGCGGCATCGTCACCGCGATCGCGGCCTCTTCTTGTTGTGTCCTGCCGCTGGTCTTGTTTACGCTCGGGATCAGTGGCGCGTGGATCAGTAACCTGACCGCGTTAGCCCCTTATCAACCCTACTTCGTGGTGGTAACACTCGCGTGCCTCGTAGCGGGATTCGCGATGGTCTACCGCAAGCCGAAAGCGGCATGCCTGCCGGGTTCGTCCTGCGCGAGGCCGGCCTCGGATCGCTTCGCCAAATTGAGCCTTTGGACGGCGACCGTGATCATCACCGCGGCCCTTGTATTCCCCTATGTGGCGCCGCTATTTATCGAAACATAATGTGACACACCAATATGCGAAGGGTAGCGCACATCATATTCCTGACGGCACTGGTGACGGACCCCACCTTGGCCGCGGAGCGAACAGTCATTCTCAAGGTCAACAACATGACCTGTCCGGCCTGCGCCCCCGTAGTGAAAAAGAGCCTCATGCGGATCGAAGGAGTGATCATATCGGACGTCTCGACGGAGGCGAATACCGCCACCGTGACCTTCGATGACGCCAAGACCGGTGTCGCGGCCCTCATCGATGCCACCACCAACGCGGGCTATCCTTCACGTTTGGCCGAGTAAAAGTGGTGGCCGGTGGACAGGGAGGCGCTCGCCATGAGGAGCGCGGGAAAATGAGCGCCTATAGGTTACGGATCACCGGCATGACCTGCGATCACTGCGCGCGCTCGGTGGAGAAAGTCTTGAATGCGCTGCCGGGCACTAACGCGCGCGTGTCCTACGAGAAAGCGTTGGCCCTCGTCGAGACCGCTGACAGTGACACGCAACACTTGCTTAGGCTCGTGCAAGCCGCAGGCTACGGCGCGAGCTTGCTTATGGACGATGAGCAGCGGCCTCTCACCGAGGGGGGCGGTAAACACCTCAAGATAGCTATCATCGGGAGTGGTGCGGCGGCCTTCGCCTGTGCCATTCGTGCCGCCGAGGAAGGCGCCCAGGTCACGCTCATCGAAGCAGGCCCGCTCGGCGGGACTTGTGTGAACGTTGGCTGTGTGCCCTCGAAGATCATGATCCGCGCCGCTCACCTCGCGCACCTCACGGTTGCCCATCCGTTCGCCGGTCTCGAACGCCGCGGCCACGCCATCGATCGTGCAGCGCTCCTCTCGCAGCAGCAGGCGCGCGTTGAAGAGCTGCGCCAGGCTAAATATACAAATCTCTTGGACAACAATCCGAAGATCAATCTTATCCACGGCCGTGCGCGTTTTTTGGACGCCGATACCCTTGAGATCGCCGCAGAGGGTTGCCTGAAAACGCTGCGTCCCGATCGGGTGCTCATCGCCACGGGCGCGACTCCGGCCATACCTCCTACGCCTGGATTAGCCCATACCCCTTACTGGACCTCGACCGAAGCGCTGGTCGCCGCGGACATTCCGGAGCACCTCATCGTCTATGGCGGTTCCGTGGTCGCGGTGGAGCTCGGGCAGGCGTTTCTGCGCCTGGGATCGAGCGTGACCCTGATTGCACGCTCCACGCTCCTATCCAAACAAGACCCGGCGCTCGGGGAAGGCCTGCAAGCCGCGCTCGAGCAAGAAGGCATGCGTATCCTCACCCATGCCACTGTGAGCAAAGTCAGTTATGGCCGTCAGTGGTTCCGTAAGCGGTTTAAGGTCGAGGTCGATGGTGAGACCCTTCACGGCGATCAGCTACTGGTGGCGACGGGCCGGCAACCGAACACCGCTGCGATAGGCATTGCCGAACTGGGCATCAAAGCGACCTCTACCGGCGCGATCGTGATCGACGATCACATGCGAACGACGGTCGAGCATATTTATGCCGCGGGGGACTGCACCAATCAACCACAGCTCGTGTATGTCGCCGCCGCCGCCGGCACCCGTACCGCGGTCAACATGACGGGCGGCGATGCTACGTTGGACCTTTCCACCCTGCCTGCCGTGGTTTTCACCGATCCTCAGGTAGCCACGGTGGGCGTGACCGAGGCACACGCCAGGGCGTGCGGGATCGAGGCCGAGAGCCGCATCCTGACTCTGGACAATGTGCCGCGCTCGCTCGCCAATTTCGAGACACGGGGCTTTATCAAACTCGTGGCCGAACGTGCGACGGGGCGGCTGTTAGGTGCGCAAGTGTTGGCCGCGGAAGGCGGGGAGATCATCCAAAGCGCCGCCCTCGCCCTGCGTAACCGTATGAGCGTGCAGGGGCTTGCCGATCAATTGTTCCCGTATCTTACGATGGTCGAGGGGCTCAAGCTCTGTGCCCAGACCTTCACCCAGGACGTGAAGCAGCTTTCGTGCTGCGCGGGCTGACAGAGCGGGGACAGCTCTCACGACGCTCCTGCGTTTAAACGTTTACAATACTACCTATGTCCGGCAACAGTTTCGGCGTCTTGTTCACCATCACCGCTTTCGGGGAGAGCCACGGCCCGGTCTACGGTTGCATCGTCAACGGCTGTCCGCCCGGACTCGCGTTGTCCGAAGCGGATTTGCAGCGCGATCTCGATAGGCGCAAGCCCGGAACCTCCCGGCACACGACCCAGCGCCGTGAAGCCGACCTCGTGAAAATCCTCTCCGGTGTCTTCGAGGGCAAGACCACCGGGACGCCGATCGGGCTTCTCATCGAAAATTCCGATCAGCGTTCCAAGGACTATGACAAAATCCTCGCGCAGTTTCGGCCCGGCCATGCCGACTACACCTACCAGCAGAAGTACGGGATCCGTGATCACCGCGGCGGCGGCCGGGCCTCGGCGCGCGAGACCTGCATGCGGGTAGCCGCGGCCGGGATCGCGAAGAAATACCTGCGCGAGCGCTACGGCATCGCGATCCGCGGTTATCTCGCTCAGCTGGGGCCCCACCGCATCGAGCTCCGCGACTGGGAGGCCGTAGACCAGAATCCCTTTTTCTGCCCCGATCCGCAGCGGGTCCCCGACCTAGAAGCCTACATGGACGCCTTGCGCAAGGAAGGTAACTCCATTGGTGCGCGCGTCAACGTGGTCGCCACCGGCGTACCGCCGGGTCTCGGAGAACCCGTCTTCGATCGGCTCGATGCCGACATCGCCAAGGCCATGATGAGCATCAATGCCGTCAAGGGAGTGGACATCGGCGCCGGGTTTGTGAGCGTGACCCAGAAGGGGACCGAACACCGTGACGAGATGACGCCGGAAGGATTTCTCAGCAATCACGCGGGCGGGATCCTCGGCGGGATCTCCTCCGGTCAGGATATCGTGGTAGGCATCGCGCTTAAACCGACCTCGAGCCTGCGCTTGCCGTGCCGTTCGATCGACATCCTAGGCAACCCCGTCGAAGTCGTCACTCTTGGCCGCCATGATCCCTGTGTTGGGATCCGCGCGACGCCCATCGCCGAGGCCATGCTGGCGCTGGTGCTGATGGACCACATGCTGCGACACCGCGCGCAAAACCTCGATGTGCGCTCGCAGACGCCGGTGATTCCAGCCATATTGCATAGATTTCAGCAATAACAGCGAGCCGTTGTATCGATACCCAAGAGCGGGCGTAAAATCCATCCAGTAAGCGCTGAGGAAGCTCTGCAAAAGTGTCGCGAGCAAGCCCAGATGCGCGAAGCGGAGCGAGTCGCGAGACATATCAGGTAGATAGGCGAGCGGCGAGCGAGCACGCGACATAGCAGATGGGCTGCACAGTAACTTTTGCAGAGCTTCCCTAAACGGAGACGGGTATTCTGTGAAAACATTGGTCCTAGCACGGGTGCCGCTTTTTGGTTCTCTGCCCAGGAAGGAAATAGAGCACCTGGAGTCCACGCTTCAGTCCGTTGAAGCACCGCCCGGTACGATTCTCTTTCGCGAAGGTGGCGTGGGTGACCATTTTTATATCGTGATTTCGGGCCGGACGGAAGTGATCAAGGCCATGGGTACGGAGGAGGAGCAGGTGATTGGCGTACGCGGAGCGGGCGAGTTTCTGGGCGAACTAAGTCTCTTTAATCGCGATGGACGCCACATGGCCACGGTGCGCGCGGCGGAGCAGGTGCGGATGTTGCGCATGAGCCGCGGCGATTTTGACGCGTTGCTCCACCGGCAGCCGTTGCTGGCCTACGAAATGGTGCGGGTGCTGAGCGAGCGCCTGACCGCCTCGCACGCCGCCGCGATCCACGACCTGCAGGAAAAGAACCGCCGACTCGCCGAGGCTTACGAAAGTCTGAAAGCCGCGCAGAGCCAAATCATCGAGAAGGAGAAATTGGAGCGCGAGCTCCAGCTCGGGTACGAGATCCAGGTAGGCATTCTTCCCAAGGTGGTGCCGCGCTCGCCGGCGTTCAATTTCGGAATGCGCATGGCGCCGGCCCGCGCGGTGGGCGGCGATTTCCTCGACTTCATCGCTTTGAGCGACCAGGCGATGGGCGCCGTCGTGGGCGACGTGACCGGCAAGGGAGTGCCCGCGGCGATATTCATGGCCCAGACGCGCGCACTCTGGCGCGCCGAGGCGAGCCGATTCGAGGCGCCCGGCGAGACTCTACGCCGGGTCAACCGTCATCTGCTGGAGATGAGCGACACGGGGCTCTTCGTCACGGTCCTCTACGGAGTGCTGGATATCCATAGCGGGCGCTTTGACTACGCCCGCGCCGGGCACGAACTGCCGATCCTCGTTGATGCGGCGGGTCAGACCGAACTGATGCCCCAAGGCCCTGGGCAACCCTTGGGGATCATCGAGGATCCCCGATTTGATGAGGCAACGATGATCATTCCCCGAAGCGCTACGCTGTTTCTCTACACCGACGGCATCACCGACACCGTGGACGCGCACGAGCATGCTTTCGGCGTTGATCGCTTGCAAGCGGCGCTGCGCGCGCACACGGGTGTGCCCGCTCAAGCGATGTGCGATGGGTTGCTGAAGGCCGTGACCGACTACCAAGGTTCGGCCCCGCAATACGATGACATCACGATGATCGCCGCGCAACGTTCGGGCGCGTGAACTCGCCGTTATTGATGCTCGGAGGCCGGCAGGTATAGAGTGGGCGCATGTCCACACCTGCTCCGCCGCTTCCCGGATCCGCCGCTATGGGCGGCTCCGCTGCCGCCACCGATCTCGAGAAGCTTCCCATCGAACAGGTGCTCGCGAACCTCGGCGTCCGACCCGATCGAGGGCTCCTCGCTACGGAAGCCCAGCAGCGGCTCGCCCGGTACGGCCCCAACGCCCTGATCGAAAAAGAGAAGGGCCTGGCGGCCAGGATCCTCGGCCACTTTACCGGTCCGATCGCGTACATGATCGAGGTGGCGGCGATTGTGTCGGCGATTCTGGGCCGCTGGGAGGACTTCGCGATCATCACCACGCTGCTGCTGTTCAACGCCGCCCTCGAGTTCTGGCAGGATCTGAAGTCGTCGAACGCGCTGGCGGCACTGAAGAAGGGGCTGGCGCTGGAAGCAACCGCCCTGCGCGACGGAAAGTGGCAGACCCTTCAGGCTGCCACGCTGGTCCCCGGGGACATCGTCAAGATCCGCCTAGGCGTGATCGTTCCGGCCGATCTGCGGCTGGTGTCGGGCGACTACGCGTCGATCGACCAGGCGGCCCTCACGGGCGAGTCCCTACCCGCGGCCAAGAAGGTCGGGGACGAGGCCTACTCGGGCAGCGTCGTCAAGCAGGGCGAGATGGAAGGCGTCGTGATCGCCACCGGCGCGACCACCTTTTTCGGCCGCACGGCCAAGCTGGTGGCGGGCGCGGGCGCCGTCAGCCACGCGCAGAAGGCGATGTTCCAGATCGGGAACTTCCTAATCGTGGTCGCCGTCGTCCTGGCGCTGATCCTGATTGCCTTCAGGGTCCATCACGACATCGTCGTCGCCGACACCTGGGGAGTCGCGGACGCGCTGAATATCCTGCAGTTCGTCCTGATCCTGCTGATCGCGTCGATCCCGGTGGCCATGCCGGCGGTGTTCTCGATTACGATGGCGCTCGGCGCGCTCGCGCTCTCCAAGGAGAAGGCGATCGTCTCGAAGCTCTCCGCGATCGAGGAGATGGCGGGCGTCGACGTGCTGTGCTCGGACAAGACCGGGACGCTGACCAAGAATCAACTCAGCCTGAGCGACCCGATCCTGTTCGCGGGCAGGGATCCCCAGGACTGCGTACTGGCCGCCGCGCTGGCCTCGAAGATCGAGGACCGCGACGCCATCGACACCGCCGTGATCGCGGCGCTGAAGGACCCGAAGGCGCTCGAGCGCTGGAAGCAGGTCAAGTTCGTGCCCTTCGATCCGGTGATCAAACGCACCGCCGCGACCGTGACCGACCCTTCGGGCCGGACCGTGGTGGTCGCCAAGGGAGCGCCGCAGGCGATCGTCAACCTCGTCAAGCCGGCGCCGGACGTCGCGCAGAAGGTCGCGCAAACGGTCGCGGCGCTGGCGGCTAAGGGCTCACGCGCGCTCGGCGTGGCCCGCTCGGAGGACGGCGGCGCCAGCTGGGCGCTGCTCGCGATCCTGCCGATGTTCGATCCGCCGCGCGACGACTCCAAGGCGACCGTCGACAAGGTGAAGAGCAAGGGCGTGCAGGTGAAGATGATCACCGGCGACGACACCGCGATCGCCATCGAGACCGCGCGCCAGCTCGGGCTCGGAACCCACATCATCGGGGCGGCCGATGCCTTCCCGAAGGACATGGAACCGAACCACGTGCCGCCCGAGATTGGCGACGCGATCGAGAAGGCGGACGGCTTCGCCCGCGTGTTCCCGGAGCACAAGTACGCGATCGTCAAATCGTTGCAGTCGCGCGGGCATCTGGTCGCAATGACCGGAGATGGCGTCAACGACGCGCCCGCCCTGAAGCAGGCGGATTGCGGCACCGCGGTGTCGGGCGCTACGGACGCCGCGCGCGGCGCGGCTGCGCTGATCCTCACCGCCCCCGGCCTCTCGGTGATCAACAGCGCCATCGACGAGGCCCGGAGGATTTTCGGCCGGATCACGAGCTACACGATCTACCGCGTGGCCCTCACCATGGACATCATGTTCGTGGTGGTGCTGGCTTCGATCTTCTTGGATTTCGTGCCGCTCACGTCGATCATGATCGTCGCCATGTCGCTGCTCGACGACCTGCCGATCATGACCATCGCCTACGATAACACGCCGGTGAGCGAGAAGCCCATCCGCTGGCAGATGCCGAAGCTGCTGGGCGTCTCGGCGGTGCTTGGCTCGTTCTCGGTGGTCCAGTCGTTCGGCATGCTCCTGATCGGCATGGAGGTGCTCGCCGATCCGGACGCTCGGCTGTATTTCGGGCTGTGGACCCGGTCCGAGCTGCAGACGGCGATGTTCCTGCAATTGGTGGCCGGCGGCCATCTGCTGATGTTCGTCACGCGGACCGAACGGTGGTTCTTCCTGCCTCCCTACCCGGCTGCGCCCCTGTTCACGGCAATCGCCCTCACCCAGATGGTGGCGATCGCAATGTGCGGCCTGGGCTGGCTGGTCGAGCCGATCGGCTGGAAGCTGATCGCCTGGGTATGGGCCTACAACCTGGCGTGGCTGTTTGTGCTGGGAGGCGTCCGGCTGATCACCGAGCGCTTCGCCGAGTACCGTACCGCGCGTCACTCGAAGAGCGTAGGATTGGTGAGCCAGACGCTCCAGCCGCACGTCCCCGGGATCGGCGGCTCCGGGGCGAGCCGGGCCTAGAAGGGAACGCGTTGCCATGGACTACCGGAAAGAGTTCGGCGTCGAGCCCGGCAAAAAGATCCGGCTGGCGAAGATCGATCCCTCGTACACGGCGAAGCACGAGTCGCACGAGAAGGCGATCCCGAAGATCCGGAAGCACGTCGAGCGGATGGACAAGCTCCAGTATCTGCTCTACGCGGACGCCAGCCAGTCGCTGCTGGTGGTGTTGCAGGCGCTCGACGCCGCTGGCAAGGACGGCGTGGTGCGGCACCTGTTCAGCGGAATGAACCCACAGGGGACCTCGGTCTTCGGCTTCAAGCAGCCGAGCAAGGCCGAGGCGGCGCACGATTTCCTGTGGCGGGCCCACCAGCGCACACCGGGCAAGGGCGAGGTGGTGATCTTTAACCGATCCTACTACGAGGACGTCCTGGTGGTGCGCGTGCACAAGCTGGAGCCGAAGTCGGTCTGGTCGAAGCGCTATGCGCTGATCAACGATTTCGAGGCGATGCTGATCCAAAACGGCACGCGGGTCCTGAAGTTCTACCTCCACATCAGCCCGGAAGAGCAGCTCACGCGCTTCAAGCAGCGCCTGGACGACCCGTCGCGACACTGGAAGATCAGCGAGACCGACTACTCCGAGCGGGAGCTCTGGCCCAAGTACCTGGAAGCCTACGAGGATGCGCTGGCGGAGACCAGCACCCGGCACGCGTCGTGGTACGTGATTCCGGCGAACCACAAGTGGTTCCGCGATCTCGCGATCTCGCAGATCATCGCCGACACGATGGAAGAGATGGACCTGAAGCTGCCGCCGACGCACGTGGACATCGCGGAGATCGCCGGCAAGTACCACGCCGCGGAGGAGGAGCAGAGCCAGCGGGCCGGGTATGCCTCGAAACAAGGAAGCTAGGAGCAGGCGGCCCGCCGGAAGGGACCTTCCCGAGGGCGGACCCCAAGCCGATGCCCATCTACCGCACCTTCGAGCCCCGACTCGGACTCCTGCACCTCCAGGAATGGCGGCGCCGGGCGCTGCGGACCTTCGCCCTGCTGGCCCTAGCCCTGGTCGGGTGCATGGCCGGGCTGCTGATGCTCGATTCGTCCCTGGACCCGTTCGACGAAAGGGCCTTCAACGCGCTCTGGAACGCGGCGAATCTGCTCTCCACGCTCGGGGACTTCACCGGTTTCAACGATCGCCAGAAGGTGTTCATGATCGCGACCATGTTCGTCGTCCTGATCATCGGCGGCTACGCCGTTTCCAGGCTCACCGGCCTGCTGTCGAGCGACGCGGTGATGGCTTTTCGGGAGAACCGATCGATGCGACGCACCCTCGATGATCTAACCCGACACGTGGTGGTGATCGGCTTCGGCCCGCTCGGACAGCTCGTCGCCGATCGGTTGCGCACGGCGGGAGACCCCGTGCTGGTCGTCGAGCGCGCCGGCGCGCTGGTCGCCCGGCTCGACGCCAACGCGGGCTCCGATCGATGAGCCCGGACGGATCCCGGGCATCCGCGGACGGATCCGGACGCACGCCTTCGCCGACCCGTCGCTGGCTGCTTCAGGGAATCCTGCCAATCCGCCGCGACGGGGCGCTACGCGACACGCTGGCCGGCTTCACGCTGGCCGCGATGAACGTCCCGCAGGCGCTCGGCTACACCCGGATCGCCGGCATGCCGGTGGTAACCGGGCTCTACACTCTGCTGTTCCCGATCGCAGCCTTCGCCACGCTCGGCTCCTCGCGCTACCTGGTGGTGGCGGCGGATTCGGCAACCGCGGCGATCCTCGCTAGCGGGCTCTCCCCGATGGCGCCGGCGGGGAGCGAGCGGTACGTGGCGCTGGCCGGGCTCGTGGCGCTGCTGACCGCCGGCTTCCTGCTGCTCGCGCGGGCCTTCAAGCTCGGCTTCCTCGCGGACTTCCTCTCGCAGACGGTCCTGGTCGGCTTCCTGACCGGCGTCGGTTTCCAGGTCGGCATTGCGGTCCTGGGCGAGATGCTAGGGCTCCGGGTCCACGGTAGTAGCAGCCTCGAGCAGCTCGCCGAGATCCTGCGCAACCTCGACCGCGTGCAGCCGCTCGCGCTGGGCGTCTCGGCGGCGGTGGTGTCGGTGGTGCTCACTTGTCGCCGGCTGGCGCCCCGAATTCCCGGACCCCTCGTTGCGGTGGTCGGCGCGGTGGCAGCGAGCGCGGCCTTCGACTTATCCGCTCGCGGCCTCGCTGTGATCGGGCCCGTGGCGGGAGGTCTCCCGCAGCTCCGGCTGCCGGACGTCCACTGGCAGGAGGCGCGGGCGCTGCTCCCGGTAGCGGCCTCCTGCTTTTTCATGATCGTCGCCCAGAGCGCGGCGACGGCGCGTGCCTACGCAACCCGCCACCGGCAGGCGCTCGACGAAGACTCGGACCTCGTCGGACTATCGGCGGCGAATGCGGCCGCGGCCCTGTCCGGAACCTTCGTCGTGAACGGCAGTCCGACGCAGACGGCGATGGTGGAGACCTCCGGCGGGCGGAGCCAGCTCGCGCAGCTCGCCACCGCCTCCGTGGTGGCGCTGGTGCTGCTGTTCCTGACCGGCCCGCTTCGATTCCTCCCCCAATGCGTGCTGGGAGCGATCGTGTTCACGATCGCGATCGGGCTCGTCGACCTGCGAGGCTTGCGCGAGATCCGGCGCGAAAGCCCCGGCGAGTTCCGCCTGGCGCTGATCACCGCCGCGGTGGTGGTGATGCTCGGCGTGGAGGAGGGGATCCTGCTTGCGATGGCGCTCTCGTTGCTGCGGCACGTGAGCCATAGCTACCGGCCGCACACCGCCGTCCTCGTGAAGGACGAGAACGGCCAGTGGCGGTCGGTCCCCGCCGAGCCGGGAGCCCTCAGCGGAGCCGGCCTGCTGATTTACCGGTTCGGAGCCGCCCTCTTCTACGCCAACGCGGCCCGCTTCGCCGACGAGGCCCGGAAGCTGGTAGCCGGCGCTCCCTCCCGGGTTCGCTGGCTGGTGGTGGACGCCGGAGCGATCACCGGCGTCGACTACACCGCTGCACGGGCGCTGCGGGATCTCCAGCAGGACCTGACCCGGGAGGGCGTCGCGCTGGTGCTCGTGCACGTGGAGCCCTTCCTGCGCGCCGACCTCGACCGTCACCTCCTGACCGAGGTGATCGGGCCGCAACGCATCTACGCGAGCCTGCACCAAGCTCTCGCAACGATCGGCGACGGAGCATTAGAAGCCCCCAGACCCATTCGCAGGTGAGCCGAAATGAAAGCCAGATTCAAAGCAGCCGTTGCGCAGGTATCGCCTGCGGCCGACAAGGCCTCGGCCGAAGGGATTGACTGACTCTCGTTGCAGAGAGGGGCATCATCCCTCCCGGTCCCGCAGCAGGAGATGGTTGGCCGCAATGTCCTTGTCCAGGACTTTGCGCGCCTGGATGACGCCCGTCACCGGTAGCACCTTCTCGTCGAGAAGACCGATCTGCGCGAGCAGCGACGCCTGGTCCCAGTAGATGTGCTCGTAGGCCACCTTGTCCCCGTGAAAGCCCATGATGACGACCACGGCGAGACTGACGTGGCATCCCGTCGGCTGTATGCCCGGCAGGAAGGCATCCATCACGATGTCGTGGGTGAACGTCATCACCATCTCGGCGACGACCCTATCGTCGCCGACGGTTCGCGACACCGGCCTGATCGCGGTGTCCGCGGGCCAATGCCCGATGAAGTAATCGGCATAGAAACGGGCAACCTCGTCGTGGCCCACGCCGCCCATCATTGTGGGCACGTGGTTGACGTACGGGTCCGCTGTCATCGTCGCCATCGTGGCATCGACGTCCCGGGCCACGAATTCGTTCGCGACGTGGGCATCGAACACCGCGCTCAGGTCTGTCCGGGGATCGGTCATGGTGCTGCCTCTCTGTCTACTTGATGGGCTTCAGTTTCGCCGTGTGCTCGCGGTGGCTGATACGAGGGGCATCAGTGGACCCGGGGGCGCCCGCGCGGCCGTGGATATCGCAGTGGGCGAGACCACCTGGATGTTGGCCATCATGCCTTGATCGGCGTGCTGCACGATGTGGCAGTGGTAGACGAACTGGCCGACCATCACCGGGTTCGTGAACGGGATGATCACGGTCACCTCGCCCGGGATGAGCCGCCCGTTCTTGCGCCTTGCGAACGGTAGGTTCACCGTATCCTGGTAGCCGGTGAAACTCCGCCGCTTGCCGTTGACCGCGACGACCTGGAAATCGGTCTGATGGATGTGGAAGACGTGCAGTTCGTCCGCCGTGTTCCGGATCGTCCATCGCTCGACGCTGCCGAGCGGCACGCTCGTGTCGATACGGTTGTGATTATAGAACTTGCCGTTGATAGTGAACTGCTTCGCCGGGTTGGTGCTGTTGTTCGCGTTGGCGAACGTGATCACGCGGTCCCTGGCGATCGGCGCGCGCCTGAGATCGGGAACCGATGGGAAGCTCGTCGGCAGTGAGATGGGGTTCGCAACCCTCGGCCCACTGGACACGATGGTCGCGAGGCGCTGAGCGGGGTAATCGTCGCCACCGGTGCTGAACCGTTGCGCCTGGAGAGGATACCTGCCAGGCTTCGCACCACGGACGAGGACCTCATAGCGCGCCGCGGGCGGGATCAACAGGGTCTCCTTCCGCACCAGCCGGTTCTTCAGGTTGCCGTCCTGCGCGATCACGTGGAATACGTGCTGCGGCAGCGTGAGCTTGTAGTATATGTTGGCGCCGATGTTGCCGATGCGCCAGAACTGCAGCTCGCCCGCCTGGATGTGAATGCGTGGCTTGAACAGGCCGTTGATCGTGCGCGTCGTCGGTCCGGTCGGATCGGGATTCCGCACCACCTTGCCCCCGCGGATCTTCGTGTCCTTGAGGAGCAAGACGCGCTCGGTGATGTCGGTGAGCTCGGGGAAGGGCGCTAAGATGTTTCCGACGATGATACCCCCCGACAGGCCTCCGGCGATCTGGGGATTCACCTCGGGGTGGACATGCGGGTGGTACCAATAGAGCCCGGACGGATGATCCGCAGGGATCTCAAAGTCATAAGAGAAAGTCGTAGCCGGGGTGATGTCGAGGAAGACGTTGTCGCCGCTACCGAGGGGGGTGACTTGGAAACCATGGTAGTGGATGTTCGCCGACTGCGCGGCGTCGTTGCGGACCTGGAGTTGGACCTGGTCACCGGGCTGCACGCGCAGGAGCGGCGGCATCAAGAGCGCGTTGTAGACGGTGGTCACCACCTGTTTGCTGCCGACCCGCACCCGAGCCGGCGCTACGGTGAGCAGGCCATTGAGCACCCCGTTGGCACTCGCGATCTCCGGGGGATTCGCGAACTGCGTCGCTGCCAGAGAAGCGCTCCAGGTGGCAAACATCGCCGCGAGCACGGTGGATACTATCGTTGTGTGGCGCACTGAGCTCCTCCCGCCGCCGGTTACGACGGCTTACGTATCCTAAAGCGACTTTACCACGTCCCTATATTCTCGGCACGATCGCTAGACTAGGTCTATTCGGGGTCTTGTGAAGGCCGAATGGGGTAGTCGCCACGTCGCGTCGGCATCGCGGCTTGACCTCGCGGTGCAGCCCAACTGGAGGACCGTCCGGGCCAGCTCCAGGTTTCGTCTGGCGAGAAGCTTTTCAGGATGTCGTAGTGCTCACCGAGCGCCCCGAAGGCGATACTAGGCGCGGGTGCGCTCTTGCGATTCGGCGGGTTCCGGAGCCTCCGTAACCGGGTGCGCATGAACCGCAGCCGCTCGCGGGTATACGCAGAACTGCATCATCTTCAGCCGTAGTGTGGCGCCTGCCTGGAACCTGGCTGCGTCGTGGTGCAGATGAGGCAGTTCGATGCTGATGCCGGTGCCGTTGGCCAATACTTCGGCGCTGGCGCGCACGATGGGCCCGGTGCGCTGAACGGCGGTTACATGCACTTCGATGCCGGGCGAGCCCGGGTCCGCAAGGCGCAGATCGCCGGGGCGTACATAGAGATCGGCGGGGCCGTCGGGATGGATGATGTCGGTCACCAGCGGTTGCTCGGCGCCGCGCAGGAACACCTTGCGTCCGTGCATTTCGGCGTCGAGCACGTTGGTGCCGCCCAGGAAGTCGAAGACGAACGGCGTTCGAGGGTGCTCGTACACCTCGTCCACGGTGCCGACCTGCTCGAGGCACCCACGGTTCATGATCACCACCCGGTCGGCCAACTCCAGCGCCTCTTCCTGGTCGTGGGTGACGAACACGGTCGTGTAGCCGGTCCGGTCGTGCAGCTCGCGCAGCCAGCGGCGCAGGTCCTTGCGCACCTTAGCGTCGAGCGCACCAAACGGTTCGTCCAAAAGCAGCACGCGCGGTTCGATCGCTAGGGCGCGGGCCAGGGCTACCCGCTGTTTCTGTCCGCCGGACAACTGGTGCGGGTAGCGCCGCTCCAGACCGCCTAGCTGCACCAGGTCCAGGAGCTCGACGGTTTTGCGGCGGATCTGGGCTTCATCAGGCCGCAAGGACCTCGGCTGCACGCGCAGACCGAATGCGATGTTGTCCAGCACGCTCATGTGCTTGAACAGCGCGTAGTGCTGGAACACGAAGCCGACGCGGCGCTCACGCACGGGTTTGCGTGCCATGTTCTCGGTACCGAACAGAATCGTCCCGTAGTCCGGAAATTCAAGCCCGGCGATGACGCGCAGCAGCGTTGTCTTGCCGGAGCCGGACGGACCCAAGAGCGCGATCAGCTCGCCCGACCGGATGTCCAGATTAACGTCCACCAGCGCGGGAAAGCCGGCGAAGCTTTTGTGGATGTGGCGGATTCGAATTTCCATGAGTGGCTCCGTCAATGACGATGTGAGGCCGATAGCTCGACGCCGTGCCGTGCTTCGAGGAAGGACTTCAACGCGAGCGTGACCAGGGCGAGCCCGGCCAAGAGCGAGGCCACGGCGAAGGCTGCGGCGAAGTTGTATTCGTTGTAGAGGATTTCCACGTGCAGCGGCATGGTATTGGTCTCGCCGCGGATGTGGCCGCTGACCACGGAGACCGCACCGAACTCGCCCATGGCGCGGGCATTGCACAACAGCACGCCGTACAGCAGGCCCCATTTGATGTTCGGCAGCGTGACATGCCAGAAGGCCTGCCAGCCATTCGCGCCCAAGGACAGCGCCGCCTGCTCGTCGTCCGTGCCCTGCTCCTGCATCAGCGGTATCAGCTCGCGGGCGATGAAGGGAAAGGTCACGAACACCGTGGCCAGCACAATTCCCGGTACGGCGAAGATGATGTGGATGTCGTGCGCGGCCAGCCAAGGACCGAACCATCCCTGCGCGCCGAATATCAGCACGTAGATCAGCCCGGAGACCACCGGCGACACCGAAAACGGCAGGTCTATAAGCGTGATAAGGAAGAACTTGCCGCGGAACTCGAACTTGGTGACGGCCCAGGCCGCGGCCACGCCAAAGACAAGGTTCAGCGGCACCGCGATGGCAGCGACGGTGAGGGTCAGCCGGATCGCCACCAGCGCGTCGGGTTCTTTCAAGGAATCCCAGTACAGCTTGAAGCCGCCGCGCAAGGCCTCCGTAAAGACGGCGACCAGGGGAAGCAGAAGAAACACCATCAGGAAAGTGAGCGCGCCGGCCGTCAGAATCCAGCGGACCCAAGGCTGCTCGGTGATTACGGCATTGCGCTCTATCAGCGGCTCGAACGGGAGCTCGGGCGGATCGAGCAGCGAGTGGTCGATCTGCGGACTCATGCTCCAACTCCCTGAAGCACAGGATGAGGCAGAGCGGGTTCGACATGGTGGCTGCGTCCGGTGGCGGTTGGTCCACGCCTGCAGCGCGTTGATCACCAGCAATAGCGCGAAGGAAATGACCAGCATGGCGGCTGCCACCGCGGTGGCGCCCGCCATATTATACTCCTCCAGCTTGATGACAATGAGCAGCGGCGCGATTTCGGACACATGCGGCAGATTGCCGGCGATGAAGATCACCGATCCGTATTCGCCGACGCCGCGCGCGAAGGCCAGCGTGAAGCCGGTCAAGAGCGCGGGCAGGATGGCCGGAAAGACAACCCGGCTCACCGTCTGCCAGCGCGTTGCGCCGAGCGAGGCGGCAGCCTCCTCCAGTTCCTTCTCGGCGTCCCTCAGCACCGGCTCCACCGTGCGCACCACGAACGGCAGGCCGATGAAAGTCAGCGCGACGACGATGCCGAGCGGCGTGTAGGCCACCTTGATGCCCAGCGATTCCAGAAACTGGCCGACCCAGCCGTTGCCCGCGTAGAGCGCCGTCAGGGCGATGCCTGCGACGGCGGTCGGCAGCGCGAAAGGCAGATCAATCGTCGCATCGAAGAGCCGCTTGCCCGCAAACTCGTAGCGCACGAATACCCAGGCCACGAGCATGCCGAAGACCAGGTTGATGGCTGCCGCGATCAGCGCCGTTCCGAAGGAAAGCTTCAGCGCCGACAGTACACGTTGCGAACCGAGAATCTGCAAGAGGCCGTCAAGACCGAGCCCGGCTGCTTTGACAAATACCCCAGCGAGCGGGATCAGCACAATCAGGCTGAGGTAGATCATCGTGTAGCCCAAGGTCAGTCCGAACCCCGGGATCGGGGAATGGCTGGGAGACGGGCGCTTCTGGATGGTAGGTGGCATCGCGGTGCTCTCTTACGGCAATGTGAGCACGGCAGGTATCGGCACATCGCTCAGGGGTGTTCGGCGGCCCGGGTGCGCAGGTTCAGCGAAAGGAAACTCGAGGATCGGTGTCATGTTACGTAATCTAGCAGACGATTGCCTATCGCTATAAATAACTATTATGCATAACGTAAGAAGACATCGTTCGCCCCAAACGGCGACTTACCGGCCGCTGTGCGGCTTCCGAACGGACGACTGCCGTCCACCGGGACGGGGATACCATTGCTGAGATCAGGGCTCGGCCGGCCGAAGTGATCTCCTGCGGCCACATCCACCCCGAATTCAGTGGCGGCACGCACTTGCGCCGTGCTCTCAAGGCCATGGACAATGACCTTGGCTCCTGCTTCGTGGAGAAGAGCGATCAAGGTCATAGCCCGGGCCACCGCCGCCTGAGTGTCCCCGATCGGCAGGCAAGTGCGGTCGAGTCGCACGTAATCCGGTTGGAACTCCAAAAGGTGTTCGAGAATATTCTCCCTGTGGACGCCGGACGTGACGTTCATAGCCAGGCGATAGCCGCGCCGCCGGTAGTTTCTCAGCGCAGCCTGCGTTCGGCGGCGTTCATCGGCGTTCCCCATGCTCGGCGGCCTAACTTGGATCACGATGCGCTCCGGGGTCAAGCCGCAGCGATGCAAGAGAGCTTCGAAGTACTCGCCATGTTCATGCGGGACACGCAGGATATGGCGGGCGTGCACATGTATAAACAAGCAGCACTCGTTGTTCGCCTGGCGCAGAAAATTGAGCGTATGCACCGTGCGGCACAGCCGATCCAGATATACGATCGCCGCCGCTTCGCGGGCGCTCGCAAAGACCTCGGGCGCCGGTAGCGCCGCGTAGTTCGCACCGATCGCGCGCAAATAGGCTTGATGGCCGGCGACGAGGCACCCGCCGGAGGCGATAGCGACGAGGGGCTGAAACACGCTCGTCAGCCGCAACGGTCCGAAATACCCCTCGACCGCCCCGTAGCGCGAACGAATCGGATCCTCGGGAAGGAAGCGCATAGGTGCAACCCGCATCTGGTCATTGAAATAATCGATGATCTGACTGATCGGCATGCTGCTCCTCCTACCGCATATGAAAAATCATTGCGGAACACGACACCCGTGTGTCGCTTTTGTGAGGTCCGCTCATGGATTCGAGCGGACCGGCGGCAGCGGACCGGCGGCTGCCGGCCCGCTACACTTGGGATTAATCCTATAGTTTCGCCAGCGCCACCTCGGTCGATTTCACCAGCGCCAGCACCTCCGACCCTACCTTGAGATCGAGATCTGCGATCGAGCGCGAGGTGATCACCGAGGTCACGATCCCTGCCGGCGTCTCGACATCCACCTCCGAGACCACCGGTCCTTCCAAGATCTCCTTAACCCTTCCTCGAAACTGATTGCGTACATTGATCGCTCTAATGGTCATGACATATACCTCTCTGTTATCTAGGTTAAACCACCTCTAACCGATCCATATCCAATCGTCCTCTTTGCCCAGCTCACGCCAATCGGCCAGGTCGTCTGCATCCGCACGCGCGCCGATGTACGCTAGGGCCAGCGTGAGAAAGACGCCGAAGCTGCCGGCGAGCAGACCCAAAATAAAGCCCCACATAAAATTACTCATAAAAATTTTTCCTCAGTTTAGATGGTTAATGATTAAAGCCCTCTATTGCTTTGCTTACTGTCCATGGATCTGGTCGAACAGCCCACCATCGGCGAAGTGGACCTGATTGGCTTTCTTCCAATCGCCCACTATTTCCGCGAGCGTAAACAACGTCAGCTTCGGGAACTGGGAGGCGTATTTGGCCGCCACCTCCGCATCCACCGGCCGGTAAAAGTGCTTGGCGACGATCTCCTGGCCTTCCTTGGTGTAGAGATACTCAAGATAGGCGCGCGCGGCCTCGATCGTGCCGTGCTTGTCTGCGACCTTTTCGACCACGGCGACCGTAGGCTGGGCCAGGATGCTGCTTGGCGGCACGACAATGTCGAACTTATCCGGCCCTAACTCCCTGCCGGCCAACAGAATCTCATTCTCCCAGTTGATAAGCACATCTCCGATGCCACGTTGGACAAAGGTGGTGGTCGCGCCGCGCGCGGCGGTATCGAGCACCGGCACGTTCTTATAGAGCTTGGCGATGAAGTCTTTGGCCTTGGCTTCGTCACGATTCGATTTCAGCAGGGCGTAACCCCA
The DNA here is from genome assembly GCA_963764725.1 of uncultured Gammaproteobacteria bacterium. Classification (GTDB taxonomy): domain Bacteria; phylum Pseudomonadota; class Gammaproteobacteria; order JACCXJ01; family JACCXJ01; genus USCg-Taylor. The sequence goes on along the minus strand of CAVXTM010000001.1, from coordinate 259,759 downwards.
GGCGCCGAGGTAGTTCCAGCGGGCGGCTCCGGAGGTCTTGGGATTCGGGGTGATCACCGAGACGCCGGGCTTAACGAGGTCATCCCAGTCCTTAATCCCCTTGGGGTTACCCTTACGCACCAGAAAGGCCATCGTGGAGGTGTAGGGGGAACTCGAGTCCGGCAGATCGGATTGCCAGTTCTTGCGCAGGAGCCCGGATTTCTCCGCGATCGCATCGATGTCGTAGGCGAGCGCCAGGGTCACCACATCCGCCTCGAGCCCGTCGATCACGGCGCGTGCCTGCTTACCCGATCCGCCATGCGACTGCTGGATGGTCACGGTATCGCCGGTCTTTTCCTGCCAGTGTTTCGCGAAGGCCGCGTTATACTCCTGGTACAGCTCGCGCGTCGGATCGTAGGAGACATTGAGCAAACGGATCTCCTTGGCCCACGATGCTAGCGGGTTGATCAGCGATAACACTAAGGTGGTGACGGTCAGTGCGAGCAAACCTTCTCTTGTAAACATAGCGTTTCTCCTTGGCTTCATTGGAATGGATCAAAAAGCGAGTTGGACCCGGCCCAGCACCACTTTCTCGTCGTCGAGGTCGTTGGGTGCTTCAGGCGTGCCGCCCCCGCCGCCGTCAAACATCGTTTGTTCATAGTTCAAAACCAGCTTCACGTTCTGGTTGAGGTACCAGTTCAAGCCAAAAGCGAAGGCCTGCGCCTTCTGAGCCGCCTCAGTGGGATTTGCAAAGGAGTCGTCGCCAGCGGCAAAGGCCTCATCGTCAATACTGAGCTCGCTATAGCGCGCCATCAGCTCGAACGCACCCCAGGTGCCGCTTTGGAACGAGAAGGGGCTCTTTGGTATTACGCCCTTGTAGGTGGAGTCCTCACCCGTGAGCACATAGCCGAACGCCACCTGCCAGGCATCGTTGTCGACTTGGCCCGATCGCGTCGCACCGTCGATGTCGCGCGCGACATCCTGGGAGACGTTGACGTATTCCCAAAGAAGCCCGAAGGGACCATAGTAGTAATATCCCTGCGGAGAGAGCCGGAGCCGTTCACCATCCGAGAAGGTGGTACCGCGATAATTGAAGAACGTCTCCTGCCCCGAAGTCCTGTAGCTGGGCAAATTGGGCTCGCTCGGGCTGCCCCCGGCGTTGACGTAGCTCGCGGCGAAACCGATCCCGAGGCCCTGCAAGGGCACGATGCTCGTGTCCTTGAATGGATGAGCGTAGATCCGGCCGGCGAAGTCCTTGTCGACGTTGTTGTCGATGTCGCCTACGTCGTCGCTCGAACGGCCGTCATTGGACCCGTTCAAGACGGCCGCCGAATAGGTGAAGAGCCCGCTGCCGATATCACCGTGGAACTCGCCGCCGATATCGCGGTTCGGCACGATGTTATTGGGCAGCGCCCGCTCGACGAAACGGATGGCCGAGGCCGACTGCAGGCGCTCGATGCCGAACGGTGTCTTGAACTTTCCGCCCTTGATCTGCAACCAGGGCAGAAAGCGCGCGTCGACGTAGGCGTCCTGGATGACCGTCTTGCCGCCGCCGAAATCCGGCATGATCTTGAAATCGAAGATATTGAAGACCGTGCCCTCGATGTAGGGGCGCACGCGCCGGAGCAAATAGGTGTCGTCGGTCCCCGAGTCAAAGCTCTCGAAAAAACCAGCGGCTGTCTGCGTGTAAGAGCGCGCGTAGCTTGAGCTGGAAGGCCCCGTCGGTGGACTTGAGCGCAAATCCATCTGCCCCAGCCGAGACCGTGGCCGTCTGTTTGGCCTTGTCGGCAAGCTTGGTTTCCTGATCGACCTCGAGCCGCCGCTCGAGCGTCCGCACCTTGAGGTCGAGCTCGTCGATGCGCTGCTGTACCGCGGGCGAAATGGCCTCCTCCGCTGCGAGTGAAGCATGAAAACCCGTGGCGAACCCACCGAGGAGAGTGAGTGTGAGCGTGGAGTTTCTCATAGAAATAATTTCCTATTTTTACGAGAACCTCCGGTGGCCCGGTGAGCTCTTGGTTAAATGCCATCTGTCTTTACCTCCAGTGAACTGGTGGGGTTAATAGGCCGATCTGGTCAGTTCCGATTTTACTGTCTTGCAGAGGCGGAGGAAGCACGGAGCTTTTCCTTGCGCTCGATCTGCACGATTTGTCCGTTATGGACGGTGATCTCCACGGCGCCGTAGTGAAGCGCCTGGAGCGCCAAACGGATGTCCTCGACCGAGAGAGGCGAGGTTTGACCGATCCCAAGGGGGACATTCGCGCGATTGCCTTGCATGATAGAGATCTCTAGCCAAAGTAACGTGATACGGTCGTCGGTTCACAGGGCTGCTGCCATTGCGAGCACTTTAGCGCGGAAGATATATTAGGTAAAAGACTATATTTCTATTTTTATATAGCTATATGGAATAAATATTGTTTGGACCAGGAATTTGAGAACGATGGACGCTAGTACCCGCACTAGCCGCGCAGGTCTGGGCCATCAGGAAGGTCCACTCCTCCGCCGCAAGCGGCGCGACAGGAGTGAAAAAGTGCGAACCGCTTTCTAAAGTGCTGCCAATGCGCGATCGTAATCCGGCTGGTGGCCGATTTCCGGGACGAGCTGTGTGAATATAACCCGGTCTTTTCCATCCAGGATCACGACAGCCCGCGCCGTGACTCCCGCAAAAGGACCGTCCTCGATCAAAACACCGTAGTCCCGAGCGAAGGCTCGCGATCGCATCAAAGAGAGTGGGATCACGTTAGTTGTCGCTTCCGCCTTACAAAAGCGTGTCATTGCGAACGGTAGATCCGCCGAGATCATCAAAAAGACCACATCGCCGTGACCTTTCGCTGCGTCGTTAAAACGCCTGGCGGACGCGGCACACACGGGTGTGTCGAGGCTTGGAAAGATATTCAGTAGTTTCTTCTTGCCCTGGTATGTCGCCAAGGTGACATCATTTAGTGCGCCGTCTACGAGGGTGAAATCGGGGGCCTGGCTGCCGATCGCCGGCAAATTGCCGTTGGTATGTATCGGGGCGCCTTTGAGGGTAACCGTTGCCATTTATTCATGCTCCTGACTGGTCGTTGAGGTACCTCACGGCCCACGCGATCTTACCGCAGTGAGATCCCCACTGCAGCGGCGACCTCAAGGCTAGCTCATCAAATCGCTTCCGGGGCGGTGACGAACTCGTGGTAAAGCAGTTCTAGTGTTGCTCGTCTTTCAGTCCGTCGGCGTATTCGTCGGGATCCAAAAGACGATTCATCTCATTCATGTCATCTGGTTTGAGCCGAAAGATCCAGCCTTCGCCGTAGGGATCACGGTTGACGATTTCGGGACTTTGATTCAGCGCCTCATTTACCTCCACGATTTCGCCGGACAGCGGACAGTAAAGATCCGATGCCGACTTTACCGATTCCACGACGGCGCATTCCGCCGTGGCCGGATAAGCCCCGCCGACTTCCGGTAACTCAACGAACACCATATCGCCTAAAGCCTGCTGGGCATGATCGGTAATGCCGACCCGCATCGTACCGTCATCGAGTGGTTTTACCCATTCGTGGCTGGAGGTGTACTTACGGTCCTCGGGAATATTACTCATGCGTCGCCTTAATTCGGTTGGATGCTCTGCTTGCCGCCCACACAACGCGCCGATCCTTTGCCGTGCTTTTCCCCCCAAGCCTTTGCGCCCGTTCCACCACGAATTCCGCCTGCCTATAATAACGTGAAGATACCACCTTTAACGAACCATTGTAAAAGTGATACGGCATTCGAGCCATGGAAAAACCGGACATCATGCGCATCCTATCGGGGGGCCAGACAGGGGTCGACCGTGCGGCTCTCGATACCGCCCTGGAATTGGGGATCCGCTGCGGAGGCTGGTGCCCGCGCGGGAGGCGTGCGGAAGATGGACGCGTTCCGGCACATTACCCTCTACGTGAGCTTGATTCCGACCGCTATGGAGACCGCAGCGAACGCAACGTGCTCGATGCGGACGGGACCCTTATTCTGATACGTGGTGTGATGGACGGTGGCACGGCGCTGACGGCACGATGGGCCGCCCGCAACAGCAAACCCAATATAATTATTGACCTGCAACACCCACCGGGAACCGAGGTTATTTACGGGTGGATGGCGGAAAACCGCATCGAGGTGCTAAACGTGGCCGGACCGCGAGAAAGCAAGCAGCCCGGGATTTACACGCAGGCTAGGGAGTTTTTGCGCGTTGTCTTTTGTTTCATAAAGAAACAAACAAGCGTTTCGCGATCGTTATGAATCGCTCGCCGCTTTACGGATCAAAAATTCCCACACCCGTCCGCGCTCGTCCCAACGCAGCATCTCGTGTCCACTGCGCACACAAAAGGCCCGCAGGTCCACGACCGCCATGGGATCGGTCGCCAAGACCCGCAGGATTTGCCCAGGTTGAATCCGGTTCAGCTCGACCTTGGTCTTGAGCAACGGCAATGGGCACTTTAAATCCGTTACGTCCAGTACGGCAGTTACCGGCAAAGTCGGCACAGTGTCGTTCATGGGACTACTATATAATCAATCCAGAGTTTGCCGCCACCGGGTATGGGCGTGTCCTACCTCGCGATAGGCTCTCCTGTCATGACGGGGCGCGCTAGCCGCCCATATGCTGGGCCCATAACTGTTTGCCGTGGCGGGTCATGTAGCCCTCTTCACTCACCAGTCCCAAGTAAATACCCGCCGGTAGGATGGGTTTCTCATTGGCGTTCTTCAGATAGATTTGCCCATCGCCGTAGCGTTGGTCGATCAGCCGGGAGAGGCACGCTTCGTCTACCGCTAGAGCTTGTGTCCGTGTCATGGGACTCTCCGTATCACAGAATATCAGTGAATAAATTCGTCGGGGACTTTCATCAAGCTGGGGTCGTCACGGAGTAACGACATGGGTACGATGTCTGAGAAATCATCCAGGGACCAGTTAACGAGCGTGTCTTCCCGGCTTACGTGTTGGGCCTGAAGAGATTCCATCTCTCCGAAGCGTTCTTTCAGATTTGCCATTGTGGTTCTCTCTAATATGGTCGAGGCTTCTTGTGCTCTCATAGGGATTCAGGCTATTTGCGTGCCAGGAGCGCTCGTGTCGCCCAACGTCAGCCAGGCAATTCATTTGCGGGACACCTAGTCTTAGCTCGGGTACTGTCGAATGGAATGGTGTAGCCGATGGGTCGAGCGATCCGACCAACCGTCGACAACTTCGCGGGTCACGCCGCGAAGACCATGCATGCAGCGGGCGTGAAAGTACGCGAAATGGCGCGCGACGGCTTTGGACACGGGCGCCAATCGCGCGGAACGCAGTTCAACCTTTGTGCGCCCCCTTAATCGTCGCCTGCACCGATGGGCTATCCTTAGTGGCAAGTAAACCCCGAACTGCCACAGGCTCTGCGCGCGCAATGACAGGCTCTAAGATCGGCGCAAGGGATTTCAAAACCTGCACCGGTAGCGCGCTCGTAAAACGATAACGCGCCGCTTCCGGGCCCGACACAAACGCGGTGATGGCGCCGAAGAACCGTTCGCCAAGGATAAAGGCGAAGGTCGCCGTGCGGTTTAGAACGCGCGACTCGATCAGGCGTCCGCCCGCGCCATAAACGTCTCGGCGATGATCGCCGGTGCCGGTCTTGCCAGCGACAATCAATGGCATGCCGCGAGGATCTTTAATTGCCCCTTTAAGCCTCTGCGCCGTGCCGTTCTCAACCACATCGATGAGCGCGGCGCGCGCCGCGGCCGCGACCTCGGGCGCAAGCACCGCCTGTCCGTGCGCAAGCGGCCGCTCGATAACTGTCTCATAAGGCGTGCTCGCCGCGAAGTGCAGAGATTCGAAACGGACCGCCGGATAGCGCACGCCCTCATTAAGCAGGATCCCAACGAGCTCCGCCAGCGCCCCGGGACGATCCGCGGAGGCGCCGATAGCGCAAGCATAAGAAGGCGTGAGGGTCTCAAATGGATATCCAAGGCGTTGCCACGCGCTGTGAACGTCTCCGAAAGCCTCTATTTCGAGCAAGCCTTGGATGCGTTTGTCCTGGGCATGCTTACGGCGGGTCTTAAACAGCCATTGATACACCTCCTGGCGTTGTTGCGTGCTCGCCGCAACGACATCCGCGAAGGGGGCGGCGGGGTGTGCTATGAGGTAAGTTACAAGCCACAGCTCCAGCGGATGGATGTGGGCTAGATAACCGCGGTCGTGCAGATTGTAGCGTTCGGGAGAATACTTATCATAGAGGTCTTTGACCTTGGGCTCCGAAAGGTGAGCAGCATCGACGTGTTGACGCAGGTATCCGGTAAACGCGCGCAAGGTGCGGTCGGGAAAAACCGAGCGATAGACGGTGGCCAGACGCACCGCGGTAGGGTAGACGCTCTCGGCCAGTAAGTTCATCACTTGGCCCGGTTTTTTGCCCCTGTACTTCGCATAGAAGCGGCGCAGAAACGCTTGGCCCTCCTGGTCGGCAAAACGCTCAAGATACTTGCGGCGCCACTCGCTGTCGGCGAATTCGGTCTTACGTCCCACGCTCCCGGGTTTGTACAGATGGTAATACACGATGTCGCGCATTATGCGGATAAAAACAAGGTTTACGGAATCGCGCAATCCCTCCCGGACGGACAGGACCTTGCCATTATCGGCGGCGTTGAAGTTGACGAAACTGTGCAGCCCTCCGCCGGTAAAAAATTGTTCCCCGGGGTTGGCCGAATACCGCCGTTCCAAAGCGCGGCTCAGTAGCGCGGAGAGCGTCATGTGCGGGTTTGAACGCAACTGGTCGACCACCCACTGCGATAGGCGGTCGCGCGCATGAACGTCGGGCTTATTAAGTTCCTTGCCCTTGGCGCCCGCGTAGCGCCGATGTACCTCGGCCACGATCTCGAGATAATGCACCAGAGTACGCAGCTTGGCGGTCGATCCGAGATCCAGTCGCACGCCCTCGTTGATGTCGAGCGGGTTTGCGTAACTATCGGTCTGCACCCGTAGAAGATTACCCTTCGGGCTGCGCTCGAATAGGGTCATGCTATAGACTACACGGCTTAAATCGTTGCCTTCGCCAAACAAGCGAAACCCAACGAGCCCCGCGGCGTGGGCGTGTTCCATAACAGAAAGACTTCGCAAAGCGTGCGTCACGGCCTGCTGCGCTGATTTATCGATGGTGCTTTTCGCGCTCAGATCCAGCCGATCCAGATCATACAAGCGCGAGACACCCAGTGCCTGGGCTAAACGAGAGCGCAGCACGGTCTCGGTTTTATGATCGGCAAACTCTCGTTGCGCTTGCTCCACGGGTCCGTGGCGCGGCACGTTGCGTCTTCTGAGGGCGGCATCACGCAAAGCGGCTGGGATGATGCCATCAGTCGCGAGGAGCCGCAGGTAGCTGTCGGCTAACCGTTGCAACGCCTTATGACCGCCCCCGAGGAAGTACGCTGGACGCCGCTGGGCCAATAGCAGCGACAGCGTGTCGCGGTAAGCTGCTGCCCGCTCCCCGAGCCCAGCACCGCCGATACCTTCCTCGCGCAACAGATCATTCACCGCCGAAAAATCCTGGCCATACCAAACCCACAGGCCATCGCCGAGGCCGTGAACTTCGCCGTAACCGCGGGCGGCCGCGAGTGGGATGGTATTCACATAGGCAAGCGCGATTGCGCGCCGGGACTCGAAGGTGTCGGGACTCTGGAGGTAAGCGCGCAACGAGGCGCTCGCCATCTGCCGTAACTTGTCCCCGACAGAAGCTGTCTGGCCACCCGGCGAATGACGGTATTTCTCCAGTTGTGTGGCCAGCGTGCTGCCCCCGGTGACATGGATATTGGCGCCCAGTTTTTGCGTCAGTCCTTCGAACACCGCCCGTCCGAAGCGGTCCCATTCTATTGCCGGATTCTTATGGCGCTTGTTCTCGTCCAGCAGTTCCCGGTTTTCGATGTAAAGCAAGGTGTGCAGAACGAGCGGTGGAATCGACGCGAAGTCCGAGTAGACGCGCGCCGGGTAGATCGCTTTGAAAAGGAGGCGATCGTCACGATCGAAGATCCGGAGCCCCCCCTGGGTTTTCTCCCGGTACGCGGTAAACAATCCGGCGTCGACCACGCGCTCCAGCATGGGCGAGAAGCGTGCCTGCTTCTCGACCTCGTAACCGAACTGCCGCAGACGCTTAACAAAGGCCGGGAGGCCGACATAACCGAGCCGCAAATCATAGGGTCCGGTCTCGGGAAAGCGAATTTGCGCGCTCGATCCCGGTTCCAGGGTATAGGTCAGTTGGGTGCCTAAGGACGAAAGATAGCGGGATTGGAGCGCCGACGAATCCATTTCCTCGATAAGGAAATGCGCCCCGACGGTTACGAGCCCGGCCACCGCGCTCCAGGACAAGATCCTCACCAATATTTTGCGTGCCCTGCGTGTCATGGCGCGGCTTTATTTATTCTCCCTAACGCGCCGGGATACGCAATCGCTGTCCGGGCCGGATGGTGCCCCGGTGCCCGATATCGTTCATAGCCATAAGGTCCTTCAACGGTACGTTATATCGGCTTGCGACCAAAGAGCACGATTCGCCTTTCCGCACGATATGGGTACGGTCCTTAGACCGCTTCCGCCGCGGCATTGTTTCGGTGGGGATCGGCGAAAACTTCATCGGGTTGTAGACCAAACCCGCGCGCAGGAATTCTCCGCTCGGGCGAATGAACTCCCGGCCCGCCGGCGATACCGATTCCGCGAAAGTCCCCGCACTCGCAAGCCGAGTCCCGCTCGGCAACCAGATCTCAGAACCGGCCGGTAGGGAAACGAGTCCGCGCGCCGCCCGCCGTGTCCAGGCCGGGTTAAGATCAACGAGAAGCTCGCGGTGGACGCCGTAACTCGTTGCTAGTCGCGTGAGAGGAAGCGTTTGTTTCAACCGGAAACGTTGATGGTTCAAGGGGCGCTGGTAGCGCACCCCTTCGGGGAAATAGCGCCGTTCAGCATCAAGGATGGAACGGACAGCCAGAAATTCTGCGTAAAAGTTACGTGAGGAAAATCCAAAGGTCTTGCCGCGGTAGCTCCGGACGATGCGACCGAAGTCACGCCCGAACTGCCGTTGAGCGCGCACCATCCCGCCCACGCCGTGGTTATAAGAAGTGATGGCGAGGGCCCAGTCGCCGAGATCATCGTAGGCGTTCCGCAAGTAGCGGGCGGCGCCATGCGCGGCCAGGATAGGATCGAAGCGTTCATCGACCGCGCTGTTGATGCGGAGGAACCGCCGGCCAGTCTCCGGCATGAACTGCCAAATCCCGGCGGCGCCCGCCGAGGAGCGGGCGTTGTTAACGAACGACGATTCAATGTGGGGTAGGAGCGCGAGATCCTCGGGCAACGCCGCGTCGCGGAATATATCGCGCATGAGCCGATCGTAGCGGCCGCTGATCTCCAGACCTTTCAGGAACCGCTCGCGCATACCGCGCTGGGCCCGTACCCGGGAGTCCGCGCCCGCCACGACATGGGTGCCGGCGCCGTGACCGATCACACCGAGCAGACGCTGCTGTTCTTTGTTCAAGCCCATTCTAAACTTGACCCGGCGCGCCAGCTCCCGCAATCCGCGCTCCAAGGATAGTCTCCGGGCACGCACGTAGGCTTGTTGGCGTGGGGTCTGCGCGTCCCCCACCGCCCCCGGAAGTTCAACGATGTCGTAGACGATGCCTAGGTTTTCGGTATCGTGCAAAACGACCTGGTCGCGTCGCCAAACGGCGAACACCCGCCGCCAAAAATCCACCGCATCTCGCAGTTCCGGCGGCTGGGGGAACGGGTCGCCAATGCTTCTGGAAGCGGTGTCAGCCCGCGGGGTGGCCGCGGAAGCCGCCGGAATCAAAGTTCCCAAGGCTAGAAACAGTCCGCCGAGTAATGTCTGGAATGGAATCGCTGCAGTCTTGGTCATGATTAGTTAGTCTCCCGATGCGCATAGACAGCAAAAGCCGTGCACAAAAACCCCAGCTCGAGCGGAGCTGATCGGGCGTCGCAGTTGCTATTAAACAGCGATTAAGCAGCCGATGGAAGCATGCTGCAAAGAGTTTCCTTGAGTGTCGCGCGAAGCAACTGCCGTAGCGGCTTCCAGCCGCTACGGACAAGCGTTTGGTTGACTTCTATTTCGATCCCGAGATAAGCGCTAGAAGGGAACCGGTCGCGGAGGTATGCCGTAAAGCCGTCCGCCGTACCGCGATAAGGGTAATTTAGCCGTAGCGTAAGCTCAGGCGCCGCCCTGCAAAGGGCCCGGCGCCACGCGCCGCAGAGCGTTCGTTCCAACGCCCGCCGGGGATCGTAAAGAAGCCCGATATCGGCATGCCGTACCTGCCCGTCCAAAACCGGCGTGAAGCTATGGACGGAAAGGTGCAAGACTGTGCGGCCTCGGCGGGCGCGGCGCGCGATCCAATTTTCCACCGCGTTCCGGTACGGCAGGTAATAGTTCGCGGCGAGCCTCCGCAGGTCGTTCTCGTTAGAAGCGCGCGAGATCGCGGAGTACAACTTCATGTGATGTAAGGAGCGATTCAGATCGATTAGGAGCCTAGTTACGCTCCCGGCGAAGAGCGGTGCTTCCAACGCCATAGCGAGCTCGCGCGCGAGCCGTAGCGCGCCGAGATCGGATCCGCGATGAGTTTTGAGCACTGCTTCCTGACCACGAAATAACGCACGGTAGCGGGACGGCACGCGGCGGCTCGCGTGCTCGCAGGTGACAATAACGCAATTAATCGAGGCCAAGGAACTGGCGTCCCTCGGCCAGGCAGCGGCAAAGCTCGGCGTAAACCGCGATGAGGCGCGAGCGTTTCGGCTCCTTACCCGCGGCGCGCAGCAGGCGCCGCGCGAGCGGGCCCGAGCGCAGGATCGTCCACAGGGGTGTGCGCCAGAGCTCACCCGCGGGCGCCGTCTCCATCAGATGTTGCCAGAGATCGCGCGCCTCGCAACGCCGTTCCGGGAACTTCAAAACACGCAGAAAGTGCGTATTGTCGATGATCGCTTGTTCGCCGCTACGCGCGGTTTCCAGCAGGATAGCCTCCAGTTCCTCAGTCGTAAGCGCTTGCTGTGCTTTGAGATCGCCCCAGTCTCCGGCGGTGAGCCACCGCAACGTGCTCACGATGGCGGCTAGAACCGCCAAGTCCGCCAGCGGACATTCCTGAATATCGAGGACTCGGATTTCGATCGCCGAACGGTCAAAGCGCGCGATGGCGCCGCGCGAGTTGAGCCACTCCTGTCGCAGAATGGCTGCCGGATCGAAGGGCGCGATATCGCGGTACATCGGGCCGAGGATCATGGCCTCGTAGTCTCTGCGGCTCGACACGGTTTCGGGGATCACGCGCCCGGTGATCGAGGGGATCTTGCACGCGTTCAAGCGATAGGCTTCGAGCCGGTAGTCGAGCATGCCGGTGAACTGTCCTTCGACGATAGGCGAGCTTGCGGCGAGGGCAGGCAACACTGGTAGCAGCACGCGAATGGCGGCATGCAAGCGTGCGAACTCCGCATCGCCCGCGAACGGCAGGTTAAGGTGCACGCTTTGCAAATTCGACCACCCATGTCCCTGGCAGCCGAAGATCCGGTCATAGGCTTCGTAGACGGGGTTGTACTCGTGCGGCCAGAGCCGGGTGTCGCTACGCGGATCCATCCAAGGATGTACGGCCCCGGGCATCAGACAGGCTTCATGCGGCGCGAGTAACTCGTTGATGTGCCTGATGTCGCGATGGAACAGCGCCGGTAAGGGTTGCAGCGCGCCGGCCGGCCCATTGGTCTTGATCTCGATAACATGCAGGACCAACTCATTGGACCAGGCAAGCTCCCCTTGCTCGAGCTCGGATCGATAATTGCCGGCCACGGCATGGATGAGCTTATCGGCGATCGGCAAGACATCCAAGCTCGCACGGTCGACGATCATGTACTCGAGCTCGATCCCGAAGCCGGCAAACAAGGACAGTGGGCCCGCGCTCACCGAGATCATCGTTCGTGCCGAGCTTGCTTGCGCTCCACGATCCGCCTTAAAAATATTCCCATGATCTCCCGATAAAGGCCGTCGCGCAGCACGGCGTCCTCGTATCCGGCATCGATATTCGGGTTGTCGTTGACCTCGATCACGCAGCAGCGCCGGCCGATTTGCTTGATATCGACACCGTATAGCCCATCGCCGATAAGATCCGCGGCCTTCAACGCGGCGCGGATCACTTCCTCGGGGGTTTCACCCACGCTTAGCGTCTGCACGCTCCCTTCGCCGCCGATTTTCCCGGAATCGTCGCGCTTGATGATCTGCCAGTGGCGGCGGACCATGAAGTACTTGCAGACGTAGAGCGCGCGGCGGTCGCAGATCCCCACGCGCCAATCGAACTCCGTGGGCAGGAATTCCTGCGCCACGACCAGCTCGGACTTTTCCAAGAGTTGGATCACCGTGGGCTCGAGATCCTGCAGATTCTCGATCTTCACAACCCCGTGGGAGAACGAGCTGTCGGGCTGTTTCACGACGCACGGCAGGCCGAGCGTGGTGGCGATTTGATCGATGTTGTCGCGGTGAACGACGAGCGTTTTGGGCGTGGGAACGCCGTGGCGCAAGAGCAGCTCGGCCAAGTAGACTTTGTTGGTACATTTGAGGATGGAGTCTGGATCATCGATGACGATCAAACCCTCGGCGGCCGCACGCCGTGCGAAGCGATAGGTATAGTGATTGACCGCCGTGGTGTCGCGGATCAACAAGGCGTCGAATTCGGCAAGCCGTCCAATATCGTCCTTGGAGATGATTTCGACATCCAGCCCCACGGTTTCCGCGGCCTTCTCGAAACGCTGCAGGGCCTTGGTATCGGAAGCGCCCCGGGGTTCGCTCGGGGTGTGGAGGATAGCCAAGGCATAGCGCGGCACGGTGCGCTTGCGCACGCGGCGTTTCTGCCCGGAGAAATAGTTCGTGGCCGCGGCCACCACGAAGGCATGATCCTCGGGGGGGATTTCGTTGGCTGCGATCGGGCGCACGTTTTTGAGCCGCCATTCGTGGTCGCGGACGAACTGGGCGCGCAGGGCCGGCGCTTCGAACAGGTTGAAAAGCTGGCGGCTCAGGGTTTCATAGCGTCCCTGAGGATTCTGTCCGAAATAGATGCTTAGCGTGAATGCCTCGCTGCCGGAGGGCGTAAGCGCGCGCTGGATCGTATCATCCAGATCCTCGGCCAGAAGGCGAATGATGTTCTGCGACTTGAGATCCTCGATGGTGTTGATGTTCGGGAGCGGTTTGTGGCCGCGGGCCGCGGCCAGCAGGGAGACGTAGTAGCCGACGCTCTGGTAACGGTAGGATTTGCAAAGGTTGAAAACCTTGGCGCTGCGGTCCACGCTGTAGTTGGAATCGCTCAGGTAGGCACGGGCCGGAACGACCTCCACCCCCGGAATGTGCAAGGGCCAATCCCGAGGATTATTGACGACGATAAGAATAGACATCGAAGGGTCGTGTCACTGCGCTTGGGAGCGCGGCCCGATGATGAGCACATTGGCGTCGTAGGTGAGGATCCCCAGGAGCACGGAGCAGATTACTCGGTCCACGTCGATCGCATAGAGATGGGTGTCGGAGAATGGGTTCGGCAGCAAGGGATCGGAGACCAGCACCGTGCGCTCGGCCGGATTGTATCCGGACAGTATCACGAAATGGCCGGAGGGCTCGCCGCGGATATCGTCGGGCGTGTCCTTGGGCCCGTACTCGCGCATGCTGCGATAGAGATAGGTCGCGCTCAAAGCGGTCAGGATCGGTATGGAGCGGCCAAGATACTCGCGGATCAAACGCCGCGTCAGGTCGGTAAAGCGCAACTGCCCACCGAGACCAAGAAATTCCAAGTAGCCACGGCAAGCGATTTGTAATTTCTCGTGAGTTTTATACCGCATCTGTTGCCGCAGACGTTCGCTCACATCGGCGCCGGGTGCTTTAAACCAGGTGGGATCGAAGACTTGCAGGTTATAGGTGTAGATGGTTGCGGCATAGCCCTGTCGCAAGGCATCGCAGGCGAGGAAGACAGCCAGCGTACCGCCGGTGTCGAGGCGCTGCGTACGTTCGATCACGGCGCGCAGACTGTCCTTGCCGCCGTAGAATTGATACACGGCGTGCAGGCAGGTCGGACCGCAGGTGGCCTCGTCGGGTTGCGGCTGCATGATGATGGGCAGCCGCGTTTCGGCCGGGAGCGTCATCCAAACCTAGAGGTAATACCGATGATGACGTGAGAGTGGTAAGCGGTGATCTCAATCCCACTCACGGGCGCGTGAACCGGAAGGAAATGCTCGTTTCCAATATGCACATGGTAGCGAGATCCACCCCCGCCTTTTCGTCGGCCAAATGCGGATGTCCTCCGCCGTTGATGTCCTGCATCGCCATAAGCGCCTTGTCCTCGCTGTCATACACGACCGCCGGCCGGTACTTCCGCGACCAGACCAACCGATTTCGGTATTGATCGAGCGCGACGAACATGCGATCGCCGTGATCCTCGGTTAGAACGGCGATGGCATAGGACGCGAGTAGCGGGCTATCGATTTTCTTTTCGCCTATCATTTTTAGCTGTGCGGGCTCGCTGCTATGGTGTCATCGTATATTATACGGTTTGAGCATTGCTAAAAACCCATTGTGAACGCTCATGATTCCGCTACGCGATGATAACCCGGCCGCCCGCACCCCCCTGGTGACGGTGGCTCTCATCGGCGCCTGCACATTGATCTTTCTGTGGCAGAGTACCTTGGATTCCGAAGCTTACGAGCAGGCCGTTTATGGCTTAGGGTTTATCCCCGCCTTATTCTTCACGGACATTGAATTAGCACCGGAGCTGGTGATGGCGCCGGTGTGGTTCACGGTCTTTTCGTCCATGTTCCTGCATGGCGGTTTCATGCATCTCATCGGCAACATGCTGTACCTGTGGATCTTCGGCAACAATGTCGAAGACTCCATGGGGCACGGGCGCTTCGTTGTGTTCTACCTTGCGTGCGGTGTGATCGCGGCGCTTGGCCAGTCCTTGCTCAACCCAGAAAGCAAGATCCCCATGATCGGCGCCAGTGGCGCCATCTCGGGCGTGCTTGGCGCTTATCTGTTGCTCTTCCCGCGTGCCCAAGTCGTAGTTCTAATACCTTTCAGCTTTCTCTCCATGCGCCTGCCCGCGTTGTGGGTTCTGGGCCTATGGTTTGGCATGCAGTTACTCTATTCGGCACTCGCCAGCGCGGACCAAGGGGGCGTGGCGTTTGCTGCTCATGCGAGCGGCTTTGTCGCGGGAATGGCGCTGATCCCATTTTTTAAGTATCCCCACGTGCGGCTGTATCGGCCGACAGGCAATCGCAGATACTGAGAGTGATTTACCTGCGCCCAACGGCGTTGGCGTTTCCTCCTCGCCAATACCATAATGGATGTAAACCATGTGCCCGGTTTGTTTTGTAAAGGATCTTGCAGATTTGTCGAAGTCATTCTGTATAACATTGGCTGAGCTCGTAGGATGTGCCAACGAAGGAGGCGCATCGTTCGCGATTGATGAGCTTCGTGACCTCAGCCCAGCCTGTGTGCTCTTCCCCGTCTCTCAGCCGCCGGTAGCTTGTTTCAGGCCCACCGTGAGACTATGTTTGTTGTCATGAGCACCCTCCCCAAGCCTCATCGTTGGACGCGCGAGGAATATGAGCGTGTAGTGCGGCTCGGAGGCTTCGAGCCCGACCAACGCCTGGAGTTGATCGACGGGGAGATCGTGGATATGGAGCCTCAGAACGAACCGCACGCGGTGGCCCTCTGCCTCCTCCACGACGCCTTGCGCCGTGCGTACGGAGACCGCTATGTCGTCCGCATCCAGTCTCCCGTAGCCCTGGACGCCGGCTCGGCACCGGAGCCCGATCTCGCGATCGTCCCGGGCAGGCCGCGGGACTTCCTCACGAGCCACCCGACCAACGCCGTGCTCCTCGTGGAGATCGCCGACACCACGCTCGCCTACGACCGTTCCACAAAGCGGGTGCTGTATGCCCGAAATGGGGTCCCGGAATACTGGCTGGTCAACCTCATCCAGGGCGTGCTCGAGGTCTGCCGGAACCCGCAAGGCTCAGATTATCTTGAGCACCGTATTGTAACAAAGGGTGAAACGCTCGTGCCGAGCGGGGCGAGCCGGGCGGTCGCGGTCGCCGATCTCCTGCCTTAAGCGGGCGCCCGAGCGGCCTCCAAGCGCCCGTTTCGGGGGCTTTCGATCACATGGCCGAGCGCGCCGATGCGGTGCTGAAACAACCAGCCTTCATAATCGAAGCCGCCGGGATTCATAAAGCCGTATAGGATGTTACATTCTAAAACTGATTTTTACACCGATGGCGCAGAAGGCTTGTCGCCGGTGACCACCCTCCAACCCTATACTTCGCACCCGAAAGCGTACCGGGACGATCGGGAATGGGCCGTATCCCCTTGTACAGCACCTGAGTCGTTCCGCGACAGGGTCCAAGCGAACCGTTTACCGTTGCGAAATCCCGTGGAAAGTCCTATCGTTGTAAAGGTTCGCTTCCTTCTGTTGGCCAAGACGGTCGGCGCAGTCGCATTCGCCCTAATACACCCTATTGCGATCTTCGCTCGCGGCGGCTGATGCTTAGTCGTTAGGTCCTTTCGGTGCTCGAGGTCGTTCGTGAAAATAAAGAGAATTTGCCTGCAGCGATTCCGACAGTTTGCCGACACTACCTTTGAGGTCGGGGAGTTCAATGTTCTCGTCGGGCCGAACAACTGCGGTAAGACCAGCGTATTGCATGCTATTCGGGCGTTCTTCCTTCTGATGCATGGCCACGTAACGGTCCAGGGCGATCCGCCGGTAGCGGATTATCATCGTCGATTCTTATCCGGGGCCGAAGAGATTGCCCCTACCCCCGACATCCGAGAACTTTGGCACCACCTCCAAGCAGGCAAGGCGCTAACCATATCCGTTACTTTTGATGATGACGTGACGTTCGCGGTCGTTCTTCGCCAGCAGTTCGGCCAGATTCATGTTTCGGCTGAGGAACTGCCGAAAAACTTGACCGCGAAAAAGGTCTTATCTTACCTTGGTACGCAGGTCGCTTTTATTCCGGGCTTGGTAGGTGTCCTTGTCACCGAACCGTATGCCACCCGAGCCCGAAGAAACGCTCTCGCTACGCAGGGCCGATACTCCGAGATCTTTCGCAGCAGCCTTCAGCAGTTGAATGCGAGCAACGCAAATCATGTTGAGCAGATCAATGAGTGGCTTAAAGATCTTTTCGGCGTTACCGTACATACCGTCACTTTCGACCAAGATGCAGATGAATTCGTAACCGTAAAATACGAGGAGAAGATGACTCACTTCGATGTGGTTTCCTCCGGCTCCGGGCTTCAACAAGTCATCCAGATGCTCACGTACCTCTATCTCGCTCAGCCAAAAGTTCTTCTTATCGACGAGCCCGATGCCCACTTGCACAGCAAACTGCAGGCACGGCTCGGCGAGCTCTTTCGTCGGGTTGCTAAGGATCTCGATGCTCAGGTATTTCTTAGTACACACTCTCTAGATTTGATTGACACGTTCTCGACAAACGAAGTGCTTGTCATCGATTCGACCAAGAAGAGCGTGTCACCGATTGGAAAGAACACCGATCTTGTAAGCGCACTGGTTGACGCCAATGTCGTAGACGTATCAGCCCTGTCCCGTCTGCTATCTTCCAAACGTCTAGTTGTAATCGAAGACGAAGATCAGACTATCCTCAAAGCCATCGACAAAGCGATCGGGAACCCTCTGTTCTCGACTAAGAGCAGTTCATATGTACTCCCCGCGAAAGGTGTCGGTAATTTTCGTTCGATCGCAGCACTCGGGAACGTGTTGAAGGAACTCACCGGGACGAAGTTTGATCTGACTTTTGTTCAAGACCGCGACGGAATGCCAGAATTCATCGTTGGCCCCTTTCTCGAGTCACAGAAAGGGGACGGCGTTGTGCCGCATCTATTGGAAAGGCATGAAATTGAGAATTACCTACTCGAACCCGTTCTCTTCGAGAAGGCGGCAACATTTGTAAAACGGAAGGTAACTGAGGCCGACGGGAAAAGCGCAATCCTCACAGCTGCCCAGGCCGTGAAGGCGGATGCAAGGCACAAGAGTAGAGAGACTGCAAAGAGCTTGAACCGGCATCTCGTAGACGGCAAACGTTGGAAGGATCCGGACCTTGAAGTAGAAGTCGATAAGTGGTTCGATAGCTTAGATCTCAACTCCGTTAACGTGATCCAGCGAGTCTTCCCGGGAAAAGAGGCTCTGCGGGAAACGCTAAAGGTTCTCAATAATAAGACATCGAAGCCGATCACTCGTGGTCATCTTGTCGCATCCCTTTCCCCAGAGGTTATTGCCCAGGACATCCGTGATTTGCTCATTTCGGTGGGCAAGCAGGCATAACTTCCCGCATGGCACCGTAGCCGCAAAATCCTATACGTAGACTCGTCTTCCTGCCAGTAGGATGCCCCGTGTACTATCTGAACCTGCTTCGTATTTCTTACCGGCGAAACAGTATGTTGCGTTACATCCAAATGAAAAACTTAAGCCTTTTAGTCTCGTTCATTGCTTTAATTACTTCAGCAATTACTTCAGTTCTCAACTATCGTCATACTCGCCGGTTATTTCGCCGCTCTCATTATCCAGACTTACAAATTGTGTTGGGTTGTAGCTCAATCTATCCCAACTTACATCCAGCAATTTGGATTCACTGCAATGGCACCATAGATGCCATCAATATAAGAAGTGTGATTCACTTTAGACCCGCCCGCACGTTGTTCCGGTGGCGACGGCCGACCAAAACAACTAGGCTGTTTTGTTACGGGAGGTTAAAGCCTCAAGAATCGATAACCAATTCATTTGACGACATCGATTTTGAGCAACTGCTTATTTCATTTGGGTTAGCACAATCAGTACACACGCGTTACTTCGATCCGCTCTACCCTGGCTACACGGTACTAGAAGTACAACCTTTTTTACGCCGTTTAGCAGAACGCTTATTGCCACGCGTTTCTAAGTACGTAGACAACTGGTACCCGATAATCGAAAAAAGAGTCGCCGAGAAATTATTACCGCAATTAGTACGTCAAGAGCAAGATCCCCTACCGTTAAGCGACGTGTCTATTCACTCCTTAAACTACGACATTGTTAAGGCAACCCAGAAGTACATATACCACGCAGAAAAGCGACCATGGCCCTATAACTTTACGTCTACGGCTATGAAACGCGTCTGAGAGCTGTCGAAATTGAAGCCGTATTGCTTGTCACGTGGGAAGCCGCAGGGACGGAAGGGGAACATGTTTTGAAACGTGCGCGATATAAACTGAAACCTCGACTGCAGCTAACGCTCAGTGAAAGTTCACAGCAAGCAATTAAAGAAGGGCTTGCAACGCGGAATGAAGAGCCAAAAGTACCAAAGCTTGAATTTCCGCCGTTCGACCTTCCCATATTCTCGCAAGATGAAGAACCTTCCGCTGATAGACCAGAGCCCATATCCGTAAAAAAGCCAAAGTACAAGAAACGCCCTTTCACGATTGCGTAACCAGGAACATAATCCCAGAATTCGTTATACGTCCCCAGCCCCTATAAAGGACGCACACCTTGATTCTGCGCTAGGCTTGGCGCATGCCAAGAATCGCCCGTCCGGTGTTTGCCGGCGTCTCGCACCACATCACCCAGGACCGTAAGGCGGATACCCGTCGGGGCGATCCGCCGGATGGCGAATCGTTCGGCGGAACCACCTTCGGTGTTCCACCCTACGAGAGCTGACCCCCGTTGCGGGTGTGAATGACATGGCTTTTCAAGGGGCATCGGCCCGCCAAAACCGTCTCCTCTCTTTGCGGTATAGCTCTGGAGCGCGGCGGGCGCCAGGGCCGAAGCGAAACCGAATCGCACCTTCCTCGGCGCTGAGCAACGGAATGGCGCCGCGCGCCTGGTAGGTGCGCAGGACATCGGCATCAGGAAAGCGGTAGCGGTTTCGATAGCCCACGGAGAAAAGCACGTAGTCGGGCGAGACCGCATCGATAAAGCTTACCGTGGACGAGGTTTTACTCCCATGATGGGGGGCTACCAAGATGTTCGCCTTTAGGTTTTCGTGGTGTTGCTCTAATAACTCGTATTCCGCCTTGGCCTCGATATCGCCCGGCAGCAATACGGACCTGTCCCCGAGCGATACTTTGAGGATACAGGAATGGTTGTTGTCGGAACCGTTTGCATCGAACGCGGGATGCAGCAGCGAAAAGTTTGCCTCGCCCCAGCGCCAGTGCTGACCGTCTCGACACACCGAGACCCGCCGGCCGCCGATAGGGCCATTCGCGAGAATTCGTCCAACCGAGACTTCCGCCAGCAGACTGCCGAGCCCGCCCGTGTGATCACTGTCGCCGTGGCTGACGACGAGCGTATCGACATGCTCGATGCCGTGTTGCCTGAGATAGGGGACCAACACCGCGCGGCCGGCGTCGAAGCGTTCGTTGAACCGCGGCCCGCTGTCGTATACCAAGGTGCGGTCGCGGGTTTGCACGACCGCGGAAAGACCCTGTCCGACATCCAGCAAGGTGAACCAAAGCTCTCCTTCTTTCGGGCGCGGCGGCGGTGTGATCAGGAGCGGGAGCAACCACACGAGCCCCAGCCAACGGGCCGGAATGCCGCGCGGCGCGAGCACGATCAAGACTCCGATAAACGCCGCCCCGCCGATCCAAGGCACCGGAACGGCCCGCACCCAGGTGGCATGATCGAGCTCCGATAGATACTGTAAATAAACCCAAAGTCCCTCCAGGTTTTTTAGCGCCAGATCCAGCACGGCGATCCCCGCCCACTCCCAGACAAAGCACAAGGCCGTGCCGGCCAAGGCCAACGGCGCCGCCACCACGCTCACCCACGGCACCGCGAGAAGATTCGCGACCGGACCCACGATGGGATTCTGGCCAAAGATCAGCAACAGCACCGGGGTCAAGCCGATCGCCACCACGATATGTAGGCGCGCGATCCGCCACCAGAGGCCGGAAGGCGCGACCCGCCCGCGCATCCCATAAAGGATCAAGGCCACTGCCCCGAAGGACAGCCAGAAGCCCGGTGCCAGCACGCTAAACGGGTCTAGGATCAACACCAGCAAAAGCGCGATGAACCATAGGTCAATGGTTTTGAACAAGCGGTTTACGATGATCCCGCACATCAAGACCGCGACCATGATGAAGGAACGCTGCGTAGGCACCGAAAAGCCCGCGAGACCCGAGTATACGAGCGCGGCCAGCGTTCCCGAGAGCGCGCCGACGCGCGGAGCGGCCAGGTACAGGACGGTAAATCCCGGCAGAGACCAGAGCCACCGACCCACCCAAAAGCCAAGGAGCGCGATTAGCCCGATGTGCAGGCCGGAGATCGAGACCAAATGCGAGGTGCCGGTGCGGTTGAAGACCTGCCATTGTTCCGCGCCGATGGCGTCCTGCGTCCCGATCACCAGGGCCGTTAACACATTACCCTGGGATGACTGCCGTGCCACCCCCGCGAGCTTCAGGGCCAGCCGCTGGCGCAACCGATCGACCAGGGCGCCGCGAGCTGCCTCCAAACGCCGGTTTCGGGGGCTATCGATGACATGGCCGAGGGCGCGGATACGGTGCTGAAACAACCAGCCTTCATAATCGAAGCCGCCGGGATTCATGAATCCGTGCGGACGTTTCAGTTTCACCGCGAATCGCCAGGTCTCCCCGGGAACGAGGATGCGCTCCCGGCCGTACCAGCTCAGGCGCACGCGCCCGGGCGAGAGCCATTCCCGACCCATTCCGGTCACAGCCGCCACGTCCATATCGAAGTTTAGCGCACGCTCATAGGCGCGCGGAAGACCGGCCACGGATCCCTCGATGACGAGGGGCTCGCCTTCGAGCGCCGGCGGTAGCCCAGCGGCGAGGATCCATGACCCCCGGAGCAAAGCCCACGCAAACCCCAGCGCAAACCACGCCGGAACGCGCAGGGAGTGAAACCGGATTGACGCCACGAGGAGCGGCAAGGCGGTCGCGCCCAAGCTTGTATCGGGAAGATCGGGAAAGGCGTGTAGCGCTAAGACGCCGAACAGAAAAGCTAGCGTTGCCTTACGCACGTGACGTCTTCCTTGACGACGAGAATCCACACAATCACTATACCGCGAGCGTCGCGGCCGGCGCGCCGGGAATCAACGGCATCCCAACGGAGATCAGCAGCGTGCATCCCAAGGAATTCTTTAAGCGTTACCAGCCCGCTAAGCATAAGCTCTCCGGTAACCGTTTCGTCAGCTTTCTCGGCCATCGCTTGCATGATCCGAGCTTATGGCATATTAACCGCCGTTCCGCGTCCTGGGCCGTCGCCACCGGTCTTTTCATCGCCTTCATCCCGTTGCCCGTCCACACCCCGCTCGCGGCCGTCTCCGCCGTCGCGTTGCGCGTGAACCTCCCGGTCGTGTTCCTCTCTTCCTGGATCACTAACCCCATCACAGTCGTTCCCTTTAGCGTGATTGCCTATAAGATAGGCGCCTGGTTGCTGGGCCTGCCGCCCCTCAACGCGGATTTCGACCCGACCATCGACTGGGTCACAAACGTGCTCGTCCAAAGTTGGGCGCCTTTCTCGCTCGGGTGTCTACTTCTCGGAGCCGCCAGCGCCGTGGTCGGCTATTTTTGCGTTCAGTGCCTGTGGCGGCTGCACCTCCTCCGGCGTCTGAAAGCGCGCCGCAACCAACGCCGCGAGACCGACTATTGAGAGTTTTCCAAGCGCCCCTCGGTCAGGTGCAGCACGCGGTTCATGCGCCGGGCCAAGCGCATATCGTGCGTCACGATCACCAGGGTCGCGCCGTAGGCCTGGTTAAGCTCAAGCATGACCTCGAACACCTGCTGCGCCGTATGTTCGTCGAGATTCCCGGTCGGCTCATCGGCTAAAACACACGTGGGGCGCGTCACTAGCGCGCGCGCCACCGCCGCCCGCTGACGCTCCCCGCCCGACAGCTCCCCCGGTTTGTGTTGCAAGCGCTGGCCTAGGCCCACGGCTTGGAGTATTTCAGCCGCCCGTGCCTTGGCATCGCGCACCTTCGCCCCGGCGATTAAGAGCGGCATGGAGACGTTCTCGATGGCCGTGAACTCGGGCAGCAAGTGATGAAACTGGTACACGAACCCCAGCGTGCGATTTCGCAACAAGCCGCGTTCGGCTTCGCTCAGGGCACTCATCGGCGCACCCGAAACCTCGACCGTGCCGGCCGTGGGCAGATCCAAACCCCCGAGCAGGTGCAGCAAGGTGCTCTTACCGGAACCGGAGGCGCCGACGATCGCGATCAATTCACCGGCGTCGACTGCCAGATCGATGCCTTTGAGCACGTGGACATCGAGCCCACCCTCGGAAAACGATTTCTGCAGGTCGCGGCACGAGAGCACCACCCCGTTATTCATAACGCAAGACCTCCGCGGGTTGGGTCCGGGAGGCGCGCCAGGCGGGGTACAAGGTGCTCAAGAGACAGAGGGTGAAGGCGATCACGGTGATGCGGATGACATCCGGCCAGCGCATATCGGAGGGCAACTCGCTGATGTAGTAGATATCGGGGGGTAGAAACTGCGTTTGAAAGAGCCGCTCGATCGCCGGGACCAAGGTATCGACGTGCGTGGCCAACTGTACCCCGCCCAGCAGCCCGAGCAAGGTCCCGACAAAGCCGATCACCGTCCCTTGGACGATGAAGATCGACATGATACCCCTCGGTGTCAGGCCCAGGGTGCGCAGGATGGCAACATCGGCGGCCTTGTCGGTGACCACCATGACCAGGGTCGAAATAATATTGAAGGCCGCGACCGCCACGATCAGCATCAGAATCACGTACATCACGATCTTCTCGGTCTTCAGCGCTTGGAAGAAATTGACGTGTTGCTGGGTCCAGTCCATGGCCGCATAGTGTTCGGGTAAGCTGCGGATGAGCTCACGGCTGATGCGCGGCGCGGCAAACATATCATCGACCTTGATGCGGATCCCGCTCACGCCGCCCTGGATCCGGAACAAGCGCGCCGCATCCTCGAGATGGACCACGGCCAAGGCGGCGTCGTAGTCGTGCATGCCGATCTCGAACACCCCCGCCAAGGTAAAGCGCTTGAGGCGCGGTAGGATGCCCGCGGGCGTCGCCGTCGCTTGCGGTACGACCAAGGTGATCTTATCCCCGACCTCGGCGCGGAGGGCTCGCGCTAAGGCGGCGCCGAGCAAGATCTTATACGCGCCCGGCTTGAGATCCGCCAAACGCCCCGTTCGCATGCGCTCGCCCACCACCGATACTTTGGGTTCCTGGTCCGGCAAAACGCCCTCGACGATCACCCCGTGCACACTGCCCGCGCGCGTCGCCATGCCCTCGGCGCGTATGAAAGGCGCGGACCCGCGTACCTGGGGATCGCGATCGATCACGGCGCTCACGGCCTGCCAATCGCGCAACGGCCCGCCGCGCTCGACGATGGTTGCATGCGCGGTGACCCCGAGGATGCGCCCCCGCAGTTCCTTCTCGAAGCCGTTCATCACCGAGATCACGGTGATGAGCGCCGTCACGCCGACCGCGACCCCCAGCATTGAAATGATCGATATAAACGAAATGAAGTGGTTGCGGCGCTTTGCGCGCGTGTAGCGCAGGCCGATGTAGAGACCGAGCGGCTTGAACATGGGCGGGCATTATACCCGAAGCACGACGGCACCGGATTACCGGAGCGTCCGACAGGAAGGCAGCTATGATTCCAGGAAGGCGTCGATTTCGCCGCGCCGTGCCTCGGCATCCTCATATCCAATTTTGATGAGGTGCGCGAGATAGTCGGGCTGAAACATGAGCAAGCTCAAGATGTCATTGGATCGGGTCTCCTGCGTGCCGAGCCCCCGGGTCATGAACCGAAACGCGTGCGGGAGGGCGGCCTCGTACTCGCTTGCAAGCTTGCCGAGGTCGCGCGAAGGCCGGAGCAGGAGCAGCTTGATCGGACGGAGATCCCCGCGCTCCTGCAGCGGGATTTTGCCGATCAGGTCGTTGACGTGCTGGAGCCGCACCGCATCGTGATCGAAAACATCCAAAAAGATAGCGTTGAACAATGCGCCGACGACCTGAGCCGGAGGGGGATAGGAATCGACCTGGGGGATAGCATCACGGCCGTTAACGAAGCGCGTCGAGACCGCCAGGATGCGCTCGGCGCCGAGATGTACCGCAGGCGCTAGGGGGGCAGCCATCCGGATCCCGCCATCGCCGAACCAGCGGCGGTTGATGCGTACGGCGGGAAAGAGCAGGGGCAAGGCCGCCGACGCCAAAATATGATCGAGCCGGATCTTGCAGCGCACCAGTTTCCGGTGACCGCGTTCAGAATGGACCGGTTCGGTGCCTTGTACCCACGTCACGGACTGGCCGGTGGAATAGCTCGAGGCGGTGATAGCCACGGCCTTCAAGCGTCCCCGGGCGAGGTTGTGCCCGATACCGGGCAGATAACGGTGCGCGGGCTGCAGCAGCCGTTCCAACATGGCGCAAAGAGGTGCCGTGTCCACCATGCTGCGCGCGCTCCCGCGGTTTGAAGACCGCCCTAAGAGCAACCGGGCGCTCCAACGCGCGACGTTGCCCGCGAGCGATAGCAGATCAACGCGAAATATTTGATCGGTGGTCAAGCTCGACCAAAGCCCCGCGAGCGTCTCCGCCCGTTCAAGAAAGCCCATTGGCTGGCTCGCGAGATAGGCGGCATTGATGGCCCCGGCCGACACACCGGTGATGATGGGGATCTCCAGTTCCGGATGCCGGCGAGCCAATGATTGCACGAATCCCACCTGGTAGGCGCCGCGGGCGCCGCCGCCGCTTAGCACCAAGGCGAGATCGTTATTTGTCGAAGCCATTGCAACAACCGAAAAGGCGCGCTAGGGCACAAAAGGATCTGGTTGTAGGAAGCAATGCAGGTACCATGTTGCATCGCTTCGGGGTCAGCGTCGCGATTGAACGAGGTTCTCTACCGTCAACAATCGCTCGGGCGTGCCGACGTCCACCCAGGCTCCCGCGTAGCGCTCCCCGGTCACCAAGCCATGGGATACCGCAATGCGCAGCACCGCGGAGAGCCGAAACGTGCCCGGCAGGCAATCGTCAAACAGCTCCGGCCGATAGGCGCCGATCCCGCCGAAGGTTAGTCGGCGATCCCCGGACAATGTCACGCCATGCCCGGTGAGCGCGAAGTCCCCCGCGGGATGGTGCGGCGGATTATCCACCAGCACTACATGCGCCAGCCGCTGCGGCTGGCCCGATAATTTTTGGTAGGGGTAGTCGGTCCAGATGTCCGCGTTGACGACGATAAACGGCCCCGGTCCCAGGAACGGCAGTGCCCTTAAAATACCCCCGCCGGTTTCGAGCGCTTCGATCCCCTCGCGCGAATAGCGCAGCGAGGCGCCCAAGGCTGCGCCGGTACCCAGCGTTTGCTCGATGAGATCGCCGTGCAGCGCGTGATTGACGGTAATATCCGTGATCCCCGAGCGCACCAAGCGCTCGACTTGATATTGGATCAGGCTTTTGCCCGCGACTTGCAGCAGCGCCTTGGGCAGACGATCGGTCAAGGGGCGCATGCGTTCCCCCTTACCCGCGGCCAAGATCATCGCCTTCATCGCGCGTACCGTTCGTTAATTGCAGGTATGACTTCTTTGACCAGTAGGACATGCAGCGATTCCAATTCCGGGTAGCGCACGCTCACATCGGCAATGTGCGCGAGTGTTCTAGGAATATCATTGAGGTAGCCGCGCTTAGCGTCGCGATGCCATAAACGCGCGAATATTCCGCTGGCCTTGAGATGCCGATGCACGCCCATCAGATCGAACCAGCGGTAAAACGCCGTGAGGCTCACACCACTTAAAATGCCATGCTCGAGCGCCCGCCGGTAATACTCCCAGGCCCAGACCTCGACCTGCTTCCGCGGCCAGCGAACGTAGCAATCCCGAAGTAAAGAAACAACGTCATAAGTGACAGGGCCGATCACCGCGTCCTGGAAATCGAGGATCCCGGGATCATTGCTCGCGCCGACCAATAGGTTTCGGGAATGAAAATCGCGGTGTACGAAGACCCGGGGTTGCGACAAGGCCGATTCTGCCAAGAATGCAAAGCTCGCGTCTAGCGACGCGTTTTGGTCGGCCGATAAGCGCAGATCGAGCTCCTTCGCTAGCAGCCACCTCCTAAACAGGTCCGTCTCCCGCATCAGCAGATCGCGATCGTAAGGAGGAAGTCCCCGGCCGTCGGCGCGCACCTGCATCGCGACGACAGTGTTCAGGGCGTTACGATAAAGCTGTCCGGCGTTTTCGGGTCGTAACTCGTCCAGGTAGAGCTTGGTTCCGAGATCCGTCA
The DNA here is from genome assembly GCA_963764725.1 of uncultured Gammaproteobacteria bacterium. Classification (GTDB taxonomy): domain Bacteria; phylum Pseudomonadota; class Gammaproteobacteria; order JACCXJ01; family JACCXJ01; genus USCg-Taylor. The sequence goes on along the minus strand of CAVXTM010000001.1, from coordinate 232,557 downwards.
AAAGCAAAAACCCATGCGCAAGATCGCCTGCTAATACCTTGGGGGCATTCAAACCCGCCTCCCCCAGACGTTTGGCGATGTCTATGAAAGCGTCGCAATTCTCCCGCTCGGGCGGCGCATCCATCACGATATAGGAACGATCCCGATGCTGGATCCGCCAGTAACGCCGAAAGCTGGCGTCGCTCGAGGCCGCGCTGAGCTGGAAATCACCCGTCTTGAGGATCCGGGTTACCCAGAGCTTGAGATCATCGTGACGCATCGGGATCAGGTTCCTTTTCACGTGGTCGTAATGTAGCTCACATGCAAATCCCACGCACTTACCATAGAATTTCATCTCAAAGTTCGGGGTACTTGAAAGTGATATACGGGTTTCTGCCCCTTGAAACGCTACCAGCGTGCCGGATTTTTTTCACGCATGCGTGACCATCCTCACGACGAGCGCGTTGCCGGCGAACGGCTGCAAGCCTTGGGACGTTCCGTTATCGACAATGAGGCGCAAGCCGTGGCCGCTCTCGGCGCGCGCATCGGCCCGGAGTTCGTCAGCGCCTGCCGTTATCTTTTGAGTTGCGAGGGCAGAATCGTGGTATTGGGCATGGGTAAGTCCGGCCATATCGGCGGCAAGATCGCGGCTACCTTGGCCAGCACGGGCACCCCGGCGTTCTTTGTCCACCCCGGCGAGGCCAGCCACGGCGATATGGGCATGATCACCACCAAGGATGCGGTGCTCGCTCTGTCCAACTCCGGGGAAACCGTGGAACTTATAGTTTTGCTGCCGCTCATTAAGCGCCTAGGAATCCCGCTCATCGCGCTCACCGGCAAGCCCGAATCGACCCTCGCACGCGCCGCCTCCGTCAACTTGGATGTCAGCGTGGCGCAAGAAGCTTGTCCTTTGGGCTTGGCGCCGACTTCGAGCACGACCGCGGCCCTGGCCATGGGAGACGCGCTGGCGATCGCCCTCCTCGAGGCGCGCGGATTCAACGCCGCGGACTTCGCGCAGACGCATCCGGGCGGAGTACTGGGGCGGCGGCTGCTGCTGCGAATTTCCGATCTCATGCATACCGGGGACGAGATCCCGGTGGTCACCACCGAGGCGCTGTTGCGGGATGCGCTGGTGGAAATGTCGCGGAAAGGCCTGGGTATGACGGCGATCGTCGAGGACGGGCTGCGCATCGCCGGTATCTTCACGGACGGCGACCTGCGCCGCGCCCTGGACCGCGGCGTCGATGTCCATCGAGCACGCATGCGGAGCGTCATGACGCCCGCATGCGTCACCGTCGGTCAAGACTGCCTCGCGGCCGAAGCGCTCAACCTGATGCAACGGCACAAGATCAATGCGTTGTTAGTCGCCGACGAAACGAGCAATCTGCGCGGCGTGCTGAACATGCACGATTTACTGCGCGCGGGGGTCCTTTAACGTTCCCGTCATGGTGGACATCGCAGAACCGTTGCATCGGGTCAAGACCAGGGCCGTGAAGATCCGCCTCGCCGCATTCGATGTGGATGGGGTGCTGACCGACGGCAGCCTGATTCTAGGCGAGCGGGGCGAGCAGTTTAAGCTGTTTCACACCCACGATGGGCAGGGGCTGACCATGCTGCGCGAAGCCGGCTTACACATCGCCGTGATATCGGGACGCTCTTCGGCGGCGGTCGAAGAGCGCATGACGGAACTCGGCATACGGTACGTCTACCAGGGGGCCTCAGACAAGCTATCGATCTTCAATGCCCTGCTCCGCGAGCTCGGCTTGAGCGCCGAGCAGGCGGCGTTCATGGGAGACGATTTGCCGGATTTGCCGGTCATGATCCGCGCCGGACTTGCGGTTGCCGTGGCCGATGCGCATCATTTAGTGTGTCAGCATGCGCATTGGCGGACACGGCAACCGGGCGGACGCGGCGCCGTGCGCGAATTGTGCGAGCTGCTCCTGGACGCGCAAGGCTTGCTCACAAACCTTTACGACCGGTACTTGAGCTAGGGAAGCTCTGCAAAGTGTCGCGAGCAAGCCCAGATGCGCGAAGCCGCGGAGCGAGTCGCGAGACATATCAGGTAGATAGGCGAGTGACGCGCGAGCACGCGACAAAGCAGATTGGCTGCGCAGTCACTTTTGCAGAGCTTCCCTAACGAACAGCTTCTGTGACAGTTCTAAGCTTCCGCAAGCTAAAACACTGGCCGGGGGTGATCGCATTCAGCGTTTGTGCCGGCACCACCGCTTGGATCCTGGAACGCCTGGAAGGGCAAAATATCACCCGCGAGGCGGTCGGCCTGGATGAACCGGATTCTTACATGGAGAACTTCGTCCGCACCGCCATGGACGAGCGCGGAAGGCTCGAAAGCCGGCTCCGCGCCAAGCGCATGTTCCACTTCAGGGATGACACCACCCAACTCCTGCACCCCACCTTCGAGCTGTATAGCGATAATCGGAAGGCGCCGTGGTTCGCCCGTGCCGACTCGGGATGGATCGGGGCCGGCAACGATGTCGTCTTGCTGCACGGAAACGTGAGCGTGTGGCGCAAAAACTCCAAGGGTGTGCGCGAGATCGAGGTGCAAGCGCCCGATCTCAGGATACTGCCCGAAAAGCGCTATGCGGAAACCGATAGCGCCGCCACGATCATCACGCCCACCTCCGTCACGAACGGGATCGGGATGCGTGCGCGGCTCGCGTTTGGCCTGGTCGAACTGTTGAAAAACGTGCGGACTCATTATGACGAAAAGCGTTAACTCCAGCGTGTTGCTGGCAGGTTTATTCTTTGTCATGGCCGCCGCCGCGTTGTCTACGGATCGCGATCAACCGATTGAAGTCACGGCGGACTTTGTCGAAATCGATGATAAGATAGGGGTTGCGATCTACCGCGGGAACGTCATCGTCATCCAAGGGAGCACGCGCTTCACCGGCCACACCCTCACCTTGAAATACGCGGCTGACCAACAGCTAAAAGAAGCGCTTTTGGAAGGCGCACCCGCGACCTACCGGCAACGTCCCGATAACGAGGAGGAGGATATCGAGGGCGTGGCTCTCAACATGAGGTATCAGACCCAAGAGCAACTGATCCATATGAGCAACAAGGTCAAGATCGTGCAGCGGGGGCAGATTTACACCGGCCACCACATGACCTACGATACCGCCCGCAATGTCCTTAAAGCAAGAAAGGCGCGCCCCGGCGAGCTATCCAACGGCGACGGGGCCACGGACGATGACCGGGTACGGATCATCATTCCTCCGGCCAAGAAAACGGAGCCGAACGGAACCGATCGCGCCTCCCGCGCTAGTGGACCTGGACCAAAAGAATAAGCCCGGCGAAAAATCGACCCACGTCATCAGCGCCCGGCACCTTTCCAAAACCTATCAGTCGCGGCAGGTCGTCAAGGACGTCAGCCTAAACGTTAAAAGCGGGGAAGTCGTCGGTTTGCTTGGTCCGAATGGCGCGGGCAAGACCACGAGCTTCAACATGATCGTGGGTCTCGTGCCGAATGACGCCGGCGCCGTGTTTCTCAACCACCGCGACATCACCGCCTTGCCGATGGACCAGCGCGCGCGTTTAGGGCTGGGCTATCTCCCGCAGGAGTCTTCCATCTTCAGAAAACTCACGGTACGGGAAAACGTCCTGGCAGTACTGGAGATACGATCGGTCATCGATGCGGTTGAGCGCGAACGCCGGCTGACGGACCTGCTGCAAGAGTTCCATCTTCACCACGTGTGCGATCGTGTGGGCGAAACCCTGTCAGGAGGCGAGCGGCGGCGCACAGAGATCGCGCGGACACTGGCGACGGAGCCCGAGTTCATTATGCTGGATGAACCCTTCGCCGGCGTCGATCCGCTTTCGGTGCTCGATCTTCAGAAGGTCATCAAACAGCTTGCGGCGCGCGGGATCGGGATCTTGATTACCGACCATAACGTACGCGAGACCCTGGGAATTTGCGATCGGGCTTATATCGTAAATGAAGGCACCATCATCGCGGAGGGCGCGCCGGAGACCATTCTCGCCAACGACACCGTACGCCGGGTCTATTTAGGTCACTCGTTTTCATTGTAATCCCGCTTTCGTTGCGAGGCATTGTTTGTGGCGAGGCCGATCGCGACCTCCGCCAGCATGAGCCACGGATCTCCTGGGCCTGCGCCTTTGATGGCTCGTTCTACTTGATGGGCGGCCAGCAGCAACTCCCGCAAGCTGGCGACGGTGTGGCGCCGCATCGCCGGTTTCAGGGCCGCTTTACGCCGATCCCCGACGCGGAATTCCTCGAACAAGGTCTCCAGAGGAAGCTTGCGTGCCTGGTTATAAGCCAAGCGGCATAGGATCCGCAGCTCACGCACCAGAGACCAGGTCACGAGTGCGGCTTCGGTACCCTCGGCGCGGAGTCCCGCGAGCACGGACAAGGATCGTGCCAGGCGCCCTTTCAACACGCAATTGACCAGGGCGAACACGTCATAACGGCTGCTGTCCGTAACCACCGCGACGACGTCCTTAAGACCCGCCTTGCCGCCCGGCAAGGAAAGCCGGAGCTTCTCAAGCTCCTGACTTGCCGCGGGCAGGTTATTCTCGACCCGCTCGGCAATGAACATTGCCGCCTCCTGATCCAAGAGGAGACCGCGCCGTTCGCCGAGCCGCAAGATCCAGTCCGGCATCGCCTCGGGCGGCACCGGCGGGACCTCGACAACCACGCCCGCGGCTTCGATGGCTTGGTACCATGCGCCTTGCTTCGCTCTGTAATCGATGACGGGCGCGCGGATCGCCACCACGGTGTCCGCTGACGTACCTTGGGTATAGGCGATGATGGCTTGTGCGCCCTCGTTGTTCGGGGGAACGTGCACCAGCGTGAGCTCTATGAGCCGGCGATCGCCGAACAGGCTCAGTTGATTCGCCTCGTAGCGCAGGCGTTGCCAGTCGAATCCCGCTTGCGCTTCGAGCACCACGCGCTCCGTGACGCCGAGCGCACGCGCCTGGGATCGGATCTGGTCCATCGCATCGAGACACTGGTAGGGCTCATCGCCCGCGATGAGGTAGAGCCGTTCGAGCCCCTCGCGTTCGATGCGCGCCCCAAGCTGGCCGGGTTTGAGCTTTGCCCGCGGCCGCGGGCGGGCTGCCGTCACGTTACTTCGCCTTAATGGTTTCGAGTCTTCTAAGCACTGTCGCGGCCGCGTCTTGAATCATTTCTTGCCGCAAGAGCTGCGCTTCTTCGGATTTGGCAAGCGCCGCGGTCTCATCGAAGGTGAAATCGCGCACCAGGTCGATGCTTTGCGCGGGGAGCAAGGAATGCCCCTTGGCGTCGGCCACCATCAAATCGACGCGATAGGCAAGCAAGTACTCGCGCACCTTGCCGGTGCGCGGATCGACCGAAAGCACGCGCTGCTCGAAGCGCTCGTCACTTAGCGTGACCACGGCTTCGGCCAGGGCCGGCTTGCCCATGAGCGCGACGCCGTTATACTGCAATTGCCGCCGCAATTGTGCCGCCACTTGCTGAGCGCCGGGCGACTCGAGAAACACGCCCGAGAATCGAAGCGCCACCGGGCTCGATCCGCGCAGGTGAAATCCGCATCCATTCCCACACAGGATGATCGCTAGGACGGCCATTGACTTCATCATACGGTCACGATGTTCACGAGGCGCCCGGGCACCACTACGAGCTTCTTGATCTCGTGACCCTCGAGGTAGCGCCGGACTTTGGGATCGGCGAGCGCGATCTCCTTGACCGCCGCCTCCGGTGTCCCCGGTGCGAGCGTGAGATCGGCCCGCTTCTTACCGTCGATCTGCACCACCAACGTGATCTCGGAGCGCACCAGAGCGGCCTCATCGACCGTGGGCCAGCGTGCGTTGGCGACCAGATCCGCATGGCCGAGGGCGGCCCAGAGCGCCTCGGTGATGTGGGGCACAATCGGGGAAAGCACTATCGCGATGGTCTCGAGACCTTCGCGCAGCAGCGCGTGCCCCTGCTCGGAATTATCCTTGAAACCCGTTAAGGCATTCGTAAGCTCCATGACCGCCGCGATCGCGGTATTGAACGTATAGCGGCGTCCGATATCGTCATTGACCTTGGCGATTGTCTGATGGATCTGGCGGCGTAATTCCGCTTGAGCCGGCGTCAGCCGGGCCTTATCTACCGCAGCCACGGCACCGCGTGCGAGATGCTCCGTCGCGAAGCGCCAGAGGCGCTTGAGGAAGCGAAACGCACCTTCGACGGCAGTGTCCGACCACTCGAGGGATTGCTCCGGCGGAGCCGCAAACATGGTGAATAGTCGCACCGTATCGGCCCCGTACTTATCGATGAGCGCTTGCGGATCGACGGTATTACCCTTCGATTTCGACATCTTGGCGCCGTCCTTCAGCACCATCCCTTGGGTGAGCAGGCGCGTGAAAGGCTCCGCATGCGGCGCCATTCCTAGGTCGCGCATCAGCTTGTGGAAAAACCGGGCATAGAGCAAATGCAGCACGGCATGCTCCACGCCGCCGATGTATTGATCCACGGGCAGCCAGTAGCAGACCCGATCGTCGAGCATGCGCTCGGTGCTGTCCGCGCAACAGTAACGCGCGTAATACCACGAGGATTCCAAAAAGGTATCGAAGGTGTCGGTCTCGCGTTCGGCGGTTACGCCGCAGGCCGGACAGCGCGCCTGGTAAAACTCCGGCATGCGTTTGATGGGAGACACCACTCCTTGAAACTCCACCTCTTCGGGAAGTACCACCGGCAACTCCTCCTCGGGGACCGGCACGGGGCCGCACTGCGGGCAATTGAGCATCGGGATCGGGCAGCCCCAGTAGCGCTGGCGGGACACGCCCCAGTCACGCAGGCGGTAATTCACTTTGCGGCGCCCTTTGCCGCTTTTCCGCAAACGCTCGGCGATGGCCGCGAAGGCGGCGGCCGAGCTTAAACCATCGAACGCGCCTGAATTTCTCAGCACCCCCGGTTCGATGAACGCGGCCTCCGATACGTCCGCGCTGAGAGCATTTCCGGGGAACACCACCTGCTTAATCGGCAGGTCGAAGCGGCGCGCGAACTCATAGTCGCGCTGATCATGGGCGGGCACTGCCATCACTGCGCCGGTGCCGTAGCCCATCAACACGAAGTTGGCGACCCACACCGGCAAGGACTCGCCGGTGATAGGGTGCAGTGCTTCGACCCCGAGGGGCATGCCTTTTTTCTCCATGGTCTCGAGCTCCACCTCGCTCGTACCCATGAGGCGGCACTCGTTGACGAACCCAGTCAACGCGGGATCACGTTGCGCAAAGCGCGCCACCAAGGGGTGCTCGGCGGCGACCGCGAGATAGGTCACGCCCATGAGCGTGTCCGGGCGCGTGGTGAACACCGTCAAGCTCTCCCCAAAAGCGGGGATCGAAAACTCGGCCTCGACGCCTTCGGAGCGTCCGATCCAATTGCGCTGCATCGTGCGCACGGCGTCCGGCCAACCCTCGAGCCCCTCCAAACCGGTGAGCAATTCCTCGGCGTAAGCGGTGATCTTCAAGAACCACTGGGGGATCAAACGCCGCTCGACGAGAGCCCCGGATCGCCACCCCTTGCCATCGATGACCTGCTCATTGGCGAGCACTGTCTGATCGACCGGATCCCAATTGACGACGGAGGTCTTCTTATAGACGAGACCTTTCTTAAATAACTGTACAAAGAACCACTGTTCCCAGCGGTAATACTCGGGCCGGCATGTGGTCAGCTCGCGCGCCCAGTCGTAGCCAAACCCCAATCGCTTGAGCTGGCCGCGCATATAGGCTATGTTTTCATAAGTCCAGCGCGCCGGGGGGACGCGGTTATCGATGGCGGCATTCTCCGCCGGCAGCCCGAAGGCGTCCCAACCCATCGGCTGCAGGACGTTCTTCCCCCGCAGGCGCTGATAGCGGGCGATCACATCGCCGATCGTGTAGTTGCGGACATGGCCCATATGCAGGCGCCCGCTTGGGTAGGGGAACATCGAAAGGCAGTAGAATTTCTCCCGCCCCGGCTCTTCGCTGGCCGCAAAGATCCGATGCTCGTCCCATCGTTGTTGCATCGCGGGCTCGATACTGGCTGGTTGGTATTGCTCCTCCATCGTCACTGCCTGTCTTTATATTAGAGAATACCGCAGCGGGCTCACCTGCCACAACCGGGGAGCCGGCGGAGCGTTGCGCCGCGGGCATTCCTGCAACGCGATCCCGGCAGTGGACAGGGTTCGGGGACCTCCCCGCGATCAAAGCGCCAGTGATGGTCTATAGTTAATCAAGATATATCAACTATCGCCCGCGGGCGAGCTTCGAGGACCCTACGGATTCTCACGAAGGAGGCGGCAAAATGATAAACGAGTGGTTAAAAAAGATAGGACGACTCCTCTGTTTTTTAGGATCCCACGACTTTCGAGTCGTTGAAGTGTCGTTTGCCTTCGGCGGCAGTTCCGGCATCGAGAAAGTGGAGTGCCGGCGGTGCGGGTATCGGACCGCGCGCCAGACGCCGCCGTGATAATCAATATACTTCGCGGGCGGAATATGAATTCCGCCCTTGACCAAAGGGGAGGGAGTGCGCTTCTCCCCTTTGAAACCCCATTACTAAGGTATCCGCGGCAAGACCGCGGGGTATGTGTTTATTTTAATCAGCCTTATCCCGCGCGAGCGGTAAAGGGCACCACCGCGGCCGTCGCGCTCTCGCCCGCCCGGGTTTTGAATTCAGGCGCCAAGCGCCCGCCATTCGAATGGAAAAAAACTCTGGTAGCGTGTTAACGTTGAATTTGCGCCTTAATAGCGCGGAGGAGTGAATCATGTTGCAACAGAAGCGAAACGTCCTCATCCCGACGCGGATACTCTTCGGTGTGGCGGCCGCCAGCCTGGGCTTATTTGGCTCGGCGTCTGCCGAAGAAGCACCATCGAGCTACGCGCCCGTGAATATCACGGAGAACTTTGCCAGCACCATGGCACGCATGAAGGCGGCTAAGCCCCAGGTCATGCAACGGCAAGAGGCCTTGCTTGAGGAACGCTATGACCTGTCCGATCGCCCCGCTGAAGGCGTGACCATGACCGGCGGCAAGGCACTCCAGGAAGGCGTGCGGGTCAAACTGGCCGAGGATATGACCTGGGAGAAGCTGGCGGCGATGACCCCAGAGGACATCCGGCAGCAAGACGTATTTCCGAAAGGATTTTTCCCTTTGCCTCATCCCAACCACGGGGAAGGTGGGATGGTCTTCCCGGAATTTCACATTGAGGAGATCAAGAAACAGGAAGACCGAGACCTCACCCGTTTCGACCTGGACTTTGACCTGCCGGAGCACTTCTTACCTGATTTCCCAGCGCCAATCTTCCTGACCACGCGGCCTGATCTCGGGGATGTCTCGAAGGGCAAGCTGGTGACTATAATGAACTACTATGAGTTGTTCAACGGCATCCTAAATCCGAAGCAGATTGAGGGAGTGCGACTGTTGGTCACTCCCTTCCCACAGCAACAGTTCAACCAGACCGAGGACCGGCGCACGGAGAAGCCGAGCCGGGGTGTGGTGTGTTTCGAATGCCACGCGAACGGGCACACCAACGCCAGCACCCACTTGGTGGGCGACATCCGGCCTCAGGAGTTTCGCCACCGCATCGACACCCCTTCCTTGCGGGGGGTCAATATCCAGCGCCTGTTTGGCTCCCAGCGCGCCCTACGGAGCGTGGAGGACTTCACCGAGTTCGAGCAACGCGCGGCCTACTTCGACGGCGATCCCGTGATCGCCCAGAAGAAGGGCGTGAATATCCTCGAGCGCGGCAGCCAGGTCCACGCTATGGCCGAGTTCCAGGAACTGCTAGACTTCCCGCCGGCACCCAAACTGGATGTGTTTGGCAAGCTGGACAAGACCCAGGCTAGTGCGGCGGAGTTGCGCGGCCAACAAGTGTTCTTCGGTAAGGGGCAGTGTGCCACCTGCCATGCCCCACCCTATTACACGGACAACCTCATGCACAACCTGAAGGTGGAGCGTTTCTACGAGCCGCGGATGATCAATGGCCGGATGGCCTCGGCTGACGGCCCCATCAAGACCTTCCCCTTGCGCGGAATCAAGGACTCGCCGACCTACCTGCATGACGGACGGCTGCCGACTCTGGACGACACGGTAGAATTCTTCAATCTCGTGCTTGGAACGAAGCTTACCGAAGCCGAGAAGAAGGACCTGGTTTCGTTCCTGCGGGCGCTGTAGGGCCGAAGGTTAGGAGAAGGCGGGTGCCGAGCGCTGTCAGCGCTCCGAGGCGATCCCGCTAGGCGTTGGCCAAGGAGACGACTTTGGGATCGAAACCAAAGCGGCGATGGCCACGTTACTGCTGGTGGTAGGCGTCATCAGCGGTCTCACCACGATCACCTACGCCCGCCGCGGTCAGGTTTGCAAAGGTGCGCTAAGCTAAGACGGCAGAGCGCTCGAGGAACTTAATTTCAACAACAATTGGAGACTATTATCATGCTGAAGAAACTCATGGTCGGTGGGCGTCAGCCTCGTGCGCGCCCCGCGGGCCAAGCGCCGCAATGACGGCGGGATCTGTGCCTTATCCCGCGCGCGGGGTAAACGGTACCACCGCGGCCGTCGCGCTCTCGGCCGCTTGGGTTGCGAATTCAGGCGCCAAGCGGCGTAGCAAGCACTGTAAGCGTTCCTCATCGTAGCGGGCCACGGCTTCGGCCATTTCGGCCAAGGTCGATTTAAGCACGTGGGAATCGACATGCCGGTGTCGCGCCCGCAAAATCTTTTTGTGCTTGGTCGCGCGCAAGGCTTCCTGATCGTGGAATAGTTCCTCGAAAAGCTTCTCCCCGGCCCGTAAGCCCGTATACACGATCTCGATCTCCGCGCCCGGGACTTTCCCCGAGAGTCGGATCATTTGCTCGGCGAGATCGCTGATCTTAACCGGCTCCCCCATATCGAGCACGAAGATTTCACCACCCTCGCTAATCGCGGCGGCCTGCATGATCAGCTGGCACGCCTCCGGGATAGTCATGAAGTACCGCATGACCTCCGGGTGGGTCACGGTCACCGGGCCGCCCGAGCCGATCTGTTTACGAAATAACGGGACCACACTCCCCGCCGAGCCCAAGACGTTTCCGAAGCGAACGGTCGTAAAGCGAGTGGCGGAGCGATGCTGCAAATTCTCACAGATTATCTCGGCGACGCGTTTGCTCGCCCCCATGACATTCACGGGATTCACGGCCTTATCCGTCGAGATGAGCACGAATTGGCTCACCCGGGCGGCAAGCGCGGCCTCGGCCACGGTCTTGGTCCCAAGCACGTTGTTGTGTACGGCCTCGCGCAGTTGCGACTCGAGCATGGGCACGTGCTTAAAGGCCGCGGCATGGAACACAACCTCGGGTGCGTGGCGCTGCATTAGGCGCCGTACCGCGGCTTCGTCGCAGACATTACACAGATGAACGCTCGTCTCCACGTCCGGAAAGACTGTCTTGAGATCGAGCTCCAACTCGTAAAGATTGAACTCGGACTGATCGACGACGACGAGCTTTCCCGGCGACAACTGAGCGATCTGACGGCATAGCTCCGCCCCGATGGAGCCCCCGGCGCCCGTAATTAACACGACCTTTCCTGAGAGGCAGGACCGAATCAGGTTCCAGTTGAGCGCCACCGGCTCGCGCCCCAGGAGGTCCTCGATCAGCACCTCCCGGAGCTCATTTATCCCGGCGCGGCCGGCCAGCACGTCATGGATGCTCGGCAAGGTGCGCACCGGCAGTCCGGATCGCTCCGCCAGCTCGACAAGACGCTTCATCTGACGCGAATTTGCCGAGGGAATGGCGATCATCACCATCCGCGCATCCAGGCGATCCACCGCGGTGGGCAAGTCATCGCTCGTCCCCAGCACCCGCAGGCCATGGATCTCGCGCCCCGTTTTCGCGAGATCGTCGTCCAAAAACGCGACCGGCCGGTAGCGGCGTTCCGGATCGCGCATCAAGTCGCGGACGAGCAACTCGCCCCCCTGTCCCGCGCCCACGATGATGACCCGCTGGCCGGTGCGGGAGCGCAGGGGATAGTCCTTAAACCAGCGGAAGGCGAAGCGCGGGCCGCCGAGCAAGCCCCCGAGAATGATCGCGTAGAGAGGAAAGACCGAACGCGGCACTCCATGCAGCCGGGTGACCATGAACAATACCGTCGCGCACACGAGCGCACCCGCTAGCACGGCCTGCCCGATGCGCATGAGATCGGGCAGCGACGCAAAACGCCATACTCCCCGGTAGAGGCCGACATACCAATAAATTACGCACTGTATGGGGACGACCACGAACAGGGCGCCGATCCCCGCGGTCAAAAATTCCTGCGGGATCGTTCCGAGATTAAAACGCAACCAATAAGCGCACAGCCAGGCGAGCGGAATCATCATGAGATCATGCAGGAAGGCGGCACCGCGCAGATGCCATGTTTTCAAACGCTTGGACATGATCGTTTTCCCCTTAGGCTGCATTACTACGCCTCACGGCTTCTTCAAGCCCTGTAACCACCTGGTCCACCGCGCTTCGGTGATGCGATTGTGAAACGGTAGGGTGAGGGTGCGTTCGCCACCGATTCGGTGACGGGCACGCGACCATCATCAGGTCGTGCGGCGAGACGGCAGTGCGGCGATTGATTCGAATCACGCGTGCTTATGCGGCGGTTGGCGAGAAAATTTTGTCTGTATCACGATCCATGCGGCGACCAGACAGCTTATCGAAGCGACGAGCGCCGACGGGCGCAGATTATTCCACAGCACGGCGAGATACGCCAAAGGCCAGAGCAGCAGCACGTTCACGGCGAGAAGGAGCAAGGCGATTTTCCGGTGGCCGAAGCCCAGCTGATGCAGACGCTGGTAGGCATGCGTGCGGTGGGCGTCATACCATCGCTCGCCAGCGAGTAAACGAGAGATGAGCGTCAGCGTCGCGTCCCACACAAACGCACCGAGCAGTATGAGCCAGATATAGGCCGGGGCCGCTCCGGACTTCTCACCGAACAAGGCGAGCACGCCGAATACGTAGCCGAGGAAGCAGCTTCCCACATCGCCCATAAAAATCCGTGCCGGTGACCAGTTCCAGACCAGTAATCCCGCCGCCGCGGCCCCGATGGCGATGCATAACACCGCATTCCCCGGCTCGCCGGCGAACAGAAACAGCCCCCAGCCGGCGAGTGCCGTGCAGATCGCCTGCGTCCCCGCGTACCCGTCGGTGCCATCGAGAAAGTTGAAGAGATTCAGAAGCCAGGCAATCCCTACCGTCGCCAGGATAGAGCCAGCCACGATACCGAGATGCAGGCGACCGAAGCCCGTTTCCAGCTCGGAAACGCCGCCCACGAGGTAAACGACCCATGCCGCGGCTGCCAGTTGCGTGGTGGCGCGGAGAGCCACGCCAAGCGGACGGTGGTCGTCGAGCCAGCCCACCACCGCCACCGCCGATCCGCCCACGAACAGGGCCTGCGCGAGGGGAACCTCGATGAGACCGCGGCTATGCAGCCATGCCGCCACTCCCAGCACGCTCAGCACGATCGCAAGCCCGCCGCCGCGCGGCGTTGGAGTGACGTGCGAGCTGCGCTCGTTCGGGATGTCTAGCACGGAACGTCGAAGCGCATACAGCCGAACGAACCACGTCAGGAACCACGACGCACCAAAGACCACCAACGCAATCATGATCATCCCGGGCATGAGTGGCTAGCTTCGCGCTGTGCCTGATTCATGACACGCCCTGTGACCCGGCTCCGGAGTCTTCACGCCCAGCCACGCCGCCGTTCTGGCCAGTCCCTGTTGCATCGTCATCGAAGGCGTCCAGAACAGTTCGCGACGGATACGTGAGTCATCGACGAGGAGCGAGTTGACCAGACGCGAGACGGTGGCGCTGCGCAAGGTCAACACTCCGCCCAGACGCAGGGCCCAGAGCGGCATGCGCATCAGCCGCGGGCGGCAGCCAAGAACCTTAGCGACCGCATAGATGAGGTCAGGCGTCGATACGTCGACATCGCGTACCAGGTAGGTCTTGTTCGCGGCTGCCTTGCTTTCCATGCAAACCAGGATTGCCTCAGCGAGATTCTCCACATAAACCAGGCTGCGCATGTTGACGACTTGGGCGAACGGCAGGGGTATACCCTTTTGCACTGCGCGCACCAGTCGTAGGAAATTGGCGCCCACGCCGGGACCGTAGACTAGCGGTGGGCGTAGGATGGTCACTGCCATCGGTCCACGCGCCGCAATCTCAAGCAGCGCCTGCTCCGCTTCCCACTTGCTCTGCGCGTAGGCGCCCTGGGGATGCGGGACATCATCTTCGGAATAGCGCTGCCAGCTGCCGCCGGCATGGCGAACAGTGCGCTTCCCGTTCACCTTGACCGTGCTGAGGAAGACCAGGCGCCGCACACCCGCAGCCGCAGCCATCTCCACCAGTCGGACGGTCCCCTCGCAGTTGGTGCGATGATGGAGCGCCGCGACCCGCATCGCGGGCTCACCAGGGTGGTGCACGCGCGCGGCGAGATGGACCACCGCGTCCACATCTTGCAGGGCCTGCGACCAGTCGGTCTGTGCCGACAGCGCTCCCACCTGTGCCCACTCAAGCGCGCTCGAACCCACAGCAGGTGACGCAGGTGCACGGCTGCTGCCGCGAACGCTGTAGCCGGTCCGCAGGAGCAGGTCACACAGCATACGCCCCACAAAACCGCTGGCGCCGGTCACCAGCACACGGCATCCCGCCCGGATCTGCTGCTCGTGTGTACCTGTCATGGCTAGCCGTGGCTCCGATCCAGAATGACGCGGTAGGCGGCGAGTGTACCGTTCACGACGCGGGCAACGGGAGAATCCTGCTCCTCGATTTCCCTGTCCTTCAATCCCATTGTCTGTCTGCGTGCGGGCTCGATCACCAACTGGCGGAACAGGGTCGCTAGAGCGTTTGATCCGAAATCTCTCATCCCCCTCCGTCGCGCGTACTAAACTCACGCGCGAAAATGCCAGGTTCCGCCTGCTTAGTTGAGATCACCTGCATCACAAGAGGTACCCTCCACGGCAAATCTTGCGGCGCAAGCCCCGTGAGACGATCCAGCGATCGGCGCAAGTATACTGCGTGGGCCGGGCGATCACCAATTCAGCGTAACGGTATCAAAAGTCGAGGCTCTCCTCGGCTTGATTGAACGAAATTCACTGGTATGGCCCATGGGTCGATTGACGCCGACAGTCGTGAACGCATATAGTGTTCACAAAATGAACGATACGGACAAAGAAGAAGCTTTAACCCTTGAGTTGCTCGAAGCCGTGGGCGGCGGCGATACGGTTACACAAAGGCACCTCTCGCGTCAACTTGGCGTCGCGCTAGGCCTAACGAACCTATACGTAAGACGGTGCGTGCGTAAAGGGTGGATAAAGATCAAGCTAGCGCCGGTTAACCGCTACTTTTACTACCTAACTCGAAAGGGGTTTGCGGAGAAAAGCCGTCTTACCGCGAAATATCTCACCCGGTCTTTCGAGTTCTATCGGAGGGCGGCGGCTTCCTGCGTGGACATCTATCGGATATGCGCGATGAATGGCTGGAAACAGATTGTGTTTTGTGGCGTTTCTGAGCTCGCCGAAATCGGCTCGGTCAGGGCTCGTGATCACGACATCATGATCCTCGGCACTTACGATCCCGCGAGCAGCGGGCCATCGCGATTCCTGGATCTGCCGGTGTGGGTGCGCGTCGAGGACATCCCACCCTGCGACGCCTATGTCGTTACAGAGGTCGGCGGAAACGGGGCTATCGTCAATACCTTAGTCAAGACGGTTCCGCCCGATCGCATGTTGATTCCAACCCTCATCGAGGGGATGTATGCACGAGCCGGCGGGGATCGTGCGCAGAGATTAGGGAAGTAAGCATAGGTCGATGGAAGCGCAGCCGCCCGACAAGTCCGACATGAATCGCGTCATGACTAGGTCTATCCAGTTTATTGACCTGGCGGCCCAGCAGAGGCGTGTCGGGCCTCGAATCCAAGCCGCAATCACCAGGGTGTTAGAGCATGGGCGTTATATTCTGGGGCCGGAGGTTGATGAGCTGGAGGATGCTTTGGCGGCATTTTGCTCCGCCAAGCATGTTGTGACCTGCGCGAGCGGGACCGACGCACTCCTGATGGCGCTTATGGCGCTCGGGGTCAAGCCGGGCGATGCTGTGTTTCTACCCTCATTTACGTTTGTATCGACCGCTGAGGTCGTGGTTCTATTAGGCGCTACGCCTGTCTTTGTGGACGTCAACGAAGATGATTTTTTGATAAACCTTGAGAGTGTGAATGCGGCTATTGAAAACGCAGAAAGACTTAAGCTGACGCCCAAGATCTTGATACCGGTGGATCTGTTCGGGCAGCCCGCAGACTATGATGCGCTGATGCAGGTAGCCCGCGATTGGGATCTCTTCGTGATTGCTGATGCGGCCCAGAGTTTCGGGGGATCGCGCAGCGGTAAGCGGGTGGGGACGCTGGCGCCTATAACCGCCACGAGCTTTTTTCCTGCCAAACCGCTCGGCTGCTACGGCGACGGTGGGGCGCTATTCACGGGCGATGAGGAACTCATGATCGCCCTGAGGTCGATAAGGGTCCATGGACAAGGCCGGGACGATCATGACAATGTGCGCATTGGCATCAATGGCCGACTCGATACTTTACAAGCGGCAGTACTGGTCGAAAAGCTAGCCCTCTTCGAAGACGAGATCATCGCACGGCAACGCGTAGCACGGCGTTACACGGAAGCGCTACAAGATGTTACGAGAACGCAAAAAATTGCCTGCGGGGCCGTCAGTGCCTGGGCGCAGTATACGATAAGGGTTCCGCAGCGCGACGAGGTTGCGGCATACTTAAGAACATATAACATTCCAACCGCGGTTTATTACTCGAAACCGCTGCACAAGCAAAAGGCATATGTAGAGTTTCCCACGGCACCGACCGCTTTGTCTGTGTCGGAGCAACTCGCTAAAGAAGTGTTAAGCTTACCGATGCACCCGTATCTCGATCCCGCCACGCAAGATTTCATCATTGAGACAGTACGTGATGCGATCCGCAACGCGAGCGCTGACACCCGCATGTATGACTAACGCAGTCGGTCAGCCACGACTTCCTGTGTTGCCTCTGGGTCAAGCTGGATTTCGTATAATGTTTGACGAGACCATCGTCTATATCGACCCCTATTTGTCGGATTCCGTCCAAGCGCAGGAGGGAAAAGATCACCGGCGTATGGTGCCTGCGCCATTCCCGCCAGACGGGGTAACCGACGCTGCTTTTGTCCTCATCACGCATGTTCATAAGGACCACGCCGACCCCGAGACGCTCCTCCCGATCGCATCTGCCTCGCTCCAGAGCCGTTTTGTATGCCCAAACGTGGTCGGTAGACTACTATGCTCCTGGGGAATTGCAGTCGAACGGATCATCGTGGCGCATTCAAATGCAATCGATTTAACCAAGAATCTGCGCGCCATACCGGTACCCGCTGCGCACGAATCGGTCGATGTGGACGAGGACGGCAAATTCTGCTATTTGGGATACGTTATCGATTATTGTGGGAAGCGTATCTACCACGCTGGCGACACGTCGCCGCACGAAGATTTAATTGACTTACTGCGGTCCTTGAGCCCTATAGAGGTTGCGTTTCTGCCCGTCAATGAACGAAGCTTCTTTCGCAAGCGCCGCGGCATCATAGGGAACATGTCGGTTCGGGAAGCCTTTTCGTTAGCCTCCGAAATCGGCGCGCAAACCTTGGTGCCCATCCACTGGGATATGTTTGCGCCAAACTCGGTGTTTCGCGAAGAGATCGAGTTGTTATATAGACTCCTGCAGCCACCGTTCGCGCTCGAGATCAACCCAAAGACTATATAAATATTCAGTATTACGGATGTTAGCGAGTATCGTCATCAGGACTTACAACGAAGCGCGACATCTGGACGAACTGCTCCGGCGTATCGCTGCCCAGAAGTTGCATGGCTTAAACACCGAAACGCTAGTCATCGACTCCGGTTCCACCGATGTTACCGTCGAGATAGCCAAGGCTTACGCGTGCCGGGTTTTTCATATTGGCCGGGATGAATTCACCTTTGGCCGTTCGTTGAATCGCGGATGCGAAAACGCCGCCGGCGACTACCTCGTTTTCATAAGCGGTCATTGCCTGCCTGAAAACGAGCACTGGATGAGTGGTTTAATCAGCCCGCTGCAGAAACAAATCGTGGTCTATTCCTATGGCAGACAGTTGGGCAACGGTTCAAGCCGCTTCAGCGAGTGTCAGTTGTTCAAGAAATATTTTCCCGACGTGAGCCGTATCCCTCAGGAAGGGTTTTTTTGCAACAATGCGAACGCTGCCTTGCTACGGGAGGTCTGGGTGCGCTACCGGTTTTGTGACGACTTGACAGGTCTCGAGGACATGGATCTGGGAAAACGCTTGACGAACGATGGCTTAAAGATCGCCTATGTTGCTCCCGCGGCGGTCTACCACCTACACGACGAGACCTGGTCGCAGATAAGGAACCGCTACGAGCGCGAGGCGCTTGCGTTACAAAAGATTATGCCCGAGGTATCTGTGAGCATTACCGATTTTGTGCGCTATTTTCTCTCGGGGGTATTTCTGGATTTCGGTGCGAGTTTACAGGAAGAACGCTTTCTGGAGACGGCTCATCAGATCGTGCTATATCGGTTCATGCAGTTTTGGGGCGCTTACCAAGGGAATCACCTGCACCGTAAGCTTTCGAAGGAACGGAAAGAGCGCTACTTCTACCCTCGGAAAGCGATAGCGCGGCCGATCGCCTATCGCGATACGCTAGAGAAATCTCATGAGTCCTAACAGGGCCATTGCCCTTTTGCCTTTGAAGGGGCATAGCGAACGCGTACCGGGGAAAAACTTCCGTAGGTTGGGAGGAAAACCGTTGTTCCGTTGGATGCTGGATACCCTGCTCGCGATCCCAACCATCGGCCAAATCGTGATTAATACCGACGCACGCGAGGTTTTGTTTCAGACCAAGCTCCCTCCCTCGGAACGCATCCTCGTAAGGGATCGTAAGCCCGAAATCTGTGGCGATCTGGTCAGCATGAACCGGATTATCGAGGACGATATCAACGCCGTTCCCGGCGATGTATATCTGATGACCCACGTGACCAATCCGTTTCTCCGTGCTCCGACCATCGTCGGAGCACTCGAAGCCTACCGCCGTGCCCTTGACCGTGGTGATGCAGACTCTCTGTTCGCTGTTACGCGAAGGCAAGCACGTTTCTACCGCAAGGACGGTTCGGCCGTTTATCATGATCCGAATAATCTAATCCGAACGCAGGATTTAGAGCCTTGGTTCGAGGAAAACTCCTGCTTGTATATTTTTTCCTGCGAGAGCTTCGCAAAGACGAAGGCGCGTATCGGCGAGCGGCCGATGCTGTTCGAGACTCCGAAGCTGGAGTCCGTCGATATCGATGAGCCGGATGACTGGGCGCTCGCGGAAGCGCTGGCAAATGCGGTGAAACCCGCCCAGTTCGCAAACGCGCCTAGCGTGCGCTTAAACCAAAGTGAATGCCCATGAAGGTGCTCATTACCTGCCCGCCCATGCTGGGGGTCATGCGCGACTTCGAACGATATTTCACGGAGCGGGGCGTAGACGCCGTTTGCCCTAACGTCGTGCAGACCCTGAGCGAAACGCAGATAATCGATCTCGTGCCACAATGCGATGGCTGGATCATCGGTGACGATCCGGCCACGGCGGCCGTGTTCCGGGCAGGCCGATCAGGGCGGCTGAAAGCCGCTGTAAAGTGGGGGATCGGTGTGGATAATGTCGATTTCAAGGCTGCCCAGGCGCTGGGCATTCGGGTGACGAATACACCCAACATGTTTGGCGGAGAAGTGGCTGACATCGCCATGGCCTATGTGACCGCCCTCGCCCGGGAGACGTTCCGGATCGACCGGGAAGTGCGGGGCGGCGGCTGGCCTAAACCGCGCGGTATTTCGTTGCGGCGAAAGGTGCTTGGGCTTATCGGTTTTGGCGATATTGGCAGGCACGTCGCCCGGCGTGCGCTCGCCGCGGATATGGTAGTGATCGTTTATGATCCCGACTATCGTCCGGATGCGTCCATTAAAGACGTCTCGCTATCTGAGTGGCCCTCGAAACTTGAGGCATGCGACTTCCTCGTCTTCACCTGCTCGCTCAGCGACGCCAATCGGCACATGCTGAACCAAGAGGCATTGCAAAGGGCGAAAGCCGGGGTGCGGATCGTCAATGTGGCGCGCGGGGCGTTGATCGACGAAATGGCCTTGATCGCAGCGCTCACGAGCGGCCGGGTGCATTCAGCCGCCCTCGATGTGTACGAAACCGAGCCATTGCCATTATCTTCGCCCTTGCGGGGCTTCGAGTGTTGCGTTTTTGGTTCCCACAACGCTTCGAACACCGCCGAAGCCGTATGGCGCACGAGCGAACGGGCCGCCGGACTGCTGTGTGGGTTCTTGGGACTCAGGGATCGGTGATCGATGGAAAAGGTAGCCTTGATAACCGGGGCAGCCGGCGGTATTGGGAAAGCCCTATGCGAGACCTTCAGGGGGGCCGACTATACAGTCTTTGGTCTCGACCGGATCGCCGATCCGGAAGAGAGCGATCCGTTCTATCTAGTCGACCTGCGCGAGCTGTGCCGGGTCCCGGAGCGTTTGAAGCAGCTCGTGGAAGACATCCAGCAAGGGCTTGCCGGGCGCGGGTTGGCGGTGCTTATCCATAACGCCGCGCATCAGGTGGTTAAACCGATCGAGAGCCTGACGATTTCGGATTGGAGCGAGACCTTGGACGTCAATCTTCTCGCGCCTTTCCTCCTCAGCCAGGCTTTATTGCCGGAGCTGGAGTCCGCGCACGGGTGTATTGTCAGCATCAGCAGCATTCACGCGATGCTCAGTAAACCGTCCTTCACCTGTTATGCAACCAGCAAAGCGGCATTGTCGGGGCTGACCCGCTGCATGGCTATCGAGCTCGGCGGGCGGGTGCGCGTCAACGCCATCGCACCTGCGGCTGTGGCCACGCCCATGCTGCGGGAGAGTTTTCGCGGCCGGCCGGAGGACTATGCGCGACTCGGCGAGATGCATCCGCTAGGCCGGATCGCCGATCCCAGGGAAGTTGCGGCAGCAGCGCTGTTTTTATGTTCACCCGGCTCGAGCTTCGTCAATGGCGCCGTGCTCGATGTGGACGGCGGGATATCGGCGCGCCTGCACGAACCGGAATGAAATACCGCACAAAAGCATCGCTTGCATTCGATCAGTTGGTAACGACGAGGCACGACGCTTGTGAGGTTTTCGTGATAAGCCAGCGGCCCCCGCGTTTAGGGAAGCTCTACAATAGCACACAAGATACAGATGCATTGTCATGTTGAAATTTAAGTATCTCGATTTGATCTTGTACAAGACGTACGCAGACCTCAAGGCCGAAACAGCTACGAGCCATGTCGGCTTCCTATGGTGGATTATTGATCCAATTATTTTGATGGGCACTTTTTACCTTGTCTTTGGGGTGTTCCTTCAGAAAAGAACCGTGGACTACGTGCCGTTTTTGATGATTGGCGTGGCAGTATGGCAATGGTTTAGCACGACGGTATCGGATGGTGCCAAAACCATATCCAAGGCGTCAGCGCTGATGGGGCTAGTTTATGTTCCAAAGGCTGTCTTCCCGGCGGTCGCCGTTTTGATGGGGGTTTGTAGGTTTGCCGTGCTGCTCGCCGTACTGGTTGTATTTTTGCTGTGGTACGGTATCGAATGGACCCTTTGTGGACTTGCCTTGCCGTTAATCGTGTTGGTCCAGCTACTGTTTACCGTGGGCGTCACGTTTCTATGCGCCGCGATTGTACCGTTTTTCCCGGATCTGAATAAACTCGTGAACTATGGGCTCCGCTTGCTATTCTTCCTCTCGGGCGTTTTCTTTGATCCAGCCCGATTGCCGCCGGAGGTGCGGTCATTTTTCTTTCTGAACCCAATGGCAGGCTTGATCGACGGCTATCGAAACGTACTGCTGCGGGGATTATGGCCGGATTGGGAAGGCTTAGGGATCATCAGCCTTTTTTCCGCCGCGCTGGTAACTGCGGCATTGTTGATCCTGATTCGCTATGACCGCGTTTATCCCAAGGTAGCGATGTGAATGTGCAAAGTGAGACGGACATTAATTTCGGTGCGTCACGTCGGGGTGCAGTACCGGTTGCGCCGTGGGCTGCTCAAACGTAAGCAGTTCTGGGCGCTCAAAGATGTTTCATTCGATCTCTATCACGCGGAATCTTTGGGCGTCATCGGTCGAAACGGTTGCGGTAAGACGACACTCCTCAAGGTGCTTGCCGGAATAACGCAGCCCGACGTGGGCTCGGTGACACACAACGGCTGCCGGGCGGCATTGTTGGCGCTGAACGTGGGATTCGTTCCGTATCTCACGGGGCGGGAAAACGCCACGCTTGGGGGATTGATGCTGGGATTTTCGCGGCGCGAGATCGAAAGCCGGTTGGGGGCGATCGCCGACTTCGCGGAACTAGGCGAATTCTTCGATGAGCCGATGTTCGAATACTCGGCGGGAATGAAAGCGCGGCTCGGATTCGCCGTGGCCTGTCAGCTCGATTCAGATGTCCTTCTAATCGACGAAGTGCTCGGGGTCGGCGATGCGGAGTTTCGCCGTAAATCGACAGCTGTACTCAGGGATAAAATAAAATCGGAGAAGACCGTGGTGGTTGTCTCTCACAGCCCCGGCACCATACGAAGTTTGTGCGACCGGGCGGTCTGGATCGAGAATGGGCGCGCGCGTTGCGAAGGCACGGCTGAGGACGTGCTGCTGCAGTACGAGGCGGCCCTAAGACATTGTGCTCCGGCGGAGCGGGCCGAGCGTGATCAGGGCACCGCAAAAGTCAAGCGTTTATAACTGCACGGCTAGACCGAAGTCCATCCCAGGTGGGACGCTTGCGGCGTATATGACGGGACCAATCCTGGCAGGATCCATAGGTCGACAAGATGATCGAAGCGTACGAGGAAGCCCGGCGCGCGACGGCGGTCCAGACCCTGAATGCGACGGTTGGCGGAGAACTCGAAGTGTTTGAGCGAGTTCAGTACGATCGCCTTTTCACGCCGAAAGCGTTGCCAGCTGCGGTGCGGCGCGAGGTGTTTCCGCGCATCTTAATCCTGGATAGCACCCGCCTGGGATCTATATCTGCCACCGGACAGGTCAAGAAGCGGTTGTTTGCCGGCTGGCCGGGCGAGGCGCTCCTACAAGTTCATGCCTGGAGGCGGATAGGCCTGGGATTATACCGGGGTTGGGCACCCCTACCGGAAGACGCACCTGCGGTGGATGCCGCGGAGGCATGGGAAGCGTGCATTGCATTTCAGCCCGACGTGATTTACTACCGCCCACACGACCGGCCGGAAGGCTTTCACCAATGGGCGGAGGCTGTCATCGATAGGTTGGGCATTCCGGTCGTGACGCACCTGATGGACGATTGGATGGCGCGGCTCAAAGACGGTGCTGAAGCGGAAAAGTCGCTTCGGCGCATACTCTGGCGCAGTGCCGCGTGTTTGAGCATCGGCGAGGCCATGTCGGCAGCGTTTAGCGAGCGCTACGGAGTCCCTTTTTATCCGGTCGCGAATTGCGTTGAACCCGAAGAGTGGACCGTGCTTGACCGCAGGCGCAGATCGGCTAGCGGAGCCGGCGAGCCAGTGGTGATCCGATACGTCGGGGGCTTGGCTGAAGATATGACGCTCGCGAGCGTTGTGGATGTAGCGCGCGCGGTGAATAGCTTGCATGACGAGTGCGGGTTAAGTTTCGAAGTATACACCATGGGCCCGTGGTTTGCGGCCGGACGCAGCGCGCTCAAGGGTTTCCGAGGCGTAACTGTGCATGAAGGCAATATGAGCGAGGAAGCACACCGGCATCTGCTCTTCGAGAGCGATCTGCTCGTGATCGCGTATAGCTTTGATGAGGCCAGCATGCGCTACGTACGGTATTCCATGGCGAACAAATTGCCGGAGTGCTTGGCGTCCGGAGCTCCAGTGTTTGCCTATGGTCCGCGTGGACTAGCAACCATCGATTATTTAGCGAACCACGGGGTGGCCGAGGTCGTAAGCGAGCGCGATCCGCTGCGCGTGTCGAGCGCGTTGCGCCGCCTCGCGGAAGACAGCGACCACGCAAGAAACCTCGGCGAGCGAGGCCGGGCGTTTGTCTTCGAGCGACATGCTTGCGAAGGGGTGCGAGCGGGATTTCACGGGATCTTGGTCGAGGCGGCTGCTCGACATGGCTGGGCAGGAAATCAAATCCCGCGGAGCGCCTCTCGTGTAGCCCCAGATCCAATGGCGAAATCCCAAGTGCCGTTAATGCAGATGGCGAAGTACTCGCTGCATTACCTCGTCGCAAATTACCTCCAGCGCAAATATCCAGCGATTGCCCGAATTGTGCGCTCCGCGGCGTTTAGGTTACGCGCTGCGCTGGCAGCTTTTCGGCGCCGGACGCTCTAGCCTCTCGGGCTTGGATTAATTCGTTGGTACTGGGTCGCACAATCCGGCCTATTCGGTACCGGCTTGAAGGGCTCACTTACCGGCTGACCGAGCACGCTTTGCGGCTCGCGCAATTGAGGAACCGGTTCGCGAATCAGCCCATGCTCGTGGTCGGCAACGGCTCGAGCCTGAATAGCACCCCTTTGGACGAGTTCGTCGGTGTGCCGGCGATCGGTATGAACAAGATCGATCTTCTGTTCCCGCGGGTTAAATGGCGCCCAAGCCTCATCATCTGTATGAATAGACACGTCATGGCGCAACATCAGGATCGCTACGCCGCTATTGAGATCCCGGTGTATTTATCCTGGCAAAGCCGATGGTTCATAACGCGCAAGAACCGCCGGGGCGCAACCTATTTTCTAGACCTCGCCGACGGCTCGTTTTCGACCGACATTACCCGGGGAGTCGGCATCAGTGGAACGGTGAGCTATGCGGCGTTACAGTTCGCTTTTTATATGGGCGCCGATCCCGTTATCCTTCTTGGCATCGATCACTCATTCGCCGTCGCAGGTCCGGCAAACAAGCTCGTCGTGAGCCGTGGCGATGATCAGAATCATTTCGATCCCAACTATTTCGGGAAGGGAATCAAGTGGAACCTGCCTGATTTAGCGGAATCGGAACGAGGTTATTTTTTAGCGCGCAAGGCTTTCGAAGCGCACGGGCGCAATATATGGGACGCTACGGTGGGGGGTGAACTCGAAGTTTTCGAGAAGCTTGAGATCGCGGAAGCCGTAAGAGTTTGCCGGAGGTGACAAAACTTTTTGGCACGGGATACGCCCCGTTCCGATCGATGATCCAAACAGCTGTTCGCTAGCTCGGATCTCCATAGTCTTTCATTTCGCGGTCAACCCCAAAATCTAGGTAACCAAAACGCTCTAGGTGCACTTGGAGCCCCCGCGTCACCGCCTCCTGCGTCTCGATCTCAAGCTTTCGTCTAAAGTCCCCGGGAAGAACCTGTCGTTTGTGTTTGTTGACGTCTTCGTGGCAGGGCAAGACCGCCGTTTTATACCGGTTGATGTCGTCCTGAGACATAGGCACTCCCAAGAACTCCCTGAGCTTTTGGAACCACGCGTCAAAATCCAACACCATTTCCTCATACTTGAGCAGAAGCGTCTCCGGATAATGCTCTAGAACCTTCCGGATAACTGTCATCCCTTTCGCCTGGTTGCGAACCTGATCCATCGCGAACGAATCGATCGCCTTCGCCGAGGTTTCGCTACGGATGTGTTTTAGTCTGTCCCGAAGTTCTCCCTCGCCGGGTAAAGGGTGACTATAGCGGAACGAGAAGTACAAGGACACAATACAGTCTCGCGGATCTCTCACCTGCACCACCAGACGGTTTTTCGACAGGTCCGCAAAGCTTTCGACGTATGGCCCGCGAAAGGCGCCGAAGTAGTATCCTGGCATACTTAGCAAAGGAGACCGCTCGATGCAGTAATCCGCTTCAAATGCACTCTTCCGGAAGGCTGTTTTCGCAAAATCAATGTGAACCAGGCCAAGCCCGGTGAGAATATCCCGTATCACGCCGTTGACGAAAACGCTCCCCGCTTTGTGCATGGTAATAAAGACCACACTTTTCTCCTTTGAGTTTGTTGGCGGGAGCTCATGGCATCGTTCTGTCACCAAGGGTTGACTCCTATCTGATGTTTTCCTCTTTCTCTACTGTGAAAGCCTCCACGACTTCCACATCAATTTTCGTATCGAGCCATGAGATCCCCCACATGGCCTAACCGGGCGCGACCAGACAACCTGGATTGGTCCAAGCTGCCCGTGGCGATCAAGAAATACACCGCGGTTTGGGTCGCCCGCCGGGTCCCTTGCACTGGCGACGACCACTAACCCATAAGCGCCTGGGTTAAGCGACATCCTCACTTCGAAGCACGCGCGTACCAGTTCTCCAGCTTCAAAGGGCGGAATCTTAACTCCTTGACCATGAACATGTGTCGAAAAAATCCCTTGGCCTAGTCGATCGTGAAGTATTACGCCGAGATAGGTGCCTCGACCCGCACCTGCGAGCGTGCCAATAACTCGAAAAAAGTCGCCGACGCTCAGGGTCTCGTCCACCAAGCGGTTCCAAGAATATGAACGTGGAGAACGCCAGACACACGCACATGCCAGACGAGTAGGTCTTGACCAAGTAATCAAAGTGCTCTCCCAGTTCCGCGAAGGCCTCGATGTCTTTCATCCGCGCTTTAGCATAGCAACGGATACTCCCAGCCTCGCGTGCCTTTCCGAAAGACGCTCTTCGTCGTCGGATCGAGCGGCGTTACATTGAGTGGCCACACCCCCGATGCTCATAGGCCAGCATGTGGCTGATGCGAGCATAGTCGATCATGTCGCTCCCTTTCCATCAGGCGTTCGCAAAATCCTCCTCAACGCCATGGCAGTTTTCCGAAGCGGCGCCGTAATACGCTAGCTCTTCGAGCGTATCAGCCGGTTCAGTTCTAATCGCAGGGTTTCCTGTTCGTCTCGCTGCTTGAGCATCTCACGAGCCTGCTGTAAATTTTCTTTGAGCTCTGCCACTTTATCTACACGGGCTGGGTAAACACGCCGACGGGCGTCGAGAGCTTCGGTTTCAGACGGCTTCCGCACGCCAAGCAACAGCAATTGATCGATCGCGTCGGCATAGCAGGTGACGGCAGAGTTGATCTACAAGTCCGAGAACGTGTATTTCTTCGCCCAGGTCGGGGTGCCCGTCGTCGAGCGCGATGTGCAGGCCGTGGTAGACAACTTCCAAGAAAACGTCTACCCCACCAATCGCGAATTCTTTGGCAGCGAGTGGAACCCCGGTGTGGACGGAGACCTCCGATCGCCTGGCCAACGAATTTTCCAACGAGAAGGAGCTGTTCTTCGGCAGCGCCGAAAACCAGACTCCCGGCAACCCGGAGCTCGACAGTGTGCTGGCGCACGAGTTCCAGCACATGATCCATTGGGCACGACCGCAATGAAGAAGGCTGGATGAACCAGGGCTTCCTATACCCCCTTCGCTCCGACAACCTCCGTTTCGCGCAATCAGGTCGCGACCGGCATTGCGGCGAACCTCTGATTTTTGGTGGCAAGTCACAGCGCCGCCGTCTAGCCTCGCTTTCTTTTCTAGAGCGTCTTTCCCGTTTCCAGATTTTTTAGCCGCCGCTTATACAATCCAAAAACGAGCTCTGCTAATAGCGCGAATTTGGCTGACTCGATATCCCTTACATCTGAACCAGACACGTCTACCACAGGAGAAAAAAGGTCATCCTTCTCGCCGAGTCCGGGGAAAAATTGTTCTCGCAACTTTGAGTTACCTGCCTCATAGTGACTCATTATTGCTCGTCGTTGCGCGGACGACAAAAACTCGTCCTTTTCTGATTTGTAGTGACGGTCTCCGGTCAGAGCGGTGATCATATGAAAGAAATCATGGTCGTGAATATCCTTGAATACCCCGTTCGCGCAAGCGGCCAATTCACCTACTGCTTTGGAGATGGATTAGCGTTGCCCACATCCTGCACACTCGTCTCCGCGATTCCGGCCTGACGACAGAAGTCACTTATTATACTTCCTTTGTGCATTCTATTTTTGTCGAATGCTCTCACAAGCATATTCTCTTTGCCGTAAGTTTTAGCCCATGGCTCCAACAGATGACTCCAGTTACCAAGTCGTCCTATACTCGATATTAACCAAGCCAAAAAGTCGTCGTTCTCCTTTAAATACCATTGTTGCCACGCAGAAATAAGGAAGTCATCTTGACGCCGAACATAAATCAAAGGATGCACAGAGAATTCTGGAATACCTTCGAATAACAAATAATTTTGTTTTCTAGTCAAGTTTTCTGCACTAATAATTATCTTCGGTTGTTGTTTACCTATTTCAACGTTATTAAGATGTTCTGCGACTAGAGATTTTAATTGACGAGCGATTACCTCCTTTGCTGCCTTGATATCTGTGGCAAGTTCTTCAATATACCAAATATGGTTACCGCTTATATTATTCCGGTATTCGAATTTTTGTCCTGGGACAATGATGTTCTGACCGTATAGTTCGGTGGCATTGTTAGCGAGAAACTTCTGAATAGCGGAGCTTCCGCACTTGGGCGCTCCGATATGTAATAATATTTTGTGGGAGATTTCTCCATTTTCTTCACATTCATGAGTGGTCACGGGACCGCCAGATTTGCGTTCACACCGAATACGCTAGGTCACCGGAGTTGGTTACCTTGGGCCCGGACTTTCCTAGCCAGTCCCAAATTTCAGTCACTAATCGATGCCCTTGAGGACACGAATTGGTGTAGTGCCTGGCATCGAATGCGGAATTGGTTAGCGTATCAGATCCTGTGACGACACAAGTAGGGGAGTCTGTCGTGAAGAATAATAGGCAGTAGCTACCCTCCTAACGATTCGGTTCGGAGCTGCTGGCGAGTTCCAAACCTCTTTTTAGGACGAACTAAGGCTTTGGCCAAGTGGGTGTCAAATTCCTCTGGCCCTGAGTACATTAAGCGGCTTGTTTTGTCGCGAAGATAGTTTGCAGGCTAGGCGCTGCGACATAATTTGGTTGGCGCAAGACAAGAGAAGGTATCAACCATGACGTTCAACGCATCGACAAGCCGTGAGCAATCCTCGGCCGGGGCACTCGCGACAGCGACATTAAAAGTTGTCGGTGTTCCCCTGCCAACTTCTGTAGCACAAAGAGCGAATATTCGCCCTACAGAAAAAATCGACCTCTTTGTTCCAGAGAGAGGGCGGATCACTGCTCGTCGCGCAAAAAATAACTCAGGCACTCCTCGCACCGTTGCATGGAACACGCCGAACGTTTTCGCTTATGGGCGCAATTTTATTCAGACTGCCGGTCTGGCAGTGGGCGATGTTGTAGCTTTCGATCGAGTCGAAGATGGAGAAATCAGTTTTCACGCCATAGATCCGCTGCGGGATCCGCTATACCTCAACCCGTTGCGCGACCAGTTTGGTCATCCGATTCCGCCTGGATGGCTCGCGCAGGCCTTCACGGGCCGGCCTGATCCTGAGGCCTTCATGAAGGGCGGCGCTCGGACCGCGGAAATTTTGGCGGTTTGGACAGCGGCCAGTGGTCTACAGATTGAGCAGGCCAACCTCGTCGTTGACTTTGGGTGTGGTTGCGGTCGCGTCATGAATTTCCTTGCGGATATGACCACTGCCAAATTTGTTGGATGCGACCTGCACGGCCCGGCGATCAACTGGTGCAAGAAGCACTTGCGTATGGGACAGTTCTTGGAAGGTACGACTCAGCCTCCTCTTCCCATAGGCGCAAACTCCGTGGATTTTCTTTACGCAATCTCGGTCTTGACTCATCTCGACGAAGCGCTGCAGAACGCTTGGCTGGGTGAATGGCGGCGAATAGTAAGACCGGGAGGACTAGTAGTTGCAACTTTCCACGGGGATGATTACGTCGAAAACCACTTAGCAAACAAGTCCGAGTATAGAGCAAAGATTGATGAGCTGTGGAAAGCGAATGCCGGCATCGCTTTTCTTGACAACGATGCATGGGCTCATGTCTTTCCCGATTTTTACCAAACAACCTACCACACGATTGATTATGTGACACGAGTGTGGGCTCGGTATTTTGAGATTGTCGAAATTAAAAGATACGGTGAGTTTGCAAACAGGCAGAATGTGGCGATTATGCTCAAGCCGTAGGCGAAAGTGAATGTATCATTGAGTTTCCCTAGAGATGCGGAGCGTTATTGTTGGCGCCATGGCATTAGGAAAGCTATCCGCCATACCATGAACAGCGACACGTGGAACAAGAGGTTCGAGGGCTCACTTCCGCGAGTGGTGGTTCATGCTCTAGCTACGGGTCCAACGGAGTCAAGACTGCTCCACGATGGGTTCTATTTGGGATATCGGCAATGACGAGAGTTCGAGTGCGATACGCAGTGCTTCAGTTGGTTGCCGCAATCGGGTTGGCAGTTGGCTCATAGGAGGAGACGATAGGCTGGCCGATCGGATTACCTGTATTAGTTATAATCTTATCTGACCAGTTGGTATTCTCCGCGTGTTGGTCATAAATGACGACAAAGGAGAACGACGATGACTCAGAGTGAGAAGATCATTCGACCGAAGCTAGGATTGTTGGAGCTGGCGAAGCAACTTGGGAATGTCTCGAAGGCGTGCCATATCATGGGCTAGGCAGCGCCGTACCGGACGATGACTGTGGCCAGCCTACGAATTCATATCGGCATGCCGAAAACCGCGACCAGCCTGATTCAGGCTGTGCTTGTAGGCATGCGCGATTGCTTTGCCGCGCAAGGCGCCTGGATACCCGCCACCACCTTGGCTTGTCACCGGCTAGCCGTGGAAGCGACCCCCGTTGGCAGCGGATTACATCAAAGGCCTGATTTCCAGCACATCAAGTCCGCGATCGGTCTGGACGAAGCGATCAAGCAGTGCCGGCCAGTGACGGCGAATGCACACACCGTCATTCTTTCATCGGAATACTTCAGCGAGTCGGATCCGCGACTGCTCAAAGCGTTGCTCGAATCGTCGGGGATGAGTCGCGAGGACGTCACCATCATCGCTGTTCTCCGCCGGCAGGATCGAATATTAGTGTCCGGTTTCAATCAAGATGTCAAAGCCCTGAATCGCACCAAACCACTCGCCCCGTTCGCCGCCATGACGCAGCGGCATGACTGGTACGCAAGGCTGCAACCGTGGGCCGAGGAATTCGGCAAGCAGGCCATCAAGGTTCAGGTGTTTGATCGCCTGGCCGCCGAAAAGGAAAGTATCACTTGCCGCTTGCTCGACGCCTGCGGCGTTCGCTATGACGCGAAACTGGTGCGCGAACGCGAAGAGCGGAACGGTAAATGGGAAAATCGCAGTCTGCCGACCGAGCTGCTGGCCTTCAAACTCTTTGCGGAACAAGTAACCAGGCCCGGCGATCTCGACTGGCTCATGGACGAGGCGCTGGCTCGCGGGATCGGCGGTTTGCCACTCGGACTGGACGCCAGTACGGTACATAAGATTATCGAGCACTATCGTCCCTCCAACCGGAGAGTCGCGGCCGAGTATCTCGGTGAGGCGGGTGATTTATTTGACAGCAACGTCGAGGAAGGCGCAGCGCTGCCGCTCGCGGTTTCGCTTGAAACGCTGTGTAAGCTTCTGGCCATATGTGCTGCGGAATTGTCAGAGCGTCGCGGCCCGGCCTCTGTTCCGGCGCAGAGCCCGAAACACTAATGGCGAGTCCGGATTCAGGCGAAACTCCATGAAGCCGACAATGCGCGTTTAACCGCGGCGTGGCGATGACTCTTTCCGTCACCGCTGAGAGATCCGTTTGATGACGACTGTATATCTGCACATTGGCTTGCCGAAAACCGCTACAAGCACAGTCCAAGGCGCAATTCAAAAGCTGCGTCCCTTGTTAGATCCCAAGGGTTACTGGACGCCCCTGGGGATCATGGCGCATCACCGGTTTGCGATTGAGGCCCTCGACAAGAGCGATCCCCGATTTGCGTGGTCGCACTATCAGAGTGTTCTAGCCAGCGGCAATGACGCCGTTGTTTCAGAAGTCGAGGCTGCGGTGCGTGAACGTAAGCACATTCTTATATCGAGCGAATACCTAAATGACTGCGGGCCGCAGGCCACCGCGCGCCTTCTCGCTCGATTCGGCATTCACGCGCGGGACGTCCGTATCATCGTGTGCTTGCGCCGGCAGGATCGGTTTCTCGAGTCCATTTACAACCAGCAAGTGAAGGGAACGGGCCGCACACAGCCTCTGGTTTGGTCCCCCCGACAGGCTTCCCCTTGGGACTGGTATGCTAAGCTTTCAGCCTGGGCCGGAGAATTCGGAGACGCTGCCCTGCGCGTTTTGGTTTTCGAACGAGTTACGCGCGAGGCGCCGGGGCATCTGTTCACCAAGGCCGTCCTGGAAGCCTGCGATCTCAAATTCGAGGAAGCGGACATCAATAGTCTTGCGTCCGCGGCGGACGATTACATCAATGCGAGCCTGCCGGCCGAGTTGCTCGAGTTCAAACGAATCGCAAACACTGTCACCCAGATCAGCGAGCTGGACTGGTTTATCGGAAAGGCGATGGCCGCCCGGACGATAAGCACCCGTTACCGCATGAGCAAAAGTCTCGCGGCCGAGATCGTCGCTTATTACCAGGTGTCCAACGCAGAAGTCGCGCGGCGCTTCCTCAAAGAACCAGGCCCTCTGTTTGACGAGCTCCTCGACGGCGATGACGCGACACCGGCGCCGCTTGATACGGCCCTGCTGTCTCAACTGATCGCACTGATTGCGGTGGAAATTGGCGCGCAGCGCGGAAAGCGGCCAGGCAGCCGGTGATTCCACGGTTCCTCGCTGCGGCAAGCCATGGAGGACCATTACATCTTGGTCGACGCCCTTATGGGTATCGCGGGGCCGACGACCCGGCATTGTGGTAGGCATGGTCGAAGGTGAGGTAGATCAATCCGCCTATAAAGCTCCATACCGAGAGCAGGGCAAAAAATAAGAGGGAAAACAAGATTGCGGGCTCTTGACCCATACCCGTGTATCGATCGATAGAAATGATACCGAACGCAGCAAACATTAGGACGAACGCTCCTTCACGGACGCCATGACCACCTATGCTAATTGGCAAGCTGACAACACAGATTACGACCGCGAGTACGACGATAATCTCCCCATACGTCGCATCGAGATGAATAGCTTGGCCAATACAAAAAGCCGCCGTGAAAACGAGAACGTGAATGGCAAAGCTACAGAGCAGGGCATAAATCGTAAGGTGCACTGACTTGCCGTGTTGGCGCAGCCCACCGATAAGCAATTCAAGATTGTGACGCCTGGGAATTGTATTCCAGAATCGGTGAAATACGGCTGGCAATCGCCTGAAGGGTATAAGGGCGAGGCTCGTCATGCCTGCTACGATTACTCCGAAAACGACTAACAGCGCGAGGCCGATTACACGGATGTCATCACGCTGCATCACGCGGCCAAGCTGCCAGGCTAATCCGATAAGAGCACAAAAGAGTAACGTCACCACGCCCATAACCCGATCAACAATGACTGAGAGTGTAGCGTGAGTCTTTTGCTGAGGGTTGTACTTCAACGTATAGAAAGTCCTCACGACATCGCCACCGGTTGCCCCAAGCAGAAAGGAGTTGAAGAACTGCCCAACAAACGTGAGTGCCGTAACGACTCGAAAGGGTAAATAGATCTCTTGCACCTTTAGAAGGAGCCACCAACGGAGGCTCCCAAGTAGAAACGCTGCGCCAAAAATGAAACAGGCGAGCAGTAACCAAAGTGGATCACTCCTGAGAAATTGTTTCCCCAATTCAGCCCAATGCACCTTGAAACCAAGATAGGCAAGGATCAGAACGGTAACCGCGACTCGAACGAAGCCCCCACGCTTCAGCGAAGACTCGCTCCGACCAGATTGACGGACTGCGGTCATTACGGCTACAAATGTCGCGAATTAGCGTATGCGTCCTGCTTCTCGATGACAACGAAAAGCCGGAAGGCTGCCAAGCGGCCGATTAGAGGAGAAAGCCTCCGCTCTAGGCTTAGCATTGGACCGACGACGGCGGCTGAGATTAAGGACCAGGAACGAAACCCGCCGGATAGAGGATACGCGAACAAACTGAGCCGTTTTAGTTGGACGATCTTTAAGCCAGGGAAGGCCTGAATCATACGCTGCCGATAGCGTTCGAACAGCAGCGTAGGAATCGCTTGATTAGCATCGAAAGGCTCCCGGTTCGAATCGAGCGGCCCGTCCGCCAAAGGATCGGCACTCAAAACAACCGGCTCGGGATGGAAAAAGCGATAGAACGCCCAGCTAATGGGAGTGATCGCGGGTTCAAGCAAGATGACACGGCCACCAGGTTGGCACCCGCTCGGCCTCTGCAAGGAATCGCCGCGGCCGTTCGATGTGGTGCAGCACGTTCAACGGAGACCACGTTTGCGAAACTTCCCGCGGCGAACGGAAGCGCTTGAGCATCCGCCGCCGCATCCAGCCATGGCACCTGGACGATATCGGTGGATACAACCTCCCTCGCGAAGTCTTTTAGGTTGCCTGATCCACCGCCGATTTCCAAGGAAAGGCCGGGACGACAGGCAGCCGTAATTCTCTCGTAGAAGTCGGAATAAATGGCACGAAGGACTGGTTTCTGCCGCCACAACTCGCGATGGTTCCGCAGGATTTCTTCGCTCATCAGAATGCCTTTAGCTTGCGGAACGCAAAAACTACCATGCGCAGCAGAAGCCAGCCATGGCGGAAGCGCGAGATCTGTGTCTCACCGTAGGTGCGGCTGGCATAGCGGATCGGGATCTCGATGATTTTGAGGTTGAGCTTGGCCGCGCCGAAAATGAGATCGAAATCACCGAAGGGATCGAAGTCGCCGAAATAGCTCCGACTGGCGGCGAGCTGCTCGTAGTGGCGCTTCGAAAGCACCTTGGTGCCGCAGAGGGTATCGGTGAAACGCTGGTTCAGCAGCCAACTGAACAGCCACGAAAACACTTGGTTGGCGAAATGGTTAAGGAAGCGCATCGCCTGCTTTTCCATCGGGTAGACCAGCCGGGTGCCGTTCACGAACTCGCCCTTGCCGCTTACCAGCGCCTCGTAGAAACGCGGCAACGCCTCGGGTGGCATCGTCTGGTCGGCGTCGAGGATCATCAGCACATCGCCTCTCGCATTGGCAAAGCCCTTGCGCACCGCATCGCCCTTCCCCTTGCCGTCCTGCATTAGCACCTTGATGTCGAATTGCGGATAAGCCGCGATCACGCGCCGGATCTCGTCCAACGTGCCGTCCTTGCTGTGGCCCTCGATGAACAGGATCTCCATGTCGGCGCAGAACCCGGGTATGCGGCGCACCACGGCCTCGACTCCCGAGAGGACTCGGGCGGACATCATGACACCAGCAGGCATATGTGTAAATATATTACAGTAACCATATACTAGTGGCCTGTAACATATAAGTTAGCAGTATAATCGCGGTCATGAAAACCGCGATAAAATTGATGGAAACCGAACGTGTGGAATTGACCAAGCGAGCCATAAGTCGGACGGGCCGTGCGGAGGATGCGCGCCGCGCACGGTTGATTTTGTTGCTTGAGCAAGGCCACACATGGGCTGAGATTCGAAGCAAGCTCGCATGCAATGATGGGTTTATCAATAGCTGGAGCAAACGTTTTAGTGACGAGCGGCTTGCCGGTTTGTACAGTCGGCACAGGGGACAGCCGGCGAACAAACTCGATGTGCGAGGCGAAGCGAAGATCTTGGCCTGGACCACCAAGAAGAAACCGCCCGATGGCTCCACGCATTGGAGCACCCGCAAGCTTGCGCGCGAGCTTGGGCTTTCTCATATGATGGTAGCGCGGGTATGGGCTAAGCATGGGTTGAAACCCCATCGGGTGGAGCGCTATATGGCTTCCAACGACCCGGACTTCGAGGCTAAGGCGGCTGACATCATTGGGTTGTATCTGAACCCCCCGCAACACGCCGCGGTCTTCTGCGTGGACGAGAAGACCGCCATCCAAGCCTTGGACCGTAAAGACCCGCTGCTGCCGCTCTCCCCGGGACGCGCCGAGCGGCACGGCTTTGAGTATTACCGGCACGGCACCTTGAGTCTGTACGCCGCCTTCAACACCAAAACCGGAGGGATTCTGGGTAAGACCGCCGATCGCCATACCTCCGCGGAGTTTGTCGCGTTTTTGACCGACATCGTGGCGAGCCAACCCAAGAACAAGGAGATCCATGTCATCGCGGATAACCTCTCGGCTCACAAGACCAAGCGGGTAGAAGAGTTCCTTGACCAGCATCCGAACGTGCGTCTTCATTTCATCCCCACTTACTCCTCTTGGCTAAACCAAGTGGAGCTGTGGTTCGCCAAGATCGAGCGCGATGTCATCGCCCGCGGCATCTTCACTTCGGTCAATGATCTTAAAAGAAAACTCATGCGCTATATCCGTCACTACAACAAGAAACCTAAAACCGTGAAGTGGAAATACTTTGATCCCTCACGCCGCATCACTACTAAAGTGCCTGTTACAGGTCACTAGAACCCCTTTTCGAGCAGGACTTTTTGGACTGCTCCTTTGGTTTCGGCCCCGCCGTTCGGCACATCAAGCGCTCGATGTCTTGTGGCAGTCGACGATGGCGATGGGAGGTGGCTGGATGATTGGTCATTTTTCGATACGCTCGATCATTCGCAGCTTCGTGCGTTCATCAAGCAACGGGTGCGTGATGGTGTGCTGTGTCGTTTGATTGACAAGTGGCTTAACGCCGGTGTTATGGAGCGAGAGAAGGTGACGTTTCCGGAGGCAGGCTGTGGTTTCACCGATTTTGGCGAACATCTACCTCCACGAGGTACTGGACCGTTGGTTTGCGGCAGAGGTGAGGCCGCGGCTGCGAGGCCGTGCGTTCACTGTCAGATTCGCTGACGATGCGCTCTTGTGCTTTGCCGAGGAGGCCGATGCGCGACGGGTGCTGGCTGTCTTACCCAAGCGGTTTGCCAAATATGGGTTGACGCTGCATCCCACAAAGACTCGGCTGGTGCATTTCGCGCCAGCGCATCGCAGAGGGACCGTTTCGGTGCTGGGAACGTTCACTTTCTTGGGCTTTACCCATTATTGGGGTCGCTCACGCCGGGGCTACTGGGTCATTCAGCAGAAGACGGCCAAGGACCGTCTCCGTCGAGCCCTGCTCCGAATCAAGCTCTGGTGTCGCCGGTTCCGCCACCTGCCGGTGTGCGAGCAGCGCGCCCACCTGGAGCGGAAGCTACGCGGTCATTACGCCTACTACGGCATCACCGGCAATATCCGGTTGCTGCAACGCCTCTGCTACCATGTGGAACGACTGTGGCTTAAATGGCTACGGCGCCGCTCTCAGCGAGGGCGTTTCAATTGGGATCATGCGAGTCGTCTTCTGGCTCGTCATCCTTTGCCACCTGCCCGCATCGTTCATTCATATCTGAAGCGCGCAGCGAAACCATTGTCTGAGGAGCCGGATGCGTTAGTCGCGCATGTCCGGATCTGAGGGGGACCTGGGTGGGCGACTACCCAGGTCTACCCGACCTATTTCTCGAAGTGGTGTCAGCCTAGCCTTTCACCGGCGATTAAAGGATTAGAGGAAGGACTAAAGGAGGGATGTTCAGGATCGGTT
Source organism: uncultured Gammaproteobacteria bacterium (assembly GCA_963764725.1). Taxonomy (GTDB): domain Bacteria; phylum Pseudomonadota; class Gammaproteobacteria; order JACCXJ01; family JACCXJ01; genus USCg-Taylor. Next base: position 195,059 of record CAVXTM010000001.1, on the reverse strand, counting down.
TGTTGTGACGGATTGGGGCCACATAGCCCGCCGCCCGCGCGTTCACCTGGAGGAACGCACAACCCGCGAAGGCGGAACCCGTAACCAACCCCCCTTACACGACCAAGGGACCACGATAATCCGCGACGACGTGCGTTTCCCCCCGGTTTGAGTTATCAGGTCATGGTACACTCTCTCTGCACGCTACAACGACGCTCCTACGAGAGAGCCGATATGACCGACAACGTTGTAAACTTGATTCTCGAACACCTGAAAGCGCTACAGAACGAACTTCGGCACTTCAAGACTGAAGCTCCGTTTCACATCGCTTGGAGGCCAGCGTGCATGCGGATACGGCGTTGACTCACGGAAAGATCGACCTGGTGGACGCGAACACGGGCTGGAACGGTAGGAATAAGGTTGTACGCAAATACGGAATCACGTCTCCCCTATTTCACGTTATGCAAGGTAGGAGACTTGAGCCCTGTAACTTGTCTACCACCCGCCTCCGCCCCCCGCCTCCCCGTGAGGAACCCCCACCGCCGCTTCCCGAGGAGGAACCGGATGGGCTCGCCGCGGAGGTGATGGCGGAATCGAACGAGCTGCTTAGTCCCTTATCCATGAAATCTTGTGCAAAAAAGCAAAGAGTGTCATGCATGAGCGGTATTGAGAGCAGGCATGACTACATACTCTCGGATAGCGAGTGCGCTGCTGAGCACACGACGACCGAATGTCGTGAGGTAGTACTTGTAGCGATGTCCAATCTTTTTGATGAGGCCATGGGTGCGCAAGCGTTTCAACCAGTAGGAGGCACGGCCGGTGGAGAGATCCCGGAGATGGGCTCGGAGATCGGAGGCGCGAAAGCCGCTGATGTTCCACTCCCCGCGGGCGAGGGTAATAAAAAGGCTATGATCTTCACCGAGGAAGAGATTGAAGCCCCGATAGGAGCGGTCTTTCTCTCGTACAGGTTTGGCCATTTTGTCGATGGCGTGCAGAGCTGCATTGGGGTTATCGATGCTGGCCATGAAGCTGAGATAGCGTTCATTGGCAGCATGCATCAGCTCTCGCAGATCGGGGAGGCTATAGATGTTTTTTCGCAGGGGTGCGAGTTTGAATTGCTTGCGCCCATTGCGTTGTTCCACCCAACGGTGGTGTTTGAAGAAGGAGACATCGTTGGCGGTGCATTCCACCCGAGCCATGAGACTGAATTTATCGTAGAGCTTGAGGCTTGCTGGTCCCATATGATGGCGGATGCGTGTACCCTGAATGCGGGTGTGAAAATCGTTACCGGCCTCCCCGCTGAAGGCCGAGGTGAGTTTGCGTCCCAAGAAGGTGGCGACGTGTTCTGCCTTGAGGGCATGCACGGCGGTACGCACGATGGCTTGATAGAGGGGTTGGAAATCGGCTTGGCGGTGGAAGATGACATCGGTCGAGAAAGCCAGGGCCAGGGAGTGGCCCTGCTTGGCGCGCCGAGGATGCAACTCCACCTGCATGAAGCTCCAGTGATAACCAGCGCGAAACTGACCCAAGATAGGACAGAAGCTTTTCGCCCATCGGTCCAAACGCCGATGCAAGCCTTTGGGATCGAGGCTATCGGCAAGCGCCTGAGCCTGTTGGGGATCGCCGATGGACAAGAAGGCATTATCGGCGCGCTCAAAGGCGATCCCTGTCTTGGTCAGTCGTTGGGCTAACCAGTGATGGCCGTTCAAATAGACCTGCAGGCGAAACGGTGCCCAGGTGGGTACTCGGACATAACAGAGCCCGAAGATCTCATCGATGAAATAGAAGTAATAATGCAAACACTTGCCCGGGGTAGACTTCAAACGGGTCGTATGCTGAAGCTTGTCATGCCAGGGGCGATACGAAGGACAGGCCTCCATCGCCGAGAAGATATGCACCAGCCCCGGGTGCTCACCGCGCAAAGCCAAAATCGCTTTGATCCGTTCTTCTTTACGAAACGCCTTGTAATGACGGATGAATTCAATTTCCAACGAAGCCTCAGCGGCCAGCCGCTCGGCATGGGTCCGAAGCGCCTCGCGCAGCGGTTCTGCCCAGCGGGGGTAGTCAAACAGACGCATACCCCGGACACCCAAATACCGGGCCATAGCCTCGGCATGGGCGATCTCCGGAAGCGTGCCAGTGATCACGATGCGGTCAAAGCAACAAAGCACCGCGGCGATCTTCGCTTGATGGCGTTCAACAAAGGAGTTCATGGCGACGACCCATCTCAGTTCTTATTGCCCATCCGCCAGAATAGTACATTCAACACCTTGGTTCCGGCTATGCCGGGTTAGGGAGGAGGAGAACTTGTCGAGCTTGCCGGGATCCCAGCAATCGCCGTCGTACCAGTCCGGCGAATGCCGCGATCCTTGGGTCAGGAACACGGCACTGCGAAATCGTTTCGCAACAATGATGGCCAGCGGTGACGGTGCGGGGCGTTTTCGGTGTTGTCTTATTAGCTGCGTTGTTTCCGCCACCGGTACTGGGGTTTCTTGAGCGCCGTGGTGTGTTCCACTTAAGTCGCGGCTGCGGCGCTGCAATTTCTCTCATCCGGGACTGTCGGAGATTTCGATGTCACAAAGCGAAAGAATAATAGCGGAAAAGGTGAGCAGCCTTTTAGCTTACTGCAATCCTTATGCGCAGGCGAATGAGCTGGAGCCGTCGCCAGCACATCCGTCACAGTTCACAGCAGAAATGGCCTCAAAATATCCCTACCTATACGATTCCTACGGTGACTGCCTAAATCCCGAAACCGTTGGTGCCGCACTAGCACGCGACCCAGCTCCTATTCCCGCTAAACTAAACCGCGAAGGGTATGCCGGCGACCAACATTTCGCATATTGGCTCTCCGGACTAGGTGAATATTTCCGTATTAAGGAATTGGCGCAACGTTATGGAGTGACAACTGGTCAACTCTTCGACTTTGGGGGGTCTACCGGACGTGTTTTCCGGCACTTCTTGTATCAATCACAGGAATGGGACGTTTGGACGGCCGATTTTAAAAGGACGTCCGTCGAATGGAACCTAGAGAACTTCCACACTACTAGACTCGTGGCATTCCAAGGGTCCTATTTTCCTTTGCTGCCGATCGAAGACAATTCGGTTGATCTGATCATAGCGATGTCGGTTTTCACACATATTGACGAGACAGAGACCGCCTGGTTACTCGAACTGAGGAGGATTTTGAAACGGGGGTCAATTGCACTAATAACTATACATAATGAAGTTACTTGGAAGAACATGCCTCCATTTCTTAACGAAACATTCTTCAAATTCCGAGACGATTTGATAGGAATAGAGGATATGCCGGATGGTCGGCATGTTTCGACATTTCGGGGAGATGATCCATATAGGTGCAACGTGTTTCATTCAAATGCATATGTCGCCCGTCAATGGAGCCGATACTTTCGCCTAAGGGAAATCATCTCTAAATTTTCTGGTGCACAGGCCGTTTGCGTCCTGCAGAAGCCATAAGAATAGCAAAATGGCCGACGACACAGAGGTAGCACCGAAGCCGGCGCGGAAACATAGGGGTTGCAGTCTTTGGTCGCTCGCAGCGCGAATTAGGAGGCCGAGGTGAAAAAGGTGGATCGTAGCTGGCGTGACGATCGTGTCAGCATAGAGTAAATGGAGCGACTACCGCCAAGGTAGCCTCAGGGTCAGCGGTTCCGGCCTAATGGAACGTCCGTGAAGTGGACGCCGACGCTGCGGCATTGGATCGAGGCGAAGCTCAGTGTCTCTTATCGTGGCCGTCGCGGCTTTCGGATACTTGGGACGGTAGAGGGTCAAAAAGTGATCGAAGGCGCGCTCGGCCTCTTGCCGGGTGGCCGCCATCCAGATCTCCTGCAGCGCCACCTTGGCCTTGGGTTGTTGGCTCTTAGGCAGCTTGTTCAATACGTTAGCCGTCTTGTGTACCCATCGCCGGTGGCCAGATGCGGATCGATGGATAGGCCGCGGGCTTTCAGATCCAATAGCACCTCCCGCCAAGAGGCTTCACTTTCCCGATAGCCGTCGGCAAGCGCCAACAATTCTTTGTTACCCTCGGCGGTGGCGCCAATCACCACCAGAATGCACTGGGCCGCATCCTCCAGCCGTACCCCGAAATGGATACCGTCCACCCCTTTATCCAATGAATGAGTACCCGTTCGAACATGTCCTGTCGGAAGATCAGAAGCGAATCCGAAAGGAGAATCTTCTCCCCAGCGATTGTTGATCCACCTCGTCGCCCATAGCATCGATCCGATCCGGTTCTTGGAGCTTGGGCAACGTGCGGCGCAGCTCATCGAGCAAGTGTGTTCTAAACACGGTGTCAGGGTGGAGCAGCTGCGTGACGTGCTGGACTTTGGGGTGGGCTGCGGGCGTGTGATCCGCTGGTGGAAGCCGCTCGCCGGAAAGGTCCGGTTTCACGGCACGGACATCAACGAGAAGCTCGTCGCATGGTGCCGGACGGATCTCGACTTCGGCACTTACTCGGTCAGTGCATATTCCAGCGATTGTGATCGCTAATTCCGCGGAATTGTGATCACGGATTCCGAACTGCTTGATCACTCATCGGAACGAAGTGACGACGCGTTTTGTTTAGCTGTATTTTCTCCTAGATGACGGGAAGTAAGTGTTCGGTTTTACGTCCTCATCGCGAGCATTGTCGAATACCTTCGGAAGCTTGTCGAGGACGATTGGGCGGGGCGGCGATGAAAAATGACCGCCTGTAATCGCCTAGGAGCCTCGATCTCGGCTCGACCCCTACCTTGGGTACCCTCCTTTTAAGGACATCGGGTTCTCCGTGTTGGGTTGGTGAGAAGTCCGTCGCTCACGCATTTTGCCCATCCTCTGTGGGTTTGGGAGCGCTCTTGGTCCTACGCATGGAAGCGCCTTTCAATTCGATGCGGTGGGCATTGTGAAGCAGCCGGTCGCAGATCGCATCGGCCTGATTCGGATCCCCGATGACGGCATGCCAGTCTTTGATGGGGAGCTGGGTTGCGATCAAGGTGGAGGCACATTCGGATCGGTCCTCGATTACTTCCATGAGATCGCGGCGCTCGGTGTCTTTCAGTGGTCCGAGGAGCCAATCATCGATGGCCAAGAGATCGAAACGGGCGAGACGGTTGAGGAGCCGCGTATAGGAGCCATCGCCTCGTCCGATGGCAAGCTCATGGAGCAAGCGGGGTGCTCGGGCATAGTAAGCCGTGTAGCCTTGCCGGCAGGCGCGCTCGACAAACGCGCAGCAGAGATAGGACTTCCCGATGCCGGTCGGTCCGATGATGAGCAAGTTATGATGCCCTTGGATCCAGGCACAGCTTCCTAAGGCGAGGATCTCTTGGCGGTTTAGGCCGCGGGGGGGTTTAAAGTCGATGTTTTCAATGGAAGCGGCATGGCGCATCTTGGCCGCGCGCAGGCGTCGAGCGAGTTTACGGTTTTCCCGCGCGGTCCATTCGGTATCGATGAGGAGTCCTAGGCGAGGCTTCGGCCATTGCGGAGAGTTTCATCGTCTGCATCTTCTCTAGCCCAACTTTCTCGTGCGCCGTGCAAAGGCACGGTCTTTCAGCGGGTGCGAACCCCGCCCGGCAACTTTCGCTCCAGCCGGTAGCAATCGGAGCAGTCGCGGAGGTAACGAAGGGGCTGAAGCCTCTGGTGTAGAGGGTCACGTTAGGTGACTTGGCGAGTAGGCAGGCCGTAATGTGAGTGAACGCTGAGCAAGCCTCGAAAAGGGTAATGCGGAAGCCGACCCGACCGAGAATTCGGGGAAGGCTGACATTCTTGGGGAAGCGAGCGAAGAGGGCACCCAGGGGTTCCGCCGGGGTATTGGCGACAGCATGCCTACAAGGGGAAGACCGCTGCAACACGGGAAGCCCCATCGTGTGGTCGGGGCGTGGTGACCAAACGGACGCCCGTGAGGGTGAGGCCGTGCGCGATGGGGTGACGGAGAGGCTCGTAGTTACCGTTGAAGCCGGGTAATGCCGGTGGAGGGAAGGTGCCTCGGTTCAAGGCCAACGCAAGACGTGGTGAGGAATAGGAGATTGGGGATGACCCTGGCAACTCCGGAAAGTATTCAGAAGCTACAGACGGCGTTACATGTCAAAGCGAAGGAAGCACCCGAGTATCGGTTCTACCTCCTGTATGACAAGGTGCACCGCGGAGATGTTCTGCAACACGCCTACGTCTGCTGCAAAGCCAACAAGGGGGCGGCGGGCGTGGACGAGGAACGGTTCGAGGACATCGAGGCGTACGGCGTAGAGCGCTGGCTTGGGGAACTGGCGGAAGACCTCAGGAAGAAGACGTATCGACCCCAGGCGGTCCGGCGGGTATACCTGAAGAAGCCGAATGGAAAATTGCGGCCCATCGGCATACCCCCGATACGTGACAGGGTGGTTCAGACGGCAGCGGTAGTGGTGCTAGCGCCGATATTCGAAGCCGACCTGCCACCCGAGCAACACGCCTATCGGCCAGAGCGCAACGCCCTGACGGCGGTGAGAGAAGTGCACAGCTTGCTCAACACCGGACACACGCAAGTCGTGGAAGCGGATTTGTCCGGTTATTTCGACAGTCTTCCGCATACGGAGTTGATGACATCGGTAGCGCGCCGGGTGGTAGACCGGCAGATGTTACATCTGATTAAGATGTGGCTCGAAGCCCCGGTTGAGGAGACAAACGAGCGGGGACGCAAGCGACGTACGACCCAAAACCGTGACAGTCAACGGGGTGTTCCTCAGGGATCACCGATTTCACCCTTGCTGGCCAATCTGTATATGCGCCGGTTCATTCTGGGGTGGAAGCGGTTGGGGTGTGAGAGGCGCTACCAAGCGCGTATCGTCTCCTACGCGGACGACTTTGTCATCTGCTGCAAAGGGCCGGCGAGTTAAGTAGCTGTAGTGTAGACCAAGTGTCTTTTCAGCCGCCTGGTTTTGCATACAATACGGCGGCATCATGTATCTGCGATGCAACCGGCGCTTCAAGGATGGCAAAGAGCATTGCTACTGGAACATCGTCGAAGCCAAGCGCTGCTCCGATGGCAGAGTCGTGCAACGCCAGGTGTTGTATTTGGGCGAAATCAACGACAGCCAGCGCGAGGGTTGGTGCCGGGTGATCGAGGCGTTCGATGAAGACGCGCAGCGGCATAGACAACTCGCGTTATTTCCCGCCGAGCGTGAGGTGCCCGAACACGCCAAGGGGTATGGCGTCAAGGTACGACTCGACGCAATACAGTTGCATCGACCGCGACAATGGGGTGCTTGCTGGCTGGCCTGTCAGTTGTATAAGCAACTCGGGCTCGATCACTTTTGGCAAGCACGCCTGCCGGATAGTCGCGAAGGCACCTGTTGGCATCACATCCTGCAGACGCTGGTGGTCTACCGCTTGATCGATCCCGGCAGCGAATGGCGCTTGCACCGGCTGTGGTTTGAACAAAGTGCCATGGGCGATCTGCTGAGTGCGGACTATTCGCTGGTAGAGAAGAATGCGCTGTATCGCTGCCTTGACAAGGTGCTTGCCCACAAGAGGGCGCTGTTCGATCATCTGACCCAGCGCTGGCAGGATCTTTTCGGCGTCCGCTTCGATATCCTGCTCTACGATCTGACGAGCACTTACTTCGAATCCCCGCTGCCGGAGGACGAAAAGGACAAGCGTCGCTATGGCTACAGCCGCGACAAGCGGCCCGACTGCGTGCAGGTCGTCATTGCCTTGGTGGTCACCCCGGAGGGTTTCCCCATCGCCTACGAAGTGCTGCCGGGAAACACCGCCGACAAGACGACGCTCAAGGGTATTCTTGCAGAAGATCGAGATGCAATATGGAAGAGCGGAACGGATCTGGGTGATGGACCGCGGTATCCCCACCGAGGAAATCCTCGAGGAAATGCGCGCGGCCGATCCGCCCGTCTACTACCTGGTCGGCACCCCCAAAGGCAGGCTCACCAAACTGGAGCGAGACCTCCTGCCCTTGCCCTGGCAAGCCGCGCGCCCGGGCGTACAGGTAAAACTCCTGCCCCAGGAGCAGGAGCTCTATGTGTTGGCCGAAAGCCGCGATCGCATCCACAAGGAACGCGCCATGCGCCAGCGGCAGCTCAAGAGGCTGGTGAAGCGCCTGAAGCAACTTCAGCAGATGAAGATCAACGACACGCGCCAGTTGCTGCTCAAGCTGGGGGAGGCCAAGGGACGTTATCGGGCCGCCTGGCGGCTGATCGACCTCCTGTTGCCACAAGCCGAAGCAGCGGGCGCCTTGCCTGAATCTGACACCAAGGCACACCCCGAGGCGTTTGCCGCCACGAGCGATCCGACCGCTCAACCCCTGTTCACCTTTCGGCTCAATCGCCAGAAGCTACGAGCGGTGCGTCGGCGTGAGGGGCGTTATCTACTACGCACCAATCTCTGTGGGCGAGATCCCGAGGATCTCTGGCAGTTCTACATCCAGCTTACCGAGATTGAGGCGGCGTTCAAAAACCTGAAAGACGATCTGCAACTGCGCCCGATTTACCATCAACTCGAACACCGCATCGAAGCGCACATCTTTGTCGCCTTCATGGCCTATTGCCTGCACATCACCTTAAGAGCGCGACTCAAGCCATTGGCAGAGGGGCTCACCTCACGCGCCGTGCTCGATAAGTTCGCCGGCATCCAGATGCTCGATGTCCATCTCCCGACCACCGATGGCCGCACCTTGATCTTGAGCCGTTACACCGAGCCCAACCCAGACCACTTAACCTGACTCTCCCCCCGCAACCACCACCGCGAATAACCGCCGGCGGCCAACTCGTGCGCTGACGCGATCGATCCCCATTTGTAGTGGAGACCTGTAGGCCTCGTCGTCCATTTTATGCGCCTTCCCGACCGATCAGCCCCTCCAGTTGAGAAAGTTGGGCTAACATGGGGTTTCCTCCAAGGTGTAATAAGCCGCACCCCGGATATTGTCGTGGTGGGGCATCGGGGCTAAGGGCTTGGCCGCTTCCTGCTCTGAGCACAAGCTGTCAAGGCCCGTACTCAAGATATTTTTCACCGTACGGTAGCCATAGGCGCCGAAGCGCAGCGCACGGGCGCAAGCGGCTTCGAGGCGCTCCGCCCCGTATTGTCGGCCTAAACGCATCAGGCCTAGCGAGGCACGGTAACCTTGTTCGGGGTGGCGTCGACGGCGCAAGATTTCGGTGACCATCTGCGCGGTCGCCGGTCCGCTTCTAGCGGCCCAGTCAATAAGCCTTGCTGGAGACCACTCTCGGTATTCACGGTGATGGGAAGGCATATGCTGGTGGTAGGTGGATGCCTGCGCGCGACCGTAGAGGCGTTTGTGGGAGGTAAGGCGGCGGCTTTTGTCGTAGAGCTCGACGAGGGATGTGGTGAAGCGCGCTTCGAGGCGCTCGTGGAGCAGCGTATAGGGGACGCTGTAGTAGTTGTGGTCGATCTCCACGTGGTAGTCCACATTGACCCGACAGTACTTCCACTCTGCCATCTCGAAATGCTCGCTCGGCAGCGGCTTGAGCGCCGGGCGGTCGATATGCTCGAAGAGTTGGCGGCGGCTCATCCCCATTTTTTTCATCACTCGGCTATTGATCTGCGCGAGCTTTTCCCGGATGGCGGCATTGAGTTCAGCGAGGCTGAAGAAGGTGCGGTTACGCAGCGTTGCGAGGATCCACCTCTGGGCCAATAAGACCCCGGCTTCCGCCTTGGCTTTGTCCTTGGGTTTTCGGACCCGTGCGGGGATCACCACCGCGCCATAGAAGCGTGCCAGATCGGCATAGCTCCGATTGACTTCGGGCTCATAGCGACAAGGGTGCGTGACGCCGCTCCGTAAATTGTCCGGCACAAAGACAGCCGGACAGCCGCCATAGAATTCCAGCATCCGGATGTGCGATCCAATCCACTCGGGCAATGTCTGGCCCGCCGTGGCTTCCGCAAAGAGATACCCGCTGGCTCCGAGTACCCCGACGAAAAGCTCGACAGGGATCAGTTCACCCGTCTCGGGGTCGATGAGATGAAGCCGCTTGCCCGAGTAGTTGACAAAGACCTTCTCTCCCGCACGGTGGCGTTGCCGGAGACTCGGGTGGAGCTTCTTCACCCAGCGGCGGTAAACGTGACAGAACTGACTGTAACGATACCCCTGAGGGTGCGCCTCGAGGTACTCGAGCCACAACAGTTGCAAGGTGACCCCTGGACGCTTCAGCTCTCGGTGGATGGCTTCGCACTCCGGGGCGGGGCGCGCGACCCGCTCATGGAAAGGCTCGCGAAATAGCTTGCTCTCCAGGGGGTCATCGTCGAGCGCTTCAGGCAGGGGCCAGCTCAGCCCCTCGCGCTTGGCCCGTTGCACGTACATCGAGACCGTGCCCGCCCCAATGCCGCACGCCCGCCCAATCACCCGGTGCGGAAGCTTGGCCTCATATTTGAGCCTCAGGATCTCACGTAACTTTCTCATCAGTAGCCTCTTTTTCGCCATCTCCGCCGGTCCTCCCACTTGGAAAGACCCTACGGTTGTGTGCTACCGATGAGTGGTCAAGAAAAACAGATGTGGCCTATCCCACTACCAACTCCTTGGGAGTAGATCGAGCACTGATCGATGAATCAAGGAGTTAGGCGGTCACTGGGTCTGTAATATGACACTTTTGTTTGGTGGGTGGATGAGATGAAGGGGCAGGACATCTCACAGATAATAGGGAGTTGTCGAACAAACCAAAATCCGGAGGACTGCCCCGATGAGAGTTTTACATGAACAGGCTGGGTACGCTAGTGTTGAGAGCGCCTTTGATCGTCTGCAGGCATTTTTAGCACGGCGGCGCTTATCGACTGAAGCGGTCGATGAGATGGAGGGTTTTGAGCGCGAGCTGCATGAGTATTTTGTGGCGGCCGAGCGTGAGGTATTGGCCGAGGAGTTAGCACGGTTGGATGTGGATCTGCCGGCGGTAACGGTTGAGGGTGAGTTATACCGACGGGTGGTGCGCTGCGAGGAGACCTATGTGAGTGCGGCGGGCCCAGTTCAGGTGATGCGGAGCTTATATCGGCGTGGACGAGGTGAAGAGCGCACGCTGTGTCCGCTGGAGTTGCGGGCGGGTATTGTGGAGGGGCGCTGGACGCCGCTCGCGGCCCGGCAGGTGGCTTTTGTGGTTGCGCATCTGACGCCGCAAGAAGGCGAGGATCTGTTTCAGGAGCTAGGGAACATGACACCTTCGAAATCGAGCCTTGACCGGCTGCCCAAGCAACTGAGCGCACGCTGGGAGGCGAAGCGGAGCCATTATGAAGCTGAGCTGCGTGCAAAGGCACAGATGCCGACGGAGGCGGTCACCCTGGCCGTCTCCCTCGATGGGGTGATGGTGCCGATGAAAGACGGGGCGCGTGCACAGAAACGCGAGGAGTCCCAGGCACAAGATAAGCGCACGTGCGGCCCGGCGGGGTATTCGGAAGTGGGCTGCGGTACGTTGACCTACTATGACGCGGAAGGCAATCGACTATCCACGGTGCGGATGGCACGGATGCCTGAGCGGCACAAGGCGGGCTTGAAGACGATGCTGACCCAGGAGATAGAAGCCGCACTCAGGCAACGGCCCGATCTCGGCTTGGTCAAGCTCGCCGATGGGGCGCGTGATAACTGGACCTACCTCCGCGCCACACTCCCGCCGGGGGTCGAGCTTATCGATTTCTATCATGTCTGTGAGCACCGAGCAGGCGAGCGCCGCCACTCCCGCAAGAACGGTATCGGTGAAGCCCCAGTATCCAGGCGAGCTGGAAGCGCTCGACCGCTCGAAGTGGTAGAACATCGGCAGCGCGCAGAGGAAGAGCGCGACTCCGTGACATCCCAGCGAGCGCTGCGCACGCGCCGAAACATCCTCCGCCACCACAAACACCATCGGCCCGAAAAACGATGCCGTTAAAAACCGAACGAAATAAGAAACCCTTGGTGATCCCACACAATCCGTGATCACAATGCGCGGAATTAGCGATCACAATCCGTCGGAAACCGTGATCACAATCAATTGGAATCACCGATCACAATGGCGCGGAATACACAGTCAATTCTCTCCTACCACCGACGGAGCTTGGTGATTCGAAGTTCGATCTCCTCTATGCCTTCTCCGTCTTTACGCACTTGACCGCTGCCCGCTCGCCTGGACGTGCTGCCATATCGCCCACCCGACGAAAGTCAGCCAAGCGGCCACGAGGAGATACGGCAGGCAAGAGACCTGCAATAGCCGTGGCATACCAGGAGTTCCTTCAGTAGACATAGTCGAAAACATGACAGGGGCGGGGCGTGGCCGTGTGACGCGAATACGGTTTTGAAATGAAGACCATCCTCTTGGAGGCAGGTGGTATGGCGTTAGAGCAAGTCTCTATCGGCCCTGCGAGGTGCGCAACCAATCCAGTGTTCGTCCTAGCCCATCGCGGAAGGAGACGCGTGGCCGCCAGCCCAGCACGTCCCGTGCGCGGCTGACGTCGAGCACGTTCACCGGCACGTCGAACTTACGGGCCGGCAGGTAGCGCCGTTCGACGGGACGCCCGATCAGCTCCTCCATAGTCGTAAGCAACTGGTTCAGGCTGCGGCCTTCACCCGAGCCGATGTTGAAAACGCGCGGCTCGCCATCGTGCTTCATGGCCATGATGAACGCGTCCACGACGTTCTCGATGTAGACGTAGTCACGTGTCACGCTGCCGTCGCCCCAGATCTCGATCGGCTGGCCCGCAAGCGCCCTGCTCAGGAACACGGCCACCGCGCCCTGGGCGGTGTCCACGCGCTGCCGCTCGCCGAAAGGATTCGAGACTCGGAGAACGCGGTAGTCTAACCCATGCATGCACCAGTAGAGATGCAGGTACTTTTCAATCGCAAGCTTGACGATTCCATAGGACACGAGGGGCTCGGTGGGATGCTCCTCGGAGATGGGGATCCGACTGGGTACGCCGTACACGGTGCCGCCCGACGAGATGAACACGACTTTCTGGACCGCACACCGTACTGCCGCGGCAAGCAGCCTAAGCGTGCCAACGAGGTTGGTCTCGACGTCGTAGATGGGGTCGTCGTTGGAATTCTTCGGCAACGTGGTCGAAACCAGATGGAACACCACGTTGCAACCTTCGACCGCCTCAACGTCGGCCGCGCTCTGGAAGTCGCCAGCGAGCCACTCGACGCGTTCTTCGCGGCCGAAGGCCCGGTACGGAAGCACGCGCGGTCGCTCGAAGATCCGTACGGCGTGACCGAGGATGAGCAGCCGGTCCGCGAGAAACGATCCGATGAACCCGCCACCGCCTAGGATCAAACACCGCATGGTAAGTCGGCCTGTCCCCGTCGCTTTGGAAACACACGCGCAGTTTCCCCGCGCGGTTGCAGTCCCGTAGCCATGTGGTGCTCGCCCAATTCGCGATCGAGAGACCGAGAAGGCACGAAGCAAGCCGCGTTCATCGTGTCGATCCAGGGACGTGGACGGCAGCGCGACGGTATCCGGTATGTGCGACGACGATCGGCAGCAGGCGCTCGATCGCGTGCAAAATAGAACCGTCGTAGGGCAGAGGTTCGGCCGGATAATCACTCCAGTCGAAGCCGAGGTCGAACAGCGGCGCCAGCGCGGCCGGGCGCGCCCAGAACATCGTGCCGACCGGGAAACTCGGGGGCGGGTCAGGAAGGCTCGCGATGCCCATCCGTCGCGCGAGCGCGCCGGCAAAATCGCGGTTCCGTCCCCAGTCGAGCACATGGGGATCGTCCGGGTAAACGACACCGAGCTGCGGATCCTCGGCGAAGCGCCCGAGGATCGCGTCGGCCGACGGATGCTCGCGGCCGAGCAGATTCTCGAGCAGGTATTCGCGCCAGCGCCGTGCGATCTCGCGGTCTTTGAGCACGTGACTTTGCTTCGTGTGGACGTGGCCAATGACGTCGTAGGTGCGCAGCCTAGTGCCGAAAGCCGTCAGGAAGGGGCCGATATCACGGCCGCAGTTCGGTACCACTCGCACATCGCAGGCACCGCGCCGATAGGTTTCGAAAAGCCTGCGCGCCTGCGCTGCGTCGGCGTCGGACGCCACGCTGACGAATAGGTCGCATGGCGGGCCTTCGGATCCGAGGCGCGCGACGATGTCGTCGAGCAGGTCGAAATAGAAGGCGTGAACGTGTAGCGCGCGCCGAAGCCTGATCGCGACGGGGGCCTCCGTGTGGTTCGACGGATCGATGACCTCGACACGCCACGGACCGTCCGGACGCCCGGCACGTAGCCAGTGGGCGAAGGGATTCGCCGCGTCCCGGCCAAGCTCGTGGTGTCGTGCATAAGTGGCGGAATCGAAACCCGGCGCCGGACGCCGCGCCTCGATGCCGCTCGCCGACGAACGCAGGAAGCTGACGATCGCGTGCTCGCGGGTCCGAGGGTACGTAACCGGCATCGAGTCGAAGTCGACGTCGAAGTCCGCGGCATCCTGCAAAGTTGCCGCGTCGTTACGTTCCTGCAGACTGCGTGTCCGCGCTGCCCATGCAATGTCGAACAGGCGCGCGACGTAGCTTGGCATATGGAAGTACCGGGCCGCGAGATCCCGCACACCGGCCGATACAGCGTCGGCGAACGCCAGCGACGACTGCAGCCGTAGGATCAGGCGGGCGGCATCTCCGATACTTGCGGACGGTACGATGCATTCGGCGGTACGTGGGTCATGTGCGAGTATCTCGGCGATGCCAGTCGCGTTGTCGAAGCATATCACCGGCTTGCCGATCGACATCGCATCGATTGCGACATTCGGCATCGGATCGAGACGCGAAGATAGGAATAGCGCGTCGGCGAGCGCGTAGACTGCTTCGAGATTCTCGACTTCGCCGATCACTGCGATGTTATCGATACCCGCAGCCACAATCTGCTCTTGCACATACGCAGAGTAGCTCAGATCTCGTTCCGGATCGAAGCCCTGGCCGATCCACAGCATCGCCACGTCGGCGTCGCGGCCGAGTCGCCGGACCTCGGCCGCTGTGGCAACGAAGAGATCGACACCCTTGCGATACTGCACCGTGCCAGCGCCAAGCACGAAGAAGCGCTTGCGACCGCCAGGCCGCACCAATGGCTCGATGGCCGCTAGTTCGGCGGCCGTCCCGAGGCCAGCCGGCGCGCCGGCCGGGATCACGCACTTCCCCTGCGCGAGCACGTGCGAGGCTTCGACCACCGGACGGGTCTGCTCGGTCAGCGCGTTGCGCTGGACTATTTGGGCCGAGAAGACAACGTCGGCAGCCAGACGCAGTGCCGCGACGAAGTCCTCGCGCGGCCGCGTGTACGCGAAAAATTCATGAACCAGTAGGACCGACGGCACGAATCGCTCGCTGAGCGGCGGAATCACTGCGCGTGATTCGATGCTGTTGACGAGTGCGACGTCGATGCTGTAGCGGTCGCAGATATCATTCACGATGGGACCAACGGCCGTCGGATTACGGATGGGCCCGTCGAAGGGGCCCACGACGACGTCGCAGGTCTCGGCGAAGTAGCTGGCGATTCCGCCGCCGCCGAGCAGCAGCGCAATCACGTTGCAGCGATTCCTCAGTTCGCGGCAGATGTTCCACGCGAGGATCGGCGCACCGGTCCGTGAGGCTTCGTGACTGACCACAAGAACGGTCGGACGGTCGGAAGCGAGCACCTGCGGATCCGCGTTGACGATCAGTTGAGGCGCTCGACCCAGCCGGCCTTCCTTCCGGCCTTCGTTGAGGTAGTGCTGAAGGGGATCGACGCCACTCTCGGCGACGTCGGGATAGGCTTGGAGATAGAAGTTACGGTCGAAGTTGTCCACCGCGCGCTGGCGGTCGTTACGGGCCATCAAGGCGGCCCAGTTTCGGTAGGCGGACGTCTGACCAAAGAGGAAGGGGAACGACCCGAAAAGCCAGCCCTTCAACTTGACCTTCCGGCCGACGGATATTGGCAGAACGCGATAGAGTGATCTCGCTGTGATAGAAATGACCGTTCGGAACCTCCGACGGAACCGCAGCCTGCTTGCCGCCCTCTCAACAAACCTGAGCGGTGCCGTTATACGCCAGGAAGTAGACGCATACATAGCGCGCATTATCGCACCGCGCTCGGCCATTGCTCGGTCGAGGCTAGCGATCCGCCCATCGCGCTCGGCCATTGCTCGGTCGAGACTAGCGATCTGCCCATCGCGCTCGGCCACCGCTCGGTCGAGGCTAGCGATCTGCCCATCGCGCTCGGCCACCGCTCGGTCGAGACTAGCGATCTGCCCATCGCGCTCGGCCACCGCTCGGTCGAGGCTAGCGATCTGCCCATCGCGCTCGGCCACCGTCTGGTTGAGCCTGGCGATCCGCCCATCGCGCTCGGCCACCCCTTGGTTGAGGCCGGCGATTCTCTCTTCCAAGCGGGTTATATAGCCCAAAGCCGGGCGCAAATCATTCAGTTCATGTTGCAAGCGGCGGAACGTACTGGTTACCTCTGCAGCGACGGGCGACAGTTCATCGGAGGCGAGCTTTACCAGAAGTTCATACGCTTCGATTACAGGTCGTGGAACCGACGGGTCAAGACGAAGATCCTCCGTCGTATATTGGCTATGGCGCAAGTTATCTTCTAGGAATGCGTTCTGGTATTCTTTAAGTAATCCATCGTGAATCGTATCGGTGGACAACACCAGACTTGCAGCAATCCTTTGAACTTCTCTCGCGGCGTTATCCATCAGGTTATCGTAGTTAACAAATACCCGCCGGGCAGATGACGTTTCCAATACAGCAGGAACCATGTGCTCGAGCCACAGATAATGAGATTTCTCCGACTCGAACTCGTTTCGGACGCTCAATGAACGCGCCACGCTGAGTGGATTGCGAACGGCAATAACGTAGCCTACTATGAGTCCCAGATAGTCATAAATGGCCTGCCAAAACGGCAACAGGCGCGCGGTACGTGGGTCTTTGATACCAAAGATGGCGTTAGCTGCCGTTTTTTGCCGAAGTAATTCGACTGCACGCAGTCTGAAGGCTGACATCCTTTCTGAAGCGAGATCGCTCTCTAGAATTGGAACTAATGAGGAGTGGTAGTAGTCGTGCCCCAGGTGCCGAAGCAATTCCATGTTCAGGGTGGTTATATCGCGGTCTTCCCAAAAACCGCTGGGATTATCGGGCATTGCGGGAATAAGCGTTTGACCCAGCTCGACACCTAGAGCAGTCAACCCACGCGTAATCGCACTGGTGCCGCTTCGGTGCATACCAAGCACGACGACAAGCTGCCTTTTAATGTTGTCTATCATGAAGGAACGCCTTGGTCATTTGGTATCGTTGTATCGCCGTTACCTCCTGCGACAAATGCAAGGCCGGATGGATACACGCACGGAACCACCTCACACTCCCGGACGGATGGGTGACTAAGGAACCGAATCATTCGGGATCGATGCGGTTCGCGGCGCTCGCCGCATCCTATCAAACCTCGGGCGTGCAATGGCGGAAATAGGGCGTGATCGCCTCGGTTTCGTCGTCTTCCGTATCCTCATATCCTGCTCATATGACCAATGTACGGCATCCCCGTACACTCTGTTAAGCCCCTTAGTGCGATGGACGCGATTATTGCATTTCTTTTGCGGACGACGACAGCGAAAACTGCCAAGTGGCGCTCAGTCTCGCGGCGTCAACCGATCACCAATACCGCTTACAGAGATGACGCGAGGGCAAAGGTGCCATCGCGCGCGATTTAACACCTCGCCAATTCTCATAGCAGGCCCACTTTGCGGCCATACTTTTCCAGGCCGAAGCACACAACCCTCTCGAATCCATGGGCTAAGGTGTCGCTGGGTTTATACCCGGTTTCAAATCGAGTTAGAAATTCGTCAATATCTATTTCACTGAAGAGGCTCTTGAGATATTCAAATGAGATAATATACATACTTCCAGTGACATAGCTATATGTCTGGGACACGTTAAAGATCTTGCATGCCTCATGAATCACCCGGCGCTCAATTTCATAATTGGGGTTACCGGGGGTTTCGTGGACCCACCACCTCTGGCTGCACACCATGCCGAGAGTCTTATCATAGAACTCATCGACGATGAAACTGTGGTTAGCCAGCAAATTTTGGTAAAGCCCTGTTCGCCAGGTGTCCGCGAGTTCGCTCGTATGATGTTTGCTCTTCTTCGTGTGTAATTTGGTCAATGTGAGCGGTCTTATGCCTTGATCAAGCAGGAACTTGAACTGTGACAGAAACGGATATATGTGCAAGCCGCGATTCTCGATCACGAACACTCTGCAGTACTGCTCTTCAATATCTCTGTAGATATTGCCCATAAAGTGCGCATTGCTTTCCGGTAATGAGATATAGAGGGGGGTATTCCGATCTATGATGGGTTTGAGAGCAGTCTTGAATTCATCCCAAAGGTCGAGATGGTAGAGGTGCAGACAGATGGGGTTGAGACGGCGATCGGTGTCGATCGGCCGATCTTGCCGGGTGCGTGATGCACTGTCCAACAGGACGACCGACGAGGACGGAGGAGAGGTGGAACTCTCAGGCGCGATCGCCGGATCGGCCTTACGAACCGTCCGAGCCGGGTTTAGCATGCGGGAGGCCACGCGAATAGCTCTGGCGATTAGCCGCAGGGGTGCCGTCAACTCCCAGGATCTGGATCGCAAGAGCCTCAAGACGGTCGCCGCCGCGTCCGCTGGGATCGCGTCGGCTTCCGTCGCCGGTTCCGGCACGCCGCGCCGTAGCCGTCTCGTGTAGCGCCAAGATCTCGAGCTGACTATATCGCGGGCTGCGGCGCCGAGAACGTTGCGCACGCGGTCCAACTCGAAATGTGCCCGTTCGTTCGCTTTAATTTCGTCGATGACAGTTTGCTGTTCCAGGAACAGACCGATCGATGTCTTCTCGACCTGCGGATGCAGCGTCATCGGGAGACGAATCGTTTTCGGCGTATGCGTTCGATCGCATCGGCTTTGGGTCAATCGGAAATCGGTCTGTGCAAGCATGCCTTCGAACAGGGTTTCGTAAGCCGTGGCTTGGGCATCGAGATGATAGGCTGAAACGATCCTGTCACGCGCGGCACTGCCCAGGGCGAGAGTCGCCCCGTCCGCATGCAGCAGCTCCGTCACCGTGGAGGCCATCGCAGCGGTATCGAAAGGGGGTATTAAGCGCCCGTCAACGCGATCGAGGATCACCTCGGGTATGCCGCCGATCGCGAAGGAGATGACCGGGGTCGCGCAGGACATCGCTTCGAGCATGACATTGGGCAGGTTGTCCTCGCGGGAGGACAGGATCAACAGATCCGCGGCGCTGTAGATGAGCGCAAGGCGTGCGTCGTTCCGAACAGCGCCGAGGTTGAGGAGTGGGATCTCGGTAGCCTGAAGTTCTAGATTTCCCTCGCCGAAGACGAGGATACGAAGGCGCTGCTCGGCGATTAGGGAATCGATTCGGGGATCGCTTTTCAGGCGATGCAGCATCTCGATGAGGAGATCGAAACCCTTGCGATGTTCACGGTTGTCCCCGGCACCGAACAGCAAGGTCTTGACGCTCGGATCGATACCTAGGGACTCCTTGGCGATTTGCTTCCTAGTGGGGCGGAACAGGTCGATCTCGACGGCATTGGGGATCGTCGAGATACTCTCCGGCGCGAACACGCCGCTCTCCGCCGCGCAGTCCGCGAGCCAGCGGCTAGGGGCGATGACGGATACGTTGGTAGCCCGAAACAGACGCCTTTTCCGGTCGAGTGTCCATGCGGCCAGTTTCAACACATCTTCGTTTAGTTGAGGACAGGGCACACACGTTTCGCGATAACCTTGGCAACCGGCCGAGTAGTGGCAGCCGCCGGTGAAGGCCAACATGTCGTGGAGGGTAAAGATGACGGGTTTACCCGTCGCTAGGAACTCTGCCACGGTGTGCGGCGCAAGGAAGTGCGCAACCCAATGGATATTGATGATGTCGAAATCATCCAGGATGCGGCTTTGCTTGAAGCTGTAGCCGGCCACCTGGGGAGAGAAGAGCGTGTTGGACAGCGCCGTTCGGCGCGCGTCGATGTAGCTTTTCTGCAGGCAGCGACTGGCCGCCCGTGCCACTCGTTCGGTGTGATCGCGGGCAGGCGAAACTTCGACGCCGATTCCACACGGGTCATGGCCGGGAACAACGGAAATGATGATAGCCTCGTGGCCTCGCTGCGTAAGTCCGGCGACCAAACGACGAGTGGCGCGAACAGCGCCTCCGAAACCAAGTCCCTCAGTGCTCAATATGGCGATTCTCATATTTCGAGTACCCGGCCAAGAGGCGGCAGGACAAAAAGATAAGAAATTCGGCTCTTCAGGAGAATTTGTGGGTAGATGGAGCGTAGTTGACTAAAGGAGGTCCGAGCCATTCTTAAAATACACATCTTTCCACCCATCGCGAGCCTGATTCCTAGGAATGGGGGATTGTGGCTTATTGGCAACCAGATCGGCAACCGATTCGGCGGGTGACGGTCTAGCAGGTTATCGCTGGAGTCCTCCTTGATGCGCTGTCATTCGCAGCCTTGACGGCTGCTCCCGCGCCGCTATTATTCTGCTTGCTGAGTGAGGTACCCTCCGTTGCTCGGGAGGGTGCTCGGAAGACATACCAACTGCCTATATATTGGGTTTTAACACTACCTTTTCGCGAAGACGCGTGACGGATCCGCCGCGGTAAAAGCCGCCGAGAATCACGCTACTCTACGCCATACGGCCCGCAATCTCCAAAGCAGTTAAGACTACAATGAAGAACGGGACCAAACAAAAAGACCTCGAGCGCGGATGGGATTGCGCCTATCGCGCAAACCTATTGGTTGGGCACTTCGTATTTATGCGGTTACTCTGGGGTGGGGCGTGATTCTCGTCACTGGAGGGGCTGGTTTCATCGGCTCAAATTTCGTATTGCATTGGCTCGCATTAAGCAACGAGCCTGTTGTTAATCTCGACGTGCTCACCTATGCGGGAAACCTCAACAATTTAGCCAGTTTGAACAGCGACTCGAGGCACGTTTTTGTAAGAGGCGATATTGGCGATTCTGCCATACTAGGTAGCCTGTTGAATCGTTATAAACCGCGCGCTATCCTGAACTTCGCTGCGGAAAGCCACGTCGATCGTTCTATCTTGGGGCCTGCGGAATTCATTCGGACCAATATCGCTGGGACCTTCAATCTACTCGAATGCGCCAGGGCTTACTGCGCCGACCTCGGCGCAGCCGATCGCGCCGCCTTCCGTTTCGTGCACGTATCCACCGACGAGGTCTATGGATCACTGGCCCCTGAAGCAGCGCCTTTCACGGAGTCAACGCCCTACGCCCCCAACAGCCCCTATGCGGCATCCAAAGCTGCCTCGGATCACCTAGTACGCGCCTATCACCACACCTACAGCTTGCCCACGCTGACCACCAACTGCTCGAACAACTATGGCCCGTATCAGTTCCCGGAGAAGCTGATTCCGCTCATCATCCTGAACGCGCTCGAAGGCAAGGCACTGCCGATCTATGGTGACGGCATGAACATCAGGGATTGGCTTTATGTGAGCGACCACTGCGCCGCAATTCATGCGGTCTTGGAGCAAGGCCGCGTCGGCGAGACATATAATATCGGTGGCTGGAACGAGAAGACCAATCTCGATGTAGTACATACCGTGTGCGACATATTAGACGAACTTAGATCATCGCCAGACGGAAGCTACCGGCGCTTGATTACCCTGGTTACGGACCGCCCCGGACACGATCGCCGCTACGCGATCGACGCACGCAATATCGAGGGGGAACTCGGCTGGCGTCCGAAGGAGACGTTCGAGACGGGGATCCGCAAAACAGTTGCCTGGTACCTGGAAAATCAGGCATGGGTTACCGAGGTAGCCAGCGGAAGTTATAAGAAATGGATTGATAAGAGCTACCAAGCAAGGTAACTCACGGTGAGAAAGGGGATCATACTTGCCGGCGGTACAGGGACTAGACTCTTCCCCGCCACGCAAGTCGTCTCCAAACAGTTACTCCCCGGCTACGACAAACCGATGATCTATTACCCGCTGACGACGCTGATGTTGGCGGGCATTCAAGAAATCCTGATCATTTCTACCCCGCAAGATACGCCGCGCTTCGAACATCTGCTCGGTGACGGCAGCCAATGGAGGATTCACCTCAGCTACGCCGTGCAGCTCTCCCCGGACGGTCTGGCTTAGGCGTTCATCATCGGTAGGCAATTTGTTGGAAACTGCGCTTCGGTCCTTATCCTGGGTGATAATATTTTTTACGGACATGATCTTCCCATGCAGTTGGAGTGCGCCGAGAAACGCGAATCTGGAGCGACCGTTTTTACTTACCACGTCCGCGATCCGGAACGCTATGGGGTTGCCGAACTTGACGCTACTGGGAAAGTTCGAGGCGAAGAAAAGCCCTTGAAACACAAGTCAAATTATGCAATCACCGGGCTGTATTTCTATGACAACGAGGTGCTAGACATCGCGGCGTCCCTTCGACCATCGGCGCGAGGGGAGTTCGGGCGATTGCAGGCGCTGGCGCGCGATATTTAATCCTCCGAACGAGCTGGGCACTGCCCGCGAGTTCCTCCAGCAACTCTGCGTTGGGAAACCCACTCACAGTGAGCGCTGCATTCACAAATCGATCGAGTTCTTCGGTCAGCCGGCGTTCCTGTTCGGTAAGGCTCGCCAGACATTGTGGATCTTCGCAGTGCCACTGCTTCAGCTTGGCAATGGTTAGCTTGGCTCAGAGGGAGCCCAAGGTTTCAGCCATTTCTCATCCGGCAATCACCTTGATAGGTGGGCTGCATACCCCGTGTTTCTGGCCGCCGGTTTTGATTACCCGACCCGTAAGCCTATAGGGCCACGGCAGGCAAGGGATTAAGGTCATTAATACCCAACGTTAGCTCTAATGCAGTGCTGCTTCTTGCATTATTTTGCATAACTGGGTTCCCTTGTGGCAAGCGGAGAGTCGAAGTACTGCCTCCACCACATCCCTATTGGCGCCATGCGCGTACAAAGGGGCACGGTCTTATGCCGCGTCCAGCGGCCTCGCGTGTTTGACGGAATCTACTCAGGTCACTTATAGTGTTCAAAATATGAACAATCAGGCATAAGGGCCGAGTGAGTAGCGTGTCCTGCATGCGTAATCCACGGCCAAATCGTGCTCCACGGGCGGTACATCCGTTACATGGTCATCTGAAAGGGTGCGACGAGTGACCGCGCACTCCGATTGCGCTGGGATAAGTGGCCTCTAGCCATACGGGGTTGCAGAGCATTCGTGGAGGGCGGCAATGAGTAGAGGGCTAATCATCGACGGATACCGGATCAATGACGACAACGCTTGCTACGTTATCGCTGAGATTGGTAATAACCATCAGGGGGATGTCGAAAAAGCAAGAGAGCTGATTAAAGCGGCCAAAGACTGCGGCGCGAACGCGGCTAAGTTTCAGAAGCGTGATAACAAAACGCTGTATACCAGAGCGATGTATGATGCGCATTACGATAACGAAAATAGCTTCGGTGAAACCTATGGCGAACACCGTGAGTTTTTGGAATTTGGCCGTAGCGAGTACATGGAACTCCAGGGATACGCTAGAGAGGTCGGCATTACGTTCTTCGCAACGGCGTTTGACTTCGCGAGTGCCGACCTGCTTCAGGATCTCGACGTTCCAGCGTTCAAAATTGCTTCGGGCGATCTGACCAACATTCCGCTGCTCGAGCACGTCGCGAGTTTCCAGAAACCCATGATCGTCAGCACCGGCGGCGGAACCATGGAAGACGCGAAACGCGCCTATGATGCGATCATGCCGATCAATTCGCAGATCTGTTTCATGCAGTGTACAGCCGGATATCCGCCGGCTTATGAAGAGCTGAACCTACGCGTCATTGAGACGTTGCGGAAAGCATTTCCCGACATTATCATCGGCTTGTCTTCACACGACAGCGGTATCGCTATGGCGCTTGTAGCGTGGGTGCTCGGCGCGCGTGTAATCGAAAAACACTTTACTCTGAACCGAGCAATGAAAGGTACCGATCACGCGTTTTCTCTCGAACGGCCTGGTCTGACAAAGTTGGTACGGGATTTACGCCGTGCGCGTGTGGCGATGGGCAACGGCATCAAGGCTCGCTACCCAAGCGAGACAAAGCCGCTTTACAAAATGGCGAAGAAACTGGTTGCCGCGCGCGAGCTTGCTGCGAATCACGTTCTGACCCGTGACGACATTGCGATGAAGTCTCCAAACGACGGCCTGCCGCCTTACTATCTTCGCGATCTCATCGGAAAGGTAACAAGACGAAGTTTCAAGGCGGATGAAAACTTGACCCTTAGCGATGTGACAGAATAAGCGTCCTTGGAAGAACTAATAGGACACTCGGATGACCCCGCGTTACGGTTACGGGTTTCTGCTGTCCGCTTGATTGCCTTCGATTTCGATGGGGTTTTCACGGACAACATGGTTTACGTTTTTGAAGACGGCAGAGAGGCGGTTAGATGTTGGCGCGGCGATGGGTTGGGGTTGCGCAAGCTCGAACAATTCGGTATCGACAAGGTGATCATCTCGACAGAGCCGAACCCGGTTGTGGTTGCACGCAGCCGCAAGCTCAAGATCCGTTGTTTCAACGGCTGTGACGACAAGCTGGAGGTGCTCAAGCGAGTGATGGTTGGCGCGGGGTTAAGCTTTGCCCAGGTCGCCTATGTGGGGAACGACATCAACGACGCGCCGTGCCTGGGCAAGGCTGGTTTGCCGATCGTTGTGCGCGACGCGCATCCGGAGGTATTAGGTTACGCCGTTTATCAGACGCGCCGGCCGGGAGGTCGGGGTGCGGTCCGCGAAGTATGCGACTTGTTTGCCGAGGTTCGCTCGCCATGATGCGTTTCGAGGGTCAGTCCGGACAACGCTGCTGGCACCATGGTGCCGTCGTGAACGCATACAGCGACTAAACGAAAAAATGCTAACGCTACGTTGATGCCTTCACAGACGGAAGCCAAAGAGATCGTTATCCGCCCGCCCGGGCGTTTTACCAGCGTGGACGTGTGGGAGCTTTATCGTTACCGCAGTCTGCTGAAAAGCATGGTGGTCCGGCAGATCAAGATTGAGTTTGACCAGATGTATCTAAGCTACTTCTGGGCAGTCGCGCGGCCGCTTCTAATGGTGGTGGTATTTGCGTTGTTTAGGCATCTTTCCGAGGCCCGGACGGGAGTGACGATTCCTTATCCGCTGTACTTGCTGAGCGGACTGATACTCTGGTTCTATCTCGTCGAGGGCGTCACGGATACCTCGACCGCGGTTAGGCGCGATCTGCACCTGATGCGGAAGGTCTTTTACCCAAAGCTTTTAAGTCCAATGGCGACTAATCTAACGAACCTGTGTAAACTCGCCATCGCAGGGATACCGTTGGTTCTTATGATGTTTTATTACGGCGTGTCGCCGGGGTGGCATATTGTGTTGTTGGCCCCCGTCGTGTTGCAGCTCGCGTTGCTGGTTTTCGGGATCGGGTTAATGTTCGCCGCATTGAATCTCTGGAATCAAGATTGGGGCAAGTTTCTTGGCCTGGTCTTATATCTAGGCCTATTCCTATCCCCCGTTATTTACGCTCCGGAAATGATCCCCGAAGAGGCTCGCGACGTGTATGCGCTCAACCCGATGGTAGGGGCTTTGCTAGGCTTTCGCTCCGCGCTGTGCGCCGATCTTCCGTTTCCGTGGCCGGAATGGTTTTATTCGCTGATGTTTTCTCTCAGCATGGCCGTCATTGGCCTCATGATGTTTCAAAGCGCGGAAAAGCGCTTCGTGGACGAGATGTGATGGCGCTGGAGCCGATCATAACGGTTTGTGGCCTATCCAAGCAGTACAAAATAGGTCCGGATCGCAGGCAACCTTTCAACCTTGGCCGTATGGTTCGCCGCGAACTACGCAGCTTGCCGTCGAATCGTTCCGACCAAGGTATTTGCGGGAAGAACGAGCACTTCTGGGCATTGAAGGATATCAACTTCGATGTGGCCAAGGGCGACCGGGTCGGGATCATCGGAAGAAACGGTGCTGGAAAATCCACCTTGCTGAAGATACTCTCGCGCGTGACCTACCCTACGGAGGGGGAGGTGCGTATCCGTGGCCGCGTTACCTCGCTTTTGGAAGTAGGGACTGGTTTCAACGAAAACCTCACCGGCCGTGAAAACATTTTTCTCAACGCTTCCCTGCATGGATTAACGCCCAAAGAAATCGCGGCGAAGTCGGACGATATTGTTTCTTTCTCGGGAGTGGAGCGCTTTATTGACACGCCACTGAAACATTATTCCAGCGGCATGAGGATTCGCCTTGGGTTTTCGGTTGCTGCGCATATTGAACCCGACATTCTTATATTGGACGAAGTACTGACCGTGGGCGATCTGGCGTTCCAGCAGAAATGCCTAAACCGGGTGCAAGGTTTGGTATCCGAAGGGAGGACTATACTTTTTGCCTCACATAGTATGGGCGACGTTGCCCGATTCTGTGATAGGCTTATATGGATCGATCACGGTTCAATGAAATTCTATGGTGACACCTTATCCGGAATCGATTTGTATCAGAATTCAGTCGCGGTAAAAGGCGTAGGCGAGCTAAGACAAAGGAAGGATAGAACTGGAACGGGAACCTTCCGGTTCACGAGCATTAGATACCTCGATGAGGATTCAAATCCCTGTGATAGTGGACAGACAGGGCACGAACTTCGGATAATCCTAGAATACGAAGCCCAACGATCGGAAGAAGAATCCCCGTGGGACGTCTATGTATGCATCGTAATTCAGAACGAGAAACAGCAAAGACTCTTCGGGCTTCCGAGTGAGGTTTTACGCACGAATCTGACGAAAATAAGCAGGAATGGAAATTTCGTTTGCCGGATTCATAAACTCCCCTTGTTGCCAGGTGTTTATGAGATTACGGCATCGCTGCTAGTTAATCGACAGCTCGTTGATAAGGTGGCATGCGCGCGAACATTGCCCGTGCTCGGCGGCGATTTTTATGGCACCGGGAAACTGCCACACGGTTATTTGGGGCCGCTGTGCGTAGACTTCGAATGGGATCACGTGGCGGTTGATAAAGGCCATGAATCGGCCGTAGCGCGGCCCGGTCAGGAGCGGGAAAACAACAAGGATCGGATTTCTCAGCGAACACTAATGAACACCGTATCGCCGTTGCGTTGAGCGTCCAGAACGCTTACGGCGGAAATGAGGAAAATAATTTATGGTCGAGCCAGTCGAAATACTCGAGCGACCGGGTGTGATCAGTATGAGCACAAACAGCCAAGCTTTGGGCCATGTTAGTCGGCAGCGCTCTGAGGTCTGGCTGCTCACTTGAAAAGTGCGATCATTACCGGGGCTGCCGGATTTCTAGGTCGGCATGTGGCACGCCATCTTCGTATGCACGGTTGGTCTGTGGCCGGAATCGGTCACGGTAAATTGGATAACAATGAGGCTAGGCGATGGGGCATTGACCGCTGGTATCAGGCAGATGTCACTATCGAAAGCTTGACCGCCTTGATAAGGGAGGAGGGACAACCGAGCCTCGTATTTCATGCTGCGGGTGGTGCGTCGGTCAAGATCTCATGGGAAAGACCATTCGAGGATTTCGAGCGAACCGTTACTACCATGGCAGCGGTGGTCGAAGTACTTCGCAACCATGCGAACGATGCTGTTTTGATCTACCCATCGAGCGCGGCGGTTTATGGAAACGGGTGGTCGGCGCCGATCCCGGAATCAGCGTGCCCCAGCCCGATGTCACCCTACGGGGTGCACAAGCATCTTGTGGATCATATTTGTCTCGCGGCTAACCGGCATTACGGCGTGCGGTTTGGTATTATCCGCTTCTTTTCGCTGTACGGTCCCGAGCTCCGAAAGCAACTGCTTTGGGACATCACGCGTCAGGCTATCAACAAACCGGAAATGATCATGCTAGCGGGCGATGGCAAAGAGACGCGTGATTTTTTGTATGTGCAAGACGCGGCGCGGCTGGTCGCGGCGGTAGCGGAAGCGGTGCGGGACGAAGTGCTTATCGTCAACGGCGGCAGTGGACTGGCTGTCACGGTGAGAGAAACAGCCGAGGCGCTCCTCCAAGCATGCGATCTCAACATTCCAGTCACTTTTTCTGGAGCACCGCGCGCGGGCGATCCGCAATACCTTGTCGCCGACACGTCGTGCGCATCCCGCCTGGGTTTCGCCCCTCAGTGGCAGCTAGGGGACGGTCTTCAAGCGTATGCCCAGTGGGCGCTCCAGAACATATACTCAGAGTGCAAGCCCGCGGGATTGTCGATTTACGGAATGCGCGGTTGAAACGCTATCGGCAATAGAGGTCATGTCCGAGTTATCGATCGTGGTCGGAACTTATAATCGCTTGGATCAAATCCGGCGATGCATGGAAAGCATTTTCGATCAGACAACGGCGAACTTCCGGATATATGTTACAGACGCCGGCTCGACCGACGGGACGGTGAAATACCTCAAGTCCGTTGCTTCGGATAAGGTCATACCCATTCTCGTGGGCCGAAAGCTCGGACAAGCGAAAGCCTACAACGATGTATTTAAGATCGTAGAAACGCCCTACGTATGCTGGCTCAGCGATGACAACGTCATCCTCAACCGGGGCCTGGATGTCGCCGTAAGTATCCTCGAGGCAGACTCACGTATCGGCATGGTGGGCTTGAAGACGAAAGATGTCCGCGGTCCCTTCGTTAACCAACCCTATATAGGCGGGGTGTTGACGATAGGCATACTGAACGTTAACCAGGGCATGTTACCGACGCACGTGTTAAAACAAGTGGGAGGTTTTAGCGAAACCTTCAGGGACTACGGCATTGACCCGGATCTCACGGCCAAAGTGTTTTACGCCGGGTACGACATTGTCTACACGCGCGAGATAGTAATCCATCACTACCGCAGCTGGGAAATGGAAGAAGGATCGCTAGCGCATAGCGAGCTAGAACAAAAACATTGCAGGTTTAGGATGTTATATGAAGAAAAGTTCGGCAGTTTAGCAAATAACGCCCCGATCTGGAGGCTAAAGTGCGCAGCCTGGTCGTTCATCCGCGCAGCCTCGTCGTTCATTGCGAAAAGCGAGCCGTTCATCAAAAATGCTTGGCGGTTATTCAAAAAAACCTGGTGGTTCAATAATAGAGTCTCGCGTTTCATCCGAAAAACTATAAATGCACAGCGGTCACCAAATAGCACACGCTGGGTAGATAAGTCGATCGCACGCGACTGGCAAAACGTATTCACCGGGCGATATATTAGTCTGCTCGATCGATTCCGGTGCGCAGGCAAGCCCTATTATCTGCGCCAACATTGCCCCTGGTATCGTACGCCAAGAGTGATACCGCAAGATGCTGTTCCATTCCCGGCGATAGATGTAGAGCCGTGAATCGGTGTTCAGGAATCGCGGCGGTCAAAGACGAAGTCCAATTGTCACGGAAGGCCCTGATCGGGACGCTCATCCGCGCGGTGTTGACATGCTGTTTTACGCAGACGACATACGCGCAGCCGGGTTCGCCAGATCTTCTTTACAACGAATTAGCACGTGCCCGGGACTCGTATGGCAGGGTGATTCATCTGTTTGGCGACAGCATCATGCGGGGTTACGGGACCGGGGTGTTCGCGGATACGATGCAGGAATCCGATAAGCTTTATGTTCTCCGGTCTCCTGCAAGCATGATCAACATCATCGCGAACGAAAATGCGTTACAGATCTTCGCGGCCTATGGGGGGCCTATAGGGTTGCCTGAAAATTGTGCGGACGGCGCGGCTCGTATCAAGCAGCTTTCCGACGCCTTGATTATCAGGCCCGGAGATATCGTGGTAATAGAAGACGCGGGTGATCACAACGGAAATGTAAAGCAGTACGAAGCATGTATGCGCAAACTCCGGGCCGCCGTGGTGAGATTAAAGAGTGTCACGCTTCTCTTGATGACGGTTTTTGATGCGACGGTAGAGCGTTACAGGGAGCGTGGGTTCCCATGGCATATGAAGTCGTTTGATCTACCCTTTAAGGGGTATTCACATAACGACGCGATCATTCGGGCAGCCTCCACTCCACAAGATAAAGGTCGTACGCTGCTCATAGACATCGATAGAATCCTGGATCGGGTGCGGGCGTACAACCTGCTGTTATACGATTCTGACATTCTCATGGACGATAAAATTCATCTCAACGTGCTGGGTCAGCTGCACTTGGTGTGTGAGATTTTGCGCGCTGCCAGGCTGTACAGAGACGATCTGAGGTTGGCCGGAATAGAAGAGGTCGCAATCGCAAACGCTGAAAAGCTCGGATTGACCTCCCCCAGCCTAGCACAAGCACTGATTGCGCAGTCATCGGTAATTGCATCGCGCTTAGGCGGCATTGACGATTTTGGCGTCCTAACCGCACTTCGAGTAGCAGCGATCAGCAACGGATTACGCAAAGTCCACGAAACGCAGAGATCTCAAACGCGGGTTATTAAGAACATCCGCAATTATGTCTTGGTAAACACGATAGCTACATTGCTTCTATTGTTGTTCACGGGGCTCCTTAGTGTTTACACACTCATCAAGACTCGGCGAACGTGACTGGAGCTAAACGTTGGGAGAACGTATCGCCGTCCACCGATTCGCCAACGATCCTATGTGGCAACATGCCGAAATTGCGGTAACAAAGCGGAAATCAGCTTGACTTTGCACTTTATGATATCCCTGTGGAATTGGTAAGACGTCGTTGTCAGACCGCACCACTGTCATTGGCAAAGGACCCTGCGCGGGATGACCGGCGGGAGCAATAGTTGAATGGTAATCAGACTACGGAAAGTAATTGAAGGAGCGCTCGGTCGGCGAGTGACCAACGCCATAGCGGGCATGAAGCATCCTTTCGTCACGATGGAAGGTTTACCGGACTGGGAGGTTCTGCTTGGCACCAATCGGCCGCTGTGGGAACAAGCGGCCCGGACCGCCGCGAATGGCCCCAAGGTGCTGATCGCCACCAACGTCGGCGGACACGGCCCGGTAAGCGTCGTCGAGAGCATGCTAGGCGTAGCGCTGACGCTCCGCGGCGCGCAGGTCCACACGCTGCTTTGCGATGGGATGCTCCCCGGCTGCCTCAAGGCGGAAATCTCGAGCCTGCCCGATCCCGGCGCAATTGAGCGATACGAACTGCCGAAAGTTCTGTGTCCGGGCTGCGTGCAGAGGGGAGAGGCGGTGTTTTTGCCCATCGGCACGAAAGTCATTCGCCTGAGCGAGTTAGTCACACCGCAGGATCTCGATCAAGCGAAGCATCTCGCCGCAGAAACACCGGCGACCCAGATTCCGCATTTCCGTCAGGACGGGTTGGCGGTCGGTGAGCACGCGCATGCCGGCGCACTCCGCTACTACGCGCGCGGCGACTTGTCCGCGGAATCGTTGGGTGAAGTGGTGCTCCGAAGGTATTTCGAGGCGTCGCTTTTGACCGCATATGCCATGCAGCGGCTCCTAAAGGAGGTCCATTTCACTGCGGCGTGCTTTCACCACGGGCTATATGTCCCGCAAGGGATCGTCGGTGAAGCGTGCCGAAAATGCGGGGTGAGGCTGAGCAATTGGGTGGTGGCATACCGCCGTAATACACTCATCTTCAGTCATGGCGACACCTACCATCACACCTTGCTGTCGGAGCCTGCAACCGAATGGGAGGGTATGGCGTGGGGAGATCAACAAGACGCGCAGATTCTGGATTATCTAAAAAGCCGCTGGCGCGGCACGCGCGACTGGATTTGGTTTCACGAAAAACCCGATGAGGATTTTGACCGCTTCATTCGTGTCTCCGGTATAGATCCCCGCGAACCGTGCATCGCGATGCTGACCAACGTGATGTGGGATGCGCAGTTACATTACCGGGCCAACGCGTTTTCGAACATGTTGGATTGGGTGTTACAAACTATTGGCTACTTCAAGGGACGCCCGGATGTGCAGTTGCTCATCAGGATCCACCCTGCGGAGATCCGGGGAACGGCGAAGTCGCGGCAGCCGCTGACGGAAGAAATCGAAAAGTTTTTCCCTCAGTTGCCTAGGAACGTGTTCATCATCCCGCCGGAGAGTCCGGTGAGTACCTACGCGGCGATGATGCACTGTGATTCCGTCATCATTTACGGCACCAAGACCGGCGTTGAGCTAACCAGCATCGGCATACCCGTGATTGTGGCCGGGGAGGCTTGGATACGGAACAAAGGGATCACCCTCGATGCATCATCCCCGGAGCAATACTTCGAGATCTTGGACCGGCTGCCGCTGGGGCGCAGAAACAGTATCGAGATCACGCGGCGGGCACGCAAATATGCATACCATTTCTTTTTCCGGCGCATGATCCCGCTGCCGTTTCTCGTTCCGAACGGAGGGCCAACGGCCTTTCAAATAGCCATCGAGAAGCTGGACAATCTGCTGCCGGGAAATTATCCGGGCTTGGATGTCATTTGTAATGGAATCTTGGGAGGAACCCCTTACATATACCCGGCAGAAACGTACGGAATACACGACGGATTGAATTAAGGAAGCTCTGCAAAAGTGTCGAGAGCAAGCCCAGATACGCGCAGCCGCGGAGAGAGTCGCGAGAAAGATACAGAGGTTGCTTCTGGACCCCGAAAGCGATGACTAAACCGCGGTTACTTCGTGCGATCGACCAGCCTCTAAGTATCCTGCGGGAGTTCGTTGCGTTTCGATGGCTCAAGAGGCGACACTCGAACGCGCAGCAACATGAATCGAAGAGCGTACAAGGGTTAAGAAGCTTTGGAATATCTTTTGTTCTAGGTAGCTACAACCGTTTTCCGCTTTTAGTGAAAGCGATCGATTCGATCCGCTCACACGATGTTCCCGTTCCCTTTGAAATAATTGTCATCGATGGCGGGTCGACCGACGGTACGATGGAGTGGCTGAGTGGCCAAAAAGATATCATTAGCATCATTCAGCACAACCACGGCGAGTTTCGCGGGAGACCCGTAGAGCGCCGAAGCTGGGGTTATTTCATGAATCTCGGATTTAAGATTGCACAAGGCAAGTTCATTTTGATGATGAGCGATGATTGTGTTTTGCTACCGAACGCGGTGACATGCGCTATGGCACGTTTTCGTGAGCTCGAAAGGCAAAATCACAATATAGTGGGTGTAGCATTTTATTTCCGCAACTGGCCACTTGAGAAGGATTATTACGTTCAGAAGACACTCGGCGGCAAGCTCATGGTGAATCATGGGCTGTTTCTGAAGACAGCTATCGAATCGGTCGGTTGGGCAGATGAAGAACGCTATATTTTTTACAAAGCAGATAGTGATTTATGTCTAAAACTTTGGCAAGCCGGTTACACCATCGTTGATGCTCCCGGTGCTTTCGTCGAGCATTACTTAGATCCTTCTGAGACCATTCGCGTCTCTAATAACACTACGCTTGGTTACGACCGAAAAACGTACCTCCGTCGATGGGGCAGCCAGTTCAGCGTGCAGGACTGTGGCAGAGTAACGATTTCCTTTGACGATCCGTCACATACGGCCGAAAAGACGTTTGGAAATTTATCGGCCGCACCGGCGAGCCGTCAGGTATGTTGACGAGGACCGGCTTCTGGAATTGCAAAAAAGGACTTGTCGTCGCAGCCACGCGCGTAATGTTGTCAGCCAGACCCCCTTAAGCCAATGCCGTTACGCATAGGTTTTAGAGTGCGATCCAGTTCCGCATGGATAGGTGGCGTGCATTACGTGCTGAATTGGACTAAGACGCTGAATACCCTTGATCCGCCCGATAGACCAGCGATTTATTTACTGTATTCCGATCCAGATGGCGAATCTATAGCTCGGGGCTATTCCAGTGTAGTGGCGGGTGTCGAAAGATTCGATCGTGCCCACCTATTAAATCTGGATATCGTGTACCCCATAACGCAGCTTTTTGAGGCACCTTTCGATGCTCCATGGGCTGGCTGGATCCCGGATTGGCAATATAAACACTTGCCCCAGATGTTTGATGAGCTTGAGCGTGAACGCCGTGACCTTAATTACCGGTTATTGGCCACTCGCGCGCCCTTTCTGGTTGTCAGCAGCCAGATGGCATATTACGACACGGTCCGTATCGTTGGCCAGGACCTCGTGCCGATTGCAACCCTTCCTTTCGCCGCCGTGATCGAAGCGTCTCATATTACGGATGCCGACGCCTCCGAACTCTGTATGCGTTATGGCCTGCCAATCAGGTTTTATCTTGTTTGCAACCAATTTTGGAAGCACAAGAACCATATTGTTATTCTACGTGCCTTAATGAGACTCAAGGAACTGCCAATAGTCTGCGTCTTCACCGGATATACTAACGATCACCGCTGGCCGAAACATTTCCAGGAGCTTCGGGGGTTCATTTCGGAGCACTCCCTCGAAGGGTCAGTACGTTTGCTGGGAAGCATTCCGAGGGAGGACCAGCTTCGGCTGATGCAGGTAGCGACATGCATTATTCAGCCAAGCCTCTTCGAGGGTTGGAGTACGGTGGTCGAGGAAGCGCGTGCGCTGGGGCAATGTCTTTTATTATCGGATATCCTGGTTCACAGAGAACAAGCGCCGCCGGGTGCGCTTTATTTCGCCCCTGAGGATGACATCCAGTTAGCCGAACTCATGAGAAATGTGTGGCATGCGGCTAGAGTATCGTCGATAAATCAGGTTTCCGAATCGTGGCCCGAAGGAAGCGAAAGTTACATAGAAAACTGCGCAAGAAAGTTTCTGGAGGTAACCGATAAGGTGCGTACCAATTACGACCCTTACCGGCATGATCCGGCCATCATTTTGGCGGAGGTGCTGCCGTATCTTTACAGATCTCGGGATCGGAGTAACGTTAAAGCAGAACTTTATTCACGAACCGTAGCCGCGACCCGGAGAAGGATGAAGGCACAACCCGAAAAACTTGCGATTCTGACGTCGTTAATATCGACGCATGCTCCGGATTATCTGGCGCAGTACCACGAACAGATCGCCGAGCCGAACTTGTGGATCAAGCTTAACGATCAGTTCCAGAGACGCGGAAAAAGAGGGGTGCAAAAGCTCCGCCGTAAAGTTCATCGTTTTTTCTCCGCCTTGCGAAGGTAATGGTTATCGGTACCGCTTTATTCCCTAGGCTAGCTCAGAGAAACATCGAGATTTCGGAGGCCAGGGGGTGTTGCGGAAAGCGATGCCGTTGTCTGTATGTGTCGCGTCCTTAGACATCGCTCGGAACGACCGGCGCGCAGGGAGGGGCCGATCAGATCGGATGACCACGCGTTCGCCAACGGTCAGGCACACCTCCGGCCACGCAATCTATTGGATGCCGTCCGCGAGGTCGCTAGTTTTTCGGGAGGACTACAGTTACGGTCGGTCTGGCGCCGCTTCGCAGCGCAGTCGGTTATAGGCGAGATGGTGAGGCTATCGGTCACAGCCCGATTGATCAACCTCAATTCCGCCGAAACCGTGGTAATAAAACCCGAGGCGGTCATTCGGGGAATCATACGAAACGAAGCCAATGGCTCCATAGCGATAGGGAGCTGCTGCTATATTGGGGACGACGTATTAATCAGCGCTGCTGAGCGCATTGTCATCGGCGATTCGACACTTGTTGCCCACGGAGTGCAGATTTTCGACAATGATACTCATCCTCTGGACCCCTTCGAAAGAGAATTACACTTCAGGAGCATGCTCGGTCGTCCGAATAACCGGACACTTTCGATCGCCGCGGCACCTGTCCGAATTGGGCGGCGCTGCTGGATCGGGATGAATAGTCTAATAATGAAAGGAGTCAGCATCGGCGAAAACACCATCGTCGCTGCCGGCAGTGTGGTGACCAACGATCTCCCCGGCGCTGTTGTCGCGGCGGGAAATCCCGCGGTGCCGATCAAACGTATATGAGGCCGTCCGACATGGG
The DNA here is from genome assembly GCA_963764725.1 of uncultured Gammaproteobacteria bacterium. Taxonomy (GTDB): domain Bacteria; phylum Pseudomonadota; class Gammaproteobacteria; order JACCXJ01; family JACCXJ01; genus USCg-Taylor. The sequence goes on along the minus strand of CAVXTM010000001.1, from coordinate 159,350 downwards.
AAGTATTCGAAAGTCTGTGTTGACTTTAATCAGATCCAAGGTAGCGATCTCATCGAAGGGCTTAATCGATGCGCGCACCGACCTACCGTCGCCGAAGTACAAGGACCAGTGTACCTGTGTAGATGCAGTCAGCTACCAGATACCGGCGGGGAAAACAGCGTGGTATCCGCCTCCTATGGTGGGTGCCCAAGCTCTGGGCCAACAGGTTCTCGGATCGACGGCGTCGTACGTCGAGAAAGCCTGCGATCTTCTCAAGCAGCTTACGCGCGACGACTATGCTGAATACCTGTTGGGTTTCTATGGGGAGGGACTAAAGCGTTACCGCGAGGACTGGCGTTACGCGGATATTATTACGGTGCTCTTGGCCCTTACCGAGCATCTAGGGCCTCAACGTTACCTGGAAGTCGGTGTCAGGCGTGGCCGTAGCGTCTGCGCCGTGGCGAGCCTGGCGCCGTCCTGCGAGTTGGCTCTGTTCGATATGTGGATAGGCAACTACGCGGGAATGGACAATCCCGGGCCGGAGCTTGTGCGGCACGAGCTGGCCAAGGTCGGACACAGGGGAAACTGTGAGTTTATCGACGGAAATTCACATGATACCCTGCCTCGGTACTTTGCGGATCACTCCGATGCCGTATTCGATCTAATAACGGTCGACGGAGACCATTCGAGTCTCGGCGCCGCGCAGGATCTCTGCGATGTGCTACCTTATCTTGCCGTCGGAGGGGCGATCGTCTTCGACGACATTGGTCACCCGACGACCCCGGAACTGCGGGAAGTGTGGTGCCGTATCGTCGCCGACGATCCACGGTTTTCGTCCTGGGCCTTTGATGAAGTCGGATATGGAGTGGCGTTCGCGATCCGCAAGTGGTAGAGGACATCATCTTTAAGGTCTGTTGATGGCCACCTGCCATCGAATCCCGGCGAAAAACTGAAGAAGGATATGGGGCAATCGTTCCTTACTCACCTTACGGGAACCTTGCGGAAGTTACGCAAACGCGCCCGTCTCACGCGGACGGCGCTCTCGCAGAAGTTGAAAATACCGACTCGCCAGCCTTCACAAGACGATCACCGTCAAGCAAAGCTCGAAAAATTAGTTCATTTGCTCGATCGCGACTATATTCGCACCCGAGGGACGGTAGCTGAGCGACTGTTTTATCATCAAATAGCAAAGGCACTGAAGCATGAGATTTTTGAGGTCAGAAGAAAGCTAGGTGCTGATTATATTGCTAGCTTCCAAGAGAAGCTCATCTATCCTGACTTTAGGATCGAACCTGGCCAGAGCATCGGCATCGTACGCTTAAAGGGGTATCGTCCATTTGATATAGCCCAGGCGGAGGCTAGGAAGAAGATTGTACAACGGGAAGCCGACGAACTGCCGTCGAAGGGAAGCCTTGATTATATTGCAAGTTCCCAAAAGGACTTCGATTCCGGGTCAGCAATTGCGCAACTCGCTCTAGACCCTAATCTCATCGTCCCTATTATCCGCTATTTTGGGTGTCTCCCGGTTCTGTTTGGCTTTGATATCAACCGGGCGAGCTGCAGAGAAATTCTGAAGTGGTCATCGCACCTGTATCACCGCGATCCTGAAGATATCATGCAGATCAAGGTGCTCATCTACCTTACCGACGTGGATGCAGAGACCGGACCCTTTACTGCCCTTCCGGCGGAACTATCGCATACAGTGGCCCGGCAGTTGAACTACCGCACCGGTCGCTTGGAGGACGAAGAGGTGTATCGAATCGTTGGTCAAGGTCGAGAGAAAGTCTGTACTGGGCCTCAGGGTACAGCTATTTTTTGCGATACTAACCGCTGTTTCCATTACGGTGGCCGTATTCAAGCACGGTCACGCTACGTGTTGACCGTTTACTATTCTCTCCCCACTTCAACTTGGTTTCCGCTTTTCCCCGGCGACGGCGAACGCAGAAACCTAGCGCCCTTGCTGTGCCCCCTTGAGAATCACGCATTCGAGCAGGCGCTCTTAGGTCTCAATTGGACGGTTTCCGAACTTGAGGATTCCCTATCTAATGTCTGACGAATCTGTCGTCCATGATGAGCGGCGATTGAACGGCTCACCACCTTCGTTCATGCTGTCAGCTGTAAGAGATTTGAATCCTGGTTCGCTCGTCGACCTAGTGAAACCCATTTTGACCGTGCAAGACGATGCGATCATCCGTGCACCCGCACGACAGTCCGTTCTGATAACATTTGTGTTTTGAGTACGTGACGGCGTGGAGACTAAGCTGGGGGACCTGTTCACTGTAACCGACGAGGTGATCGTGGTGACCGGCGGCCTGGGACTACTGGGACGCGAGTTTTCTCGCACCCTGGCGCAGGCGGGGGCGAAGGTGGTCGTGTTGGACGTTGAGGCCGATCCGGACGCAGTAAGGAACTGCCTTGGCGAACTGGCGGATAACGAAAATGCGATGTTCCTGTCGTGCGACGTGACCAGCCGTGCGTCGGTCGAGCAAGCATTGCAGGAAATCACCGCGCGTTGGGGCGTGCCGGATGGCTTGATCAACAACGCCGCGCTCGATGCGCCTCCGAACGCGCCGGTGGCGGAGAACGGTCCGTTCGAAAGTTATCCGGAGTCGTCCTGGGACAAAGTCATGGAAGTCAATGTCAAGGGAGTCTTCTTGGCCTCACAGGTGTTCGGTGCCAACATGGCGAAGCTGGGCCGGGGCTCGATTGTGAACATAAATTCGATCTACGGACTGGTCTCGCCGGACCAACGCGTTTACGAGTATCGTCGCAAACAAGGTCACGATTTTTTCAAACCGGTATCCTATTCCGTATCCAAATCGGCGCTGTTGAATCTAACGCGTTATCTCGCGACGTACTGGGGAGAACGCAACGTTCGCGTCAACAGCCTGACCTTTGGTGGTGTTTATAATCATCAAGACGACGAGTTTGTCAGGCACTACAGCGCCCGCGTTCCGCTCGGACGAATGGCGCGGGCCGACGAGTATAACGGCGCGCTGCTTTTTCTTCTCTCGGAGGCTTCGTCGTACATGACCGGCGCTAACCTCGTGATCGACGGCGGCTGGACGGCTTGGTAGTCAAAACGTGACGATCGGGCAGACTGCGATTGTGCCGCCGGAAATCCCGAACTGGATTGCCGGCGCACAGCGGCCGGCTCAGGGCGGCAAACTTTTCGACAAGCTCAATCCCCACGACGGACAGAAGCTTTGCCAAGTCGCGCGCTCGGGCCGCGAGGATATCGCTGAAGCCGTGCAAGCGGCGAAAGCGGCATGGCCGAGGTGGGCCGCTTTACCTCCCGTACAGCGGGGCAACATCCTGCACACTATCTGCAACGCGATGGAGGCGCGACGCGAAGAGATCGCGCGTATCGTCAGGCTGGAGACCGGAAAGTCGTTCAAGGATGCACTCGGCGAGACAGAGGGGGCGATCGCCTGCGGGCGCTTCTTCGCGGGCGAAGGGCAGCGGCTGTTCGGGCGCACCATACCAAGCGCCGCACCGGGCAAGTACAACTTTACAATACGCCAGCCGTGCGGTGTCGCAGGGCTCATCGTTCCCGCTAATACACCCATCGCTAATGTAGCTTGGAAAATCTTTCCCGCCATGATCTGCGGGAACAGCGTGGTGCTGAAGGCGGCCGAAGACACGCCCGCCACCGCCTGGATTGTGGCTGCCATCGCGCAGGAGGCTGGGTTGCCGAGGGGGGTGCTGGACGTAGTGCAGGGCTTTGGGCCCGAGGCCGGTCAACCGCTCGTCGAGCACGAGGACGTTGCGGTGGTGAGCTTTACAGGATCGACGGCCGTCGGAAAGTTGCTAGCCGAGATCGCCGCGCGGCGGCTTGCCAAGATCTCGCTAGAGCTTGGCGGCAAGAATCCTCTCGTGGTGTGCGACGACGCGGATCTCGAATACGTCGTGCGGTGGGTGTGCCTCTCGGCCTTCTCCAACGCAGGCCAACGCTGCGCGGCGGGCAGCCGCATCATCGTCTTCGATACGATCTATGATCGTTTTCGGAACATGCTAGTGGAGGCGACGAGGGCGCTCAAACTCGGGCCGGAAGACGGCGACCACCTTGGGCCCGTCATCAACGAACGGCAACTCAACGGAATGCTTACCGCTATAGCACAGGCGGAAGGTGCCGGAGCACGTGTCCTGATCGGCGGTCGCCGTTTGACCGACCCATCCCACGCAGGGGGCTTTTATATGGCGCCGACGCTGATCGACAATGTCGCGCCTGACGATGAGATCTCGATGCGCGAGCTGTTCGGGCCAATAACCTGTCTTTACCGTGCGCGGGATTTTAACGAGGCCTTGCTGCTCGCTAACAACTCGCCCTACGGCCTCACCGCCTGCATCCACACGCGCAGTCTCGACCGCGCCCTGCAGTTCTGCTATGAGGTCCAGTCGGGCGTGGCCGTGGTCAATGCGGGCACCCATGGCAGCGAGCCGCATATACCTTTCGGAGGACTCAAACAGTCGGGCAACAGCAGCCGGGAGCCGGGAACAGAAGCCCTGGATATTTATTCAAATCTTAAGAACGTCTGCCTCAACGTTGACCCGAGGCGCATTTAGCACAGCTTATCATTGTGCAGCAAAAACCTTTGAGCATCGTTGCACTGATTCCCGCCCGCTCGGGTTCCAAGCGGATTGACGGTAAGAACGTGCGCGCCTTGCACGGGCATCCCGTGCTGGCCTACACGGTCAGGGCAGCACTCGACAGCGGGATCTTCGACGCCGTTGTTCTGTTCGACGGATTCCGGGGAGTATGCGGAGATTGGCCGTCACTACGGCGCAGAAGTGCCCTTCCTGCGTCCCGGGGAGCTTGCTGGCGACACCTCACCGGACATCGATTTTGTCGAATACACCCTTATGCGGCTCAAGCAAGAGGGGCGCGTGTATGACTGCTTCAGCATTCTGCGACCCACGAGCCCTTTCCGCAAGCCGGAAACGATCCGCCGCGCATGGCAAGAGTTTCTAACCGAACAAGGGGTCGATTCTCTGCGTGCTGTGGAACGGTGTGCCCAGCATCCAGCCAAGATGTGGGTGATCCGAGGAAGGAGAATGGTACCGGTGCTACCGGTGAACGACGGTGCGACGCCGTGGCACAGCCGGCAATACCAATCGTTGCCACCCGTTTTCGTCCAGAACGCCAGTCTCGAGATCGCCTGGACGAGGATCGTATTCGAGGGACGCACCATCTCCGGTGAAGTGAGCATGCCGTTTTTCACCTCGGACGATGAGGGACTCGATGTGAACACCCTTCGCGACTGGTGGTACGCGGAACACCTGATCGAGTCCGGGATGGCGACCCTGCCACCCGTGGATCGGCCTCCCTTTCCATACAACGCTTGATCTGATTCAAGGGGACAAACACCGTGGGGGATCAGCTAGGCGAATCGGTGCGGGGGACACTGCACTACGTCCCGAAAGCGGAGTTTGAACGGGTGCTCAAGCTCCCGATCGGGCCGGTAAAGAAAACCAGGATCTTTGCCGATCTCTGCCGGCTCAACGCACTCTACATGATCGCGCGGGCAGGCTCGGGCCACATCGGCTCGAGTTTCTCGAGCCTGGATATCGTGTCTTGGATCCATCTGAATGAGCTGAACGGCTCGCGCGGACGTCCGCCAAACCTTTATTTTTCCTCGAAAGGTCACGACGTCCCCGGTCTCTACGCGGCGCTGACCGGGTTGGGCAAACTCGATCTCGATCTGATCCATCGACTCCGTCGTGTGGATGGCTTGCCCGGGCATCCCGACACGTCGACACGCGGCGTCGCCACGAATACTGGATCGTTGGGCATGGGCATATCAAAGGCCAAAGGCATGGTAATCGCCAACCGCATGCGAGGTATCGACCAAAGGATCTTCGTGCTTACCGGAGACGGCGAGTTGCAGGAAGGACAGATCTGGGAATCCCTGGCCTCCGCAGCAAACTTCGGGATGCACGAGCTTACCGTCATCGTCGACCACAACAAGCTGCAATCGGATACTTTTGTATCGAAAGTCAGCGATCTCGGTGATCTGGAAAGCAAGCTCGTTAGCTTCGGGTGGCACGTCGAGCGCTGCGACGGCCATGATCTCGATGCCGTTGCTCCGGTGATAGCGAGGGTTACAAAGGTAAGAGACAAGCCGCAGGTGATAATCGCAGATACCATCAAGGGCCGTGGGGTCTCTTTCATGGAGCACACGGCCATGGCTCCCTACGAAGAGCGTTACCGCTTCCACAGCGGCGCGCCCGATGCCGATTCGTACGCGAGAGCGGTGGAAGAGATCGTCGCGGCGATTGACCGGCAGCTCCAGGCGGTCAACGCGGCGCCATTGTCGCTGGAAGCCGCGGTGGCGCAGGATCGGCCCGCAAGCGCAAGACCGCAGAGGCTCGTAGACGCATATTCGAGAGCGCTGATCGACCAGGCGTGCCGAAATCCGCGGATCGTGGCTCTGGATGCGGATCTGATGTTGGATACGGGCCTTATCCCGTTCCGGCAGGCGTTTCCCGACCGGTTCTTCGAATGTGGAATTGCGGAGCAGGATATGGTGTCGCAGGCAGGCGGCATGGCGCTGCGCGGACTTCTGCCGGTAGTGCATTCCTTTGCGTGCTTTCTGTCGGCGCGGCCAAATGAGCAGATCTACAACAACGCAACCGAACGGACTAAGATCATCTATGTCGGCTCGCTGGCGGGGATCGTACCTGGAGGCCCCGGGCATTCTCACCAGGCGGTACGCGACATCGCGGCACTGGCGGCGGTACCCGGGCTCGTGATGATCGAGCCGGCCACGGAGCACGCGGTCGAGCTGGCCGTTGACTACTGTGCGCGAAGGATATCGGAGAGCAGTTACATTCGCCTGGTGTCGGTCCCCTGGGAGATCCCATTCGAGTTGCCCGGCGGCTACCGCTTTGAAGAAGGACGGGGGGTTACGCTCCGGGAAGGGCGCGATGCCGTGATCTTCGCGTACGGTCCAGTTATGCTGTCACAGGCTTGGCGGGCCGCCGAGATTCTCGCCGAGCAGAGGGGCGTCTGGTTGAAGGTGGTGGAGCTGCCGTGGCTCAATCGGATCGATCAGACTTGGCTCAGGGATAGCGTTTCAGGTTGCCCGGATATCTTCACGCTCGACAATCACTATATCACCGGGGCCAGGGCGAGATGATCGGCGCGGCGCTAGCGGAAGCGGGTGCCCTGAACGGAGCGCGTTTCACGAGGTTCGGGATTCGGGGACTTCAGGCCTGTGGGACGAACGACGAGGTGCTCCGAGCGCATGGTCTCGATGCCGCAAGCCTTGCGACAAGTATCTGGAAGGCGTTGCATTCCCGGCCCGCGGGGCATGTTTAGGACAAGCATAATATGGCACGCATACCCCTGCTCATCCACACCATGGGGAAGGTCGGTTCGAAGACAATCGAGCAGGCCTGCAAGCGGCTGGATTCGTATGACACCGCGCACACACACTGCTTGAGTCCGAGAATCGTAGAGATCGTAGAGAAATGGAACCGGGATCACGGCGGGCCCAAACTACACATGCTAAATGCTCTGCGCGTGCGCCGCGAGGTGCTCGAAACAGACCGGCCGTTCAAGTTGATCACGGCTACGCGCGATCCGCTGGCGCGGAATGTGTCGGCGTTCTTTCAGAATCTGGATTCGTACGGATTCGGTAAGAGGGAGGTGTTCGTGGCAGGGCTCCTAAGCCGCTACCCCCGCGTGTCGGCGTTCCTCCGGCGCCTGGGTATAACCCGTCCTGGTGATCCGGTCAACGACATGGTGGCGACGTTCATGCGCAAGTACCCGCACAGCCAGCCAGCGCGTTGGTTCGACGCTGAGATCCGGGATGTGCTGGGGTTGGACTTGCTGGCTGCGGCGTTTGACCCGCAGGTAGGCCACGCAACCTATTCGATCGGGGCCTCGTCGGTGCTGGTGTTGCAAGTGGAGCTGCCGGACGAGCGGAAGGAGGCCGTGCTGCGCGATTTCCTCGATGCACCCAATCTGCGCCTGGAAGCAACGAACGTGGGCAGCCAGAAGCGATATGCGAAGGCGTATATGCGGTTTCGCGCGGGCATCGCGTTCGACACTGAGTTCTTGGACGAGATCTACGGATCGCGGTACGCCCGGCACTTCTACTCGGCGCAACAGTTGGAGGGCTTCGGGGCGCGCTGGCGGGTTCGCGGGGCCGGCGGCCGGGGTGCCGTGACAATGCCGGTAAGTCAAGACGCCTCCGGAGCGCGATGATGTTCTTGCTAGGGGTTGCGTAATGTATGTTTCGCATCTGCGTGATCTCGCCGATCGGGTGCGCCGCTTTCATTTTGCCCTGGTCCGTTTGGGAACGCGAAAGGCGCTTGGGTGCGATCTCGTCGTTCACTTCTCCTACCACAAATGCCTTACGTCTTACTACCTGTCGATCATGCGAGCGCTCAGCGCAGAGTTTGGCTTCTACTATGGGCATTTCACTTCCGACTATGCGCGTTTTGAACATGCGGCGCTGCATGACTCGCGTCAGCGAGTTCTCAGTGTCAATAACCGTAGTGATATCGCCTGGGATCGATTGCCGGAGTACCGGGGCAGTCATTTCGTTCGGGATCCGCGTGATCTCGTCGTTTCCGGTTATCATTATCATCGCTGGACTCGCGAAGCATGGTGCCATGATCCGGGATTCGCGTGGCGATCTCTTACCGCCCACCCGTATTTCGGACGCTACGTTGAGCATGTGCCCGAGAGGTTTCCCCGCGGATTGTCGTATCAGGAGTATATCAACACGCTGGACCCGGAGCGGGGCATGATCCTGGAATTGATTTGGCGATCCCCTCATTTCGAGCAGATGCGCCGCTGGGACTTTTCGAACCCGCGGATCATGGAAGTGCGTTACGAAGACGTGATCGGGAACGAGGCCGATATCTTCCGCAGGCTGCTCGAGCACTATGGATTCCCACCGTCGGTGGTTGCACGGGGCGTTGCGTTGGCTGAAAGGAAGAGTATCAAGCACCGCCGGAAACGCGAGAAGAGCCATGTGCGCAGTGGTGCGCCGAAACAGTGGGAAAAAGAATTCACGCCTTTGCTCAGGATGCTCTTTAGAGAATCCGCGGGCCATCTGTTGCTCCAACTCGGATACGAATCGAGTACGGAGTGGTAAGGCAACCCGCTCTCATAGCATGGCAGGACAATCTGCATCGGTTAGAATCGTGGTAACCGATGCGGAGAAGTCGAAGGATTTCGCCGAGGCGCGGCCTCAGGTATCGATCGTGAGTGTGTGTCTTAACAGTGCCAGTACGATAGTGGACACGGTGCGGTCGGTTAGCGGTCAGGGTTATCCGTCCATAGAGCATATCATCATCGACGGGGGTTCAACCGACGGCACGCTGGAGGTACTGTCGCCGTTTCGAGAAAGAATCGCCGTGCTGGTCTCGGAACCCGACGGCGGTATGTACGACGCCATGAACAAAGGGATACGTTTGGCGTCGGGATCGATCATCGGGATCTTGAATGCGGACGATGTCTATGCGGGGCCGGACGTCATCGCCACCGTCGTCAAGGAATTTGTTGACAAGGATATCGATGCCCTTTTTGCCGACCTTGTGATCGTCGACCGAGAGAACACGGACCGGACGATCCGGTACTATCGATCCGCTTCTTTTCAACCAGGGCGGTTCGCCTACGGGTGGATGCCGGCGCACCCGACTTTCTTTACCCGGAAGACCTGCTACGAAAGGTACGGGTTGTACAAGACCGACTACCGTATGGCGGCGGATTACGAGCTGCTGGTGAGATTTCTCGCGCGGAAGAACCTCCCTTACAGCTACCTCGATCGCGTGATTGTAAAGATGCGCCGAGGGGGGGTCAGTAACCGTGGGATCGAGAACAAATGGATCACCAACCAGGAAATCGTTCGGGCGTGCCGTGAAAACGGCGTGGAAACTAATCTTTTCAAAATACTGCTAAAGTACCCGCGCAAGCTCTTTGAGTTCTTGGAGCGTCCGGCCGGATCGTCCGAGCCTAGGTGACTGAGCGGGGTAAGTGGAGTGACGGCGATGGGCGTTTTACAAACATGAGAAAAAAAGTTGCTTTGATCACGGGTATCACCGGGCAGGACGGCGCTTATCTGGCCGAGTTCTTGTTAAAGAAAGGCTATGAGGTGCACGGCATCAAGCGCCGGACCTCGTTGTTAAATACAGATCGAATCGACCATTTGTATCAGGACCCGCATGAGGAAAATAGAAGATTCATTCTCCACTACGGCGATCTGACCGACTCGAGCAGTCTTATATTCGCCGTGCAAAAGGTGCGACCCGATGAGATCTATAATCTCGGAGCACAAAGCCATGTCGCGGTGTCCTTTGAGGAGCCCGAATATACGGCGAACTCCGATGCGCTCGGAACACTAAGATTACTGGAAGCGATCCGCATCCTGGGATTTGAAAAGCATACACGCTTCTATCAGGCCTCGACCTCGGAGCTCTACGGCCTCGTCCGCGAGGTGCCTCAAAGGGAAACCACTCCATTCTATCCCCGCTCCCCTTATGGCGCGGCGAAGCTGTATGCCTATTGGATTACCGTTAACTACCGCGAAGCGTACGGCATATATGCTTGCAATGGCATTCTTTTCAACCACGAATCCCCCATCCGCGGCGAGACTTTTGTCAGCCGCAAGATCACACGCGCCGCCGCGCGCATCAAGCTTGGGCTGCAGGAGCGGTTCTATTTGGGAAACCTTGATGCGAAACGCGATTGGGGCCACGCCCGTGATTATGTCGAAGCGCAGTGGCTCATTCTTCAGCAGGCACAGCCCGAGGATTTCGTCATAGCCACCGGCGAACAGCATTCCGTGCGAGAGTTCACGGAGCTGGCTTTTCGCGAGGTCGGGATGGAGATCGAATGGCGGGGGCAGGGTGTCGAAGAGGTTGGCATTGCCGTTTCGGGACATGGAACCCGTGACGGCGGCGCGGTGGTTGCCGTGGACCCCCATTACTTCCGGCCGAGCGAGGTCAAGACGCTGCTTGGAGATCCATCCAAGGCAGGCGAGAAGCTTGGCTGGCGCCCACGGACCACGTTCACAGAACTTGTCGCGGAGATGGTGCGCGAAGACCTAAAGCAAGCGGAGCGCGACGAGCTTTGCCGCCGCGAAGGCTATAAAGTGTATAATTACAGTGAATAGAGGATGGATCAAACCGCGAAGATTTATGTAGCTGGCCATGCGGGTCTGGTCGGCTCTGCCGTCTGCCGCAAGCTGAAGGCCGATGGGTATCGCAACACGCTGGCCCGTAACCATGCTGAGCTGGATCTGACAGCCCAAGGGGCGGTTCAGACCTTCTTTCGGACTGAACGGCCGGAATTCGTGTTCTTGTGCGCGGCGAAAGTGGGTGGTATTTGGGCCAACTGGAAGTTTCCGGCGCAGTTTATCTACCAGAATCTAGCGATACAGACGAACGTTATTCATGAGGCGAAGAAAAGCGGCGTGAAGAGGCTGCTTTTTTTTGGGTCCTCCTGCATTTATCCGCGCGATTGTGCGCAGCCGATGAGGGAAGAGTATCTGCTGAGTGGGCACTTGGAGCTTACGAATCGCCCTTACGCAGTCGCCAAGATTGCCGGCATCGAAATGTGCTGGGCATACAATCGCGAATACGGTACACAGTATCTCGCGGCGATGCCAACCAACCTTTACGGACCAGGGGATGATTATGATTTTGAGACGTCCCACGTTCTGCCGGCGTTAATACGGAGAATGCATGAGGCGAAAATTCATGGGGCGAGTAGGGTTACACTGTGGGGCACTGGCCAACCGAAGCGGGAGTTTCTGTATTCGGATGACCTCGCAGATGCCGCGGTATACCTAATGAACCTTCCGGACAACGAGTTTTCGCCGCTGTGTGTATCCGCGGCGGCGCCACCGCTCATCAACATCGGTTGTGGCGAGGACCTAACGATCCGAGAGCTGGCGGCGTTAGTGCGCAAGACAATTGGATTCGAGGGAGATATCGAGTGGGATTCAAGCAAGCCGGATGGCACTCCGCGCAAACTCCTTGATGTTACACGCTTACACCGACTTGGCTGGAAGGCCAGTATTGGATTGGGAAAGGGGATCGGTAAGGCGTATGAAGATTATCTGGACCGCCAGGCTATGCGGATAAAACTGCCTTAATCCACCACCAAAGCAACCTCAGCGCGGCAAAGCCGGGCGTTTCCCGAATTTAATTTCGCTCACTGCCGCACCAACTCTTCCGTGGAAACGCTTCTTTATTGGATCGCCGAGCAACGGATGACTTGCGGGTTTCCGGCTGCGGAACAGGCTCTGGAAGCGCCCGACGGCCTCCTCGCCATCGGCGGCGACCTCGGCACCCGCCGCTTGCTCGAAGCCTATCGCCATGGGATCTTTCCCTGGTACGAGAGCACCCAGCCGATCCTGTGGTGGTCGCCGAACCCGCGCAGCGTATTATTCCCGGAGGGTTTGGTGATTTCGCGCAGCCTGCGGCGCAGCCTCAAGCGATGCGCGTACGAAATTACCATCGACCGGAGTTTTCCACAGGTCATCGAGGCCTGCGCGGAGCCCCGCAAGGATGGCCAAGGGACTTGGTTAACGCCCGCGATGATCGACGCGTATACTGCCTTGCACCGAGAGGGTCATGCACATTCCATCGAGGCGTGGAATGATGATCGACTGGTCGGCGGGCTCTACGGCATATGCATTGGCCGCGTTTTTTTTGCTGAATCGATGTTCAGCCGCAGGCCCGATGCGTCTAAGATCTGTTTGGTGCGGCTCGCGCAGCATTTACTCACATGGGATTTCAAACTAATTGACTGTCAGGTGCATTCCCAACATATCGAGCGTTTGGGGGCTCTTCGGATCCCCCGTAGCCGATTCATCGCAATGCTCGATCGTTGGTGCCCGACATTGATAAGCGAAAAAGCATGGCAGAGCAATCCGCAAGACCGGCCTCCCGTACGACGTTCTATATAACGCCGCCGCATCCGTGCAGCTATTTGCCGGAGCAACGGGCGGTCACGCTGTTTGCCGATCCGGTTGTCCCCATGAACAATGGCCTCTATTCGGCCTTGCTTGCCAATGGATTCCGGCGCAGCGGAGAGTATCTGTATCGGCCGCAATGCCCGGCTTGCCGCGCTTGTGTTCCGGTACGGGTAGCGATCGACTCATTCCGCCCAAACCGTAACCAAAGGCGGACCTGGTTGCATAACCAATATTTGGAAGTCCGTCCGGTCGCACCCGCCTTTACAATGGACCATTATTTTCTCTACCGCCGCTATGTATCTGCGCGGCATCCCGGCGGCGCCATGGAAGACCTCACGCCCGAGCAGTTCATCAACTTTCTGGCCGCACCGTGGGCGAACACGGTATTTTACGAATTTCGGCGCGGTATCGACCTAGTTGCGATGGCGGCCGTGGATCGTATCGATGATGCGTTATCCGCCGTCTACACCTTTTTCGACCCCGATAAGGAACGATCGAGCCTCGGACGTTACGCCGTACTTTATGAGATCGCGCAGGCCAAGGAGGAGGGCTTACGCTGGCTTTACCTCGGATATTGGATCGATGCCTGCGGAAAAATGCGCTATAAGGCAGAGTTTCAACCCCTAGAGTACTATTGCGACGGAAGCTGGTCTCCCAGCGCCAGAGCAAAGCGCTATCCTTAAGCTCGGCGTTTTGCGCTATGCCCCCAATTGCGTCACAATGCGCCGTTTTCTCACCGCGCGGACTTACAACCGGAGATCATGGCAAAAGAAGAACACATTGAAATGGAAGGCAAGGTCGTTGAAACCCTACCCAATACCATATTTCGCGTGCAACTCGCCAACGGGCATGTCGTGACCGCTCACATATCCGGCAAGATGCGAAAAAATTACATTCGTATCCTCACCGGCGACACCGTGACCGTCGAACTGACACCCTACGACTTATCCAAAGGGCGCATTATTTATCGCGCCCGATAACTGGAGGCCAAACGGGGCTGCGGATCGACGCACCTGTCCGCTCAGCGCTCAACCTCTCAGGCCATCACGGCGACATCTTCCGCGTGCAGACCCTTTTGACCTTCCTTGACGGAAAACTCCACACGTTGGCCATCCTGTAAAGAGCGATAGCCGTCTCCCCGGATCGCACGAAAATGCACGAAGACGTCGTCCCCCTTATCGCGCTGTATAAAACCGTAACCCTTAGAGTTATTAAACCACTTAACCGTACCGTGTTCACGATCGGACATACTCAATCAACCTCACACATCAAAAAAAACCTTAACGAACGGTTAAGATCCCGTTGGCACCTGGAATCGGTGAGCCTATCCACGGCTTAACGAAATCGGTTCGTTAAACACACCTAACACCCTTAGAAGCGCGCCCGCCGTCGCTTCGGTGCGCCTCGCTGAAAAGCTTACAACATATACGCTCAACTGCAAACACTCAGAGCGTCACACCGCACCGCGAGCTTAGTGATCCCGTTCGAATACCCGCCGTATGTATTCCAGGTCCGAAGGAGTGTCGACGCCACGTTCTATCTCGCGCTGCACGACGGCTACGGCGACGCGATAGCCATAGTATAAGGCGCGCAACTGCTCAAGTGCTTCGAGGTGTTCTAAAACGCAGGGTTCTAGCCGCGCTAAGCGCTTAAGGGTTTTAACGCGATAGGCGTACAACCCCAGGTGCCGCAAATAAGCGCGATCCGCCAAGGACATCTTACTCGCCGCCGATTCGGCGCCGAACTGCTCGCGATCCCAAGGGATCGGCGCGCGGCTAAAATATAGCGCGTAGCCTTCGTGGTCCACCACGGCTTTGACGATATTAGGATCACGCAACGCAATCGCGCTGCCGAGAGGCGCGCATAGGGTCGCCAATTCAGCGCATGGCCGGTCATCGAGGAGGCCCGCGACCTGGGCCAGCAACGCGGGCGCTACGCGCGGTTCGTCACCCTGTAAATTAACGATAATGGCATCTTCGTCTTCGTTCAAAGCCACCGCCGCTTCCGCCAGCCGTTCCGTCCCGGAACGATGATGCACAGAGGTCATGCAAACCGTTGCACCGAAACCGAGCGCGCACGCACGAATGCGTTCATCGTCGGTGGCAATGATCACCGCCGAGGCGCCGCTTTGTAGCGCGCGCTCATGAACGTGCTGGATGAGGGGCTTGCCTGCGATGTCCGCCAGAGGTTTGCCCGGCAGGCGAGTAGACTGGTAGCGCGCAGGAATGTAGACGCGAAAATCCAACTAGAGTTTCTCGTCCGGTGGCATACAGCGTGCCTCGTCCTCCAGCATCACCGGAATATCATCTTGAATCGGATAAGCTAAACGGCAGGCGCGGCAGATAAGCTCGGCTTCTGCTCGCTTGTACAGCAGCGGGCCTTTGCATGAAGGACACACCAAAATATCAAGAAGACGCTTGTCCATTGATCTTACTTGTCAATAGTGTAATAAATTTTTTTTCGAAGGCCGATGGCAGCTCGGCTTGTATGGGAATATACCAAACATCGGCTGGTGCGAAGTGCCGGCATTTTACCGCATCTTTCTCGGTCATGATGACAGGAAGCCCATCGGTGAATGAGAGATCGCGGCGAGAAAAGCCGTAATGATCCGGAAACGGGTGCTCGATCGTCTCGATACCGAAGCCTCTCAATAGCGAAAAGAAACACGCCGGGTGTCCGATCCCCGCAACGGCATGGACGCGCCGCCCGCGCAATTCATCCAAGGTGCGCACCGCCGTATCGTCAGCCACGGTGTTGGCTACCGAGGCTCGGTAGCTCATCGCATATTCGTTATCGAGGGCTTCACCACGGGTGACAATCAGGTCGACGCGCATTAATCGATCGATCGGCTCGCGCAAAGGTCCGGCGGGTAACAGGAGGCCATTGCCGAAACGGCGAACCCCGTCAACGACCGCGATTTCAACGTCCCTTGCGAGCGCATAATCCTGTAACCCATCGTCACACACGATCACATCACATTTATCGTCGTTTACCAACTGTTCAACGGCTTGTGCGCGCCAGCGGCCGGCGGCCACCACGGGGCCGTTGCAACGCCTTGCGACGAGCACTGATTCATCGCCGACCTTGTGTGGATCGCTATCGGGTGCTACCCGCCGCGGCCAACTTGTCGACTGTCCCCCGTACCCGCGGGTCACGATACCGGGGCGGTAGCCCTGGCGCCTGAGACAGTGCGCAAGCCAGATAACGAGCGGCGTTTTGCCCGTGCCGCCGACCGTGATGTTCCCGACGATAATGACAGGCGCCGCACAGGTGTACGGATGCACCAGTGGAATCGAATAAAACAACCGTCTCGCCGAGGCCGCGCCGCGATAGGCCCAGCTCAACGGCAACAACAAGGCGCACCAGCGCTCCTGTCCGTACCAGGCGTTTTGCATCCGTTGTTCAAGAAACACCGCCTCAGTTTGTAGCAGGAACTCGCATGAAGGTAAAGGCGTCGGCCCCAGGAAGATCGGATAGGTATATACTTGCGAACTAATCCGCGCTATGCGGCCATGAACAAGTATGAACAAGTCAAGTATCGTCGCGCTTTCAAACAATCTTGACGGACCGCCGCCATGCCAACGAAACCGAGGGCATCTCTGGAAATCTTTCCGAACCCGAGCCCTACCCGCGACTACGTGATCAGGATAGAAATTCCTGAATTCACCTGTCTATGTCCCAAGACCGGGCAGCCCGATTTCGCCACCTTAGAGCTGCTCTATGTCCCCGATCGAGAGTGCGTCGAACTGAAGTCGCTCAAGCTCTACATCTGGTCGTTCCGCGATCAAGGCGCTTTTCACGAGGACGTCACGAACATGATCTTGAATGAGATCGTGTCAGCGTGCCAGCCGCGATTTGCGAGACTGACGTCACGCTTCAATGTGCGTGGGGGCTTATACACGAGCGTCATCGCGCATTATCAGGCGCCCGGCTGGAAGTCCGCCGAGCAACTCGGTTTGACGCGAGCCATTTAGGGAAGCTCTGCAAAAGTTACTACGCAGCCCATCTGCTTTGTCGCGTGCTCGCGCGTCGCTCCTATCTACCTGATATGTCTCGCGACGCGCTCTGCGGCTTTGCGCATCTGGGCTTGCTCGCGACACTTTTGCAGAGCTTCCTTAGTGATTAAAAGCGTTGCGTCCCTCCCGGGTTTTTGGTACAACTGCGCGCTAATTTTTTCTAAACATGAGGTAAGGGCAGTGCCCGCCAAGAAGAAGGTCGCGAAAGCTAGCAAGGCGAAAGTGGCGCGTGTCGGGGCCGCGACCGCGTCGTGGTACGACGGTTTCGTTCCGTACAAGGAGAAGCGGGGCGAGGAATACATGAATCCGGCGCAGATCGAGCATTACCGGAAGATCCTCCTCGGCTGGCGCCGCGATCTGATCGAGGAGATCGATCGCACGGTTCAGCACTTACAGGACGACGCCGGGAGTTTCGCGGATCCGAATGATCGAGCAACCCAAGAAGAGGAATTTGCACTGGAGTTGCGCACCCGCGATCGGGAGCGCAAATTAATTAAGAAGATCGGAGAATCGCTCGCGAGTCTCGACACGGGCGACTACGGATACTGTGAATACTGCGGAGTTGAGATCGGGATCCGGCGCCTCGAGGCCCGGCCCACGGCGACACTTTGTATTGACTGCAAGACCTTGGACGAGATCAGAGAAAAGCAGGTTATTTAGGATTACTGTGCAGCCCATCCGCTTTGTCGCGCTCGCGCGTCGCTCGCCTTTCTACCTGATATGTCTGGCGACTCGCTCCGCGGCTTTGCGCATCTGGGCTTGCTCGCGACACTTGTGCAGAGCTTCCTTAGCGCGTTAGAAGCAGCTCGGGCGGTGCTGCGCCTTTCTATCTCATCCCGCTTGAACAGCGCGCGGCGTACTTCTCGACGCCGGCGCGATTAATCGCTGAATCCTTCCAGCCATCGGCAATAAAACCGCTCGGCGATGCGCCGCAGCGCCTTCACGCGTTGGGAAAGCCGACGGGTGATCTCATCGGGGGCCTGCACGCTCGTAGAGAGCGCAGCCAGCTGCTCCTGGTACACATTCACCCACTGGGTCACCATCTTCGCCGTGACTTCAATATGACATTGCATGCCGAGCGTATTGCCGATCGCAAACGCCTGATTCTCGCAAAGATCGCTCATAAGCAGCCGAGCGGCGCCGGGGGGAATACTGAAGGTCTCGGTGTGCCAATGTAAGACCTCGAACCGAGGTGGCAAACCATCAAGCCATCCCTCCGCTTCCTTGCCACCCGCGCGCTCGACCGGGCGCCAGCCGATTTCCGGAATGCGACTGGGAGTGATCGCGCCACCCAATGCCTTGCTGATCAACTGGCCACCGAGGCAATGGCCTAATATCGGCAAACCGCGAGTGTGGGCCGCCCGAATCAGCGCCAGCTCTTGTTCCAGCCACGGTAAGGGATCATTGACGGACATCGGACCGCCCATAAACACGAGCGCCGAACACCTGTCGATATCACGCGCCGGTTCCTCGCCTTCATCAATCCGTATGAGATCGAACGAGATACCGCGCAAGGCCAAGAACTCCGCCAAATAACCAGGCCCTTCGCAGTTTACATGCCGAAAGATCAGTACCGGTTTCATCACCCCATCGGCTTTGACTTGCGCGGGTTTGGAAGAGTATGCGGTCGCCCGCCCAGGCATACTAGCCGTTCACCGTTTCCTCGGCGCGGTGCATCCCAAATTTTTTCATCTTCTCCACCAAGGTCGTACGCCCCATTTTCAATCGCTTAGCCGCGTGCGCAACCACCCAGTGGGCCTCGTCGAGGGCTTGTTTGATCATCGTGCACTCGAGATTATTCAAATGTTCCTTGAGATCGATCCCCCCGCGCGGCAACCGCGGCAAGGACGAAACCGATTCGGCGTGCGGCTCGCCCACGAGAATCGGCGCTCGCTCCGCTAACTCCACCGCCTGATATTTCTCCGGGAGATCATGTAAGTCCACTACCCCGTCGGGGTAGAGGATCGCCAGCCGTTCCATCAGGTTCGCTAGCTCCCTGATGTTGCCGGCCCAGTGATAGGCGGTCAGTGATTCGAGGCACAGGTCGGTTAATCGTAATCTGCCCCGGCCTTCGTGCTCCAGGCGAGCGACGAGGTCGTTCACGAGCAATGGCATATCCTCGATACGTTCCCGCAGCGGCGGCATCTCAATCGGGAAAACATTCAAGCGGTAAAAGAGATCCTCTCGGAACGTGCCCTTGGCGATGGCCTCTTCCAAATTGACATGGGTCGCGGCGACGATTCGTACGTCCGCGGTGATGCTTTTGTTACTGCCGACGCGCTCGAAGGTGCGGTCCTGTAGCACGCGCAACAGTTTCACTTGCATCGCCAAGCTCATGTCGCCGATCTCATCCAAAAACAGCGTTCCGCCTTCGGCCATCTCGAAGCGGCCTTGCCGCGAGGTGATCGCTCCAGTAAACGCTCCCTTTTCGTGCCCGAACAACTCGCTCTCCAAGAGATCGGCGGGAATGGCGCCGCAATTTACCGGCACGAACGGCTTACTCCGCCGTTTTGAATTGTAGTGAAGGTGTCTTGCCACGACTTCCTTTCCCGTGCCCGATTCGCCGGTGATCAACACATTCGCATCGGTGGCGGCCACCATCCCGATCATTTTGCGTATGCGCTTGATACCGGTACTGGTGCCGACCAGGCTACGAAAAAGCTCCAAGGGCCTGGGCGTGCCGTCCTCATGCCGGTTTTGTCGATAAAGATCGACCCTCTGCAAGACGCCCGTGAATTGCTTATAACGGACCGGCAATTCTATCTCGCCGAGGATCCCGGCCTCGATCTCCTGGTTGTTTTTCGGCAATCCGCCCGCTTCCGCGACGAGTAAGACCGGGCGATAAGGATCGCAGGTCTTAAGCGCACGGAACACATCGATCAACGTTCGCGCCGAGCCACAACTCCCTAACAAAACGAGCTCAACGGTTTCCGCCTCCCGAAGCCGGGGCTCCCACTCGCCGTGGCCGCAGGCGATAATTTGCCGATACTCCAGGAATTCCATCACGGTTGCGAGCTTTAGCCGCAGGCCGGGATCATCCTCAATAATTAGAACGCTGCTGTTCATGATGCGTTATTCATCGCTTAAGCGGCCGGGCGAGCAGATTTTAGTAAACCACTGCTGTTCGCGAATGTCAAAATCTTGGCGTTTTCACCACGAGCCGCGTGGATGGAAGCTAGCGCGGATCGCTGTAACCGGCGCTTATAACGGCGGATTAGCGTAAGATAACTGGAAACAAAGGGGGGGCTATGACGACTGAGAACATTGCAGTCACGCTGATCCGCGGCGATGGAATCGGGCCCGAGATCATCGATTGCACGCTCACGGTCTTGGACGCACTGGGCGTCGCTTTTGATTGGGACGTGCAACAAGCCGGCATGGAGGCCATGAGGGAGGGCGACGATCCCTTGCCGGCCGCGACGATCGATAGCATCCGGCGCACGAAATTGGCGCTCAAGGGGCCGCTGACGACACCCGTAGGCGGCGGTTACCGGTCGGTAAACGTCAGCCTGCGCAACCAATTTAAGCTTTTTGCGAACGTGCGGCCGGCCCGCTCTTTATTTCGCGGTGGAAGATTCGAGGATGTAGACCTGATTCTCATCCGCGAAAACACCGAAGGCCTCTACGTCGGCGTTGAGCATTTTATCCCCATCGATGACGATCCGAAGGCGGTCGCCGAGGCCTCGGGGATCATCACGCGTTCGGGGTGCCGGCGGATCGCTCATTTCGCGTTCGAATACGCGCTGCGCCACGGGCGGAAAAGGATCACCATCGTGCATAAGGCCAACATATTGAAGGCGCTGACCGGGCTGTTCCTCGAGACGGCGCTCGACATCGGACGTCAATACGAAGGCAAATTGCGAATCGACGAACGCATCGTCGATAACACCGCCATGCAGCTCGTGATCAATCCGAACCAGTTTGACATGTTACTTACGACCAATATGTTTGGCGACATATTATCCGATGAGATCGCGGGACTCGTCGGCGGTTTGGGCGTCGCACCCGGGGCCAATATCGGTGCCGATACTGCCGTCTTTGAAGCGGTGCACGGTTCAGCCCCGGACATCGCGGGCCGCGGGATCGCCAACCCGACGGCGATCATGCTGGCCGCGGCGATGATGTTGGATCACCTGGACCTAATGGCTCCCGCTAGCCGCTTACGACAGGCCATCCATGCCGTGCTCCAGACGGAGGGCATCAGGACCCGCGATCTGGGCGGACAGGCCTCAAGCGGCGAGTTTACGCGCGCCGTCATACGCCAGATTGAGGTGCTGCCCAATCACACAGCCTAAGGCAAACCGTGTCTACGCAGTTGCGTAAGCTGGTCGGCGTCACCGTTAGCGCACGATCTTGCGCTTGGATCTGTTGTTACGCATACTGCTTTTGAACGCTTGGATCCCCGAGATTCAGCGCAGCATCAGCTAGCGACACTGTGAACATCTAACTCGTTTCGAAACAGGGCGGC
Organism: uncultured Gammaproteobacteria bacterium; assembly: GCA_963764725.1. GTDB lineage: Bacteria > Pseudomonadota > Gammaproteobacteria > JACCXJ01 > JACCXJ01 > USCg-Taylor. The sequence continues at coordinate 137,949 of CAVXTM010000001.1, read as the reverse complement.
CGTTGATGAATCTGGTGGCGAAAGAATTCCGGAGGGAACCGAGCCCGGGTCTCACTTCCGGTCCCGAGCCGGCGTTGCCCCGCGATGCCGGGGCGGCCCCGGCGTTCACCTTGCAGGTGATGACCTACAATATTCACAAAGGGTTTAGCACCGGCAACGCGCGTTTCGTCCTGCATCAGATGCGCGACGCATTGGAACGAACCGATGTCGACTTGATCTTTTTGCAAGAGATCCAAGGGGCCCACGCGTACCGGCAATGGTTGATCGACGGTTGGCCGAACGCGCCGCAATCGGACTTCTTGGCCGACCGGAGATGGCCGCACCGCGCCTACGGGAAAAACGCGATCTATGATGCCGGGCATCACGGAAACGCCATCCTCAGCAAGTATCCCATCCGGTTCTGGGAAAACATCAACGTATCGGGAAGTCCCATCGCGAGCCGCAGTGTGCTGCATGCCGAGATCGCGCTGCCCCAAGTCGGTCAGCCGCTTCACGTGATCTGCATACATTTCGGGCTCAGCGCCGCGGAACGCCGGCACCAGCTTTCGGTGCTCACGAGACGCATCCGGTCCCACGTCCCTCATCATGCGCCGTTGATTATCGCCGGAGACTTCAATGATTGGGGCCGGCATGCAGAATACCAAATGCGGACTCATCTTGGGCTCATGGATGTATTCGTGACTCTTAACGACCGGCCGGCGAAAACCTTTCCTGTCTGGTATCCGGTATTGACCGTGGACCGCATCTTTTATCGCGGCGCGACCCCGATCACTTGCCGCTGCTTGAAGGACATGCCCTGGCGGCGCCTGTCCGACCACGCGGCCCTGTACGCGGCGTTTTCCCTGGCGCTGGAACCGGCGGGCATGGATCGCCGCATCGAGCAACCGCTAACGCCGGCAGGATCGAGGGACGTCCTATGAAATCTCGCGGTGATGCACTAGCCCGGGGGCTCGTGGGCGTGATGCTCGGCGCCACGACACTCATCGCGGTAGTCGCGATCATCGTGCTACCGGGTCCGGCATTCATCGTCATCCCTGCCGGAATCGCGCTCCTTGTTATCGAATACAGCTGGACCCGTTGGTGGTTGCGCGCGCGAGGGAAAGAGGAGTAAATCGACACGCTGCGGTGCATATTGACATTACGCTGTCGCGAGGGTGATGTTTTGCGAAATCTTTTGGGGCTACCGAAATGGCACTTCAGGAGAATATCAACGGCGTGCTCACTTGGCCGAACTTGCTGAGCTGCTTTCGGTTCATCGCGGCGCCCGTGCTCGGCCTGCTCGCTTGGCATGGGATGCCGAAGGCCTATTTGGCGGTCCTCGTACTAGCGTTCCTGAGCGATGCGCTCGACGGTTTCATCGCGCGGGTATTGAAGCAGGAATCCGCACTCGGGGCCCTATTGGACACCGCCGGCGACGTGGTGATGTATGTCACGATCCCGGTCACGGCGTGGTGGTTATGGCCTGACATCATGCGCCAAGAAGCGCCCTTCATCATGGCGGTGATCGCGGGCTCCGCCCTATCTGCCGTCATCGGTATGTTGAAATTCAGGGTCTTTCCCACCTATCACACCTGGGGCGTTAAGTTGGCGGCTGCGGTGGCTGCTAGCACCGCCTTCCTCATGTTCGCCGGCGGTCCGACCTGGCCGTTTCGGCTGGCCACGCTGATTTGTGTGCTCGCGGCGATCGAGCAAATCGCCATCACGATCGTGCTGCACGAGAGCCGCTCTAACGTGCGGTCGCTTTGGCATGTGCCTTCCGCAACGGACGAAAATCCAAAAATAGTCAGCGCGCGTTATAATTTTGTCGTGAAGGCGACCGCTGGGTGTCGCCAGGAGAATGGGTTTACCCGACGGCGTGGACAAGAGAACCGTGAGAGGATCACCAATGCAGTACCAAAAAATTAGAAATCGCACGGCTTTTCTACTAATTACGATGGTGCTTCCGTGGTTAGGGGCTTGCAATACGCAGTTGCAAGAGAATGCCGCAGGGCCGCGTGGACCCCACGGCGCCCTCGACATGGGTCAGCAAGAAACCCTCCTCGAGAGCTTACTTCCGGAGCGCGACGTAACCCAGTCCCCGCCTGGTGTGGATCCGGGGATCTGGCAACGACTTGTGATCCCCGAAGACAACAAAATGACGCCCGAACGGGTGGCGCTTGGGAAGAAGCTTTACTTCGAAACCCGGCTGTCCAAGGACGGCACTGTGGCTTGCGCTACCTGTCATGACGTCAGCCGAGGCTTTACCGACCAGCGGGCGGTCTCGGAGGGAATAAACGGCGCCCTGGGCAAGCGCAATGCCCCCACCACCATGAATGCCTTTTTGCTGCAAACCATGTTTCTTGACGGCCGCGCCCCGAGCCTCGAGGAACAGGCGAAACTGCCCATCGTCAACCCGATCGAGATGGGCCACGCCAACGAGGGGGCGGCGCTGGCAGCGATCGCCGATGATCCCGAATACAAGCGCATGTTCTCCTTCGCCTATGGGCGGGCTCCGAACTACGACGATCTGGGGCGGGCCATCGCCGCCTTTGAGCGTACCTTCGTGTTTCTCGATGCCCCCTTCGATCGCTACCTAGCGGGCAGCCCGGAGGCCATCTCGGAGGAGGCCAAGCGCGGCTGGAACCTATTCAATGGTAAGGGGCGCTGCATGAGCTGTCACCAGATGAACCCTTCCATTCCCATCGGCAGCGACAATCGATTTCACAATATCGGGGTGGCGGCGCGCAAGCAAAATTTCGAAGAGCTAGCGCGCCGGGCTCTCGATGCCCTGGCGCAAGAAGGAGGTATGAAAGCGGTCGATCGCCTGGCGATCGAGACCGATCTATCGGAGCTTGGCCGGTTCATGGTCACGAAGGATCGTGCCGACATTGGGGCGTTCAAGACCATGCAATTGCGCAATATCGCACTGACGGGCCCCTACATGCATGATGGGTCTATGGAGACGCTGTGGGACGTGATGGATCACTATAACAAAGGCGGCGAGCCCAATCCGTTTCTAGACGGCGGCATCGAACCGCTGGCCCTGAGCGAAGAGGAAATCGATGCGGTCGTGGAGTTCATGTTTACGCTTAGCGACGCGCGCTTTACGGAGCAAAATCAGCGCGCCTTTACAGAACAGCGCAGGCTGGCCGCGGCGAAGCGCCCCTTCCGCGACACGGCGATGGCCGAGCGTCGCGTATTGCCGTTTGAAGAGCGGGTCATGGGCGGGACCAGGTAAGTTTGGAGGCACAAAGATGAAACGAACAATCGTTAAGAGCGTCGAGACGAAATACTACGAAGAACGCGAGGCATTGTTCCGTGGCTTGAAAAACCTCGACCGCCGGAGCTTTCTCAAGCTCTCCGCCGTCGCCGCTGCAGCCGCGCTCGCGCGCGGTGTGGAATTCAACTTCCACAGCTTCCAGCCGGTGCAGGTGGCCCACGCCGCGACCGGAGAGGCGGGTCCGGTGGCATTCACCTTCGCCTATATCTCCGACTCACACCTTTATAAACGCGAGCTCAATGACCGCTTCGTTCGGCAGTTGCTGCGCGCCGTCAACGACATCAACCACATGGCGCCGCAGCCGGATTTCGTGCTCTATGGAGGTGACCTCGCGCAACTGGGACAACCCCTGGAGCTCGAGCTCGGCGCGCAGATCCTGAAGAGCCTCAAGGCGCCGGTCAAGATGATGGTCGGCGAGCACGACTGGTTTCTGGATATGGGCGAGAAATGGCGCACGCTGTTTGGTCAACCCACCTATTCGTTTGATCACAAGGGCGTTCACTTTGTCGTTCTCCACAGTGTGCTGGAGGATGACTTCTGGAGCGAGCGTGGCATGACGGGGATGGAGCGGATGCAGACGGTGGCAGGGCTCGACAACGGCATCCAGAGCCGCTTCAAGGTCGGGACGGAGCAGCAGGCTTGGCTCAAAAACGACCTCGCTGCCTATTCCGATGCCACGCCGCTCATCGTGTTTTCGCACTCCCCGCTATACAAGTACTATCGTCCGTGGAACTTCTGGACTGAGGACGCCGAGGAGGTACAGGCCTTATTGCAGCGTTTCAAGCAAGTGGTGGTCGTGCACGGGCATACCCACCAGATCCTTACCCATCGGATCGGCAACATCCATTTCCACGGAATGCTGTCCACCGCTTGGCCGTGGCCTTATGCGCCCGAGGGGTTGCCGGCCCTCACGGTGCAGATGAACCGTGCCGATCCCTTCAATCCCAACGACGCGCTCGGGGATGGATCGGTCGGCGTCAAAGCGGGTGGCCTCGTCGATAAACTTTACAATCTTTGGAACCGCAACCCAATTCAGGTCGCGAGCGCTTATCTGACGAGCGAGGGAAAAAGCGCCGTGCCGCTGACGCCTAATCTTCAAAGTTATTGAGGAGTCACCTCATCGTTTCAGGAGGATAAGAAAATGCGCACGTTCAAACTTCTCGTAGGCGCCATCTTCACGCTCGTGTCGCTGATGTCCTCCCAGGGGCGGGCGGCGGAGCTGGGCGGCGACTACCCGGCCGCCATCAAACAAGACCCGGGCACCGATGACGCGACCATGGCGCAATGGAAACGCAGAGGCGAAGCACGCGACTGGATGGCCGAAGAGTTGGCCAAGCACAAGGTGGTGGTTCCGGCCGACAACAAGGGTCTCATCGGTAAGGGCCAGGGATCGACTTACGGTAGCGTTACCCCCGAGGATGTAAATGTCTGGCAGCAAGAGACGTACAAATTGGCCGTCGAAGGCTCGCGCATCTTTCACAGCGGCGATCGGCTAAAGAGCACTATCGCCGTCTCCTGCGATATGTGCCATCCGGATGGATCGAATACCCACCCCGAGACTTACCCGAAATTTCAGGCCCAGCTCGGGCGGGTCGCACTGTTGCGAGACGCGATCAACTGGTGCATCGAAAATCCGGTACGGGGCAAAAAGCTTGCTCCGGATTCCCCTGAGATGCGGGCGCTGGAGACCTATATCTATGCCCAGCGCACGGGCACGCCTCTGCAGTACGGAAAGCGCTAGGAACTGCAGGCTATTCTTCACCTTGTTCCCCGATGGCCCATGGCAGAAGCCGCTTTGACCGCGATAGGGATGTCGGCCATGCGTGTGTGATCCCAGATGAATGAACCGCTCTTCGCTTCAATGCAGCAGCACATGATCTCCGACATTGAGGCGCACACCGGCATGTGCGTCGATTTCATCGGAAAATCCACGCTGGACCCGCGCGTGATGCAGGTCATGGCCGAGATCCCGCGGCATGAATTTGTGCCGGTGGAATTCCAGGGCTACGCCTACGCCGACACGCCCTTGCCCATCGGTTATAACAAAACCATTTCCCAGCCGTTTATCGTTGCGTTGATGACCGATCTCCTGGCCCTGAACGCTACCGACACGGTGCTCGAGATCGGAACCGGCCTAGGTTACCAGGCGGCCGTCCTCGCGAAGCTTTCAGCCAAGGTCTACACCGTGGACATTATCGAAGAGTTATCGCAGCAAGCTCAGCGCCGATTCGGAAAGTTGGGCTACCGCAACATCGAAACACGCATCAGTGATGGCTATTTCGGTTGGCCCGAGATTGCGCCGTTCGACAAAATCATCGTCACCGCGGCGCCCGATCTGATCCCCCCACCCCTACTACACCAGCTCAAGCGCGGTGGTAGGATGGTGATCCCCGCCGGGCTCGCCGATGCGCAAAAACTCATCGTCGTGGTAAAAGATCCCGCGGGCAGGTTGTCCACCAAGGAAACGCTGCCGGTGCGCTTCTCTGAGCTCGAAAGCGACGCATCCGCGACTCACTGTTGACTCGCGCGAAACGTTCGCTTGCCCGGCCGCAGGGCGCCCGTGGCCCGGCGTTGACCTAAGCGTTTTCCGATTAAGATCAGGCGCATCACGCGCTCACCCGCGTTCTCCAAGTGTTGCCTCGAAAGACGCAAGGCCTCCGCGAGATCCATGTCGCGCGCGGCCCCGGCTTCGAGGGCATCGATGCCGTGGAAATAGACCCCCCGAGCATCGTCCGCAAGCCCCCCGCCGATGGCCACCACGGGCACCCGGAATTGCTTGGCCGCCTTCGCGACACCTGCCGGCGTCTTGCCGAACGCGGTCTGAAAATCGACCCGCCCCTCGCCGGTAATGACCAGATCCGCATCTTTCAAGTAGCGCTTTAGTTGCGTTGCTTCGATCACCAGATCCGCGCCGCCTTTAATCCGCGCCCGGGCAAAGGCAACCAGCCCCGCCCCTAATCCTCCGGCGGCGCCGCTGCCCTTGAGCTTTCCGACGTCGATGCCGCAATCTCGCTTAATCACCGCCGCCGCGCGCCGGAGATTGCTATCGAGCAGCTTCACCATCTCCGGGGTCGCGCCTTTTTGCGGAGCGAAGACATAGGCCGCGCCGCGCCGGCCATACAAGGGATTATCCACGTCGCTGGCGATAACGATTCGGGTTTTTCTCACCCTCGGATCGAGACCGCTCATATCGATCCTGGCGATCTGATCGAGCATTCCGCCGCTGCATAGTGCGGTGATCTCCTTACCGTTGGCGCCTATGAATTTTACCCCGAGCGCTTGCGCCATGCCTGTTCCGCCATCGACCGTCGCCGAACCGCCGATGCCGATGATAATGGACTTGATCCCCCTTGCGATGGCATCAATAATGAGCTCCCCGGTACCGTAGGTGGTCGTCTCGAGCGGATTTCGCTCTGCTTTCGGGATTAACGGCAACCCGGACGCCTGGGCCATTTCGATCACCGCGGTCTCGCCGTCACCGAGGATCCCGTAACGAGCGCTCACCAGTACGCCACGGGGACCGCGCACCCGCTTTCGCAGCAGGCTGCCCCCCGTGGCATCGACCAGTGACTGCACCGTGCCCTCGCCACCGTCGGCCATCGGGATCTTGACGCATCGCGCCTTGGGCAGGACCCGGCGGATCCCGCGCTCGATGGCGGTCGCAACCTCTAGGGAGGTAAGATTCTCTTTGAAGGAGTCGGGGGCAATAACGATTTTCATTATTTTTTCCTGCGATTGGTGCTCATGGTCCGGACGTAACGTTCGAAGCTTCAGGATTTGTGCGTGACCGACTTAAGCTTAAGACCGTTCGGCATTGTAGCAAAGCGCCGCTTTTAGTGACCCGCATCCAGCTTAACGATGGGCGCATGCTCGCTTTCAGCGAGTACGGGATCCCGGAGGGTAAGCCGATCTTTTACTGTCACGGCTTTCCCGCCTCGCGGCTCGAAGCGCGGGTCCTCGAGCCGGCCGCAGTCAAGCTCGGGCTGCGCTTGATTTCGGTAGACCGTCCGGGCTACGGTCTGTCCGATTTTACGCAGAATCACACGCTGGCTAGGTGGTCGGGGGACCTCACGCAATTGGCCAAGGTCTTGGGTACCGAGCGCTTTGCGATCCTGGGCGTTTCCGGCGGCTGTCCGTATGCGCTCGCGTGCGCGCACGCTATTCCCGAGCGGCTCACCGCAGCCGCCCTCGTCGGTGGCCTCGGACCGGTCTTCGAGCCGTGGGCGCTTCAAGGCCAACGTTGGCACGCTCGGTTCGGCTTTTTTTTAGCCCGACGGGCTCGCTGGTTGTTAAAGCCTGTCTATGGGATCGGCCCACCCTTGCTTATGGGCAAGTATCCGGAGATCGCCTATTCCCTGCTCACCGCGCTGGCCGACGATGCCGACCGCGCGGCGTTAACGCGCCCCGAGATACGCCCTCTGCTTGTGGCCTCCATGCGAGAAGCGTTTCGACAAGGAGCACGCGCGGCGATGCATGAGTTTGCACTCTACGCGAATCCCTGGGGTTTTGAGATCTCAAACATCGCGCTACCGGTCACACTCTGGCAGGGTGGCCGCGATCAGGTGGTGCCGCCGGCGCACGCCCGCTACCTGGCCGCTGCCTTACCTCGGTCTGATCTACGCTTGCTACCGAATGAAGGTCACTTCTCACTGCCTGTCAACTATATGTATGAGATCCTCGGCAAGTTGGGGTCAGGTCTCTCAGCTTATAGATAATAGAGGTGATCTTGCACGATGGGAGACTTGACCCCGCGTGTTATGCCGCGGCGAGCCTAGCCACCCGAAGCTCCTTGCGACGCCGTTCCGCATGCCAAAGTTCATACTGCGTTTGCTGATTGAGCCAGCTTTCAGCGGGCGTAGCGAACGCAATGGAAAGACGGACGGCCATCTCGGGACTGATACCGGCCCGGCCGTTCAGAATGGCAGAGAGCGTCTTGCGGCTAACGCCAAGGGCCTTCGCGGCCTGCGTGACGCTCACGCCCAAGGGCTCAAGGCAAAGGGATTTGATGATCTCGCCCGGATGAGGGGGGTTGTGCATACGCATTGCGATGCTCTCTTCAGTGATAATCCTCGTAATCGACGAAATTAGCGTCCTTCCCAACGAACTTAAATGTGACCTGCCAGTTCCCGCTTACCGACACCGCCCAACCACCCTTCCGGTCACCCTTGAGCGCATGAAGATCCACCCCGGGAAGCGCCATATCTTTCGGAGCGGTTGCCGCATTCAGACGGCCCAAAATAAGGCGCAGCCGTTCAGCGTGTTGTGTCTGGATGCCTCCTCTGGACCCGGTCTCAAAGAACTGGCCCAAACCTTTGTGCTTGAAGCCGCGGATCACCTGCCGGACTGTAACCTAACGCGTTACGGATTACAAGACTGGCGGCTCCTCCTCCGCGTGTTCGAATGCTTTGGCTCCTAGTAATGGGGCGCGAACTCGGGCAATACTCCGAACGTGCTCCACGAGGCATTCTACCGCGCAACGCGCTACCCTAGGCAGGATGTATCGAAGCGACTTTCACTACTACCTACCCCCGGAGCGCATCGCCCGCTATCCCGTGGCCGAGCGCGGCGCGAGCCGCTTATTGTGCCTAGACGCGGCGACGGGCGCGATTGGCGATGGTAGGTTCGCGGACATCGTGGATCTGCTCCGGCCCGAGGATCTCTTGGTCTTCAACGACACGCGTGTGATGAAGGCGCGGCTTTATGGACACAAAGATAGCGGCGGCGCGGTCGAGGTGTTGCTAGAGCGCGTGCTCTCCAAGCGTCGCGCCACGGCCCAGATCCGGGCCAGCAAACCGCCACGGGGCGGGACCCGTATTACGCTCGCGGGCGGGCCCACCTTAGAGGTGCTCGGGCGCCATGAAGAGTTCTATGAAGTCCGGCTTTGCGCCGCGGGTGATCTCTTCGAGGTGATGGCGGCGTCCGGCCATGTCCCGTTGCCGCCCTATCTCCACCGTCCGGACGAGGCCGTCGATGAGGAACGCTACCAGACGGTCTTTGCCCGCCGCCCCGGAGCGGTCGCGGCGCCGACGGCCGGTTTACATTTCGACCGGAGGCTCCTCGCCGCGCTCAAGGATAAAGGCATCGCCATGGCGTTCGTGACCTTGCATGTGGGTGCGGGAACCTTCGAGCCCGTGCGCGAGGAGCGCATCGGCGATCACCGCATGCATCGGGAGCGCATGGAAGTGACGGAAACCGTATGCCGGGAAGTGCGCGCCGCGCGGGCGCGCGGCGGCAGAGTCATCGCCGTGGGAACCACGAGCGTGCGGGCGCTCGAGGCGGCTTCCGCGGAGGGTGCGCTGCGCCCGTATTGCGGCGAGACGGATATTTTCATTTATCCCAGTTACCAGTTTAAGACCGTCGCTGGGATGATCACCAATTTTCATCTCCCCGAATCCACGCTGTTGATGCTGGTGTGCGCCTTTGCGGGCCGTGAGCCGGTGCTGCGCGCCTACCGCCACGCCATCGCAAAGAGGTACCGGTTTTATAGTTATGGGGACGCGATGTGGGTGAGCCAATCATGATGGAATCATCGTGACGCGGCCGGGCGAACGGATGAAATTTGATCTCCTCGCGAGCTGCGGCGCGGCGCGCCGCGGACGCCTTCGGCTCCGCCGGGGCGACATAGACACTCCGGTCTTCATGCCGGTCGGGACCTTGGGCACGGTCAAGACCGTGACGTCCGAGGAGCTGGCGGATTCCGGTACCCAAATCGTGCTTGGCAACGCGTTTCATCTCATGCTACGGCCGGGGGTGGACGTGGTAGCGGCCCACGGAGGTTTGCATGGCTTCATGCATTGGCCGGGGCCCATACTCACCGATTCGGGCGGTTTCCAGGTCTTCAGTCTCGGCGATCGGCGTACGGTCTCGGAGCAGGGGGTCGTGTTCCGCTCGCCCGTGAACGGCGATCGCATCTTCCTCGGACCCGAGCGTGCAGTCGAGGTCCAGCAGACCTTGAACGCGGACATTCTCATGGTCTTCGACGAATGCACGCCTTATCCGGCGACCGCGGAGGCGGCCCAAGCTTCGATGGAGCTATCGCTGCGTTGGGCGGAACGCTCCCGCGAGGCGCATTGTGAGCAGGCCTCAGCCTTGTTCGGCATCGTGCAGGGCGGAATGTACCCGTACCTGCGCGAGCAATCGCTCCGGGGCTTGGTCGAGATGGGATTCGACGGTTACGCGATTGGCGGATTGTCGGTGGGCGAGCCCAAGGATCTGATGTTCGACATTGTGAGCCACGTTGCGGAGAAGATGCCGCCCGGCCGGCCCCGATACCTCATGGGTGTGGGCACCCCGGATGATTTGGTCGAGGCCGTCCGCCGCGGGATCGATATGTTCGATTGCGTGCTCCCGACCCGCAATGCGCGCAACGGCCATCTTTTCACCGCCCAGGGCGTGGTGAGGATCCGGAGTAGCGGCTACCGTATGGACACTCGCCCTCTCGATGACACCTGCGCTTGCTATACTTGCCGGCATTACACGCGCGCCTACCTCCATCATTTGGACCGCGCCCGCGAGATCCTCGGGTTGCGCTTGAATACGCTTCACAATCTGCATTACTACCAATCCCTGATGCGGGAGATGCGCTTGGCGATTGAGCTCGGGCGTCTCGAGGAGTTTGTCGCGGACTATTATCGGCGGCGCGCGCAAACCGCTTTGCCTGTGGCATAATACCGCGCCGTTTAGGTGCTATAAGGAGGACAAATGGAATTTCTCATCGCCGACGCTTTCGCCCAGGCAGCCCCCTCGCGGCCGCCGGCGCAGTTTTTCCTCGATATCCTTCCCATCGTCTTTCTGTTCGTCGTGTTCTACTTCGTGATGATCCGGCCGCAGTCGAAGCGCAACAAAGAGCATAAGAAGATGATGGAGGCCTTGGTCAAGGGCGATGAGATCGTCACCACCGGCGGCTTGCTCGGCCGGGTCTTGGAGGTCGGGGAGAATTTCGTGCTCATCGATGTCGGCAAGGCCGTCGAGATTAAGGTGCAGAAAGCCCAGGTCGCCAACACGGTCCCGAAAGGCACCGTCAAGACCCTTTAAGCAAGCGCGATAGACCTAGGCGATGAATCGCTATCCCTTATGGAAGAACCTGCTCATCTTGGGCATTATCGTTCTCGGGGTGCTCTATGCGCTGCCGAATCTCTACGGGGAGCACCCCGCCCTTCAGATCTCGACAGTGCGGTCCGCACCGCTCGATGAGGCTCTGGAAACTAAGGTGCGCGCCGCGCTCAAGGAAGCCAAATTGAAACCCCTGGCCCTCGAGCGCGATGCGCGCGGCCTGCTGGTGCGTTTCGCCGATACCGAGGCGCAGCTCAAGGCTAATGATGCCGTGGCGGCGGCGCTCGGGCCAGACTATGTGGTGGCCTTGAATCTAGCGCCCGCGACCCCCGTGTGGCTGCAAGCGCTGGGCGCCAAGCCCATGTACCTCGGCTTGGATCTGCGCGGCGGCGTGCATTTCTTGATGGAGGTCGATATGGAGGCGGTCGTGCGCATGGCCGAAGAACGCTTTGTCTCCGATCTGCGTTCGGCGCTGCGCGAGAAAAAGATCCGCTATAAGACCATCGCGCGCGAGGCCGGCCGCGGGATCCTCGTGACCTTGCGCGATGCAGCCAGTCTAGCCGAGGCCGAAAGGCTGATCGACGATGAATTTCGTGATCTCCAGCTTGTGCCCGAGGATGATCCAGAGGGCAGCGCGCTGCGACTGAGCTTGAAGGAGGATTACATCCGCGAGACGCGCAAGCTTGCCCTGCAACAGAACCTCACCACCTTGCGCAACCGCGTCAATGAGCTCGGCGTAGCGGAGCCCATCATCCAACAGCAGGGCGTGGATCGCATCGTCGTGCAATTGCCGGGTGTGCAAGACACGGCTAGGGCCAAGGAAATCCTCGGCGCGACCGCGACCCTCGAATTCCGCATGCAGGATGAGGAACACGACCCGCAGGACGCCGTCGAAGGTAAGACGCCGCCGGGCGTTAAGCTCTATCGGACGCGCGAGGGCGAACCGGTCCTCTTGAAACGCCAGGTGATGCTGACCGGCGAATACATCATCGACGCGAGCTCGGGCCTGGACTCGGTCGACAATCGCCCGGCCGTCTTCATCACCTTGGATGGCAAAGGCGCGCGCATCTTCAGCCGCGCCACCCGCGATAACGTCGGGCGGCCCATGGCCGTGGTTTTCATCGAGACCAAAATCGACACGCAGAAGAAGGGCAATGAGACCATCAGGGTAAAGAAAACAGTCGAGGAAGTCATCAATATCGCCACCATTCGCGAGCAACTGAGCAAGCGCTTCCAGATCACGGGGCTCGATAGCACCGAGGAAGCGCGGAACCTCGCCCTCCTGCTGCGCGCCGGAGCGCTGGCCGCGCCGATCTCGATCATCGAGGAGCGCACGGTGGGACCGAGTCTCGGCCAAGACAACATCACGATGGGCTACAACGCGGCCGTCGTCGGCTTCGCGCTGGTGCTGTTGTTTACCGCCGTGTACTACGGGGTCTTCGGCTTGGTGGCCGATCTCGCGCTGGTGCTCAATCTGGTGCTGCTGCTCGCGCTGATGTCGCTGCTGCAGGCGACCCTGACATTGCCTGGCATCGCGGGCATCGTGTTGACGGTGGGCATGGCGATCGACGCCAATGTGCTCATCTTCGAGCGCATCCGCGAGGAACTGCGCAACGGCACCACCCCTCAGGCCGCCATCAACGCTGGCTATGAGAAGGCCTTCGCCACCATCGCCGATTCCAACCTCACCACCCTCATCGCGGCCCTCGTCCTATTTGCGTTCGGGACCGGTCCGGTGAAAGGCTTCGCGGTGACCCTGTCGCTCGGAATCGTGACCTCGATGTTCACCGCCATCGCCGGTACGCGCGCCGCGATCAATCTTCTGTACGGAGGCCGGCGGCTCGCCCGCCTCGCGGTGTAACCGTCACGGGAAGCTCTGCAAGAGTATCGCGAGCAAGCCCAGATGCGCGAAGCCGCGGAGCGAGTCGCGAGACATATCAGGTAGATAGGCGAGCGAGGAGCGAGCACGCGACAAACAGATGGGCTGCGCAGTAACTTTTGCAGAGCTTCCTTAAAGGTATTAGGCGATGGATCTCTTTAAAAAGACCCCAAAGATCGATTTCATGTCCAAGCGCTATGTCGCCTTTGCTCTTTCGGGTGCTATCTTCGCCGTCTCGATCGGCGCCTTCTTCGTGCGCGGTTTGAACCTGGGCATCGATTTTACCGGCGGCACGCTCATTGAGGTCGAATACAACAAAGCTGTTGACTTGGCCGAGGTGCGCGGCGCGCTTGCGCGCGGTGGTTTCGAGGGTGCAGTCGTACAGCACGTCGGCACCTCGAAGGGCGTGATGGTGCGGATCCCCCCGCGCGCAGGCCTAAACTCCGCCGATCTCAGCAATAAGGTCCTCGAGGCCTTGAAGACCGCCGCCGGAGCATCCGTCGAGATACGTCAGGTCGACTTCGTCGGACCTCAAGTAGGAGAGGAGCTCCTGGAAGACGGCGGGCTTGCGGTGGTGTTCGCGCTCATCGGGATCCTGGTCTACGTGGCGTTTCGTTTCGAGCTCCGTCTTGCCGTCGCAACGGTCATCGCGACCTTGCACGATCTCATCATCACCACGGGGCTTGTCAGCCTCTTAGGTCTGCAATTCGATCTCACCATGCTGGCCGCCATCCTCACGGTGGCTGGCTATTCGGTTAATGATACCATTGTCGTCTTCGATCGCATCCGCGAAAACTTCCGCAAGCTCCGCAAGGAGGGCCCTATCGAGGTCATGAATCGCTCGATCAACGAAACCTTATCGCGGACCTTGGTCACCGGGCCGACCACGCTCGTCGTATTGATCGCGCTCTATTTTCTGGGCGGTGGTGTGATCGATGATTTCGCACTGGCGCTGATCCTGGGTGTCGTCATCGGGACCTTATCGTCGATCTATGTTGCCAGCCCCGTCGCGCTCGTGCTCGGGGTCAGCCGTGCCGATCTCTTGCCGGTGAAGAAGGAGGGCGCCGAGCTTGGTGGGCGTCCTTAACCGCTAAGGCCTACCCGTCCCGCGACGGCGGAGCGCACGCATGCGCATCATCGCCGATCCCAATATCGCCTATGTGCGCGAGGCGTTCGCCGCGCTTGGGGACTTGTGCGTGGTTCCTGGCCGTGACTGGACCCCGGAGATCGCGCGCGACGCCGATCTGCTCTTGGTCCGTTCCGTGACCCGGGTCGATGCCGCCTTGCTCGAAGGCAGCCGGGTGCGCTTCGTCGGCACGGCGACGAGCGGCGTCGATCACATCGATCTCGAGTACCTAAGCCACAAAGGGATCGCTTTCGCCGCTGCATCCGGAAGCAATGCCACCGCCGTCGCGGAATATGTACTAAGCGCGGTCCTGGTTCTGACGCAGGAACGCGGCGTTTCACTCACGGGGATGACGGCGGGGATCATCGGCTGCGGGCATGTCGGCGCGCGGGTTACGGACTTGCTTGGGGCGCTCGGGGTCGAGTGCATTATCAATGATCCGCCGCTTCAGGAACTGACGGGAGAAGCGAAGTACGGCAGCCTTGATGACGCCCTGTCCGCGCATGTCGTCAGCTTGCACGTACCGCTCACGGCGAGCGGCTCCCATCCGACGGTCAACCTTATCGGCCTAGATGAGCTCACTCGCATGCGCAACGATGCGATCCTCATCAACACCGCCCGCGGAGGCGTCGTCAACGAACCGGCATTGCGAACCCTGCTGACGCGACGCTCCCGCATGGCCGCGGTGATCGACTGCTGGTGTCATGAGCCGGACATCGACGCCGAGCTCCTGCGACGCGCGGCGATCGGAACCCCGCATATCGCCGGTTACAGTGACGATGCGAAGCTCCGCGCAACGGAGATGTTGTATCAATCGGTCTGCGAATTTTTAGGCGTGCCTACGGAGTGGCAGCCACCCGCCGCCGCGGACACACCGGGTACCGTGTGCTTGGATGAGGCGGAGACAGACGAAGATCTATTACGCCGGGCCGTCTTCGCCTGCTATGACGCGCGCGATGATCACCGCGCGTTAGCAGAGATTAGTGGACTGCAGCTAACCGAGCGTGGCCAGCATTTCGACGCGCTGCGCGCGCATTACCGCACGCGCCGCGAGTTCAGCGCGGTCGAGGTGTTGGCGCCCTCAGACCGGAACGCGCTCCGAGCGTTATTGCGCGCGCTGGGTTTCGGTGTGGTCGCGGATACGAAAGGTTAGTATCGTAGAAATTGTAGCCTGGGTTTGCCGCGCAGCGGGCAGCGGCGTAACCCGGGAAACGAAGCATTCTCCCGGGTTTCGCTGCGCTATCTTACGGCGGGACTTTGGAAATTGATGACCCTGGGACATCAATTGCCCGCGGGATGGCGATAAGATTTCGAAGGTTCTTTGAGAAACCGTCCAGGTCAGGGAAGAGAGTTGCTCGGCTAATGTTCATGCTGAGCAATCCTCTGATGGCTTCACATAGGAACTTCTGAGTACAGCGAATATTAAGCTTGATAAAATGGTTTTTGGACTCCGATCCCTCAAGAATCACTCGCATGTTTTCCATAAACGATCGCCTGACATCCCCTGGGACAAGAAAACGCCCCTGCTGCAACACCAACCGCTGATTTAGGCGAAAAGGATTCAACGTAAAAACGAGAGGGATAGGTTCTGGTCGTCTAATGATTGCCGCAACTGTGCCTGGGTTTTTAGCGAACTTATCTTGCGCAAGCTCCTCTTTGGCCTCATTCGGCAAAACCGCTTCTGCCCTCGTTCGTAACCAATCGCTATCGATTGCCCATATGGCGCAGGGCTTTTCTGGCTGTACGGTCTCAATGGCAAAGTAGACAGCCACAAAGAAAGAATAAGTCCAGTCAAGAAGGCGTGTAGGCGCTCCATGATGTCGCATTAATGAGAGCCATTCAATGAACTGGTCATCGGCGGGTACATCGGTAATGTGGTGGTGGGCCTGCCGCTTGAAATGTCTTAGGAGTCCTTCCTCAATAACAGGAAACTCATTCCATTCTTTACCTAAGCGCCGAGCCGCCCATTCCAGACTTGTCCGAAGATCCCATTTCGCGTTTTCTTGCCCCCGAAAACACCAGCTTTTGGTTTTGAATTTATCGTTGTCGTAATAAAAGTCTATTAATCCCTTCCAAGAGTTAAGTTCCTTCGTGTCATCATATAAATTTTGGTAGCACATACGCCTGAGTCGGTCCTTGAAAGGGTTATTCGCCTATCGGCAGCACTTCCTCGGGGGCTCTTTGTCGCAATGACCTTTCAGGCTCTCTGTGAAAAGGCGGTGAACTCTCAACGCACGTTTTGCCCGCTTAATCCAGCCGATCCAACGCGGCGATTTCCTCTGTAGCCAGGCGAACCTCCACGGATTTCAAGCTATCGAGAATACTCTTCGGCTTGCTGGCGCCCGGGATCGGTAGAATATTCTCGCCCTTATGCAGCAACCAAGCGAGGGCGATTTGATATGGCGAGACGCTGTATTTTTCCCCAAGCCTCGTCAGCATCGGTTCATCGCGTAACCGCACATGTCGATGGTGGCCTCCCACCGGGCTATGAGGAATATAGGCGACACTCTTCGCTTGGCAAAGCGCCACCATGCCGTTCTTAAAATCCGTCTGTTCGAGAACGTTGCAGCGGTTTTGTACCGAGGCGATCGGCGTCATCGTCAAGGCCTGTTCCAACTGGCGCGGGTTAATGTTGGACAACCCGATATGCAGGATCTTCCCCTCTTCCTTGAGTCGCATGAGCTCCGCGAGCGATTCCGCGAGATCGACCGCGGGATCGATCGCATGGAGTTGATAAAGCGTGATGGCGCCGGCGTTAAGATCCCGCAGACTCTTTTCGCACGAGGCTCGCAGCGATACGGGATGGCCGTCGGTGGTCCACTCGCCTTTGGGGCGGCGCAGGCCGCCCTTGGTGGCGACGGTGACGCCGCCTCGCTTGCCGAGGCGCTCCAATGCCTTCGCGATTAACTGCTCGTTGTGACCGATATCGGCATCATCGAGGCAATAGACATTTGCGGTATCGATAAAGTCACCGCCCGCCTCGACAAAAGCCTTGATCACCTGGAAGGCTTGAGCCTCCTCGGGCCGGCCGGCAATCGACAAGGGCATGGCCCCAAGCCCGATCGGGTAAACGCCGATGCCCGTGCCGTTGATTTCCCGCTGCAGCGTATCCATAGCGCCCCTCCATGCGTAATCTGGTTAAGTATAGGATTGTCCCCGCTAAACGGCTACGGACCCGCGATCCGCGCATAGCCTGAATTGTGGTTCACTTGTACTTGAGCTTGATCTCCGCGGCACTCAAATACCACGCCTCCTGTGCTAAATCGGCTTGGGTCAAGGGATTTAGCTCCAACCATCCCGGTGCAAAACGGAGCTTCACGACTCCGGTGTCTCCTTCCAGCGTGATCGGCGCGAGCGGCGCATCGGTTCGGTTCCGGTGCAGCGCGACGGCCAGCCGTAATATCACGCACAGGTATAAGGCCGGTTGCCGTACCGTCTCGCCAAGGTTCTGAAGCTCGCCGAGCGGTAGCTTACGCCGGTGTCCGCGGATCAAGACAGCAAGCACTTCCTGCTCACCCTGGAAGAAACCGGGCAGGTCCATGTTGCTGACGAGATAGGCCCCATGCTTGTGGTATTGACTGTGGGAGATGGCGAGGCCGATTTCATGCAATCGCGCCGCCCACGTTATGAGCTGACCGTGCTCCTCCCGGTCGGTCCCCCAAGCGCCGGGTGCTTGTTCAAGTAAGCCCCGTGCCGTCGTCGCCACGCGCGCCGCTTGCGGCTCGTCAACTTGATAGCGGCGCATGAGCTCGGCGACGGTGGCCGCGCGCACATCCTCCTGCTCGATGCGGCCTAAAAGCTCGTATAACAGGCCTTCGCGTAAGGCGCCGCTCGACGCCTGCATGCGCTCGACACCCAGGGATTGGAAAATCGCGACGAGGATCGCCACACCGCCCGCGAATACCG
Source organism: uncultured Gammaproteobacteria bacterium (assembly GCA_963764725.1). Classification (GTDB taxonomy): domain Bacteria; phylum Pseudomonadota; class Gammaproteobacteria; order JACCXJ01; family JACCXJ01; genus USCg-Taylor. Next base: position 119,727 of record CAVXTM010000001.1, on the reverse strand, counting down.
GGGCGCGGTCGCTTTGCAGCCCGTCGAACGCTAGCTTATCGATGCGGCCCGCCGCAATCACCGCCTTGCGCAGTTTACGCAAAGCGCCCGAAGTGATGCCATTTTGAGTCCATCCCTGATGGCGCATGATTTCCTGCGCCGCGAGCACGGTTCCCGACGCCCCGATGGCGGACTCCCAGCCGACGTGCCGAAACGGGGAGGAGATCGGCTCGAGCTCCTGCAACGCGAATAGCTCGGCCTTCTCCATGCTGGCGTCGTCAATTAACCCCTCTTTAAAAAATCGCCGGCTCACCTCCACGCATCCCATGTACAGGCTCTCCATGTGATCGGGTCTAAACTGCTGGCCGAGGATGAGCTCGGTGCTACCGCCCCCGATATCGACGACCAAGCGCCGCTCGGCGCTGTCCTCGAGGCTGTGCGATACGCCGAGGTAGATCAAACGCGCCTCCTCACGGCCGCCGATGATATCGATCGGGTGGCCGAGCGCCTGCCGCGCGCGCGCCAAGAACTCTTTTCGATTGCGGGCCTTGCGCAGCGTGTTGGTCCCGACGGCGCGCACATTGCCCTTGGGGACGTCGCGCAGGCGCTGTCCGAAACGCTTGAGGGTCTCGAGGGCGCGCGTCATGGCCGCCTCATCGAGAAAGTTGCGATCGTCAAGCCCGGCCGCGAGACGCACCATTTCCTTGATGCGATCGACGACCTGCAAGCGCCCGCTGGAGACCTGGGCCACCAGCATGTGAAAGCTATTGGAACCGAGGTCCACCGCCGCCACCGGACCCGCGGCTAACGGCATGTTCTTCTCCCCACGATCGATGCCTCCCGAGAAATCGTAATTCACTAACGCCGCGCGTGCGGCCGGCACTCTAGCCATGGGGTTTCCAAAGGGGAGGCGTGCAACGCTCCCCTCTGATCGCTTGCAGGGCACTTGCCCCGCGGGCGAAATATCTCGACTCTGATAACCCCGCCGTGATGTCCCCGCCCTGGCTTCGCGATATACTGCACGGGCGCGGCGGCTTTACCAGCGCCGCGCGCGATAGATGCTGTATTCCACTTGAGGCCCGCATCATGCCAGAGATCGAGATTAAAGACATTCGCCCCGATGAGGCCTTCGAGCTACAGCGCGAGGATCCCAACGCGGTCATCGTCGATGTCCGAACGACCATGGAATATCAGTACGTCGGCCATCCCGCGGGCGCGCTCCACGTGCCTTGGATGGAGGCACCCGAGTGGCGCGTATTGCCGGACTTCGCCGAGCGCATTCGCCAGGCGTTACGACACCGCGCGCCGGTGGAAGATGTTACGGTGATGACGATTTGCCGCAGCGGCAAGCGCTCGCGAGCCGCCGCCGAGGCGCTGGCGGAGCACGGGTTTAAGCGGCTCTACAATGTTGCGGAGGGATTCGAGGGCGATCTCGATGCGCACAAGCACCGGGGCAGGATCAATGGTTGGCGGCAACGGGGCTTACCTTGGGAGCAAAGCTAATCTTACGCGTACTTTTATGACGAGCGTGTGACGATCGTGAAAGCCATGAGCGATTATCGCATCGAAAAAGACAGCATGGGCGAGGTCCGCGTTCCGACCTCGGCCCTCTATGGGGCACAGACGCAGCGGGCGGTGGACAACTTCCCGATCAGCGGTTTGACCATGCCGCGTGCGATCATCCGGGCGCTCGGACTCATCAAAGCGGCCTCGGCCCAAGCGAATCTCGCGCTCGGATTACTGGACGGGAGCATGGCGGAAGCCATTCGCAACGCTGCGCTGGAAGTGGCTGACGGGGAGCACGATGCGCAGTTTCCCGTCGATATTTTCCAAACCGGCTCCGGCACCAGCTCCAACATGAATGCCAACGAGGTCATCGCCCGCTTGACCGGCAGCCGGCTCGGCGCGCCCGTGCATGCCAACGATCACGTAAACATGGGCCAGAGCAGTAACGACGTGATCCCGACTGCGATCCATGTTGCGGGCAGCTTGCTAGTCACCGAGGGATTGCTGCCGGCCCTGGCGCATCTCGAAGCCGCGATTACCCGGCGCGCCGAGGAGTTGCAAAGCGTCGTCAAGACCGGCCGCACCCATCTCATGGATGCGATGCCAGTGACGCTCACTCAGGAGCTGGGCGGCTGGGCGGCGCAAATTCGTTTGGGTAGAGACAGGCTCGGCGCCGCGCTCACGCGCTTGCGGGCCTTGCCGCTCGGGGGCTCGGCGGTCGGCACGGGCATTAACGCCCACCCGGAATTCGGCGCGCGCGTCGCGGCGATCCTGGCGGCGCAAACGGGCGTGCCGTTCGTCAGCAAGGACAATTTCTTCGAAGGCTTGAGCTCGCAGGATGCCGCGGTCGAGATGAGCGGACAGTTGAAGACTGTCGCCGTGAGCCTCATGAAAATCGCCAACGATCTGCGCTGGATGAACAGCGGGCCGCTCGCCGGTTTGGCGGAGATCGCCCTGCCCGATCTGCAACCGGGCAGCAGCATCATGCCAGGCAAGGTCAATCCCGTGATCCCCGAGGCGATGTGCATGGTGTGCGCCCAAGTGATTGGCAATGACGTCACCATCACGGTCGCGGGCCAGTCCGGTAATTTTCAACTCAACGTCATGCTGCCGGTCATCGCTTATAACCTTTGCCAAAGCATCGAGTTGCTGGCGGCGAGCGCGCGCCTCCTCGCGGATAAGGCGATTCGGGGTTTCTCGGTCAACCACGGCCGGTTGAACCAGGCGCTCGAACGCAACCCGATCTTGGTCACGGCCTTGAACGCGGTTATCGGCTACGAAAAGGGTGCTCAGATTGCCAAACGGGCGTACAAGGAAGGCCGCGCAGTGCGCGAGGTGGCACGCGAGCTGACGGACCTCTCTGAAGAGGACCTCGCTCGTTTATTAGATCCCGCGCAACTGACCCAGGGCGGGATCCGAAAGTAGGGCTTGAGCGAAAAGCCGTCCCGGGGGACTAAGATTGGTCACCGACGGATACCTCTGTTGTTGCAGGAAGCGGGGGCAGGCGTCTGCAAGACCTTGAAAAAACTCTATGGCCAGATCCAGACCAGTGAGGCTTTACCTCAGGACAAGCCCTAACACATTTCGCCGCCTGCTTTGGGCGCACCACATAAACCAGGACGAGATGATGCTCGGCGTCTCTGGACTGGCAAAGGGGCTGCCCTTCTTGCGACTCGAATGGCCCGAACGCTCTCTCCGGGAAGTGGACTTAGCGGCCCTCGACTACCACTGGCACGAAGCCAATCCCGTCGATCTACCCTTGGATCACATCAGCTACCATTCGGATGGGTTTCATCTCAAGACTGTGAAGGCGGCAGAGCGCTACGTCCATCGTGTGTCTAGCGAGGTCCCGCTTACCCCCGATACTCCGACGTTTCTTCGCTTTATACTGTTCAGCGACGCGGCTCGATACTATGCCGACACTACGACTAAGCCGAACAAGCCCCATGTTTCGATCGGAATCCCTGAGAACCACGTGTTGAGTGCAGAGGGTGCATTCTCCGGAGCACGGTACCCGCTCCTCACATACGTTAATTTGCGGCTCCATGCTTGGGGGTCCGGTCCCACAGTGGTGCCAGCCGTGTTGATGTCTGGGGGCTTGCAAGGAATGGTCTGGTGGCGGACAGATCAACCTCCAGAGGAATGGCTGAGCGGGCGGCCAAGGGGGACGCTGATATCCTTCAAGTTCCCTCAACCAGATGGTTGTGCTCAGATCAAGACATTACTTGTCGGCTGATCCCAGAAATGTGCTTCATCACTAGTATAACAATTCATCAGCCCGTAGTACGGGCGCAATAGCAGCTTCATATTGCGCCAAACGACACACCCATGCGGCGCAAATACGGGTATCGCCTATTGCGCCCTATACGCGAGCTTGGACTCGGTTCTTAACGCTATTGAATTGACCTTGCCCATCCGGGCGAGACATCTGGGGCCGCGCCGCATACTCATCGAGCCGACTGACTAACTTCTCACCGCAAGCCGCTCGATTCTGGGGCGTGGCCTCTGCTCCGCCTGCCAAAGGTCATAGGCGGACTGCATATTGAGCCAGACCTCGGGTCCACTGCCGAGCCACTGCCCAAGGCGCAACGCCATCTCCGCGCTGATCCCGGCTTTGCCATTGACTATCCGGGATAAAGCCGCACGGGTTATACCCAATGCCTTGGCCGCCTCGGTGACGGTAATACCCGTATCCGAAAACACCCCATCTTTCAGCACTTCGCCTGGATGGGGTGGATTAAACATGCGCGTCATCGTTTTGTTCCGATTAATGATAATTCTGATAGTTCACCAATACCGCGTCTTGCCCTTCAAAGGCAAAGGTCAAACGCCAGCTTTTGTCGATCCTGACCGCCCAATGACGAGCAAGCTCGCCTTTGAGTGGATGCAGTTTCCAGCCCGGGAAGTTCATCCCATCCGGCCCGACGGCGGCGTCCAAAGCGCCCAATTGAAGGCGCAGCCGGTGTTCGTGCCGAGGTTGAATTCCTGCCTTGCTCCCTGTTTTGAAGAAAGACTCGATCCCCTTGTGCTGAAAACTCTTGATCACCGCCCTCAATGTATAGCGGAACTATACGGAGATCAATCAAGCTTCCGGCAATCGGAACTAGACCACCGTTCGAGCCTTCTCGTCCATGGCCGGATCCCCCCGTGAAACGCAACCCGATCTTGGTCACGGCCTTGAACGCGCTTATCGGCTACGAAAAAAGGCGCGCAGAATCGCCAGCCGGGCGTACAAGGAAGGCCGCTCAGTGCGCGAGGTGGCGCGCGAACTGACCGACCTCTCTGAAGAGGACCTCGCTTATTAGATCCCGCGCAACTGACCCAGGGCGGGATCCGAAAGTAGGGCTTGAGCGAAAAGCCGTCCGAGGGACTGCGTTTGTTACATACCTTATGGAAGGGCAGTGGAAGGGGTCAGGTCACGCTGGTTTTTTATGCTAGGCGTCGCGGTCGCGCTTCCCTCGCCCGCGGCCGTCGTGACGTTCGGGTCGTCCGCGGACTGCTTGCTCGGGATTGTCAGGGCCATGGCTGGAACGTCGCGGTTCACGTGCCTCCCGTGATGGATGACGGCCGCTCGCCACCTCACGGTCGGAAGCGTTCGCATCTGGCCCTCGGCGTGTCTCGCGCCTTTCAAATTGTTCGCGGCGAGTGTCGCGTGGATCTTTCGGACGCCTTTCCTCCGCGCGGGCGGCAGCGCGATCGGCATAGTGTGGTTGCCGGGCCGGACGTTCCGGGCGAGCGCGCGATTCAGGTGCGCGCGGCCGATTGCCATCACCGCCCACAGATCCGTCGTCGTGGCCACGAAACTTAGGTCTCGGATCGTCGGAATGCCGGCTTGAACGTGTCTCGAAACGCGAATCGCCGCGGTTCCGTGAGCGATACGCATCGCGGTTTTCGTCACGCCGGCGTTCGTGCAACTGGGTTCGAACCCGCTCGCGCTCATCGCGGTCTGCGTTGTCTTTGTGGCGCTCGTTGCCGCTTCGTCCCACGGGGGATTCGCGGCGCGCCAGGCTCTGTTCCCGGTCCACGGCGTTGCGGCGGTTGTGGCCATAGTCATGGTTCAGCCGCTTGTTGTGGTGGGCCACGCCCCGCCGGTGGGTGCGGTCGTGCCGCCAGTGGCGGGCATCCCCGTGCCGCGCAACTTCCAAACCGGAGCGGATCGGCCATGGGTGATGGTGATGCACCACCACGACCTGGCGCCGATGCCAGTTGAAAGAACTGAAATGAGAGACCGGTGAAACCCCGAAGCCGACGCCCCAGTGGAACCCAGGCCCGTAGTAAGCAACCGGGTGACCGAGCCAATTTCTCCAGCAGTACGGGCGGTTCGCCGGCCACCACCATGTGCCGTAGATGGACCAGGGGTCGTAGTACGGCAAGTAGACGATGTGGCTGAAGGCTGGCTCGATGACGATCGCTTCCCGCTCGCGAATCACGCGCACGTGTTCCAGCGAATTCAGGCTGCCGACCGCATACGCCCGCTCGCGCAGGCCCTGCACGCTGTCCATCACCTGCGCTTCCTGCGCCAGGAACGCTTCGCCGAGGCGCTGGATCCACTCCAGGTCCTCGTCCATGCGGGCGAGGATTTCCGGGAATGCCACGAGGGCCTTGACGCTGGGGTCCCAGTCCATGTCCTCGATCGCCTCCACCGCCTCTTCGCCCTGTAGATCCGGGTGCCGGTGCGACCACCGCGCCGCCTCGACCACTTCGAGTGGATACGTCGAAGCAATTAGGACGTGGGAGAGCATCGTGTCCGGATAGAGCGCAATCGGCGCCAGCATCTGGTCCAGCTCGGCACGGCTGAAATGCGCTTTGTCATCCTCAAAGACCAGCGTCGCGGCGGCTGGCAAGGATAACGGGACCCACAGGACCAGGATCCAGATCAGTTTCATGAGTGTATTCATGGCTCATTCCTCATCCGGCTGTGCCGAATTATCGAGGGGGTCGATTAACCGGGGCTGAATGGGCTAGGGCGCCGGGGATAGACTTAGCGCCTTTCCAGACAAACGGAGACCCGCATGAGCGACTAGATCACCGCATAAAGCTAAAGGGGACAAGCTCGGATGTTTTCACAATGACAACTCTGCCTGCCCAGCGTGCAATATCTTGAATCAGCACCCCTGGCAAGGGTCAGTTTTACCGCCGTGACCTTGAATTCACCACTGTAGCGAATAATCTTTCTCAGCCCTGCTCTCGGCATCCGACACCTCCTCTTTGGTTAGATCAAGGTGTCTACTTTTTCGGGGGAGGTTCAGCGTCGCCTCAATGCCTTTGTTAGGCAGGAATTGCTGCAACTGGGGCGTTTCATGATGGATAGACTGTGAGTAGATAATGAACTTGAAGGGATTGAACTCCTGGTATTTCTCTTTTAGTTTCAAGAAAGCAAGCTCCTTAAGCTCTTGCAATTTCTTGTTGGACGGATATTGAGTAAGCGCCCATGTCGTTGTGCGCGCTCCGAGCTCGTGGTCGCCGCTGCTCAACATCTTTTCGATGGCGCTGGCCTTTCTCCCAGCGAGGGTATCGCCGCCATGCAATCGATCAACATTACCGTCCTGAATCCATGGTTCCTGGGCGCGTTCTTTGGCACAGCTGCGGCGTGCCTGCTTGCGTTGGTCGCCTCAATGTTGCGATGGTACAAACCGGAAGCTGTCTACTTACTCATTGCCAGCGCGTTCTATCTGGTCGGCACAGTGTTGGTGACGATCGTCTGCAACGTGCCCAAGAACGAGGCGCTAGCATCAGTTGTTCCGGCCGATCCCGACGGCACGAGCCTGTGGGCCGGCTACGTCGCTAGCTGGACGGCCTGGAACCACGTTCGGACGGCAGCGTCGCTTGCCGCAGCCGCATTGTTCAGCATCGCACTCGGTTATTGAGCGGCGCATTCGTAACGTTGCGTATCAAGCGCAAAGGAAGATGACCCTACCCACTACCGCTCAACCTCCACATCGATCGGATCGTCTACGAGCGGGCTCACGCCCGCGGTTCGCCGGCGGGTCATGTGGCGCGTTAGACGGCCCCAACCACTGAGGCGCGACTTCCGAGGCGGAAAACATGGTGCCGCAGACAGCGATCTTTGGTCCGGTGTTCGCGACGGTGCTCCTTACGCTGCTCGTATGGGTTTATATGTACATCCGGCGCATCAGCTTCATCAGGGGCAACAAGCTGAGACAGAAGGATCTGGTCGTGCCCGGTGCGCTCGCTCAGCTTTCCCCACCAGCCGTGTCCAATCCATCGGACAACCTGAAGAACCTCTTCGAGATCCCGGTGATCTTCTATGCGCTCGCGCTGTATCTCTTCGTCACGAGCCAGGTCGATGCCACGTACGTGAGTGCCGCGTGGGTCTTCGTTGTCTTTCGCGCGCTTCACAGCGCAGTCCATTGCACGGTCAATATCGTGATACTGCGGTTCTATCTTTACTTGTTCTCCACTCTGGCTGTTTGGTTCATTGCGGCTCGCGCAGCGCTCCACTACCTCGCTGAGTAGGCATGGGTGCCTCCATCTGACACGGCTGCCGTTTAACCCATTAAGGATTGAAACGACAACTTCGGGTCGTCTTAATCCTTATGGGTTACGCCGCACGGGCCCTCCAGATTCGTTCAATTTGCTCGGCGTGCGAGCGAGTTTCCACATCCAAAGACTCAGACCGCCCAAAATGATGAAGGCCAGCACACTTGGCCACAACGGCATCGGATGACCGGCCACCAGTACCTCTGGGCGTATCGCTAGCCGCACCAATTGCGCGATGGCCATCAGACCGAACGCAACACTAGCAACTCGCAATCCGGTAATTTGTGAGTTCATGCTGTCATCTTCTCTTATTTCGCCCTGCCACAGCCTTGTGCAACACACCTAAATCAGGATAGGAGAGACCTCACGGTCCCGCCATGCAGAAGAAATTATCGAGCACAACGATAACGGTGTCGGTGCCAAATCATCCGAGCTTCGGAGGCACTTCTGCATCATTCGTCGTCCGGGCCGCAGAGCGAGTTTGAACCATGAGGTTGTCCCCAACATCGGGATTAGAGGCGCCAGGCCTACTGGCCCCGTTCAAGTTTGTGTTTCTGTCCCCTTATAATCGGTGACCAATCCGACTAGGACGATGACAACGCCGATCGCCACATAAAAATTTCGTGCCGCCAAATCAGTCGAAAAGCCGAGCACAAAGGGCACGATAATAAGCAACGGTCCTACCACACGCTCTACCCAACCATGGATCGTGAAGGGGATGAACGGGACAACCCCCAAAGGAAAATCCGTGACAAGAGTCATTACCAGATGAATGATAGCCAAGGCGTAGGCAAGCATCGCGGGTATTCCGGTCAACCCGAGAATCGTTGGGGCGACTAAAAATAGAATCACAGTTACATAATCAAGATAGCCATGTGTACGTGGGTTGAGAATTTTCACGGCACTCTCCTCTTTTAGATGATTATCACCGCGACAGTTTAATGCGCGGCAAACAACGATGTCTGTTATCTGGATAACACGAAGACAGCGGAGACAATAAGAGTTTTATCTCGCTGTGCGAAGATCCGATAACGCAGGATCATTAATACAAATCAGATCTCGCGTGTAATCGAGCATACCGCGCCGTCTGAGCTCATTCATAACAGTGCTCACGACCGAACGGCTGGCACCCACTAAGTCTGCGAGATCCTGCTGGGTCAAACGGATCTCCAAAGCATATCCGTGCAGACATCGCACACCGAACACCTCAGACAACTCTTTTAATGTTCCGAGCACGCGCATCTCTACTGTCTGCGTTAGGATGTTTTGAAGTTTGCGTTCGGTCCGCTGCCGCTGGGTGCATAAGGCTTCGATGAACCACCACGATAGTCGGGGCTGTTGGGATAACAGTGCCTTAAATTCGTCACGGTTGATCTGATAGGCTCTTACTTCTCCCACCGCTTGTGCTGTTTCCTTTGTTTCTTGTAATGACTCGGGCTGCAAAGACCCAAAAATTTCGCCGCGCCGAAGAAGGGCCGTAGTCAATTCGTTCCCCTGTGCTGTCATCACAGAGAGCTTAACGACCCCACTGATAATACAAAAGACCTTGGAAGACCGATCGCCCTCGCGATAAATCAGTCCTTTGTCGGGCACATTGATTTCTACAAGGGCGGGAAGATTTTCTCCCCATTTTTCCAGGTCTCCTTCCAGAAAAAGGTTATATGCCTTTGAGTCGGCGCTGTCGTTTCGCATTAAAATAGGCCTTTTCCCCGCTTCATAGGGACCTCTATGGCCCGAATATAACGGGATTATACGGGTAGGCTCAACTTCCTACGGGCGGTGCGGCGTCGGATTGGGCGGGAACAAGCTGCTGCAGCTCGCGGAAATCGCCGCGGCGACTCTGATTGAATGCATGGGACGATCTCCTTACCTCTTGATTTTGTTGAGGAAAGCCTCCGACCGTAGCGGGGATCCGTGACAGGCCTAATGACGGAAAGGGCTACGCCAATTGGTTGCAGTTCGTTTGGAAAATAATAGACGACTGGCCCCGTGATTGTGGACCCACGATTGCTCGCCGCCAGCGCGAGCCGCGATGCAAAGTTCGAGTCCTGCTCGCGGAGGTGCCGAAGGGCTAGCATTGGTGTTCCGCTACGGTCCCGCGGATCCTGTGAGCGTCCCGATTGAGTTGCCCTTACCTTGACTCCTCTAGGACGCGGTAGCACATGCCCTCACCCCCGCGTCCCGCGGGAGAGAGTCTGAGGAAAATTGCTCTCCCGCAAGCGCGAGAGGCAATGGAAAGGACCTGATGATTTCACTCATCCTGGTGATGGTGTGCGCGATCGCAGCCGGCTGGCTGGCAAACCGCATTTACGTCCCCTACCCCGTCGTGCTGGTCCTGGCAGGAATCGGACTCGGATTCGTGCACGACTGGGACTGGCCGGGTTTGCAGCTCGAGCCGCACCTGATGCTCGCGATCGTGCTGCCTGAGGCCGTAGCCGTGAAGCGCTTCTTCAACAGTCCTTCACTGCATCGCTCGGGTGGATCGACTTCGCTCGACAGCGAGACGCGACTATGGCTCGCCGCCGCCGCCGCGCAGCGCGATGCACTCATCAAGCTGTGGCGAGAGGACAAGATCGGCGACGACGTGCTGATCCGCCTCGAGCGCGAAATCGATCTTGCCGAAGCCCGGCTGGCACGCGAGGACTGAGAGATCCGTTTCTACCCGCACCCGGCACGGGCTGTTTGAGCGTCCGATGGCGACAGCTGAAGGTACCATTTTGGACTATGCTTAAAAGCAGAGACCGCATGTTAAAGCGGGTGTAAGTACTCAAATGAGCGGCATTAAACGGGCATTGCTTTTATCCTTACTGGCAATGGTTCCGCTGGTGGCAGGGAAGCAGGGCGTGAATGGGGTGACTGTTCTGACGGTGGACGATGCTATCACCCCCGCTACCAGCGACTATCTGCAACGCGGATTGATCCAAGCCGCTGAGAGGAATGCCCATCTGGTAGTTATTCAACTAAATACCCCGGGCGGTTTGGATCTCGCGATGCGCGACATTATCCGGGCGATCATTGCCTCCCCGATGCCGGTGGCCGTCTATGTAACCCCTCCGGGCGCCAGGGCGGCCAGCGCGGGGACCTACATACTTTACGCGGCCCATGTCGCGGCGATGGCACCGGCGACCAACTTGGGCGCGGCGACGCCCGTGCAGATCGGCACCGCTCCGGATTTCGAACCCTTCGACGAAGGGCGCGATAAGAACACCAAAAAGCGGGAGAAGGACAAGGGCGAAGAGGGCGCGCCGCCGCCTGATGCCATGACCAGGAAATTGGTCAACGATGCCGTCGCCTACATCCGAAGTTTGGCCGAGCTACGGGGACGCAACGCCGCATGGGCCGAAAAGGCGGTGCGGGAGGGGGCGAGTCTCTCGGCCGAAGAGGCCTTGCGGAAGGGGGTAATTGATTTGATCGCGATGGATTTAAACCAATTGCTGCAGGCGTTAAACGGTCGCGAGGTAAAGGTGCAGGGGCTTACCCGCAAGCTAACCACCGCCAACGCGAGCGTCGAGTTTATCGAGGCGGATTGGCGCAGCCGACTCCTCGGGGTGATCACTAACCCCACCATCGCCTATATCTTGCTGTTGCTTGGAGCATACGGTCTCTTCTTCGAACTCATGAATCCCGGCTACGTGCTGCCCGGTGTTATCGGTGCCATCTGCCTGCTGCTCGCCCTGTATGCGTTTCAGCTCCTGCCGGTCAACTACGCGGGGCTAGCGCTTATCGCGGTCGGCATTGGGTTCATGGTAGCCGAGCTATTCGCTTCCGGCTATGGCGCTCTGGGGATCGGCGGGGTCATCGCCTTTGTGATCGGTTCCGTGATCTTGTTTGATCCGGACATCAGCGGCTATACCCCTTCGCTCCCTTTGATCGTAGGGGTCGCACTGCTTAGTGCGGGGTTTTTTATGGGGGTCTTAGCGAAAGCCTTGAAAGTACGACGGCGACCCGTGGTGAGTGGGGCCGAAGAGATGGTCGGCAGCATCGGGCAAGCTGTGGAGGATTTTGCCGGTTCCGGCTGGGTCCGGGCCCACGGAGAGGCTTGGCACGCATTCTCGATCGCCGCACTAAAACGCGGCCAAAAGGTGCGTGTCACCCGAATCGAAGGTTTGACTCTAATCGTGGAACCGCTACTGGAGGACCATTGACATGACTAGCCTGACTGTAGCGTTGACCATTTTGATTGCCGCCTTCCTGACCCTCTGGGTCGTTCTCAACGTTCTGCTTGAATACCAGCGGGGCGTGGTGTTTTTCCTGGGACGCTTTCAGACAGTGAAGGGTCCTGGGCTCATCATCATCGTTCCCGGGATTCAGCAGATGGTACGCGTCGATCTGCGGACGGTGGTCCTGGAGGTGCCCACCCAAGACATCATCTCCCGCGACAACGTCTCGGTGAAGGTGGATGCGGTTATCTACTTCCGGGTGCTAGACCCCGAAAAGGCCATCATTCAAGTCGAGGACTTCCATGCGGCCACCAGCCTCCTCGCTCAGACGACCCTGCGCTCGGTGTTGGGTCAGCACGAGCTCGACGAGATGCTCGTCGAACGCGACCGACTCAACGCGCACGTGCAAAGGATCTTGGACGAACAGACCGTGGCCTGGGGGATCAAGGTCAGCAATGTGGAGATCAAGCGCATCGACCTGAATGAGAGCATGATTCGGGCGATCGCAAAGCAGGCCGAGGCGGAACGGGAGCGGCGCGCCAAGGTCATTCATGCCGAAGGGGAATTGCAGGCCTCGGAGAAGCTGCTCCAGGCCGCCCAGACGCTCGCCAAAAATCCCCAATCCATGCAGCTCCGCTACCTCCAGACCTTGACCGAGATCGCAGGCGAGCGGGGTTCCATCATCGCCTTCCCTTTGCCCATCGACCTCATCAAACCGTGGATGGAAAGGTCGGCTAAGACTGATGACGAGGGGCCTATGGGGTCAGATTCGATATGATTTAACCCTGGTAGGGAAAAAGTGTCGGCTGAAATCGCGATTTATATCGAGCGTCGAAAAAAAACCAACACCGTCGCTGCGCTCCGATGACTGATCACGTGGGCAAAAGCTTCTTATCCCTCCACTGGTACCCGAAGGGCGCGGCCCCGCCGAGGGGTTTCCCCAGCTTGGCGTGTATGGAGACGGAGGCGGCAACCCGCTCTGCTATCTCCTCCCTCTCCCACTGTGCCATGGCAGCGATCACGGTGTAGAAGAGGCGGCCAGCTGGGGAAGTCGTATCTATGGCTTCTTGGAGCGATATGACGTCGGCTCCATACTCACGGAAAATGTCCGAGAGTTCAAGCAATTCTCGCCATATCGCTAAAGCTCTTCTCGACCAACCCAATATTTTAACCTTTAAGCGTGGGGGTCTACCTCTGCGATCTTCCTACTGCGTCTAAATTTAATCCAGATGCCGACAGGTTCTTTCTCTTCGACTGCTTTAGGAATGGCGTTCATTGATCTGCCCACCATCTCGATGCTTGCCGCAAGTGTGCTCCTCCGACAGGCGCTTTTAAAGCGGCGGGGGCAACAATCTGCGCCTGGGTTTCCACTCGCTACCGGAAACAAAAGACTGGGGGACCCGAATTCAACATCGCCATAGAAATGGCGAAAAATAAGATGTGAACGAAATGTAAATATTTCACCGCAATTCAATTCGAAACGTTACATCATTTCGAACTCCTGGAAATGAAACTCTCACTCGCTCCGATAAAGAGAAAACTATGAAAACACTCAGTTCCCGAACACCGTCGCTCATTAACTTGTCGATCGACAAAGACGAGCACTCGTCGCGAGTAAGTTTTCACCTCAATGGTAGTTGGGTAACTGGTTCACTTCGCGCTAGCCAGAAAACGAGACGACCACGACATGGGGCAGTCATGAACCGCAGCGTAGCAGCAACCATTCTCTTAAAGTTTAAGAATGGCTTGATTTCGTGGATCTCGCTTTGGCATTTCCTCGTACACCTAGAAAATCTGGATTTCTACGAAGGCCTAGACGAGCTAAACAAGCGCGAGATTCAGCGGACTCGCGAGGCATACCAAGAAAGCGACCTCTGTGCCGCTGCCGCGATTGAAAAGCGATCGGAATTAAAAGGGGAGCAGAAAACTGGTTCCTTAAGGAAGTCCGTAGTGATGGTTCACGTTCACCCCGCCGCAGATCCACCGATACGCGTCGTGGCTGTCGGTCAGTCGCTCAATTTCCCGCGCGCTACCCACCCCCTCGACCGTTGCAAACAACCACAGCGCGATCAGTATGCGCGGGTCGATCGCGGCGCGACCCGCACGGCCTTCCACCGAGCTGATATCGCGGTCGAGCGCCGAGAGATCCAAGCTCTCGACAAACGCCCACACCGCGCGCGCCGGATACTCCGGCGCGAGGGTGGCATCGAGATCTACTGGGTGCAGCTCGATTTGGTTACGCTGCGGCACCCACACAAGATGAGCCTGAACTAGGCGCGGCCACTGTTCAGGATGGGAGAATGAAGACCATAGTCTAGCATCAGTGACGAATCCCGATCAGGCGAACTGCCGATACTGCTCACGAGGTATGCTAAAATCGACCGCGTGCTTAGCGGCCAATCAAATTGATATCGACTTACTAGCCAGGTACGCGCTTAGATGGAATTTCGTGGCGACCCCATATTCTTAGTTAGCGGAGCGTTGCTCGCAACCACCGTGGCGCTCTTCTTCGCCGGAGTAACCTCCTATCCATACGGTTGGCTAGCGTTAAGCTTGGTGGTCGTTTTACGTTTCGGGTACCTGATGAACAAGACGCGCAAGCATGCAGGTAAGCGGGGCAATTTCAACGCCTAACGGAGGAGTTGCAATAAATCCGTTGCTCGCGCGCCGCCGCCACAGACCAGCGTCGCTTAAACGGTTTTGCGAGCTTACACGTATGTGAGTACGTGTCGTAGGATTCAGTACCCTTTCCTCGCCTCCGAACACCTAAATTCCCCAGCCGGCCACCGTAAGCGTATGTCCTGTGACACCGTTCGCAGCATCGGAGGCCAAGAAGAGCACCGCCTGCGCGATATCATCCCGCTTGGCCCACTTGGTAAGGTCTTTTGGCTTCATGGCTGCAAGGTTGGAGGCGGTATCCACTAAGCCCGGTGCGACGGCGTTCACCCGAATCTTCGCATCCCGTCCTTCCAGAGCCAGCGTCTGCGTGAGCGCTTCGATCGCGGCCTTCGCACAATTGTAGGCGACCATGTTGGCTTGGGGACGCCCCGCACGCGAGAAGTTAACGATGCACCCGCCGCCACTTTCCCGCATGTGGGGAAACACCGCGCGAGAGCAAAGAAATGCGGTGAGAAGATTGTTTTTGATTTCAGCGTTCCAGTCATCGAGGGTGTGGTCGATCGTAGACTTGTACCGGGTCAAACCGCCCGCGAGGTTGACCAATATGTGAATCCGGCCATAGTGAGCGATCATGCGCTCTACAGCCTGGCCGACTTGGGTTTCATCGGTGAGATCGACCCGAAGTGCGAGCACCCTAGCGCCTTCTGATTCAAGCTCTTTTGCACGCGCTTCAACGTTTTGCTGTGACCGTGCAGCGATCCCTAAGCCAGCACCGTTGTGAGCGAAGACCCGTGCGACACTCTGTCCGATCTGCCCGTCGTTGCTAACGCCGGTCACGAGAGCGATTTTCCCGTCCAATAGCCCACTCATGGCGGTATCCCTCAAAGACACTTCATCACGATTATACCCCTCTTTCTCAACGGGGGCTGAACGGAGAAACCTACACCCGCGATTCATCCATGGTGCAACGCATTTTCTTCGCGCCCGGGGACCACGCGACCCCACGAGCGGCTTCCTCACTTGCCGGAATATTGGGGTTGGCAAACCTCAATCAATCCTGTCAGGGCCTTCCGCTCGTCAGGGATTTCTGCCGCATTGCCTGCGCTTTTGGCAATAGATCAGGGACACGCGCTACGCTATAATAATTTTGCTCCTTTTGGTGATGAGAGCTATGGGAAGCAGGGTCGCATGTGACGAATAATAGAAGGGAATACAGGAGGAATTTATGGACGAGCTTGGTATGCTTATTCCGGTACTAGTAGCGTGCATCGGTCTTTACGCGCTTCACTGGGCGAGAAAAGAAGACGATGTTAAGCCCGAAGGGGGCGCTCAATACCTTCGGGCCGATCAGGGCGGTGTTGTTGCCGGAGATGAGGCTGCGGCTACGGCCGATGAGGCCACTGAAATTGAGTCTACCGCCGGCACCGAAGGTGGCGCAATTCCGTTAGAATCAAAGAGAGCAACTGAAGAAGTTTCGTGATTCGTTAAGATTGCTCATTTATGGTTCCAAGAGCCCGGGCCTTGTGCCGGGCTCTTATTATCTGGGTTGACGGACATTCGCGCTGGCGGTTGTTTCCAGCCGAAATTAGAGGCGGGTTGCCGCGACGCGTCATCAAGGAATCCCAAGAAACCTCGCAATGATTTCGCGGTATTCCTTCCTCGGCTGTCGCCCGCCCGCTCCCATAGACAGTGAGCCAGGGTCAACTCGCCGAGGGTAAGAGGATCGTAAGATCTTGTTTTGTGCCTTCAGTTCAATATGGCAAAAAGGCAACGCGGGAACGGGGCAGCGTTGTCGTTCTCTCACCTCGTGGGGCACCCGGCGCGTCCTGCGCCTGTTAACTGCCGCGCTAAGACGCCAAGCGCTGCCTGCAGCCCCGCCACCACCTGTGCCATGGCGGGGTAGTTGAGCTTCTCGGGCGTATCCGTTGGACTGTGGTAGTGGGAATAGCGATAGAAAGCGGTATCGGTGACCATCACCGCCGGATAGCCTTCACGCCAGAAGGAGCGATGGTCGCTCCAGCCGACGCCCGGCACGAACTCGAAGGTGGCGAGCGACTCCGCCGGAAAATCAGAGCAGGCACGGAAGGCGGCCACCAGCTCTTTCAGTTGGCTGCGCGAGTCGAAGTTCGACACAAAGCCGACGAAGTTCGCTCGGTCTGGGTAAAAGAATCCAAACAACGGCGGGTAGCGCTGACTGCCCTGCTCGTCGCTGTAGTAACCCAGCATCTCGAGGGAGATCATCAGCCGTATGTCGTCGCCTCGGGCGCGAGCCCCCTCGGCGTATACCTTGCTGCCCATCTCGCCCCAGTAGAAGAACGGCGGTTCCTCATTGACGAAGGCGACGAAGCGCAGCGTTCGCGCCGGCTTTGCTTGAGCCAGTGCGCCGCTGAGCTCCAATAGGGCTGCCACGCCGCTGGCATTGTCGTTGGCTCCGGGGCTACCTTTCACCGAATCGTAGTGTGCCCCGATGAGAATGATCTCGCTCGGCTTGTGCACGCCGGGTAGTGTAACTTCGAGGTTCTCGCTGCGCACACCGTGGGCTTCGTAGCTCTGGGACGCGACCTGATAGCCGAGCGACGCCCATTGCGCGCGGAGATAATCCGCCGCGGCCCGGAGCGCCTGCGAGCGGAACACATTGCGCTCCCCGATCTCCCCTGCCAGCCTGCGCACGTGGGCCTCTAATCGCTCGGCAAGCGCCGCCAATTCCGTTGCCTGGATGACGTCCGGCGCGCGGAAGCGAGGATCGCTCATTGGGTTGCCCGCGAGGTACAGTAAGACGAGCGCAAATCCAACCAGCGGATGGACATTACACTTTAGCACGCCTGCCCGATCTGAACGTCACCTTCAACCAGAACCGACCGCCAAATCGCCGCAGATCCGAAAGAACGGAGTCATTGCCCAGGGTGTAGTTTAATAGGCCGGATCGAAGGTGCCGCCTGTTGCCTGGCATTGCCGGGGCGGAGCCTTCGCCGATGATAGTCGTTTCGCGGCGTCGGAACCGAGGCTAGATTTTAAACCAATCGAACTTCGCATGCTTACATGAGCGACCGAGAAGCTCTGGCAGCAGAAGCCCCCACGACCCTATAATCCGGCGGCAGGACATCATGACACCCCTCAGTAGGAGCTTATCTCGCATTCTGACTGCTCGACGTTGAAATGACATTTGTAAGGCAGGCGTTCCAATAGCTACACTTTGTTCATCGTGAGGGCTTAGCTTGTGCAAAGCGCTGGTGCGCAGCCGAGGATCGGGAATGGGCGTAATGCGATTGTATTTAGTTCAACACGGGGAGGCGGTGTCCAAGGACATCGACCCGGATCGGCCTCTCACCGCCGCAGGGCGCCAGAGCATAGAGCGGCTTGCGAGTTTTCTGTCGCGCCACAGGGTAAGCGTGTCTCGCATCATTCATAGCGGTAAGGCCCGCGCCCGGGAGACGGCCGAGATCCTAGCGCAGACCATAGCACGGGAACGAAAGATCGAGCAGGCAGCGGGGCTTGACCCGCTCGATTCGCCTTCGGATTTTTCGACCCGACTCAAAAGCCGATCCGAGGACTTAGCCATTGTCGGGCACCTGCCGTTCCTCGCTAAACTGGTCTCTTATTTAGTCACAGGAAACGACGAGCCGGCGCTTGTGGTCTTTGTCCCCGGCACAGTGGTCGTACTGGAGCGAGAGGATGCCGGTGTTTGGGTCATAACCAATATGCTTCAGCCGCATATGCTCTAGGCCGGACTCGGTACTGCCAGCGTCCCTCCCTACAGCAACATGGAGCGCTAAAATAGCGGGTGGATCAAGAAGCAGACTTCAGAGTGAGCCATCCGTCTGGTTGCCTCGATGGGCGCTACAGGGCGCTTGTGTCCATTGCGACCGAAACCTGCAAACCCGCGGCAGGCGACGCTGATCCTCTCTCCCTCCATCAATTTCAGTACCAGATTTCCATGCGCAATCCCCTGAAGTCGCGCTCGGGCTCCGGTTCCGGGAGCCTCACTGCGCTGCCCGCATGAATGCGGCGAGCGGTAAGCGCCAGCGCATAAGCATCGAGCACATCGTCCGCGCCCACCTGCGAGCGAGGAAAGCAGTCCCGGACTTCGCTCGGTTTGATAAAAGCAGCGCCGAAGCGAGGACCGAGTAGCGCTTCGCGTTCCCGCCCCCCGGCCGGGGTTTTCTTGTTGTGACGCAGGGGGCGCCCGGCAAGGGTGAGGAAAGCAAGCTCCGGGTGCGCCTCGAAGATACGCTGCTGCAATGCTGGCTCGATGAGCGCGTCCACTTCCCGGATCTTGCCCATGAGGTTGAACGTTTGCTTGCTCATTCCCGCGCCATTCAAGCGCATCGCCTCGCGATAGGACTGGGCTTGAAGCGCCGCCCGCGTGGGCGGGGTGAATATGCTGCTCGCGCGCTCCTGGCCCAGCAAGGCGCGCGCTGCGCGATCGCAAGAGCGTCCGCCCGGCTCGGCTTGCTCGAGCAAGCCGATGGGAATATCCACCGCGATCGGCGCGGGGTTTTCCGGTAAATTCATCACCTCCGAAAAGCCCCGGCACAGGGCGAAGCGCACCTCAACGACACGGGGCGAGGCTTGGCCCCTACCCTGCAGCACCGCAAACCAACCGCCGCGACAGCCGTCAACTCCGGCGAGCCAAGCGATTTGAGAACCCCTACGGTGCTGCATCGGGTGTGAGACGGTAGCTCTCATTCGCCCTTACAGGACAGGTGTTCGATCTGTCTCCTGAAAATCCATCGCTATTCATTAGTCTCTATAATGGTACTTCTGCGGAGCCGATGTCCAGTGGGATGCTAGCCGAGCGAAGATGAGAACTGCAGTGGTCATTTTGTTCCGGGGTGGTCGTAGGCGCTTACCTTTCTATGTCCGCGGCATGGGCGTGCAACCCGTGACCAGCGCGCGCCAGACGATCGACCGCGTCGCTCCGAACGCTTGGGAGCGCTATGATCGTAGGATGATTACGCTTGCCGACATCCAGCAGGCCCGCGAGCGGATCCACACGGTGGCGATCCATACGCCGCTCTTACCGGCGAAATTCGGGCCGGCGAACGTCTATTTCAAGTGCGAAAACCTCCAGCGGCGGCAACATTTCCAGTGACTTGCTGAGGTCGCTGTGACGCCCCGCGACAGGACTCCTGATCTCACCTTACGTGACTGACCTAAGGTAAATGCCTTTGCAGTGGGGATACTGCTATGGATCCTGATGATTATTCGGCTCACGAACCCGATGAAGTATTCAATCAGCCGCCAGCGCTTGCGAACTATAACCTTTTTGAATACGACCTACCGCTGCGCGAGGCGCTGCATCGGGAAGGCGGCGGATGGATAGAGGCGCAAGCCCATGAATACGGTGCACTCCTCGGTGCAGCCGAGACGATCCAGCTCGGTGAGCTTGCCAACCGCTATCCGCCGCTGCTTCGCACCCATGACCGATTCGGACATCGCATCGACGAAGTAGAGTTTCATCCCGCCTGGCACGAATTGGTGCGTATCGGCATCGCCCACGCCAACCACTCGCTCGCGTGGACCAGCGCCCCTCCCGGTGCGCACGTGGCCCGCAGCGCGCTCAACCTGCTTCGCCATCAAATCGACGAGGGATCGAGCTGCCCGATCACGATGACCTTTGCCGTGATTCCAGCATTACGCGTACAGCCTGAGCTGGCGGCGGAGTGGGAGCCTCGGGTTTTGTCTACCGACTATGACCCGCGCAGTATACCGGCACCGCAGAAGCGCAGCGCCCTCTTTGGAATGGCGATGACCGAGCGCCAAGGCGGTAGCGATCTACGGGCCAACACCACCCGCGCACACCCGCTTGGCGCTGCCGGCCCGGGCGGCGAGTACGCACTTATCGGGCACAAATGGTTTTGCTCCGCGCCCATGTCCGACGCGTTTCTGGTCTTAGCGCAGGCGAAAGGCGGTCTTTCCTGTTTTCTCCTGCCGCGCTGGAAGCCGGACGGTACCCGAAATTCTTTCCATCTCACCCGGCTTAAGGATAAGCTCGGGAATCGTTCCAATGCATCGGCGGAAGTCGAGCTCCGCCATGCCTGGGCACGCCTTCTTGGCGAGGAAGGCCGTGGGATTGCGACCATCATGGACATGGTTCGCCATACCCGTCTCGATTGCGCCTGCGGATCGGCGGCTACCATGCGGCGCGCCGTCGCCGAAGCCACCCATCACGCAGCGTACCGTCACGCTTTCGGGCGGCGCCTACTCGATCAACCCTTAATGCGGAACGTGCTCGCGGATCTTTGCTTAGAGTCCGAGGCGTCGACGGCGCTCGTTTTGCGTTTGGCGCGTGGTTTTGATGAATCCGCAAACAGTGTAGAGGAGACGAGGTTTACGCGGATCGCCACGCCGGTGGCCAAATACTGGATCACAAAACGCGCGCTGGTAGCGGTCGCCGAGTCGCTCGAATGTACCGGCGGCAACGGCTATGTAGAAGAGTCCCCGTTGTCGCGCCTCTATCGCGACGTGCCGCTGAACTCGCTCTGGGAAGGTGCCGGCAATGTTCAGTGTCTCGATGTGCTGCGCGCGATGCACAAAGATCCGGATTCAGTTTCGATAGTCTTCACGGAAATTCGTGCCGCAATGGGAGTCCATCATCGATTCGATCGTTTTGTAACCCGGCTCGAAACCGAGATCCGTGATACGAGTCAAGCGGAGACGCGCGCTCGGCGCATAGTGGAGGGACTCGCACTCGCGCTACAGAGCGCGTTGCTGCTGCAACATGCCCCGGCCGTGGTCGCGGAGGCTTTTTGCACCACGCGCCTCGGTGACGATCATCGGCACTCCTTTGGAACTTTACCGGGAGGGACCGATTGCGAGGCGATCATCGAGCGCGCGCGACCCCAGGTAGGGTAGCGGTGAGTGCCGCGTGCCGGCTTTCCCGAGCGCGGAAAGCAGCCCAGCGAAAGTCCCGCAGCCGTGCTGAGATAGTGAGCTTGGAACCGCTACCAATGCTTGATGCAGGAGGACCTTGGTATGCGCTATGAGCTCTACTACTGGCCCGGCATACAAGGCCGTGGCGAATACGTGCGGCTCGCGCTCGAGGAGGCCGGTGCCGACTACGTAGATGTAGCGCGTCAGGCGGGGCGCGGCAAGGGTCTCCCGGCGATGATGCACTTTCTTGAGGGCATTGAGACTGGCTCTCTGCCGTTCGCGCCACCGTTTCTAAAGGCCGGCGATCGGGTGATTGCCCAGACCGCCAACATCCTGCTGTATCTGGGGCCGCGGCTCGGTCTGGTTCCGAAGGCCGAGGCGGGCCGGCTGTGGGCGCATCAACTGCAGTTGACGATCGCCGACTTTGTTGCGGAGATCCATGACGTGCATCATCCTATCGCAGGCTGCCTGTATTATCACCAGCAGAAGCGCGAGGCGCGGCGTCGCGCCGGATATTTCACGGCGGAACGCGCTCCCAAGTTCCTTCATTATTTCGAGCAGGTGCTCGCCGGCAATCCGAAGGGCAGAGGGTATATGCTCGGTCGCAACTTGTCCTACGTCGATCTGTCAATGTTCCAGCTCATCGCCGGCCTACGTTACGCCTTCCCAAAGACGATGAAGAGATTGGAACCGAAACATCCCGGCTTGGTGGCGCTGCACGATAAGGTTGCGGCGCGCCCGAACATCACCGCCTATCTGGCGTCCGACCGGCGTATCCCGTTCAACGAAGACGACATCTTTCGGCACTATCCGGAGCTAGATACGTAGGACGGACTAAAGGAGAAGGCCACAACGAACACGATCCTTCTATGCGGGGCGCTGTGCTTGGTGTCGCTCGAGCTCGCGCAGGCCGACTCCCTGCACCACTACCAGGCGTTCGTAGGAGCGACCCTCATCGATGGGACCGGCCGAGGTTCTCGCCCCGATGCCACAGTGTTGATCGAAAACGAACATATCAGCGCGGTCGGGAACAAGTCAGAGCTCGCAATACCGAAAAACGCAAGAGTCTTCGATGTCAGAGGGAAATGGATTGTGCCCGGATTGATCGACGCTCATGTTCATTTCTTCCAGTCGGGAGGTCTCTACACGCGACCCGATGTGATCGATCTCCGCGCGGTCCGGCCGTATGAAGAGGAGATCGCTGGGATCCGCGAGCGGCTTCCCGCCACCTTGGCGCACTACCTCGCAAGCGGCGTGACCTCGGTAGTGGACATGGGCGGACCGAATTGGACCTTTGAGGTGCGAGAGCTAGCGCGCCGGCGTCTGCAGGCTCCGCGGGTCGCGGTAGCCGGGCCGCTGATTTCGACGACCCTGCCCGCAGCGCTGAAGACCGGCGACCCACCGATCGCCCAGGTCAAATCGCCGGAGGAGGCACGCGCTGCCGTACGGCGTCAGATCCATCGGCGGCCCGATCTTATTAAGATATGGTTTATCCCCGCTTGGGGCTTACCGCTCTCCATGCAGATCGACTGGGTCGCGGCAGCCATCGAAGAAAGCCACGCCCAAGGCCTGCGGGTCGCGGTACATGCCACAGAGCTTGAAGTGGCGCGCGCGGCGGTCGAAGCGGGGGCGGACATTCTGGTGCACAGCGTTCGAGACCGGCGCGTCGATGACCCCTTCATCCAACTCTTAAAAAAGCGCGCTGTGCTTTACGTAACCACCCTGGCGCTCAACGAAGGATATCGAGAAGTATTGCAAGAAAAGGTCGAACTTACCGAATTCGAGCGGCGAGTCGGAGATCCCGAAGTGCTGGCGACATTGGACGATCTGGGAGTTCTACCCCCATGGAAACGCTGGTCGCAGTGGCTCAAACATTGGCCCGGTCCGGAGCTCATGTTTTGGAACCTAAAACGCCTGCATGCAAGCGGGATCCCCATCGCGGCGGGCAGCGATGCGGGCAATATCGGCACCTTGCACGGTGCGGGTTTACATCGGGAACTGGAGCTCATGGCCGAGGCCGGTCTCGCCCCGGCTGAGATCCTTACGGCTGCCACCCTCGGAGGGGCTCGCGTCATGGGGCGTTCCGCGGAGCTCGGCACCCTAGAACCCGGTAAGCTCGCAGATCTATTAGTCCTCGAGGCTGACCCGCTCGCCGATATCCGTAACCTCCGACGCATCCATTCCGTGGTCAAAGGCGGCCGGGTTTTTGACCCCGAAGCGATCCTCGATAAGCGCTGACTGCGCCTACTGACGTGTGGTTAGAAAAATCGGTAGTGTCTCAGTTTGAATTTCGGCTATCGGCCATGACCGGACCTTGAGAGTCTTGCCCGATAGCTGACGGTCAGCGACGATCTCCCGCTAAACTATGTTGGATGGTTGGACCCGGGGGATCTTGACGACAGAACCGACGGAAACCGGAAGCGATGCTGGTGACTAGAGTGCTTGGCGATTGCCCTGGGTGCGGGGCGAAGGACAGCTTCGGCAATGTCTCAGTGCGCGAATATGTCCTCCGAGGCTGTAAGTACTGCCAATACCAGCGCGTTGTGTGGCTGCCAGAGATCCGCAAGAAGGTTATTTACCTCGACCAGTTCTTTTTCTCCGGTGCGTTGCGCAGAAAAGACCCGCGCTTCAAAGTAGCCACTGAGCGCGTCAAGCGAATGTGCCGCCTGCAGCTGCTCGTCGCTCCATATTCTTCGGTTCACGAAGACGAAACGCACCAGTGGCGGGGCCACGAGGATCAGCTAATGGAATTCATCAAAGCCACGTCGCGCGGCGTAAAGTTCGAGAAGCACTACAACGTAGAACGCAAGCAGGTGCTGAAAGCCTGGGAGGCATTCTTGAAGGACCAGCCGCCGGAGTACATCGTTGAAGACCGGGATGCCATCCAGGGTGCCCTGGACAAATGGGACGGCTACTTCCGCATCGATGTTGGCGGTTACATGTGCGATATTGAGTTGAAGCGTCGGTTGAAGGAAGAGGCGGTGGACGAACTGGTCAAGGTGCTCGACCAGTGGCAGGTCTCAACTCAGACTTTTAACGAAGCCGTGGCCTTGGAAATTCATGATGCAGGCCGCCAGTACGTGCACACGTATCTCACGATGATCAAGCGCTACGCTGAGGGTGACTTCAACGCCGCCATCAATTCGCCCATGGTCGCAAAGGTGATGGAGCACATGATGTATTGCCTGCCGAAGGATCAACCGCTCCCGGAACGCGTCCGGCGCTGTATAGATTTCTTCCAATCACCGCACTTTGCTGAGGTGCCGTACATGTGGCTCTCGTCGCACATGTTCGCGACGATGCGGGAAATGGTAAAGCGTGGTACGTTCTCGAACCGAAAAGAAGCGCGCCAGCGCTTGAAGGGCGTGTTTGAGGACATCAAGCACATCTCGCTGTATGCGCCGTATTGCGACGCCATCGTGATCGACATTTTCATGGCCGGCCTTGTCTGTATGCCGACGGTAAATCTCCAGAAACGCTATGGTGTGGAGGCATTCAGCCTGCGCAGTTGGGATGCGTTGTTGGACTGGCTCGACAGCCTTGAGGCTGGGATGCGCGAGGAGCACAAGGCGGGCGTCGCGGCCGCATACCCCTGACGTGTTGGCTGGAGTGTACCGATAAGGCTGGACCAGTGAGGAAATCGGACTGATCCGAGCTTTTGGGCCTTCAACAGAAGAAGGTCCATGTCGTCACGAGGTCCACATGAATGTCAGCTTCCATCTCCAGTGAGCGTCTGCAAGGGGTCGTAAGCCGAAATTCAAACTGAAACAACACCGAAAAATCAGTTTGCTTGGGGTAGCAGCTAAATTTGTGCTAACGATGGCTTGATAATGATGATTCTCGGCATACAATTAATATGATGCCCATAAGAATTGCGTTCCATGGCAACGTGCGGCGGTTTAATATCGTATCGTAGCCTCGGTAGGAGGGAAGGAATATGTTTACAGAAATTCTAGCCCTGGCCCCGGTAGTTTGCATCGTACTCGCGCTCGGGGCGCTCTTTTACTTTATTCGAACCTCATGAGCGCAGAGAGAGTCGTCTTATCCTCTCGGATAAGACGACTCTGCTCATCGACGACTATCATAGACCCGAAGATCCCTTAAGCACGTGCCCGAGTATTCGCCACGGTTTCCACCTGCTTGCAGGACGCCTCAACGCCCCGCTTGAATTGCCTCGCCGAACTGGCGCGCCTCTGACACCAGCGTATCCACCATGACGGCGGGCGATATTGGATAACCCGCAGCCCCTAGGGCACGGGCTGCCCAGGTATTACACGTGTTGAATAGATGAAACTTCCCCCGTGCCGGGTAGAACCGGCTGTTGCCATAAAGCCCTCGGCCTAATGGCGCCGCAGCTCCCGTGACCAGTCTCGCAAAACTCTCATCGATATAGGCCGCCAAGCGCTCAAAATTGCGCGACGAAGGACGGAATTGGATAATCTCCCGATGGGGCGCATAATTTACTACCGGTCCGCTGAAACCAACGACATGCAACACGCTCTTGGTCGGAAATAACAGGGCTTTGATTGCGTAGCCCAAGTTGAAATTCGGCGCCTGATAAAAATCCCAATCGCCCCAGCTAAACTCTAGGTAGTCGGCCTCGGGAAAATCGTGACTTTCCGGCACCAGGTCGCGCGGGATGTCGGAGATCTTGATCACAACGCCGGCATGCCAATGGTCGCTGACCAAATAGACCGGGGTCGTCAGTCCCTCTTGGTGAAATAAGTAAGCATCGTTCTTAACCGCTACCGCACAAGCAACACCGAGGGCGATGACGACGAACAGCGGTAACCCTGTCTTCAGGGCCGCCATCGTGTGAAAAAATCCGCCACCTCCTGAAACCGGCGGAGATGCGTCTCCAAGCTGAAATCTTGGAACGGATGGGCAAACTCCGGATGTTTCGACACCGCCGCCCCACGGCTTTGTGCCTCCTTCGCCATCTCTTCTATCTCTGCGGCGGGGACCACTCGATCGCTCAGCCCGATCACGATCTTTATCCCTGAGGCATCGATGGGTAAGTGGTTGATCGGATCGTATTCCTCCGGGCACCCTAAAGGGGAGATCCGGCTTGGGGAAGAATCGATGACGGCGGCGTCATACTCATCGGTGATTCCGACTGCATCCAAGAGGATTATGCCGCCCATCGAAATGCCATACAAAAAACGACGGCGGTAATCCTGGGCGTTCAACGCCCGAATGATCTCTTGGTAGTCAGAAATAAGCGCTTTGAGTCGACTTTTGCCCCCCGATAGTCCATAGCCACGGTAGTCATAAATGTAAACGTCCAGGCCAAAATCCCGGAAGAATTGCAACTCACCGATGATTTGGTCCGCCAGCATGGCATTCCCCTGGGCGACCAAGAGGTAGCCCCAAGGCGCCACCGCGCGCAGCTTGTAACCGCCTAAGCTTCGGCCATCGCGGGTTGTGAAAGACAAGCGCTCGATCCCGGGTATTGCGCGCGTGCGTTTCGCATCGGGCGCGCCAGCCGTCAGCTGAAACGACCAGAAGGCGAAGGGCTCGCGTAGGAAACCACAGATACTCCTTTCCACATCAGATTCATTCTTCTCGATGGAGTCCATAGCGCCTATTTCCACTGCTGTGATCGCTGTCACGAGTAGCACCATAACCCAGCGGCGGAGCTTCGTGGTAATCCTCAATATGGAGTCACTTCTCACCCTGACTCGTTAACATTGCAGGCGCAAGAATATCGCTTCCCAGCGCCGATGTCGTTATGGTCAAATTATCCGAAACCGATCTTTCTACACTCAAGTGTTGAACAGAGTCCTTTTGGGGGCTTCGAGTTCGAGGGATGCAGCGATGAATTACCGGGATCGCATCGTTCTCATCACCGGCGGTAACTCCGGCATCGGTCGGGCGTTTGTCGATCGCTTCGTTGCAGCCGGCGCGCGGGTGTTCACTTGTGGCCGCAATGCGCGCACATTGAGCGAATTGCGTGCGGCACACCCAGGGATCGATGCCTGGCGTTGCGATATCGCCTCAGCTCGGGAGGTCGATGCCTTGCGCGATCACATTGCAAACAAGTGCGGTCGGCTCGATATGCTGGTGAACAACGCCGGGGTCATGACACAGGTGAACGTCCGTGACGATGAGGTTGACGATGCGACTATCGCGCGCGAGATTGAGACGAACCTAACGGCCCCGATCCTCCTCACGCGTCGGTTTTTACCTTTGCTCCGGGAAGGGCGTGAACCGTTGATACTGATGGTCACCTCGGGCTATGCATTGCTGCCTGCTCGTCGCGCCCCTGTCTACTCGGCCACCAAGGCCGGTCTACGCGCGTTTACCCGCGCCCTTCGCTATCAGCTCGATGGTTGCGGGATCCGCGTCGTTGAAACCTTACCTCCGTTCGTCGATACCCCGCTGACCGCCAATATGCCCGGGCGCAAGATGAGCCCAGCGGCGGTGGTGGATGCGACCTTACGCGCAATCGAGCGCGGTCGTGACGAGGTGTTCGTCGGCCAGGTAAGGTATCTCCCCTGGCTCATGCGCCTGGCACCCGGCCTGGCAGCACACCTTGTGGCCAACTCTTGAGCGGGGTATTGGGCCGATCCTTCTGCAGAGAGGAATTGCATTTCGGCTTTGTTCAATTTGTCGGGACAGCTAAGCCTCGATCTCGCTTTCGATCCAGCCGACCGCATGCGGCCCGCCAAGCTTCACCTGGAGAGGGAATGTTCCTTTGAAGATGAGAAGATAAAGCGTTGTCCGCGAGAGTCCGATGCGGGCTTCCACTTGTTTGCGCCGAAGGATCGTCGGCGCGGTTTTGATTTGGTCAGTCATATACTTTCCTACACGATGAGAAGTCCCAAATGCAGGCCCTCGACCGTACCCAGCCGGGGCTGCGTGCAGGCCTCGGGGCATCGCTAGCCCGGCTTGACCCAGACCACCTTCGCGTATCAGATTTTGGGTATGATTTGACACCAGCCCGGGGAAAGACGGCGGCGGTCGGTGCATCTGCGATTCCCGGAGCAGGCGATGTTTTTAAATGCGATGCTAGTAATCATGCAAGGAGAATCTCATGCTCGTCATTAATCGAATTCTGTGTGCCGTCGATTTCTCCGAACCCTCTGCGCGGGCCTTGCAGTATGCCCTGGCACTGGCCGAGCGGCTGGGGGCGCAAGTCGATGCCATCCACGTCTACCAGTTTCCAAACTTTGCGGTCGAGGACGGTGCCGTGGAGCTGCCCCCTTACGTGCAGGAAAACCTGGCGATGCGGCTACGCGAGCGGCTCGAGCAGTTCGTCAAAAGGAAGACGGTCGAGGGGCCTGAGACGAGCACCCATCTCCTCGAGGGCATACCCTACCTCCAGATTGTAGAGGCCGCCAAAGAGCACCGGGCGGATCTCGTCGTCATCGGTACCCACGGACGCACGGGGCTGTCGCACGTGTTTCTCGGAAGTGTGGCGGAGCGGGTGGTGCGCAACTCTGAGGTCCCTGTGCTGACCATCCGGTCGGCGGGCTCGCCCTGACGGCCCCTGCGTCGTCCTGGCACATGCTCGCGCTTTCGGAGCTTTGCGAGCGCCTGTCGGCGGCGCCCGCGGGGCTCGACGCCGCCGAGGCGCACCGGCGGCTCCTCGCGTTCGGTCCCAACCAGCTCGGGGAGGCACATCCGGTTTCGCCCTGGTCGGTGTTGCGGGCCCAGTTCCAGAACGTCCTCATCCTGATCCTGCTCATCGCGATCGCCCTCTCTGCGTATCTAGGAGAGGTGGTCGAAGCCATCGCCATCGGGGTGATCGTCGGCTTCGCGATCCTGCTCGGGTTCGTCCAGGAGTATCGCGCAGAGCGCGCCCTCGCAGCCCTCAGGCAAATGGCAGCGCCAATGGCGCGTGTGCTCCGTGGCGGCACGGAGACCGAAGTCCCGGCGCAGGACCTCGTGCCCGGAGACCTGGTTCTGCTCAGGGCCGGCGATAAGGTGCCCGCCGACGGAAGGCTGGTCGAGGCGGTCAATCTGAGGCTCAACGAGTCGGCCTTGACCGGCGAGTCCGCGCCGGTCGAAAAGGTTCAGGAGACATTGGCGGAGGATACGCTCCCGCTCGCCGAGCGCCACAACATGGTCTATGCGGGCACGGCCGTCACCTATGGCAGGGGCAAGGCGATCATCGTCGCCACCGGCATGCAGACCGAGCTGGGTAAGATCACCCGCCTGGTCACAGGCGTTAAGGCCTCCAAGACCCCTCTGCAAGAAAACCTGGACCGCGTGGGCCGCGGCCTGGCCGCAGCGGCGCTCGCCGTAGTGTCGCTCATCGTCGTGCTCGGCCTCATGCGCGGCGCGAGCCTCATGGAGATGTTCATGTTCGGCATCGCCCTCGCCGTCGCCGTGGTGCCCGAGGCCTTACCCGCCGTCGTCACGATCTCCCTCGCCCTCGGCGTCCAGCGCATGGCCAAGCGCAACGCCCTGGTCCGCCATCTCCCGGCGGTCGAGACCCTAGGTGCCATCACGGTGATCCTCTCGGATAAGACCGGCACCTTGACCCGGGATGAGATGACGGCGCGCAGGCTCTGGGTGAATGGACAGGAGATCGTGATCACCGGGGGCGGGTACACACCCGAAGGCCGGTTCACCGTCGACGGCGCGTCGATGCGACCCGCGCTCCCGGCGATGGAGTGCCTGCGCGCCGCGGCGCTATGCTCGGACGCAAGGCTGGTCGAGGTGGACGGCGGCGTCAAGGTCAAGGGCGATCCCACCGAGGCGGCGCTGATGGTGGCGGCCGCCAAGGCCGGCCTCGATGCACGGGCGCTCGAGACCTACTGGCCGCGCGTGCGCGAGGTCCCCTTCAGCTCCGAGCGCAAACGCATGACCACGCTCCATCGAGGACAAAGCGGCGTTATCGCGTGCTCCAAAGGCGCACCCGAGGTGATCCTCGCAGCCTGCACCCGAGGGCGCG
Organism: uncultured Gammaproteobacteria bacterium; assembly: GCA_963764725.1. Classification (GTDB taxonomy): domain Bacteria; phylum Pseudomonadota; class Gammaproteobacteria; order JACCXJ01; family JACCXJ01; genus USCg-Taylor. Next base: position 89,187 of record CAVXTM010000001.1, on the reverse strand, counting down.
CCGCGTACGGCACGATGGCCTTGGATGAGGCCCACCGCCATGCCGTCCGCGAGGCCGCGCAGGCGATGGCCGCCAGGGCGTTACGGGTGCTTGCGGTGGCCCAGAAGCCGAATGCCGACATCGGGGATGCCGAATGCGAGATGGTCTTCTTGGGTCTCATCGGCCTCATCGATCCGCCCAGGGCCGAGGCCGCACAGGCCATCGAGACCTGCAAGGCGGCGGGGATCCTGCCGGTCATGATCACGGGCGATCACCCGCAGACCGCTGCCGCGGTCGCCGAGGAGATCGGTCTACTTGGATCGGGGCGTGTGGTGACCGGCGCCGAGCTCGAAGCGATGTCGGCACTCGACCTCGCGCGCGAGGTACAGAAAATCGCGGTCTACGCTCGGGTCTCCCCCGAGCACAAGCTGCGGGTGGTGAGCGCCTGGCAGCAGAACGGCCACATCGTCGCCATGACCGGCGATGGCGTCAACGACGCACCCGCATTGAAGCAGGCCGATGTCGGCATCGCCATGGGGATCACAGGGACCGAGGTGAGCCGCGAAGCCGCGGACGTGATCCTGACCGATGACAACTTCGCCTCCATCGTCGCGGCCGTGGAGGAAGGCCGCGCCATCTTCGGCAACATCAAGAAGTACCTCATGTACCTCTTGTCGTCGAACATCGGCGAGATCGGGCTCATGGCGGGCGCCACGCTTGCGGGCATGCCCTTGCCCCTGAGCGCGGTCCAGATCCTCTATGTCAACCTCGCAACCGACGGCCTGCCGGCGCTTGCACTCGCGGTAGATCCCGCCGAGGCCGACGCGATGCGCCGCCCGCCGAGGGACCCGACGAAAGGTATCTTCACCCGGCCCGTCGTGTTTCTGATGCTGGCCGGCGGCCTGTGGTCGATGCTGGTCAATTTCGGGCTCTTCGGCTGGGCCCTCACATCCGGACGCGCCCCCGAGCACGCGATGACGCTCTGCTTCGTCGCGCTGGTGCTCATCGAGCTCGTCAAGGCCTACAACTTCCGCTCCGACCGCTGTTCCGTCTTCCGGAGGCCCTTCGCCAATCGCTGGCTCAACCTCGCGGTGGTCTGGGAGTTGATGTTGCTCTACCTGATCGTCCACGTACCCTTCCTGCAGCACGCTCTCGGTACCTACCGGCTCAGTGCCGAGGATTGGGCGATCGTCACGGTGATCGCGCTCTCGGTGGCTCCGGTGCTCGAGTTCGCCAAATGGCTCGTGCGCACCGGGGCCTTGGGGAAATAGCGGCTTCAGCTTGCGTAAGGCCTCTATACTCGGGTTGCTCTTGTCTCACCTATTCGCCGTTGCGTCCGACGCGCCGCGACTCCGCAATCCGATTGCATGTGCACTCGCGCGCAGGTACCCTTGTCAAGGGATGTGTCCTATCTGACGATTCCACTCAGCAAGGTCCTGGCCGCAGGGAGCAATCGATTGAATGACGGAACAGAGGGACGTATGAGCTTCGCGCGGGTAATGGCGGAATGTGTGTTTCGTTCTGGCGATGAAACTAGCCGTAGACGTGATGGGTGAGGTCCTGCTCGACTGGCGAACCATTCTCTGTGGCGTGGACGGCTCCGAGGAGAGCCTCCACGCCGCTAAACTGGGTGCGATGATAGCGAAACGACTGTCGTCGCGTCTCCTGGGGCTCTGTGTGATCCCCTATCATCAAGTATTTCAACTCGGTATCCACCGTGCCCAGGGCGAGGCCGAGTTGCAGGCCGATGCCCGGGCCCTGCTCAACAGGATTCAGAACGAAACCGGTTTCCCCATCGAGCAGTTGGTTCTCGAGGGAGAACCGGCCGGCAGTATTCTGGAAATCGCGGCCAAACGTGGCTGCGAACTAATCGTGGTTGGTCGTCGAGGTGTCAGCGGCGTTGAGCGTTGGTTATTGGGAAGCGTCGTCACTAAAGTTGTCCTCCACGCCGCTTCCACGGTGTTGGTAAGCAAGGGCTATGGCCCCGTGCCTGATACTCCATTTCAACGAGCTCTCTGCGGTCTGGACGGCTCGATCGAGAGCGAGAGGGCGGGAATCGCGTCCTTGGGTCTCGTCGCACTGCTCGGCGGTACGATCCGATTTGCCCACGTCAGAAATTCGGTGAAAGGAGCGCAAGTAGAGCCTCTCGTGGGGAACTATGAGTCGGCCGGGAAGCTCCTGGCGAAATTCTGCGAGCAGGCCCGGCAGGCCGGTATTGCGGCCGATTCCGTTGAGCTCGAGGGTCAAGCCGCAGCGGCTCTCCTAGAGCACGCGACCACTTGGGATGCGAGCCTCATCGCCGTAGGCACTCGCGGGCTAGGCGGTTTCGCCGGCCTTCGATTGGGCAGTACCTCGCATCAGATCTTGCAGCACTGTGCTTGCTCGGCGCTGGTCTGCCCCCGCAGACAGAAGCCTGACGGAGGGAAATAGAAAAACGGAGGCGAGACCTTGCGCCGATGCGGGCTTGATCTGTGAAGATCGGATAAGTACGGGACTGCAGCGCTCGAACCGCCGCGTGACGCGACTCGAGTTGTCAGCCGCGGGTCGACAGGTTGGCTGGTGGGACGCGCGCCCCGCGCCGCGCAGTATTGACATGGATCGATCCTTTCCGATTTCATAGGCTGCTCTCCGCTGACAAGGGTATCTTATGGTAAATCTCAAACTGCTCAAGCTGGCTTGCGCAAACTGCCGGGTCGCCACCTTATGCCTCCCGCGCGGCTTGGGCCGCGAGGACATGGAGCGGCTTGATGGGATCGTCAAACGCGGCCTGCCCTTGCAGCGAGGCCAGTATCTCTACCGCCAAGGCGATCCCATGCGAGGGCTTTTTGCCGTGCGCGCCGGCTCTCTCCGGGCCTTTACCTCGACGGCCGACGGGACCGAACAGACGGTCGCGTTCTATCTGCTCGGCGAGGTGCTGGGTTTCGATGGGCTGGAGCGTGAGCGCCACACCTGCGCCGCCGTAGCCCTCGAGACCACCGCGGTGTGCGAGCTACCCTTAGGCCGGCTCGAGGAGCTGTGCGCGCAGCTACCCCGCCTCCAGCAGCAGTTGCTCAAGTTCATCGGCAAGGAAATCGCCTCCGAACACCAGGCGCTCCTTCTGCTCGCCAACCGCAGTGCCGAGGAACGGCTCGCGGCCTTTTTCTTGAGCCTTGCGATGCGCTTTGGTGAGCGCGGTCTGTCGAGGACCGAATTCAGCCTCAGCATGAGCCGTCATGACATCGCCAATTTCCTCGGGGTCGCAGCCGAGACCGTAAGCCGACAGCTCTCGAGCTTTCAAGTGCAAGGGATCCTGAGCGTCAACCAGCGCAACGTACACATTCACGACCTCGATCGATTGCGCGCCTTCGTCGAGCCCTGTTTGACGCCCACGAGCGTGCCGCGCTCGGCCGAGGATGCCTCTTAACCCTACGACGGGTTCATGAGCCCGAGACACAAACCGCCTTGACCCCGCCGGCCAGGCAACAGTCCAGTTACTGGATCCAGACAGATTAACTATAATGATGCGGCGGCGATTCTGCCGCGCCCGCTGAGGAGAGGTATGATGACCTATACAAGGACCAATGCTACGGTGGTGGTAGGCGCTGCGCTCGTCTTGTCGCTCATCGCATCCCCCTTCGTCACGGCCGCTGACGAGCCCTTGGCCGGGGGAGATCCAGGGAGCGGCTCCCTGATCCTGGCCCAGATGGGAGGCATGGGCGGTAAGGACAAAATGGAAGGGATGGAAGGCTGTGGCAAGAACATGGGGGCCATGATGGACACCGACAAGGACGGCAAGGTTTCCAAGGATGAGTTCACGAAACACCACGATGACGCGTTCGCGCAGATGGACACAAACAAGGACGGCACGCTAGACCAATCCGAGATGGGCCACATGGGCAAGATGATGGAGAGCCATTGCACCGGCATGCCCATGAAGGGAGGCATGGGCGGGGGGATGTGAGGATCCCATCCCTTCGAAGCGGGGTTTAGCGGAGGGCTCGGGACGAGGAGGCATCCCGCTCCCTCCAGTCCGGTTTCTCTCGGCTACCCGCGGTGCCGGAGGTTAGCTCGATGCGACGCTAGTCGTCGGCTCGAATGCATCGCACTTTTTCTTGGACCAGAATCAACCGTCTGTCGGCATCTCCCCAAATCAGCCGGCGTATAGCAGCCGGCGGGCGTTTTACGCAATCGCGGCCGCTCGGCCCGCTGGTGCTCTTTGCGGCCGCTGGGGTCGGGGGCAGCTCGCAACGGCTGTTCGTTGGCGCATTATTCAGTCGCAGCCGCGCGCTGCTTACGGGATCAAAGTCTATGGTGACAAGACTTCCGTTGAGAGCAAAGTGGTAGCGCCTCATTCGTGTAGCTCCTCAAAGATGTTTCGAAATCGATAGCTGCACTCGACTGGCCGGCGGCGTCTCACCCGATCGCGGCCGCTGCGACCCGCTGGCGCTCCTTGCGCGCCGGTCGCTTGATCGGTGCGCAACGTCCCCACATCTCGTCAAATTCGGTTTGCTCGTACATACGCCATCCTCGTCTCACTTAGCCTCGCCGGTCCCTTTGAACTTTGCCATAGTATGGCCAGGCCGTTTTGATCCAGATCAAAAGGTTGCGCGTCGGTTCTCGAAACCTCGCACGATCCGCTCCGTCCTAGCGTAAATCTCGACACAGCCTAATCTCAGAGATTGACCGTGACCCGGACAATGCCCGGGTCATCGGCGAGCGGTGTCTCCGTGAATCCGAGCTTCCTGCAGAGCCGTCTCATCGTCAGGTTCTCACACAGCACATCGCCATAGATCTCGCCGATCCCACGGCCTCGGCAATACGCGATCATGTGCCGCATCAGCAAGGTACCGAGTCCCTTCCCGGTCATGTCGCCGCGCACCAGGATCGCAAACTCCGCGCGTTCGTTGTCAGGGTCAGCGCACACCTGGGCCACACCGTAGATCTCCGCCCGGCCCGGGACGCCGGGCGCACTCAAGACCAGCCCCATCTCCCGGTCGTAATCGACCTGGGTGATGCGGGCCGCCATTGCGTGCGAGAGGGTCTTCAAGGAGACGAAGAACCGCATGCGGACCTGCTCGGGGGTGAGGTGCGCGAAGATCGCCTGGAGGGCGGGCTCGTCCTCCGGCCGTATGGGCCGGAGCAGGAGCCTCTGGCCCCCCGCGAGCGCGACCTCTTCCTCGAGCCCTTTGGGGTACGGCCGGATGGCGAGCCGATCGGCGCCCTCCCCCCGGGGCTCTGCCAATTTGATCCTTGCGTCGAGGGCCAGGACGCCCGCAGCATCGGCGAGGAGCGGGTTGACATCGAGCTCGGCGATCTCGGGGTGCTCGATCACCATCTGCGAGATTCGGATGAGCGTCAGGGCCAGGGCTTCGAGATCGACCGGCTCGACGCCCCGAAATCCTTTGAGCTGCTTGTAGATGCGGGTGCGTGAGATGATCTCGGCGGCGAGCCGCATGTTGAGCGGGGGCAGCCCCAGGGCCTGGTCGGCGATGACCTCGACCGCCGTCCCTCCCTGGCCGAAGAGGATCACGGGGCCGAACTGCACATCGTCGATCATGCCGGCGATGAGCTCGTAGGCGCCGGGACGGTGCACCATGGGCTGCACGCTGAAGCCCTCGATGCGGGCCTCGGGCCGCGCCGCGCGGATGCGCTCGAGCATCGCTGAGGCGGCGTCCCCGACGGCGCCGGGCCCGAGGAGCCCCAGGGCCACACCTCCGAGGTCGGACTTGTGGGTGATGTCGCGGGAGAGGATCTTGAGTGCCACGGGCGCCCCGATCTCCGTGGCGATCGCGGCCGCATCGGAGGGCGTCCGCGCGATCCGCGTCGCGACCGCAGGCACCCCGTAGGCGCCGAGGAGCGCCTTGGCCTCGGGCTCGGTGAGCCAGGCGCGCCCTTCGCCAATTGCCCGCCCGATGAGCGCACGGGCGGTTTCGGTGTCGGGCGTGAATTCCTCTGGAACCGAGGGCGGGGTCTGCATCAAGAGCTCTTGCGAACGCCGGTAGTTGACCAAATACATGAAGGCTCGCACGGCTTGGCCGGGCGTCGCGTAGCTCGGGATCCCATGCGTGCAAAACATCCGCCGTGCCGCCTCTGCCGCACCATCCCCGACCCAGCTCGTGATGAGCGCCGGTTCGCGCCTCTTGCCGAACGCCTCGATGAGCGCCTGGGCCGCCTCGGTGCCGGAGGCCACAGCGGTGGGGCAATTGAGGGCCAGCACGGCGTCGACGCCCGGGTCCTCGATCAAGGCCGAGAGCGCCTGGGCATAGCGGCTACCGGGGGCATCGCCGATGATGTCCACCGGGTTGTGATGGGACCAGGTGGGTGGCAGCGTCGCGTTCAGCCGCTCCATCGTCTCGGGTGCGAGCTCAGCCAGGACCCCACCCTCGTCAATCAGGTGGTCGGTCGCGAGAACGGCGAGGCCGCCGCCGTTGCTCAAGATGGCCATGCGCGGCCCCTTCGCTTGCGGGGCCATCGCCAAGATCTCCACCGCATCGAAGAGCTCATCGAGGCTGTAGACACGCAGCATCCCGGCGCGGCGGAACGCGGCTTCGTAGACCGCATCGGACCCGGCCATCGCGCCCGTGTGCGAGGCAGCGGCGCGCGCGCCCTCGGCGTGGCGACCCGCCTTGACGACGATGGTGGGTTTCATCCGGGCCGCGGCCCGGGCCGCAGACATGAATTTGCGGGCCTCGGTCACCGCCTCGATATAGAGCAGGATGGCGCGGGTCTCGGGATCGCTCGCGAGGTAGTCGAGCAGATCCCCGAAATCCACATCCGCCATGTCCCCCAAGGAGACGAGGTGCGAGAAGCCGATGCCGCGCCGCTCGGCCCAGTCCATCACCGAGGTGACGATGGCCCCCGACTGCGCGACGAAGGCGATGGGGCCTTTCGCCGGGTTGAGATGGGCGAAGCTCGCGTTGAGCCCGATCCCGGGGACCAGGACACCGAGGCAATTCGGGCCGATGATGCGCAAGAGATTGGGTCTCGCGGCATCGAGCAAGGCTTGCTGCAGCGCCCGGCCGACGCCGTCCCGACCCTCTCCGAAACCGGCGGTGATGACGACGGCGGCCCGCGTACCCTTCCTTCCGAGCGCCTTGACGATTCCGGGCACGGTCTCGGGCGGGGTACTGATGACCGCAAGATCCGGCACCAACGGCAGGGTCTCGATGGTCGGGTAGGTGAGCACCCCCTCGATGGCCTGGTATTTGGGATTGACGGGCATGATGGGCCCGTCGAATCCCCCCTTGAAGAGGTTCCGGGCGAGCACCGCCCCGACGGACCCAGGTCGCTTGCTTGCGCCGATGAGCGCCACGGACCGAGGCTTGAGGGCGAATTCCAGGTTGCGAATGCTCATCTGGAGCCCACCCTAGTTCACCTTCCCCGACACTGAGATCCGGCCGATCCCCGGGCGAGACCCGGCGCAACACCTCCGGAGCTCTAACTGCCAGTCGTCCCCGCTCGCGTCGGCAGGGGATGGTTCTTGTCCCAGTAGAGGCCGAAGACGACGACCGGGATCGCGATGAGGAGCGTGAGCCAGATCACGGCCTTGAGCAACGCCGCGACGATGGTGTAGATGAAGAGCAGCAGCCCGGCTAAGTAGAAACGCCAGCCCACGTGGTAGCCGTCGAGGAAGGTGGTAAGCGCGAGGAGGAGCAGCACGATCAGGCCCGTGTGCTCGTTGCCGAGCCGGCCCACATGCCAGAGCGAATAGGTGGCGAACAGCGCGATGACCGTGCCCCCCCAGTGCGCGACCTGGATCCAGATCACCTTCATGGCGCTTTGCCCCGCGGCGCGGGCGCGCGACCACTCCGTGACGATGGCGGTCGCGGCGAACACCGGCATCATGGTCAACCAGTACCAGAAGCTGATGATGGGTGAGTAGTTCCCGACGACCTCCCCGATGACCGACAACGCCACGAGCCCGAGGAAAGCGAACTCTTCGACAGCCCACCTTGATCTGGGAAAAGGGGCCCCCTCGCGGGAGCCCGATGGGGTCATCTTCAAACATCGCCTTCTCCTCGTCTGCCGGAACTAACCCGGCGAACCAAAGGGGTCATGTCTTTACATAAAATAAACTGATATGTATGTCAACACTAGACCCCGTGTCCACGTCTGTTCCTGCTCCTCGACCGCGCTGGTCCTTGGTCCGCGATTGCGGTCAAGAAGGGCGAACAGCCGCGAAAGTGTAAGAGAGCGTCGCATTTTCTATCGGGCCAAGACAACGCAAACCGCTATCGCTTGGCACCGCACTGACATTACAAACGCTCTCTTACTGGTCACGCCGAGCGGCCAGTTATGCTGAGCGTGAATCGGGAACAAGCCGCTCGTTTACTGAGTTTGGGAACTTTCGGGTTTATCGCTCCCTGGCCCCATACCCGTCGGTGCCGGGTTGTCTTGACACGCTGCTAAGACTAGCGTCATGGCTAATATTGCGATCGTATTCAATATGGCTTTCATACTATTTCTCCAGTTTGATTTTCGCGAACAACTAATGCGATCGATCACTCATCTCAGCGATCGGAACGCTTCTGTTATCGAGAATATGAATTGCGCTAGAAAGTGAGCGGTTATCTGCTATTTCTTTCCACGCTTCTCTCATGGATCCCACCTACACGATACCTCTTGTACCACCGAATGAATTGATCTATGTCATAGGATGTGACAATACTACGGACGCCGACTCGTGAGAGCATCGAACACATCTGCAACCGCCACGATACGCGCTTCTAGCGGGATGTCCTGTCCTTGAAGTCCGCGTGGATAACCTTTCCCGTTGACCGCTTCATGGCGAAACTCCGCAATGTTGCGCAGTATATCCACGTGTTCTATGCTGCCAAAATCGAAACTCGCGAGCATTTCGTCGATGATCCCGCCCCTTGCGCGCGTGGGTACGCATGCTTTCGGTCTCCCTGCATCTAGCGGCCCGGGTTTTAGTAGAATGCTATCAGAAATTTTCAGGAATAGTAATCTTGCTAATGTCATGCAGTGGCGAATAAATACGGCGCCAAGCGCAGAAAGCCAACTGTTTGGGGCGCAGGTATTGATTTGCGAGTTCCTCATAACGATGACCTAAAGATTAGAGCCGTCAGACCGACCGTGAGCCTTTGGAGAGCCGGGTAACGACAATCATCAATAAGAGGCGATTCCGTTCGAGGAGGTTTCATGCAAAATTTCGTCAACCGTTCCCGCCGTCGTTTTCTTTCCCAGGCCAGCATCGGCTTGATAGCGTACGCAGGGCTACCCGGCTGGTTACGCACCATGGACGCCATGGGCATGCAAGCTATGCCGAACAGCGTGCCCAACACCGCTTCTCTCACCTTTAACCCGGACGTCGAAATCGAACTCGTCTGCCGTCCCGCTTCAGTGTCCATACTGAACGGCCAGCCAACCCGGGTGTACCAGTATTTCGCGGGGCTGATCAAAGGGCCGGAAAACACGCTGACGACTATGCCGGAATCGTATCTGGGGCGCATTATGCGGTTTCGGAAAGGTCAGAAGATACGGATCCACCTGCGTAACGAACTGACCGAACCCACCATCACCCACTGGCACGGTTTGCACGTCCCAGCCCTGATGGACGGGCATCCCATGTATGCGATCACTCCGGGCCAGACTTTCGTTTACGAATTCGAAATGCTTAACCGAGCGAGCATGAATATCTATCATCCACACCCCCATGAGGCAACGGCCAGACAGGTCTACTACGGTTTGGTGGGCGCCATCCTGGTCAATGACGACGAAGAGCGCGCACTCGAATTGCCCTCGGGTGAGTACGAAATTCCTATCGTCATTCAGGACCGGATGTTCGACGAGCAGAATCAACTGATATATGTTCGCAGCATGCACGATCGAATGATCGGCTTTTACGGTGATCGCATCCTGGTCAACGGCAGGCCCGACTTCCGCATCGACGTGGCCAGCCGTGCCTACCGCCTCCGCATAATGAATGGATCCACCGCACGTATCTACAAACTGGCCTGGGATGACGGTACGCCCGTCACCGTCATCGGCGTCGAGGGCGGATTGCTGGAGAAACCGGAGAACATACCTTATGCCATGTTAGCGCCTGGTGAACGGCTGGATGTCTGGGCGGATTTCACCGGGCGTGCGGCTGGCTCACAGCTGGTCATGCGTAGCCGTCCCTTCTCCGGCGTGCTGCCGAATATGGCCGAGCGCATGACGGGTGGCGGCATGGGAGGTATGCACGGAGGGATGGGAGACGGCATGATGGCGGGAAGCAAGCTAGCCGTGGGGAGCGACTACCCCATCTTTACCGCCCGCGTAACCCGCGAAGTCAGCGACAGCCCCAAGCTTCCGACGCGCCTCTCCAAGTTCACCCGGTATCAAGTCGACGATACCGCCAACCCCAATAAGCCGGTGCCGGTCGGCATTTCCGAGGGCCCCATGGCGATGTTGCTTAACGGACGGCCTTACGCGTATGACGACGTGCAACCCAGCGAACGGATGCCATTCAATACTTTGCAACTGATGGAGATCTTTCATGCTCATGGCGGCGGACACGGCCCCCAATCGGAATCGTTACCCGGCGGTCATGACTCCGGAGGACACCAGCAGGAGGGTAATGAACGGGCCATGGGCGGAATGCGGGACGGAATGATGGGTGGCGGCATGCGAGGCATGGGAATGATGGGACGCATGGAAGGAACGGGAGAACACGGCGAGAGCCGCAAACCGCAGGAAGGCAGTCACGCGATGGGAGGAATGGGCATGCAAGGCATGGGAATGGGCGGTGGCATGGGCATGATGCTTTCCATGGCTCACCCGATCCATTTGCACGGTCAATATTTCCAGATCCTCAGCCGCACCAATGGTGCGGAGCGAGCGGACGACTATGCCACCGTACGAGAAGGTTTCGTTACCAGCGGCTGGAAGGATACCGTACTGGTTATGCCTGGCGAACGAGTGCGGATCATCAAGCCGTATCAGGATTTCAAAGGCTTGTTCATGGTTCACTGCCATAACCTCGAACACGAAGACATGGGTATGATGCGCGATTTTTCTGTGGAATGATCTCTCGCAGTCCAGTGGTGGATGTTCAAGACGAGTAGGATCACAGGTTGGGAGTCATCGACCTGTGCTAAGTGAACGCGAAGGGCTCACGAGCCGCCGGACCGCTTAGGCGCCGTTGGCGCATCGTCTGATGCGCCGGGCACACCCGATGCGGAGCTGCATACGGTAAGTACCACGGCTGCTCGGTATTTACGTAGCAAAGTCCGCCGTGGAGAAGTACCGAGTCAAACATCCGAAGTGGTCAAGTCCTCTGCTTGCTGGATAAATGGGTGTGGGATGCGGCTGATTTTTGTTGCGGATGTGTACCCTACTCTTGCTGCGCTCGATACCACGCGTCGAGGACGGCACACAGCCAGACCGGTGATTTGGAAATGAGTGCAATTACGACCGAACTCCGGTCTACAACCGCAGGCCTGTTCGGTAATCTTTTCAAGAGGTTATTCGTTCAGGCGCGTCCATTTCTTAGTCTCGCGATCGTGAGCCTGGCCTTATGGGCTGCGTATCGAACGGTCAGCACGGTCGAGCTCGCTAATGTCGTGGAGCAATTTCAGGCGCTACCGCTGCGGTCAGTTCTTTTGGCCTTCCTCATCACCGGTCTCAGCTACCTGCTCGCGACCGGCTACGATGTGGTGGCCTTGCATCATATTGGCCGCCCTCTCCCGTATAGGCGTGTGGCTCTCGCGAGCTGTCTCGCCGACGCTTTCGGCAGCAATCTCGGCTTCGTCCTAATCACGGGCGGCGCGATCCGCTACCGCATCTACACGCAGGCGGGACTGTCGGCACTCGACATCGCGAGTGTGACGACGATGTATTCGCTCACCTCGTCCTTGGGCGTCGCATTCATCGCCGCGCTAGCGATGCTATTCGGGACAGCCTCGGCGTCGGCCCTGCCCATGCCGGAGGAGCTGCGGCTCGCCGTGGGCGTACTCGTGTTAGGTACGATCGCCGCTTACGTCGTGGTCCCCGCGATTCGCCCCGTGACGATCCAGATGCCGTTCTGGTCGCTTAGATTACCTTCCGCGAGAACGGCCGCTGCCCAAACGCTACTCGGCGCCATAGATCTGATGCTGATGAGTGCGGTCATCTATGTATTGCTGCCTACGAATATGGACACGGACTTTTTCGCTTATCTCGGAGTGTTTGCGGCCGCCTTGGCCGCCGGAGTGATAAGCCACGTCCCCGGCGGCATCGGCGTCTTTGAGTCGGTCATGCTGATCGGTCTTCCCGAGGTGCCGGCGGCATCGCTGCTCAGCGCCATCCTAATGTTCCGCTGCACCTACTACTTCGTTCCCCTGGGCCTTGCAGCGATCGCACTGGCGGCCTACGAGTTAAGCCTGCAGCACGCACAGATCTCGCGCGCACGGGATACGGCCATGGAATGGGTCAGGGACATCGGGCCGCAAGTAATGGCCGCGATCGTCTTTCTGGCCGGCGTGGTGCTCCTCTTTTCCTGCGCAGTCCCGGCGTCTCCTGAGCGCTTAGCCCTCATGGAGACGTTCGTGCCGTTACCGGTTCTCGAAGCCTCGCACATGATCGCGGGCGGTGCCGGCGTGGGACTCATCATCTTCGCTCGCGGCCTAAGGCGACGGCTCGCCGCTGAGCACAAGTATAGTATTTGGTTGTTGGCCATAGGGGTCGCCGCGCTTTTATTGAAAGGTCTGAACATCGAAGGCGCTGTGATCCTTGCCATGGTCCTCGCCGTGCTCTGGATCATGCGACCCGAGTTCCAAAGCCAGGAATCGAGCATCGGCTCTGCTGCTGAATGGGCGCCGACGCTGACGACGATTCTGGCCGTGACGGTTTGGCTTGGCATGTTCTCGTATAAACATGTACCGACGCCTCATGCATTCTGGTGGCACCTCGCCTACGACGCGGAACTCCCCCGATTCTTGCGCACCACGATGGCGATCCTGGCCGTGGCCGCCGGGCTCACCGTCGTGAAGCTGCTCCGTCGCACCCCGCCGCCCGACCTGCCTGACGCGATGACGCTCACGCAGGCGCGTCGCATCGCGGAAGACGATCCGGACCCGCGCGCACATCTCGCCTTACTCGGCGACAAACGGTTCCTGTTTAGCGAGTCAGGTCATGCCTTCATCATGTATGGCGTCAAGAGCACGAGCTGGGTGGCGCTAGGGGATCCGATCGGGACCCGACAGGAGCATGAAAGGCTCATACGGGCCTTCTATGATCTGTGCTCAAGCTATGGCGGGGATCCGGTCTTCTACTTGATCGATGCCGCAAACTTACCGGTATACGTCGATCTCGGTCTCTCGGTGCTGAAAGTGGGCGAGGAGGCCCGCATCGCTCTCGATCGCTTTACCCTGCGCGGCGCAGAGCGCGCCGAACTGCGTGATCTCCATGCTCGTCTGCGCGCGCAGCATCTCCGTCTGTCCATCGCGAATTCTAAGGATGTATCGCGGCTCATACCGGAGCTCAAGGCCGTATCGGACGATTGGCTGGCCCATACGAGGCGCACCGAGCACGGATTCTCGCGCGGCTTTTTCGATCCTGCCTATGTAAGCAATTTCCCGTGCGCCGTCGTACGCAACGACAAGCACATCCTCGCGTTCGCGACACTCTTGGTCGGAGCTCATGAAGAAGAGGTGCGTCTGGATCTCATACGCCATCGTCACGATGCGCCTCCGGGGATCGCGGAATTCCTGGTACTGGAACTCATGTTGAACGGGCGCGCTCGTGAACGTCATTGGTGGAGCTGGGGGGGAAGAAGAGGGCAGCCTGGTTATGGGCATATCAATCTCGGACTCCTACCGCTCGCCGATGTCGAGCAACACACGCTGACGCCGTTGTGGAACGATTTTGGAGCGCTGCTCTTTTCTCACACTGAGTATTTCGCCGATGGCGACAGTTACCGGCGGTTCGTCGAGAGTCTCAATCCCGCATATCACCCGAAGTATGTCGCGCTGCCGCACATACTCAAGACGCCCCGGATTCTACGGGATATCGCCGGGCTGGTCGGTCGCGCTGCGTGAGCCCAGAAGCTCCTTTCGTTGCTTCTCCACCGGAGTGGTTTGCAATGATGTTATAAATGTTGTACGAGCTTAGTTGCACTTTCCACGAGGAGATCGAATGTTCAACAACATTCTGCTGCCCACTGATGATTCTGAGCTTTCTCGGAAAACAGTTCTCAAGGGAATTGAATTCGCCCAGCAGATTGGCGCCCGAGTGATAGCGTGTCATGCCGCCAGTCACAATGACCTGACGCAGGTATACGTCGCATCCGGCGCAGTCAGCAAGGAAATCGGAGAAAAGATTGAACGGGAATTCAAAGAAAGAGTAGACCGAATTCTCCAATTCGTTTCTGACGCCGCGAAGAATGCATCCGTACCGGTCGAGACACGCTATGTTAATAGCCCCGATCCCTTCGCCGCCATCATACAAACCGCCGAAAAGGAAGGCTGTGATCTTATCTTCATGGCATCCCACGGTCGCAAAGGCGTATCTGCCTTGGTTCTCGGGAGCGAGACCAACAAGGTGCTGACACACTCGAAGATTCCCGTGATGGTTTACCGCTGACGCGGCGAGTGCCGAGGAGCACCCTAGCGCGAGGGCCTGAAGCAGATTCTCGCCGGCACGGCTGACATCACCATGATCGGTGAAGCGGCCACTCTAAAACCTGATCTGTTCATGGATTAGTTCCGCTGAAGAAACCTTCCTGCGCCTGGAAGAGATCGAAGAGGGAGCACAAAAGCGTCAGGTCGATATACCATCCGAACTTATTGAAGGAACGAAAACTCAGAACCTGCGCGCGGAAGCACTCGAGGAAGCGCTGGATCACGAAGGCGCTCTCATGCGTTCATCTCTTCCATAGCAACCCGAATCGCATGCTTGAGCTCGCGGCGATCTCATGGGGATCGCGACCATGTGGTAGACAGAGCTGTTGCAGGCGGCAGCAGGATCGGTAAGTTTGGGAGATCAATGACCTTATGGGTTTCGCTCACGGCCGCCACCCGGCTCCATGCCACCGTGATGTCCCATCCCCTTCTGCATGTCCATCCCCTGGTGCATGCCCATGCCCTGCTGCTGCATGTCCATCCCGTGTTGCATGCCCATGCCCTCGTTCATGTCCATGCCCTGCTGCATGCCTATCCCTTGGCGCTGCTCCATCCCCGAATGGGATCCCCGCCTGCGGTGCTCCCCTTCCTCGACGCTCGGGCCCGTGCCCCGCGGCGACCCGATCTCTCCGTATGGACCTACTGCGCCGCGCGGGTTCGTTTCTGCGCTCGGGTCTGCCGCGGCTCCGCTCGAGATCGCCGACAGAGCAGCTGCGAGCGCAAACGCGATCCGCCTTGAATATCCAACCATAACGACCTCCCGAGGTTCAGCGCCTAACGGTCCCTACCCGCGTTGGCAGGGGATAGTTCTTGTCCCAGTACAGACCGAAGATCACGACCGGGATCGGGATGAGGAGCGCGAGCCAGCGCCGCGACGACGATGTAGAGGAGCAACAGCCCGGCCAGGTAGAAACGCCAGCCCATGTGATAGCGGGAGCCCGATAGGTCATCTTCGGACATCGTCTTCTCCTCGTCTGCCGGAACGAACCCGGCGAGCCATTGAAAATCCTACAGTCTTTCGGGTGTCGGCGCAACGTCCTTGCGCCTGCTCAAAAACCCGGTCCTCGGCTCAGCGAACCTTGATGTCGATGGTTCTCTCTCGCCGCCTCGGCCTTCGGCACCTCGATCTTGAGTACGCCTCTCGCAGCCCGTTGAACGCTCCCGTACGCACATTGCAGGACCCGGTAGTGGCCTTCGCTCGCTTCTTGATTTATAGTTTGCGTAGAACGCCAAACTATTAATCAAGACCTGATCACCCCCGGCGCTCTAAGCGGCTCGCTCTATTGTACACAAGCGTGCTCATCAACCGCGCGATCGTCTGGGCAAGAACCGTGTCGAGTGTGGGCACGTGAGCGCTACGGCGATGGCCTCCGATCGCTTGGGGCGATTGCTCAAAAGCTTACAGAAACCTCAACACTTCGACCACCCGACCGCGGGCTTTGAGTTGGCGGAGACCCACATCTCTTACGTGCTCCTGGCCGGCCCGTATGCATATAAATTCAAGAAGCCGGTGGACTTCGGGTTTCTCGACTTCTCTACGCTCGAGAAGCGCAGGTTTTATTGCGAGGAGGAGCTGAGGCTCAACGGGCGCCTCGCCCCCGAGCTTTATCTCGGGGTTGAAACGGTGACGGGGACGGAGGATGCGCCTCGTTTCGGAGGGCCCGGCACTCCCATCGAATACTGCGTCAAGATGCGCCGCTTTCCTCGCACGGCGCAGCTCGACCAGGTGCTTGCGCGCGGCGAGCTCACCGGGGACTTGCTCGAGGCGCTCGCCAAGGCGATCGCGGCGTTCCACGACCGCGCCGAGATCGCTTCGGCCAATGTGCCGTATGGAAACGCCTCCGAGGTCGCCAAGTACGCCTTGGCGAACTTCGCGCAGATGGGGAGCGGGCCCGCGGAGATCGATGCCGGCAACGCGCTCGCGTCCTTGCGCGCCTGGACCGAGAGGCAGCTTGAGCGGCATTGCGAGCTCATCTCAGGACGCAAGCGGCAAGGGCGGGTGCGGCAATGTCACGGGGATCTGCATCTCACGAACATGGTGTTGCTGGAGGGGAGGATCGTGGTCTTCGATGGCATCGAGTTCAATGCCGCGCTGTCTTTCGTCGATGTCATGAGCGAGATCGCCTTTCTCTTGATGGACCTCGATGTTCGCGAGCGTCCCGATCTCGCATGGATCTTCCTCAACCATTATTTGGAGGAGACGGGTGACTACGAGGGCCTGCCTCTGCTGGACCTGTACCGCGTTTACCGATCGCTCGTGCGGGCCAAGGTCGCCTATCTCGAGCATCGTTCCGGGGGCGCGAAGGCGGCGTGTCTTGCGCGCTACGAGCGGCATCTCGCGCTTGCTCGGCGCTATGCGGAGCCACGTCCTCCGGGTCTCATCCTCCTTACCCACGGTGTTTCCGGCGCCGGCAAGACTATGGGGAGCGCGGTGTTGATCCCCCGGCTCGGAGCGCTACGCATCCGTTCCGACG
Source organism: uncultured Gammaproteobacteria bacterium (assembly GCA_963764725.1). Classification (GTDB taxonomy): domain Bacteria; phylum Pseudomonadota; class Gammaproteobacteria; order JACCXJ01; family JACCXJ01; genus USCg-Taylor. The sequence goes on along the minus strand of CAVXTM010000001.1, from coordinate 72,152 downwards.
TCGAGCGCAAGCGGCTGGCCGGTCTGTCGGCCGAGGCGAAGACCGCAAGCACGGTAGCGGCCGGGATCTACGATGCCGCCATGACCGATCGCACCTATGAACGGCTCTTGGACGTCGCCCGCATCGTGAGCGCCTGCGGCATTCCGGTCATCGTCGATGCCACCTTCCTCGCCCGTGCGCGGCGAGAGGCCTTCGCGGCGCTTGCGAGATCGCTCGGTGCGCCGTTCCGGATCTTGGATTTTCGGGCCGGCGAGGCGGCGTTGCGTCTGCGGATCGCGCGCCGCGCGGTAGAAGGGCACGATGCCTCCGAGGCCGATCTCGCGGTGCTCGAACACCAGCGCCGTAGCCAGGAGTCCTTAACGCCGCACGAGCAGTCGCTGACTCTGATCTGGGACACCGAGTGCCCCGCCGAAGCCGCGCCCATCGCCGCCGACCTCGAGCGGCTCACGCAATGTCGGCCCACTCGCTGAACGGGGGTTCAGATCCCGTAAGGCGATCAAGTTCGCGCTTCACGGCATCCGTGCGGCGTTCGCCTTCGACTTCGGTAGACCGGTGAGGCCGCCCTTGGTTTGATCCAGATCACGTTCGCGTCCGGCGTTTTGAGTATGATGTTAAATAATGCTGAGAAACACGGCTTAGTCCCCCTGACACAACTCGCAATGCATACCATGCGAGTCGAAACACCATTGCTAATGCGAGGAGGATCTTATGCTCGTCATCAATCGAATTCTCTGTCCGGTCGATTTTTCCAAGCCTTCCGCACGCGCCTTGGAGTACGCTTTGGCGCTGGCCGAGCGCCTGGGGGCGCAGGTCGATGTGATCCACGTCTACGAGTTTCCAAACTTTGCGGTCGAGGACGGTGCCGTGGATCTGCCCCCTTACATGCAGGAAAACCTGGCGATGCGGCTGCGGGAGCGGCTCGAGCAGTTCGTCAAAGAAACGGCGGCTGAGGCGCCCAAGACGACCGTCCATCTGGCCGAAGGCGTGCCCTACCTCCAGATCGTCGAGGTTGCTAAGCAGCAACAAGCCGATCTCATCGTCATCGGCACCCACGGCCGCACCGGCCTGTCGCACATGATGCTGGGGAGTGTGGCGGAGCGGGTGGTTCGCACCTCCGAGGTCCCAGTGCTGACCGTGCACGAAAAGGGGTCACGTCTGGAGATATAATAAACTGATATGTCAAGACCAAACAGACTCCGTCTGCAATATACGCGCAGGCGTGGAAACGCTCTGAGCGACAGCGTGTCGGCCATCGCGAGCGGTGGCGGTTACTCGAAAGCACTGGAATCCGCTCTTAGCCGTCGTCAACCGCCACGTAACGTCGTAAATGACGAAGAAATGATGAAGCAGCTAAATCGAACCTTACTTGTGGGGGCCCTCGTCCTCGTCGCTGGTTGCTCCCAGCCGGCCTCCAACATGGTGCCATCGGTACCCAACGGGATTCAGTTACCACAAGGGTACCAGGACTGGCGCGTGATCGCTTCCTCCCACCGGACTGATAAGAATAGTCTGCGCGTCATCCTCGGCAACGACATCGCCATCCAAGCGGCGCGGGCAAAACATACTAATCCATGGCCTGAGGGTTCCATCCTCGCCAAGCTCGTTTGGGAAGACAAGACCCACGATGCGTGGTCCACTGCCACAATCCCCGGTTCATTCGTCCACGCCGAGTTCATGGTCAAGGATTCTCAGAAATATATCTCGACTGGGGGATGGGGTTTCGCCCGCTGGCTCGGTTTGGAGCAAAGGCCTTATGGAAGCGATGCGTCATTCGTAACAGAATGCATGGGATGCCATATCCAGGTGAAGAATACGGACCATGTATTCACGCGTCCCGCTGTGCTCCCGTAACTGGTCCATGCGAGCGCGGCCATGTTGGGCCTCGCGGCGGCACCAAGAACGGCCGCTGCTCAAACGCTACCCGGCGCCATAGATTTGACGCTGATGAGTGCGGTCCACGAATATAGGCACGGGCGTGTTTGCGGCCGATTGATGTCACGTCCCCGGTGGCATCGGCGTCTTTGAGTCGGTCATGCTGCGGCGCATTTTACCTATTTGACCCCTTTGCCTGGCGCGCCAATCCCGATGAGGAAACCACGGACTGGAAAGCCGTGCGCGGGAGAACCGCCCACACGGTTCGGAGGGCGGGAGGGCGCTAGCACTTCCCGACCCCTATCGCTTGCTATTCTCCACGCTCCCAAAGACAAAAAAATCCCCACCCGTTTGGAGAGGTGGGGATTTTTCCTGCTTGCTTAGGCAATCTCCAAGGTGTTCGCTACATTTTCTAACTTTGCGAGTCTTTTGCGTCGCGACTCAAAACATCACTTTTTGTAAGCCTGATTGAGATGCTCCATGGCCGTGGTGGCATGCTCGGTAGCGACATCCGCATGGCCCATCTTGCCATGCTCCACGCAGTCTTTCAGATGTTTGCTGCCTTCATCCATATGGGGGTCGGCCATTGCCTTAGCGCCGGCTTCAGCATGCGTCAAAGCCTGGGTGCAGTGCTCGGCGGCCACATCCGCATGGCCCATTTTGCCGTGCTCAATTGCCTGCTGAGTATGTGTTACCGCTTCCGTCTGGTGCCCGGTATGTTCGGCTGCATAGGCTATTCCTACAACCCCTAACGAACCTGTAAACAATGCCACCGCTAAGCCTGAATGTTTCATGATTTTTCTCCTTACTAGGATTTAAGGATTAAATGTGTGTGTGAGAGACTAACTTTCACACGCTTTTTTTGACACGCTACTCTTCAAAATGGTTCTACATCTGTTGTAGCAGGGAAGAGGATTTTGCGCGGAAATTAGCCCGCGGAGCCTTCATAAAAACCTCTATACGCCAACAATGATAGCACTCGGGCGGTACGACATACTGTTCTAGATCACACAACAAGCGCGTGACCGACAAGCAGCGCCAGAAGCGAAGCTGCCTTGATACCCGACAGGCCGAGCAGCCACTGACCGCGCTGCTTCTTACCAATCTGCCGTGGATAACTCACGGTCGCATTGTGTTGACGTAGATCAAGATTGAAGCGCGATTTATTTTTCATTGTCGTGTAAAACTCTCTCATGGGCGCAAACAAGGGAGAGGAGGGTTGGAGCGGGGAAACGAATCCATAAGTGACCTCGGAACACACCCCTTCCTTGCGGGGGGCGAACATCCAGCGCCTGTTTGGCTCCCAGCGCGCTTTGAAAAACGTGGAGGACTTCACCGAGTTCGAGCAACGGCCGGGATCCCTGGATTCGACCACGGCTTTTAGATCCCAAACTGCTTGCGCTTACGCCAGAAGGTGGCGCGGCTCATCCCGGCGCGCTGGGCGGCCCTGTGTATGTCTCCACCAGTCTCTTGCAGGGCGAGTCGGACCCGTTCGGCCTGCTGTTCTGGGCTTAAGCGTTCGTTTCTTTTAATTGCGACGGGCGGGGGCGTTCTTGGCTCCCGAAACTCGGGCGGCAATTCGGAGAGCCGCAGTTCGGCCCCCCGCCCCACGGCAAAAGCATACTCGACGACATTCTTTAGTTCCCGCACGTTGCCCGGCCAGGAATGATCGAGCAGCACCCGCATGGCCTCAGGAGCGATGCGCTCGATGCGCCGCACGCCCCGCGCGTTATGGCGCTCGATGAATTCCCATAAGAGCAGGCCCACGTCCTCGCGCCGTTCGCGCAGCGCAGGTAGAAAGATCGGCACCACCCGCAACCGGTACATGAGATCCTCGCGAAAGCGCCCGGCTTTGACCTCTTCCCTCAGCGCCCGGTGCGTCGCCGCGACGATGCGCACATCCACCGTTACGCTGCGATCTCCACCCACGGGCACAAAGTTGCGCTCTTGCAGCACCCGCAGGAGCTTGGCCTGGAGATTCACGGGCAGCTCTGCAACCTCATCTAGGAACACTGTGCCACCATCGGCGCGTTGAAATAAGCCCGGATGATCCCGCAGCGCCCCGGTGAAGGCGCCTCGTACATGCCCGAAAAGCTCGCTCTCCAGCAGGCTCGGAGTAAGGGCCGCGCAGTTGACCGCGAGGAACGGACCGTCTTTGCGGTGGCTTAAGTTGTGGATCGCGCGCGCTATGAGCTCCTTCCCAGTACCGCTCTCCCCGCGCACCAGCACCGTGCTCTCTGTCTCGGCGGCATTGGCGATGATCGGAAAAACTTGGCGCATGACGGGCGAGCGGGTGAGCAGCCCATGGAACTCTTCACGCTGAGCGCCTGAAAAAAGCCAGGTGTCGGGTAACGTCTTTGTGTCTTCCACCGCCTCCGGGACCAGCACCTCGATCCCGCCCGCGAAGCTCCCGTCGGCATCGAAAAACGCCTGGGCGTATTTCCGCACCGCAAGGCTGCTGCCGTCGGCGCGGAGAAGCGTAATCAGGGCGCCCGTAACTCGTCCATGCTGAGCGATCCCGCAACCCCGCATGCATTGGGGGCAGCGGTTGGACTTCAGGCAATGCTGGCCTAGCACCTCTCCGGCTCGGAATCCAAGCAGCTTCTCTGCCCCCGTATTCCAATATTGGACCGCCCGGTCACGGTTGACCACGAAGACCGCCGCCTGGTCGATAAGTCCGGCCAAGGTGGTAAAGCCGACGCTGGGGTCAATCGCGTCCAGCCAGCGCTGGAGACTCTCCGGACTCAAACTCGTCGCAGCCGGCGCAGCACGTTTCATCATGTATCAGTTCAGCCTTATATGTATCATTGCAACTTATAGTGAAACTATATCCGGGTCAAGCAACCCCAACTGTTTATATATAACATACAATATAATCATGAAGTTACGCTAATTTAAGCGATTCCTCTGAGCATGGCACGAAACCAGCCCTTACCAAAGCAAGTGTTCATGTTGATTCAACGTTTGCATAGGGAATACGCCATGAATCTGTTGCTACGCCTCGCCTGGTTCGCTATCACCTGTGGATATAAGCCTGTGATCGGGCTCCATCAGAGGGTAAAGAAGCATTTTCACGTCTTGCCGACCGATCTCGATGTCAACAGCCATATGACCAACAGCCGTTACCTCGCGATCATGAATGTGGCTTCGCTCGAGATCCTAGCCCGCTTCGGTTTGCTAAGGCGCGTCTTCAAAAAGGGCTGGCGACCTGTACTCGCCGGCACCTTGACCAGTCGCCGGCGCTCGCTCAGCAAAGTGGTTTTCCTAAGCTCACAAGGCATGATGCCGGTGCTTGAAGTCCTGGGTGAACTCGCCACGACGCCACCCGCCCTCCCCGAGCCGGTGCGATTGTGGCTTGTGGCCGAGGAGCAGTTCACCTCTTACATGGCCGGGGCTTGCACAGAGGTCGCGCGTTCAGGGAGTGAGAATCGCGGCCAAAGGCATTCGATTGAGGAGGACGCGGTATGCTCGTTTGGCTAGGCGCGCTGGGAATCGGTCTTGCCCTAGGACTCCTGGGCGGAGGCGGTTCGATCCTAACCGTGCCGCTTCTGGTCTACGGCCTCGGGATCGAAACCAAAGCGGCGATGGCCACCTCACTGCTGGTGGTTGGCGTCACCAGCATCCTCACCACGATCCCCTACGCCCGCCGCGGCCAGGTGTGCCGGCGCGTGGGCCTGCTGTTCGGTTTTGCCGCCATGATCGGGGCCTATGCGGGGGGTTGGGGGGCCCGCTTCATCCCGGCTCAGGCGTTGCTCTCGCTCTTCACCGCGATCATGCTCGCCACGGCCTTGGCGATGTTGCGTAGCCGCCCTGAAGAGGGCGGCATAGCACCCCCCTACGCTTCGCCTTGTCAGAACGCTAGCACTCTGCCTTTAGCGCGGATCCTGGTCGATGGGCTTTTGGTTGGTGGCGCGACCGGGCTCGTCGGTGCGGGAGGTGGCTTCCTGGTGGTGCCGGCGCTGCACCTGTTGGGCCGCCTGCCGATGCATGCAGCGATCGGTACCTCGCTGCTGGTCATTGCGATGAAGTCCTTTGCCGGATTCGCCGCCTACGTGCAGCATGTGGATGTAAGCTATCCCCTCGCCGGGATGCTCATCGTGGTGGCTTCAACCGGTACGCTGCTGGGCAGCCTGGTGGCGAACCGCGTGCAGAGCGCTCGTTTGAAACAAGGGTTTGGTATTTTTGTCCTGAGCGTTGCGGGGTATTCTCTGTATCGAGAGTTGCCTTTAGCATGGCTCATGGGCAGCGTCCACGAACACCCGGTGCTTTGGCTCATCGGTCTTGCTCTTGCGGCCATTCCCCTGGTCATAGGGGAAGTCCTGAGGGCGGCGTCCCGCCGAACCCAGGCGCGACGCGCTTGAAAACAACTAGAGAACCGGCAGGAGGAAAATCCCATGACTAAGCAGCATCGCATCCTCATCGTCGGGGGCGGGGCCGCCGGGATCTCGGTGGCAGCCACTATGCGGCGCCTGCCCCCTGACTACCTCCTTGCAAACCGTGATGCTGGCCGAGTTCTCCTACGATGGCCAGGTGACGCCTTCCTTCCCCTGGCTCGATCCGCGCGAGAACCGCTACCTCTGGTGGATCGGCAAGAAATACCTGCTGCCCTTGCTGAAGGGTGTGAGCTTCGACCTGCCGCACATGGAATCCTACTTGCTCGCGACGGCGTGAGCTAGGAGTCCCAATGAATCGCGTCTTTCCAATGACAGCGCTTTTAGGTGGCGCGCTCATCGGCCTCTCGGTCGTGCTGTTCGCGCTCTTCAACGGTCGCCTGCTCGGGGTGAGCGGGATCGTGTACGGCCTGCTCGATCGGGATCCTCGGGAGAGCGGATGGCGCTCCGCCTTTTTGGGCGGTCTCATGAGCGGCGGGCTGCTGTTATTGCTTGCATACCCCCAGGCCTTTGGCGTGTCCCCTGACCGCTCGCTCATGGCAACGGCAGCCGCCGGACTTCTGGTTGGCTTCGGCTCGCGGCTCGGTAACGGCTGTACCAGCGGTCACGGTGTCTGCGGGGTAAGTCGGCTATCCCCGCGCTCGATCGCGGCAACCCTTACCTTCATCGCCACGGGGATGCTGACCGTGCTCGCGATCAACACCTGGTTTGGAGGAAGCGTATGAAGCGCCAGCTTGTGGCCTTTCTTTGCGGTCTGTTGTTCGCCCTTGGGCTCGGCATCGCCGGCATGACGCGGCCCGAGAAGATCATCGGTTTTCTCGATGTGACTGGGCGCTGGGACCCGGATCTGCTCTGGGTGATGGCGGCTGCCATCAGCGTCACCGCCTTGGGCTATCGCTGGACCTTCAAGCGTGATCGTCCGCTCGTCGGGGCAGTCTTCCATTTGCCCAAGCTCGGTAGCTTGGACGTTCGCCTCATCGCAGGCAGCGCCCTTTTCGGTGTGGGCTGGGGACTCGGGGGGTTTTGCCCCGGCCCTGCACTCACCTCACTGGTGAGCGGGTTGTTCACGGTCTGGGTATTCGTGCTTTCCATGCTCCTGGGGATGAAGTTTTATCAGTGGCTGTCGCCCCGAGAGATGCAAGGGTCGGCGTCACGGCAGGATGCATAGTGGATTGGGATTTTAGCAAGATTCATTGTCTGTTCTACCGACGGCGCCGGATAAGGGCTGTCTCGCCCAAACGAGGCAAGTTGCGCTGGGCCTAAGAGGTCAGAAGCGCTGGAGGATCTTAATCTCAACAACAATTGGAGACTATTATCATGCTGAAGAAACTTCATCTTATCGCGACAGTTGGCGCTCTCACCCTGGCAACACCCTCGCTGTTTGCCGCGGGAAGCCCGGCGGAGGGTTTCAACATCCATGTCCTGGCTCCGCATCGGCATGAAGACGGCACGGTGGGCGGTCCTTATCACCACTACTGCAAATCGATCAAACCCGAAATCTTGCAGTGCATGATCTTCTTGTCGACCGATCCGAACGCGGAACTGGTCGAGATCGAGTACTTCATCGATAAGAAGCTTGCGCGCACCAATGTTACCCTGGAGGAATGGAACAAGCACTTCCATGATCACACGGAAGAAGTGGCGACCGGGCGGGTGCAAGTGCTGGATGTGACACCGGAGAAGGCCAAGGAGATCGCGGCAGCGGCCTCGAAGACCGATGGCATCATCTTCCACCTCTGGCCCGTCGGCGCCAAGGTCCCCAATGGGGAGGTGATGTTCCCGACCGCGATCAGCCACAAGCCGGTGGAAAAACTGGAGATCCCGGAGTAAAAAGCGGCCGGAACGCGGAGGGGCGCCCCGCCTCTCCGCGCATCCCATGGAACCGCGAAGCCGTTGCGGGCGAAAAGATAGGACGATGAAAAATCCAATGACTTTTCCCACCATTTTCACACTGCTCGTAGGCTCGGGCATTGCTCCGGCGACTGACGTCGATGTGCTGCACCCCCGAGTCCCTGAACCGGAGCTTGCGGCGGCGCGTGCCCTCAAGAATCCGATGAAGCGCACGCCCGCGACCATCGCCCTAGGACAGGGGCTCTACCGCGGCAAAGGATTTTGTGTCGCCTGCCACGGGCGCGATGGGCGCGGGATCACGGATGTCGATCCCTCCCTCCTCAAGGGCGCCTTGCCCACCAACTTTACCGACATAGAATGGCAAACCGCCCGCAGCGATGGCGAGCTGCTATGGGTGCTGAAGAACGGCAGCAGGGGAACGGCGATGGCGTCCTTTATTCCTTCCGTGCTGAGCGAACGGGAGGGCTGGACCCTGATCCATTACCTGCGCGCGCTCGCGACACCCTAGAAGCGAACGTAGGATGAATGTACTGCGGGCAGTATGAAATCGATAAGCGCCATAGGACCGTAACCATGAACCCCATCGTTACCGCCTTCATGCACGAGCCCACCGGTTCGCTCACCTACGTGGTGCGGGAGCTTGATGGTTCCCGTTGCGCGGTCGTCGATCCGGTGCTCGACTACGACAATCAGGCTTCGCGGACGAGTACCGCGAGCATCGAGCCGGTGATCGCTTTTATTCGAGAGCGGGGGCTGACCATCGACTGGATCCTGGAGACCCATGCCCATGCCGATCGGCTGAGCGCCGCACAGGATGTGAAGGCGCAGTGCGGCGGGCAAATCGGGATCGGCGAGCACATCGTCGAGGTGCAGCAGATCTGGAAGGGCATTCTAAATCTAGGTAATGAGTTCAGGGCCGATGGCTCGGAATTCGATCACCTGTTCAAGGAGGGAGAGCGTTTTCGGATCGGGGCGCTCGAAGGGCATGTACTTTACACTCCCGGCCACACCCGGGCCGACGTGACTTATCTCATCGGGGATGCGGCCTTCATCGGCGATACCTTGTTCATGACCGATTACGGCTCGGCGCGAGCGGACTTCCCAGGAGGCGATGCCCGTACGCTCTATCGCTCGATCCAAAAGCTCTATGCACTGCCGTCCGAGACGCGGCTTCTCCTCTGTCATGACTATTTGACTGAAAAGCGGCAAACACACCGCTGGGAGACCACGGTGGCCGAACAGCGGGAACACAACATCCAAATCAACTCGGCGACCAGCGAAGAGCCTTACGTCCAGTTCCGCAATGCTCGGGATAAGCAGCTCGCAACGCCAAAGCTCCTCTTCCCCTCGGTTGAGATTAATATGCGTGCCGGTCAGTTTCCGCCACCTGAGTCGAATGGACGATCTTATCTCAAGATTCCGATCACACGGGCTGAGAGCTTGTGAAAGAGTCTACTGTGCTAGGAATCCTCACCTCGACCCTCGCCCAGTCGTTCAATATCCGCGGCATCCCGACGCTTGCCATATTCCGCGGCGGCCGTGAGGTCGGGTGCCATGCCGTGATCTGCCGAAGCGGAACGAACAGCAGCAAAGGGGTTCGCAGGGGGATGCTGCGCATCACCGTGGACTTTTCGGCGTCGCCTGCCCCGGTGAGGACGAGGCGTTTTGGGCCTTCGGCCGACGGATGTTGAGAACAGCTTCTTAGGCGAGCTGTCTGCCCGCGCTCACGCCCGGCATGCAATCAAAGATGGCCGTAATGTGCACGACCACGAGGGCCCTCGCGGGTAGGTCTGGCATTTTGGCCCGTACCATTGTCTTCATCTTCTCGTAGTCGTCCCCACCAGTCTTAATCTCGATGGTGCCCTTAACCTGGAAGCACTCTTGCGTATCGGAAGACCAGACATACACCGAGGCCCGGGGATTTTCCTTCAGGTTCGCCAGGGTCTTGTTGAGATAGTTATCCGTAATCCAGAGCGTATCGTCCGTCGCGACGTAAAGAAACTTGATCGGCACCACGTTAGGGAGCCCGGCTGACGAGGCTGTCGCAAACGGGAATAGCTCCACCTTCATCATTGCTTCTTTCATCTTGGATGTCAGCGCCGCCATCAGACGTGTCCTCCCGCGAGTGAAATTAGCGTGGCCTTTACAAGATAAGTGATAAGACACTCATTCAGTGACGATGCACCTTCCCATGCGCGGCGTGGTCGGTACGTTGTGCCAGAAAATATTTATGTATGGCCGCTACGATCGTCGCGTCATTACTCGCCAGCCGTAGGCTCGCCCCGTTGGGCAGCACCTGGTAGGTAATCTTGATCTTTCTATAGCCCGTACTGAGTTCGGCCAAACCGGGCATATCCGGACCGTGCAACCAGGCCTGATCCGAGAAATCGCCACGCGCCATACGATTGGCAAGGTCCGCGAGATGGTCGCGGATAAGGTAGGTTTGCGCGGTGTCGGCGGGATCATTGGCGATGACGGTTTGCAATCCGCCGTCGGATTTATCGTCGAATACGTGTGTGGTGCGGCTGAGGTCAAAGGGCATGATATTCGCGCCGCGATGGGCTATATCAGTCTGCCGTTTACTTGATGGAGCTTCTATATCGGTACCACTCGCGGAGTATATGGCCGTGGCCAGCAGCAATACCGCGCCCGTCGTCACAATGCTCTTTAGTCTCATTGCGGCCTGTCAAAAAAAAACCGACTATAACACCCGGAACGCGCCAGGGTTTAAGCGGTAGCGTGTCATCTTTTGATAGACAGCGCGGGGTGTCAAGTCCATCCACTTTGCCACAACCGTCACGTTCCCATTAAAGCGCTTCAAAGTAAGTTCAAGATAGCGTTTTTCGATGTCCTCCAAGGCTTGTTTCCTAACTTCTGCCCACGGAGCAGAGAGTTCGTTAGAAGGGCTGGCGAACTTGTCGGTTTGTTTTGGCAGTTCTACTTGCTCGATTCGGCTGCCCGTCGCGAATACGAAGCTGCGTTCCAACACATTTTCAAGCTCCCGCACGTTCCCCGGCCAGGCGTACTCGGTGAGCTGGCGCATGACACGGGAGCTTACGGCATGTATGGGCTTATGGTGCTTGTGGCGAAGCTTACCGAGTAGGTGGTCCACTAAGTATGGGATGTCCTCAGGCCTTACTCGCAATGGTGGAACTTCCAGGTGAACAACGTTTAGCCGGTAAAAAAGGTCTTGCCGAAACTCACCGCGTACGAGGGCTTGATCCAGAGGAAAATTACTGGCCGCGATGATACGGACGTCGGACGACAAACTATGATTTCCACCCACGCGCTCGTATTCGCCTTCCTGCAGCACGCGCAATAGCTTGACTTGGGTCGCGGCCGAGAGGGTGTTTACCTCGTCCAGGAAAAGCGTCCCTCCCTCGGCTCGGTGAAAGAGCCCATGGTGGACCTCATAGGCGCCGGTGAAGGCGCCCTTCTCATGGCCGAATAGCGTGGTCTCGATAAGGGTCTCCGGGATCGCCCCACAGTTGACCGCTACAAAGTTCCTATTCCAGCGGTCGCTCATGGCGTGGATGGCCCGCGCAACGACTTCTTTGCCGACCCCGGTCTCACCCGTAATCAAGACCGTGGCCAGGGTTGGCGCGACCATTTCCACCGCGAGCAGGATGTCGTGCATCAATGGCGAGTGCGCCACGATACTGGCGCGCTCACGTTCTTTTTTTGGTGCCACAGGTTTGCCCACTGGGCACCAGACCGCACGCATCCGTTCTTCCACGCGCTGCCGCGTCTCGCACGGCAGGGGTTTGATAGCCGGTACGTTATCGCGCCGGTACTCGGTGCCGGCGTACTTGGTCGCCTCTTTGGGATTGGTGTGAATGCACACCTCACACATTCCATCGTGTGTGGCGATACGCTTTCTCAGTTCGACCTTCGCGTAACCAAAATTTCGGGCTGCGATCCCGCCGAAGACGCTCGAGGTCATATGGCACAACTCGGGGAAATCCTTGACGCGATCGCCGAAGGGGCAGCGGGTGTTGACCACACGAACGCAATCCTTGGTACTCGAGGCTAGAGAGAAATTGCCCCCTATCCGGTTCTTAATTCCCAGGATCAGGTCAGCATACCGCTCGGCGTCAAGCGATGCTCCCAACGCGAATTCATAGCGGTAGGCGCTTTCGAAATTCTCCCCTGCGTTGAGACCGATATGCTCGATAAGCTCGTCGCGGCGGCTGAGTCCGTGCTCGTCGCAGACCCGCATCATTTCATTGAGGAACGCCTGCAGGAAGGCACTTGGACTCAGATTCGAGAACGGAAATTGTGGCGCCACTTCGGAAGTTGAGTCGTTTTGTCGTCGGTTTCTCATGTCGATGGATTTCATCGCTTGAGGTGCAAGATAAGCCCGTCGGTAATGCATCGGTCGTTGAACGCATTGTGGGGAACGTGAAGCCCAGTTGCAATAAGTGAAAACCATCTTCTCGCCCGCGCGGCAGGCTGAATCATAACTCCATGAAATAAAGGGGTATTCATCGTCCTGCTTTAGGCACGGGCTCTGCGTGCAGCAAAGCACATTCCCAGCTGAGAGCTCAATTTCAGGGCGTCGAGCCGGGACAGCGCAACGCTGCACAAGATTGCCACCCAAAGGGGTGGTTATGTAATCACATTAAGCAATGAGGTGGAGACCATGTACGACGATAGACCCGCTTTAGATCCCTATCCGCTCAGTGACTATGTCGCCTGGGCGGGACGCCGCAACCGCGACCCGATTCTCGAAGTTTTCAAGCAATACTTTCCGACAAACGCAGGGAATGTACTCGAGTTCGCCAGTGGCAGTGGGATGCACATGAACTACTTTGCCCCGCACTTCCCGGAGATGCGATTTCAACCCTCCGACGTGAACGAAGACGTGTTCGCGACCATCAAGAAGCTCAAGTCGGATCGGGGAAACTCCAACGTGGAAGATCCCATCAAGCTCGATCTCACCAAGCCCGAAACTTGGCCTACCCCAGAGGATCGGCGCTATGACGCGATCTTTTGCATCAACATCTTCCAGGTGGCACCCATCTCAATTGCTGACGGGATGATGGATTGTGCGGCGACGGTTCTGAAAGATACAGGCTTTCTCTCAATCTACGGACCCTTCAAAGTGGAAGGGCGTTACACCACTGACTCAAATGAATCCTTCGACAAGGAGGTTCGTTCCGCGGGAGTTTCCGAATGGGGGCTCAAGGACATAGCGGATTTACGGACGGCGGCCAAGAGATATGGTCTAAATTTGCAACGACAGGTCGATATGCCGGCCAATAATTTCATCCTGATGTTTGGCAGGGCCTGACCGAGGTTGTGAAAAAATCTCGCGAGCGAAGGAAGGTTGCGCTGCATCCTCGACGCGCCACGCAGGGCCGCCTTCGGCCCCGCTAGCTTCGCTGGCGCTCGGGTACTCGCCCCTGACCCTGCCTTCCCGCCGGAGCGCAGCAACCGGAATGTATATTGAAATACATGAGGATTCCGAGCACCGTCGGAAAGCGAGATCACACTCCTTGGTGCCGAAGAATATTCCGATTTACGGTTTCATCTATGAAGTGAAATCGGACCGACTGCTGGAGGTGAAGGCGGCCATGGAGGCGGGTCAAACGTCGTAGTCGAAATCGTTCCCCTGGTCATGCGCTTGGTACACGGCCAGGGGTTTCTAATCCGAAGGGGATAGCCATGATGAAAGGTACCGCAGTGGTCGTCGGAGTCGGGGCGCGTTCGGGCCTTGGCGCGGCTTTGGCGCGTCGTTTCGCGCGCGAGGGCTTGCGGGTGTACGTGGCCGGCCGGACCGCGGAGCGACTGGAGGCCGTCGCGGAGGAGATCCACGATACCGGCGGGATAGCGCATCCCGTGGTGACCGATGTCACGCGTGAAGCTGAGGTGATTCGTCTGTTTCGCGTAGCCACCTCAGCAGAGGACGGGTTCCCCGAGCTCGTCGTCTACAACATAGGTAACAATGCGATGGTCCCTTTGCTTCAGGTGAGCGCGGACTTTTTCGAGAGTATCTGGCGGCAGAACGCACTCGGCGGGTTTCTGGTGGGGCGGGAAGCCGTGCGCTCGATGCTGCCGCAGCAACGGGGCACCCTGCTCTACACCGGGGCGACTGCCTCGCTGCGTGCGCGTCCGCCCTTCACCGCATTCGCCTCCGCCAAGGCCGCCCTGCGGGCTGTTGCGCAGGGCTTGGCGCGGGAGTTTGGGCCGCAAGGGATACATGTGGCCCACGTCGTGGTCGATGGCGTTATTGCGGGCGACTATGCGCGCAGCACCTTCCCTGACTTCGTTCGAGCCAAAGGGGAGGACGGTCTTCTTGAACCGGATGCCATCGCCGACAGCTACTGGGTCTTGCATCGTCAGGCGCGCAGCGCCTGGACGCACGAGCTGGATCTGCGGCCCTTCAAGGAATCTTTTTGATGCTATCGTAATTAGACAGGAGCGAGCCGTGCGGCGCAGAGGCTTACGCTGCCAGCAGCCGTATTCCGTAACCCATTAATCCGATGCCGGTGATCGTTCGGACTTGGTTCGGATGCGGCAGGGTCTTTTCCGCCAGGATGCTGAGCGTGATGATGCCCATCCACAGCAGGTTCATTACGCCCACCGAGAACATCACCACCATTTGCATCCCGCAGCATCCGACACAGTATCTGGCGTAGCGCCACGCCATCACGACTGCGCCCGCTTTGCCGTCTCGCCAGTCTGTCAACACGAAACCAAGCGGTGTGCGGCAGGTGCTGAGGCACGCGTGTTTCCAGCGTGTGAATTGGTAGGCCCCGGAGGCTAGGAGTACGAGACCCGCCCATAAGTGATTGTTGGCCTCCATCATGGGCGTCAGTATCGACCACGCGTGCAGCTGCCATTGCAAGAGCGTCATCGCTGCGCCGAACAGAACCCAGAGACCCAAGTAGGTCGCTAAGAAGAGACCGGCCAGGATCTGGCATTCGGCGACGCTATGTCGCGACCGATAGGCTCTCGCGAGCATGGGCACCAGGGGCAGAGCCGCGGGTGCCATCATAGCGGCCATCATGACCGTCCACATCACGAACGTCATCCAGAAGTCGAACCATGCCCACGCCCATACGCCACTTGGCGGCATCCACATCTGGGACATCGTGGGCGCACTCATCAAGCGGTGCTCATGGATAAGATAGCCCCAGGCCAGGACTGCGATTAGAACGAGCATCAGAGCGAGTGGGCGCGGCATGCCTACGGAGGGGGGATGAGTGGGAGATTGGTGCGACGCGAAAGGCTGAGGCAAGCCTGAGCGGATCACGCCCTTCGCTGCTTGCGTGACTAAACGAAGCTGTGGCGACTCATCAGGGTTCGTAGGTGAATGGCGAGAAATAGCCATTGCGCTCGGAGATCGTCCAGTCGAAACCGTAGTCTTGGTAATGATATGCCGTCGAGCGGGCCACTACGGACGGATGCGACGGTGCGACGCAGAGGGGCGGATTGGTGATCGTGGCGGAGCCACCGGCGATCCCGGCGATCGCTTCTACGCCTATATCTGCCGTCTCTGGAATGGATAGGCTGCGGCGGTCGCCTTCGGCACGGTAGGTCATCGGAACCATCTTCACTCCAAGCACGGTGCCAACGAATGACATCAGAACTGCCAGATGGCCGCCGGCTTTACCCGTGTAGACTTGCTTAAGTGCGTCACTCTGCGCCACAGTGGCGCGCTCGTCGAGGTAAAGTGCGGCCTGCCACTGGCCGTCTTTCATATGCCCGGGGGCGTAACAGGCGAGGGCGACATTCAAACCATCAAGCGTTTGATCGCCATAGTGCCCCTGGTCTATGTGCCAGGCGACAAAGAGCTTGCAATTGCCTTCACTCGGCGCGTTGAACCATACACAAGGACAAGCCGTTTCACAGTTGCAGGCCTCGAAGTAGGTACCTTCCAATTTCCACTCAGGGTGTGCTTGCGGGCTGCTCTGCATAAGTCTCCTGACCGTTCATGATTACGTCGGAACCGACGGTTCTCATCGTTGTAACAATCTCAACGAAAGATATCATTATTGATTCAGGCGCCACAAACAGCAACGGCCTTTTCCGCCAATTTCTCTTCCGCGTGCAATACGAACGGTAGGTCTGGTCAAGAACGTCGTCCTAGCACCCTCTGCGCGGCGAGGCCGGGGCGTCCGCCCGTGCGGCAGTAGAGTAAGATGCCTGCTGCTTCGATCCCGTTGAAATGGATGCCGTTGGACCGAAAAATCTTTCCCGCCTTTAAATTTATTAGGAGGCTAACCGACCCTCAGATCACGCGCCATGCGGATCGCCGCCTCAATGCCCTGATAATAGCGAGGGACGTGAGCGACAGAGCGATATCCAAGCGCTTGGTAAAAGGCGCGGGTACCCAGGTTACTGGCGCGCACTTCCAGATAGACAACGAAGCTACCGGCCACCGTGCAGGATTCCTCAAGCCATCGAACGAGGCGTCGGCCAAGGCCTGCACGACGGTAACTCGGGTCTACTGCCAACAGTTCCAAATGCGCCTCCTTTTCAAGGAATTTCATGATGGCAAAGCCCAGCATGCGTGGGCCATCATGCGCACTCAAGACAACCGTATCAGGACACTGAATCGATCGTCTCACTCGATCCGGTGTCCACGACCAACCGAGGCCCACCTCAACGAGATCGCGTGACATGCGAGCGATTTTCTGGGCATCAGCGAGTCCCGCTAAACGCAGTGTGGGGCTCTGGCATTTCATTCCAATCTACCGTTGGGTATCAACCGCTGTTCGCGCTGTAGCTCGGATGGTCTCTGGATCCGCCGTCGCTTCCTCTAGCGTGACGTCGCAGGTCACGGTCCCGAACCATCGTAGCGGAGTTTGATACACACGGTCCAAACCTCGCTACCAGCATGCTGCCCATACCTCGGGCACAAGGTGGCCCGGCAAAGCATCATTCTCGGTTGTCAAAGGCGAGCGGTCGGCGGTCTGCCGACGGCAATCGGGCGTGTGGTGAGGAGTGGCACATCGAAGGCCTTACCGTTGAAACTCACCAAAATCGCGTAAACGTCGCTGCCGAGAGGTAACTACTTGTTTTGCATGGCGGAGAGGGAGGGATTCGAACCCCCGGTGGGTTGCCCCACAACGGTTTTCAAGTGCGCCGCTGCGAAATTATTTGTTTTTTTATGTCAAGCACTTACACGCCTAATCCTTTGATAGATCGAAAAATAGCGTAACAATGATTAATCATGATGCATCATGATTAATCATATTGCGTCATTCTGGGTGTGACAAGGTTGTGACAAACAAGCGGACTGGGGTGTTCTACGGGCTGCCACTGTACGGTGTGCTAGAGGCGGCGGGGCTACTGAATTTCGCTACCTGTTCAGAAGTTCCTTAGGAATTCGCGACAGACAGGCAGATCCGGGGGTATGGCTCGGGCAAAACAGCCGCCCCACCAAATCGCCGCCCAGCATTGAGGCGTGGGGTAGCAGTAGGCGAGACGCCAACTCCGCCAGCGCGAGCCATCTTGTTTCTAGAGCTGCGGCCGTGACCCGGAAAGCCAACCAACCGCACTCCATGATCTGGCCACAAGAATCGGCGTCATAGCGCTGATCGAATTCGTCTCTGCTCGGTGGTCCGGCGACCGTGATCGCATCGCACGCTCCGAGGGAAATTACAGATCCCACCTCGCTCGTTACGCTCCGCACCGCCTCATCGCGGGTGTAGAAGCGTCCGTCCCGGGACAAAGCCGGCGACGACGGACCTCTTGACAGCGGTGACTTTCCCGCTAGGTGCCCGCGCGAGCACCAAGGAAACTGGCAATCCATCGAGGAGATGAACGGGGGCGGGGCGGCCGTCGGCGTAACAACAACCGTAAATGATGCCGGTTTCAGCGTCCCTAAACGCGGCTCGGAATCCGTGCCCTTGGTTCATTTGGCTGATCCCGACTGAACCGCGGTAGCGTCGTCGTTGGCGTTGAAGAGCGGATACCGTGAATTCCTGTTTCATTCATCGCCTCCCGGATAGGTTTCTTATATCGAGTTCATCGAAAAACGTAGGCAACCGAGACCGAGCGTCAGGCCAGAACCCAATAGCGAATGTGAGCTCACACCCCAACGCATCTCCCCGCTAACGTCCGCCATCGCGCTGCTGCCTCTGCGCAAGAGTTGCAGAAATAAACAAGCTGGTGGGGAAAAGCCGGTGTCCCACCTTCGTGGGATACCGGCAGAACAAAAGCAGGCGATGAGTATTGGTTACGCAGCCTGCTTGGCACCCGCGACCTTGCTCAAGGGCTGAGTCACGGCTTCGAAGCCTTTTTCCACCCAAGCGGTGAGTTCGGCTCTGGCAGCTTCGAGCACACTGGTCGTATCGCTGACGATGGTGAGCAGCTTTTCACGCTGCTTGGCCGCTAGTTTGGCCTGGCCGGACAACAGCTCCGCATGCCCTTTAGACTCAGTGGCCAGCTGGATCTGGTGGGCGCAGACTTCGCTCAGGTTAGTCACGAGGGCCTGCTGTTGCTCGGTCAACTTGGTGAAGGCCTTGGTGTTGATCTCGGTGAGTGCCTCCATCGATTCAGAAAAGGTGTTTCCAGATTTGGTCCAATATTCGAAGATGTCGTTTTTCATTAGCATTCTCGCAGTTAGGTTAGGGAACGGTGTCGTTGTTCCAATGCGGTATTGTTGCATTGCAGCATAGGTTTGTCAACACCTTTGTGACCGATTGCTTTGACGGGCCGTCTCGGCAAGTTGTTACATACTCAATATTATTCCAGAGGTGCACTGCCCCTTCACCTCGTACACTTTGTCATCTACGCCCCATCGGCGAGACAAAAACTCCAAGAAGATCAGATCAATTCCGGTACGAAATTACGTCCGTTGGCAAGGCCAGGAAGATTTCTAACAAGCGGAGCTTTATTACTTACTACCAACATGTGACTTTAACCGCCGTAAGCGCCTAGTTTGTTTTCGGATGGTTAAACTTTCTCCGTCCCGCCACGCCCGCCGTAACCGCTCATATCCACCATCTCGATCGCCGGACCTTCACCCCGGAAGTGCGGCGGCCACGACGAGGTATGCCGGATCGCCTTCGGAACCGCCGGGATCAGCCAGCGTTCTAGCTGCTGTAGGATGCCGGCGTCCTTGGCAATTCGGTACTTCCGGCTATGGATACACTCACGGTCTTCAAACTCACAGCGGTTCATGTGCGTCCCACCGCAGGCGCCGTTGGCAAGCCCTTTCGGACAGGTCTCCGGGCATACATACTGCGTCGCTGCCAGCCGGCATAGGCCGCAGCTTTCACAACCAAACAAGGGTGCTTTTATGATCCGTTCGAAACGCTCTAACCACCGGTCCGCCCGGCTTTGCCGCCGAATACCCCGTACCAACCCACCCAGGAAACGCGCACCCGCCCCGTCTTCGAACAAGACCCGATGCGCTTTCTCCATGACTACATATTTGATCATGTCTCGGCGAGGCGCGTGGCGGACGTGTCGGTCTACCATGTACCAGGGCGCTTCGGGCACCGGATCGGCGCGAACGCCATTGGGCAGGGACAGAGCCTCTGCCCAAGCCTTATTCCAGCTCATGCGATCGGGACATCGGTCGGCGAGGTAGTCGATCTGATGGAGCAGTGTTACCAGAGTCTCTAGCGAGTGGATGGCAGTGAGCTGTACACCGGAGTACCCAAGCATGCGCAAGCTTAGGATTTGGAGAGCCAGACGGCGCGTCACTCGCGCCCGGGCCCGCTCGGGCATCAGTCGCTCCTCTTCGTCCAGTAGGCGATGATAGGAGTCCGTGATGGTAACCCCGGGGAGCGGATTCTTACGAATATAGCGAGCCCGCCGCGCGGATAATGCCATCACATCGGCCACCATCGGCACGCGGTAGCCGCGCGTGTCCATCCAGAACAGCGCCTCCTCGAACTTGTTGCTATCGAAGCCTATCTGGGTGACGATGAAATCGGCGCCGGCGGCGACCTTCTTGCCGAGTTTCAGGTACTGGGCCATCGCCTCTTCTTCGCGATACTTGAACGGGTTTAGGGCCGCCGCGATTATGAGGTCCGGCATGGCTTGTCTCGCGGCGCGGATCGCCGGCACCGACTCGAGGTAGCGTGGGCGTCGGTCAACGGGTGGATCCTTGAGTTTATCGCCGCTCAGCAACAACAGGTTTTCCAAGCGCTGCCCCTGCATCCGCTGCAAGGTCGCGTCGAGATCCTCGAGGTCCCGGTCCTTGCCCGCCCAATGGATGAGCGGCTCGCTCCCGCTGTGCTCCCGCACCTGGACCGCCATCGTCACCGGATCGGGGTCCTGGTCGGAATGGACACGGTCGGTGACCGAGAAGCCGGCGATCTCCGGGCGCCCGGCCAGCGCGCGCACAAAGGCATCGATGATCACCAGGTCTTCGCGGAGCACGGGGGTGCTGGAGGCGACGAACTCGATAGTCCAGAAGAATCGCCCCGCACGTAGCGATTGCGCGATGCGGTTGGGGCGATCCAAGACAGCCTCCATAAGGTCTTTCGGCGCGGACACGGACACTTCGTCGTTGACGTTTATTTCGAGCTTATATTGGAGCGTGATCCACTGAACAGGGAGATTCTCTGATGGTGAGATAATACGCTATCCTAGTACCATTGCTCGTGCATCATCGCAAACTGGGCGTGGCGGGCCGATGTGAGTAGCGACTATGCGTGTGTCGTGTCCATCGTAAAGTGCGATACTGAACCCCAGGGTGTGAACCAGTCCTCACTCGTTGGAGGTTACCTTGGATACAAATATAGAAGTTAATGAGCCACAACGTATCCTTTTAGGAAAGTTTGTCTAAAAGGTCATACAAAACTTTATAGGGTCTTCGTGAAGTCGTGTGGGTAGTTTAGGGGTCATGATCACGCTGCGAGGCTTGCCAGGCGAGGCGTTGGGTCCGGTTGAAGGGGCGGTGATTTCTGGCATGCTGCGGCGATGGCAACCCAATGCAAACGCCCCCGTCGGCTCACCGACACATACGCCTTCGAAGGCTTCCGTCCGCGGGCAACCGTACGCGGTGTCTTCGGGGAACCGAAGGCCCGCATCATCACGCTCGTCCGAGGCTCAAAAAAACGATTTGCGGGGCCTGCGGGACCGTGCATCGGAGCTGGTACGACAAGAAGGTCCGGCAGGTACGGGACCTTTCTTGCGGCGACACACGCGTGTGGCTCGAGTTGGAGATCCGGCGGGTGCGCTGTCGGAAGTGCGCTACGGTGAAGCGCGAGCGTCTGGACTTTCTGGCCGACAACCCGCTCTACACTAAGGGCTTTGCCTGGTACGTTGCCCTGTTCGCTGACACAGCGCTGTTGGGTGGGCGGTGCCGTTTGGCTGGGGACGGTGTGTAAGCTCAGGTCGATATCATCAAGCTCTACGGCACCAAAATGCCAATGATGAATATGTCCAAGCGGTGGACGTTTATCCTCGATCCTGAATTGAAAATCCGGGCCATCGACAAAGAAGTCGATCCGGTTAAAGATGCCGACAAAGTCGCGACCGTTCTCGCCAATTTGAAAGCTCAGAAATAACTATTCGCAAATAACTTGGCAGCCTTTAACGGAGCATTGGTCTTGTAGGTCGGCGCGCCAGCCGTCCACAGAGGCAGCCATGGCTCCGTTGCGTTCCACGACCAGGCGATTGGCCGCTTCAGAGCAGGTATTGCAGTGCAATTTGCTCATCTCTTCACGATAGTTGGCTTCGATTTCAGCTCGGCGGCTGGCTAAGTTGGCGTTTTCGATGGAGATGATCTCTTGCAATGTTTCATACTTCACGCCGGCTTTGCCTCTGAGGACGCAGCTGTAAGAGCTCGCGGCGGAGGAGGCGAAGGGGGCGATCATCAAGGCTGTGAGCAAAAGCGCTTTCATAAGAACTCCTTATATTTAATTTGGGTCGAGGGCACCATTTGAGCAGGGTTAAAGTCGCAATGTCAAAATGTAAAGTCATATGCCGTATTGTCCAAATTTATGACGGGGCCAGTTTACGCGGCTTCCCGATGGTAGTAGCGCAACATTCCACCGAGCCGATCACGGTGTTGAACGACTCCCTGTCTGAGTGCAACCACATTCGAGGGCGCGATCAGTCGATTTCCCATGCCCTGATGATTCCGTTCGGTGTGATAATGAGCCATGTATTCTTTGAATGCCCGACGCAGCGAGACCTCGCCGAAGAAGATCATGCGATAGATTAATTCGTCCTTGATTGAACGTACGAAGCGCTCGGCGTAGGCATTCAAATTCGGCGATCGCGGAGGCAGTCGTATGACCTTGACCCTGTACGACTCGGTGTCGATGCGCCGGTTTGCGGGCATCGACTTGGGGGAGATGCCGGTGCCCGATGAGTCCACGGTGCTGCGCTTCCGCCATTTGTTGGAGGCACATGGGCTGGGTGAGAAGCTGTTCGAGCAGGTGCATGGGTACTTGGAGCGCCAGGGCATCAAGATTGGCACCGGCACGATTGTCGATGCCACGATTATCAGCGCCCCGCCCTCGACCAAGAACAAAGACAAGTGCCGTGACCCGGACATGCATCCGACCAAGAAAGGCAATCAGTGGTATTTCGGGATGAAGCGCACATCGGTGTGGACAGTCAAACCAAGCTCATCCACGCGGTGGTCGCCACCCCGGCCCATGTGCACGACTCGGTGTGTCTGCCCGATCTCTTGCACGGGGAGGAGACATGCGTCTGGGGCGACTCGGCCTATCAGGGGCAGAGTGAGGTCATACGCAAGCACGCACCGAAGGCCACCGATTTCACCCATCGACGTTACCGTTATCCAACGGGCGAAGAACAAAACCAAGTCCAGCGTGCGCGCCAAGGTCGAGCACCCCTTTCTCATCATTAAGCGTATCTTCGGCTTCGTGAAGACCCGCTACAAGGGGTTGGCGAAGAGAGCCAGGCCCAAGGATGGGCCTGCTTGGCGCCCTGAGGATGGAGCGCACACCGCCTGTTCGTCACCTGTGCGCTGACCAATCTGTACCTGATGCGCCGGCGGCTGTGGCGACTGTCGGGGGCGTAGTATGTCTGCAGCATGGTAAACGGCGCGAAAATGGCCCCTGAACGATGAAAAACGGGCCTCCCGGCCGCGTTTCCGTCTGAAATCGATTCGTATGCACGCCGCGCAACCATTCTTGATTTCTTGTTCAGAGGTTCCTTAATGCACACAACTAGGCATCTAGTCTCGGCTCTTCGGCTCAATGCGCCTGAGCAGTGCGAAGAGATCGCTGTTGGTTGAGAGGACGATCGTGGCGTCGTTGGTGATGACCTTGCGATAGGTTGCCATGCTCTTCAGAAACCTGTAGAAGTCGGCCGCTTCAGGCCGCTGCGTGTAAGCTTTAGCGTAGATCTCCGTGGCCTTGGCGTCCGCCTCTCCACGGATCTCCTGCACCCGCTTGTAGGCCGTGGACACGATCTCGTTAATGTCGCGTTCCTTCTTCCCGGAGATCCGCGCGGCCTCGCCCGCTCCTTCGGAACGGAATCGCTGCACGATCTGTAGCCGCTCGCTGATCATGCGCTGGTGGATGCGTTCGAGCAAGCCCTCGGCCGCGCGTATTTTCTGGTCCGCCTCCCCGCGCACACGGGGCACGGCCTTGTTGTACTCACCGTTGGCCACGTTGATAAAATTCTCCCGGTCCTGCTGCGCCCGGTTCACCTCATTAAAGGAGGCTTGTACGGGCTCGGGCGGATTTACGTTCTTCAACTGCACCTGGTCGACAGATACGCCCAGATGATAGCGCTCCGCCATCTCGCGCATCCGGTTGAGGGCGGTAGTCTCAATATCTTGCCGCCCCACCGTGATGACTTCGTCGACCGTCCGATCCCCGACCGCCTCCCGCATGACGGACTCGGAGATATCGCGTAGCGTTTGGCCCGGCTCGCGCACCGCGAACCAGTATTTCTCCGAGTCGGTGATACGGTATTGCACGATCCACTCGACCAGCACGGAATTGAGGTCTCCCGTGACCATGGATTGTTCTTTTGCTGGTTCGGCCCCCACCTGATCCGGATGGGTGGCGTCGGGGGTGGCGAAGCCGAACTCCTGTTTCAACTGCCGCTGGATCGGTACCGCGATGACGGCGTCGATTCCGAACGGGAGTTTAAAATGCAGACCTGGCGGGACCTTATCGATGTACTTTCCGAATCGGAGCACAACGCCCTCTGACTCGGCCGGAATCGTGTAGTAAGACGTCCACAGGCCGATCCCCGCCAACAAAATCAGGACAATGAGCGGCACCGAAATGGGTAGCGAGCTGGGAGGACGTGCCCCACGCAGGTTTCTCTCTTTCAACGGAGCTTGGCGATGGTATTGAGACACCGGCAGCCGAAAGGGCTGGTTCAGCCAAGAGAGGCCGGAGTTTGATGCGGTGCGCCGGGCGACACAGCAATCGGATCGCTCGCGGGAAACGTCAATTCCAGTGCCTCATCGAGTGCTTTATCCACTTCCAACGAGTCCTGCGCCTCAAGGTTATCCGTGGGTGAGAGTTGTCTAGAATTTCTCATCTCTATCTTGTGCTCCACCATAAACCTCTTCTCCGAGCTTTAGCCACGTCCGCTGACAGCTGAGCAGATGTGGAGCTGTCACCGATAGGGTGCATCCAACGCACGGTTCGCTGCGATCTCTGCTTCCATGCGGTCGCCGATCGCCAGCAAGCGCTCCTTGCCGATGACCTCGTCGCCTCGCTTCTCGTAATGCCACTCGAAAATCCGTGTCTGCACGATGGCATCTGTCGGGCATGCCTCCTCGCAGAAGCCACAGTAAACACGCTTGAACAAGTCGATGTCGTATCGTGTCGTGGCCGAGTTCTGTCTGCCCTCTCCTCAGAGTCGATCGTAATGGCTACTGCGGGGCACACGGCCTCACAGAGCTTGCAGGCGATACACCGCTCTTCTCCATTCGGATAGCGCCGCAGCGCATGGAGGCCTCGAAACCGTCCCGATTGTGGCGTCTTTTCCTCCGGATAGAAAATCGTGATCTTCTTCCTGCAAGTGTCGCCCCGTGAGCGCGAGCTCTTTAAGAAGCTCCAAGAGCAGCAAGCTCTTGCAGTAGCGTTGGATCTTCAGTGCTAGCTTAGACATGACCTACCCTCTGCGTCGATGGTGCTCGTGAACCGCCGACATTTTTGCGGGATCCTAAACGCCTTGACCCGACCGAGATCAGCGCAACTTCCGGAACACCCGCAATCGCTCACGGCCACGACCCGTTTGGCAACCGGGATCATTTTATTTACCCGGCCGAATAAGCCCGCCGAGGCCCGCCTGTTCGAGCTCGCTGTTCAGCATCTGGCGGATATCCCGGGCGTTGTCCATCTGCAGCGCCTCCCGGAGAACCGCTTTCGCATGCCTGCGGGTAATACTGCGGATCGCCCATTTAATCCGTGGGATACTCCCTGCGCTCATACTGAACGTATCAATGCCCATCCCGAGCAGCAAGATCATGGCAGCCGGATCACCCGCCATCTCGCCACAGACGCTCACGGGTTTACCATACCGTCGGGCGATCCTGGTAACGGCGCGCAACGCCCTCAGCACCGCCGGGTGCAGGCTATCGTAAAGCCTCGCCACATTCGGGTTGTTTCTGTCTACGGCAAGCAGGTGTTGGGTAAGATCATTAGTCCCGATGGAGAAGAAATCAACGTACCTGGCGAGTGCCGGAACCTGGTAGACGGTCGAAGGCACCTCGATCATCATACCCACCGGCGGCATGGCGGAGTCTCTCCTTTCCTCGAGGTGCTCACGGTGGGCCCGAGCCAGTAGTGCCCGGGCCTCCTTGACCTCATGGACTTGGCTTACCATAGGGAAAAGGAGGCGCAGGTTGTTGAGCCCCGCATTGGCCCGTAGCAGGGCCCGAAGCTGGATTAAGAAGATCTCGGGATGATCCAGGGTAAAGCGGACCCCTCGCCAGCCCAAAGACGGGTTGTCTTCCTTTATAGGATAGTAGGGCAAGGGCTTGTCCCCACCCACGTCCAAGGTGCGCATGGTCACTGGTTTTGGGGCAAAGGATTCCAGTATCTGGCGGTAGACGTGGTATTGCTCATCCTCCACGGGAAAGGCGTGACGCACCATAAACGTGAACTCGGTACGGTATAGCCCTACGTCGTCTGCGCCACTTTCCTCCACCTCGTTGGTCTCGGATATGAGCCCGATATTGACGTTCAGCGTCACCTTCACCCCGTCCAGTGTTTCCGCAGGCAAGTCACGCAATTTCCTCAGTTCGACGGTGCGTTCCTTCTCCGCGTGAACGAGCCGCTCAAATTCCTCGATGACTATCGGGGAAGGATCGATAAACACCCGCCCTTGATAGCCGTCGACCACGATCGGATGACCCTCCAGGTTTCCAATCGGGAGATGCCCTAGATCCATGACGGCAGGAATGCCCAGAGCCTTGGCGATGATCGCAATATGGGAGAGCACCGAGCCGCGCAGGCAGACGACACCTGCCAGTCGGTTCGCCGGGACCTCGGCGATACGCGCGAGACTGACCTCAACACCCAGCAAGATACTGTTTTCCGGGTACGCGCGCGGTTCGCGCGCATCGGATTGCAAGTACATGAGGATACGACGACCAATGGCGCGAACGTCCTCGGCCCGGCCCCGGAGATAGAGGTCTTCCATCTGATCGAAAGCCCTCGCATGCTCTGCGATCGTGTCGCGCAGCGCGCCAGGTGCCCAATTGCCAGCCCGGATCCGCGCGACCGTCTTCTCCACCAGACTGTCACTGCCTAACATCAGCGCATAGACATCGAAAATGGCACGTGCCTCACTGGGGAGTCGGGTCGCCATGAGCTCTGCGCTGTTGCGTAGCTCCTCTTGCACGGCGCTGACGGCCTCTCGAAAGGCCGCCTCTTCCACGACAAGGTCTTGAAGCGCGCGATCCGAGACCGACTCGAGGCTCGCGAACGGCGAGGGCAGAACGATCGTCCCGATGGCGATCCCGGGCGCACCGGGCAATCCCTGGTTGAAACTAACACTATGGGGCCTATCGTTCTGCAAGACGGTGATAACGCCGTCCGGCGCTGCGGAGTTCAGGGCACCCGCAAGCTGAGCCGCAATGGTGACGAGAAAGGCCACCTCGTCCTGGCCGAACATCTGTCGTGTGTGCCGCTGGATGTAGAGCACGCCCACCACCTTACGAAAATGCACCAGGGGAACACCGAGGAAGCTGTGGTAGCGTTCTTCCCCCGTCTCAGGAACATAGCGGTAGGCTGGATGATCAGCGGCGTTTTCTAGATTGACCAGTTCCTGGCGGGCTGCAATCAGTCCGACGAGACCCTCGTTAGCGGCCAATTGGACTTTGCCGACGGACTCAGGATTGAGGCCGTCGGACGCCATCAGGACATAGTGATCGGCGGTTGCGTTTTTTATACAGACCGAGCATGCATCAACAGCCATTGCTTCCTTGACCCGGTGCACGATGATGGCGAGGGCCTCGTCGAGGTTGGCCGCCTCATTGACCTGTTGCACGATGTGTTGCAGGGTGCCAAGCATTTAGAGTCCTTGTGGCATGAAGCCGACGATAACGGGAGGAACTCTATTGGCGACTACGCGGTTTCCTGGGAAAGCGGCATGAGCAGGCGGGTCACCTGATGGAGACCGTTGCAACCTATCTGAGGTCCGCGGCGGTCCAAGCCCCTCTCGCACACATCCAAGGAGAGAGCTATCGACTAAAAGATAAACGCAACGCCGGTGTTTTACATACACTCCCAATAACCCCACAATCTAGTGGATCAAAATTAGATCGCCGTTTTCTAAAAAGTGGGTCAATTTTCAATCATCGTTGACAACGCGGCTATCGTGGGCTCCCCGCCTCGGCGCTTGCGCCCTGCGTGACTCGTTGTTGGCGTGATCTCGCCTCGTTAACTTTTATGTTTTGGCCATCCACAGACTTCCTATCGAGACCGGCGATAGCCTGCGTAGCGCCCGTGTCGGTCATTATGACGAAGCCAAAACCGCGGGAATCACCGGAGTATCGGTCCGTGATGAGGTTGACTGAGTCAACTTCGCCATACGGTGTAAACAGATTACGAACCTCATCTTGGGTAGTACGGGGAGAGAGATTTCCAACATAGATATTCGTGGACATTTCTATAGCTCCATGCCCGCCTCAATAGCGGACGCAGTATTCTCGAAAGTTCCTCCGACTATCATCTAGTCAGAGGGATTACCATCCATGTTTGGCTCCAGTTGGAGCGCTGGGTATTGGGCGAGAACTTCAGGAAGGAAGCGGTGGATAGAAGCGCGCTGCATTCGGGAGGGAAGTCACCAAATGCCCTAGCTAGAAAACACGTTGGGCATTGGCAATGTAGCACATTGGGCCCACTTATGCTATCTATTTCTCTAGTACAGGACGAAGGGGCAGCACTATACTTTGAGCCCGCATAGTTGGGTTGAGGAACGAACCCAGCGTGACTGTGTCCCGCAGTGGCCATTACGATGGAGTCCCAGGAGCGGGTAGACGCCACTCGGCGCACGACACAATACGACATCGACTTGTTCAAGCGCGTTTACTGTGGCTTCTGCGAGGAGGCATGCCCGACAGACGCCATCGTAATGACGCGGATCTTCGGGTGGCATTACTAGAGGCGAGGCGACGAGGTCCTCACCAAAGGAGCAGTTGCTGCATACGGGGCGTGACATGAGGGCAGGCCCCCCGACGTCGGCGTCTAGGTCACGTACTCGTTTTGGCCTTCGCACCTAGGGGTAGCCTCGTCTGGGCTGGCCGTTTTATGAATCCTGTAATAGGCGAAATCGGCGCCACGCGTGGAGAGTGGCAGCAAGGCTTACGGAACAAGCTATTAGGGGATTAACCGCACGGCACGTTACGCGCTTATAGCATGGCCAACGCAATTTTGAAATGATGTCTGGTTGAGTTGGCGTTTATTCAGAAAGACCGCCAAGTCACCTACTTCAACGGATCTTTCACAGGCAGTTCAACCAGAGCGCAGAATCAATGGACAGTAACGGTAACCTATGAAAAACGTTGAGATGAGTGTTGAGGAGAAAAGCGGCATGGACACAAAAAGCTATAATCGCTATTAATGGCGTTGGTGATGCTCGGTGGCGACCAAGCTAGCCGAGCATTTTTTTAATCGTCGTTTCGTACTCCGGAAAGTACCGACAGATGACGGGCAGTTCGAAGCTCCGCAGGATACTAGTATAACGATTCATCAATTAGCTTACTGTTATGCCAGCCCCAGATCGAACTTCGTCCAGCGCACAACGACTGGGGCGAGATTCATCTCATGCACACCTTGCAAGATGCGCTTCTTAAGTTCCTCGCGAGACTTGACGCGTATAGCCTTGAGGAACGTACGGGCCATTTTTCCGAACACGGTTTCGATCAGGTTCAGCCAAGAGCCATGCTTAGGCGTATGGACGTAGATGAACCGGTTGGGCCGAGAAGCGAGGTAGGCCATGGTTTCCTTGGAGATATGCGCTGAATGGTTGTCCAGGATCACGCGAATGGTGCACGCCTTCGGGTAGTGCTCATCGAGTTCCTTGAGCAGCAGGATGAACTCGCGGCTACGGTGGCGCGGATGAACTTGTGCGATGACTTCGCCGGTGTGCAAGTCAACGGCCGCGAGAATGGACAGGGTTCCATGGCGCTGGTACTCGTGGTCCCGACTCCAGGTGCCGTGCTGCCCTGGCACCGGCGGCAAATCGGGCGCGGTAGTCTCGATCGCCTGAACGCCCGGTTTCTCGTCCACGCTGACGGTAATGACCGAACCGGCGTCCTCGCCCAAGGCCTGCGCGGCATTGGCAAGGGCGACTTCCTGGTAGACCATCAACACCTCGCACATTTTCTCTTCAAACTGCGCATCGCGGCGCTCCAGGTAGTACTCCACCTTATGGGGTTTGATCTCAGCAGCGTGCAGGATGCGCCAGATCGTGGCCTTGCCCGCCTGCGCCAGGCTCCCATGCCCCGCGACAGGGGCGTGCTCGCGGGTATAGCGGGCGAGCGCGGAGAGCGTCCACAACTCCGCCGCCAAGCCATGATCGGTGGGCTTCGTGCACGCTATATTCAACACCCACGCCTTCGCCTGCTGTGTAATCAGCGGCTCCTTGGGGCGGTGGTAGTGATCTTTCAGTCCAGCGTCCACCCCGGCCGCCAGCGCCTTGTCGATGCATTTGTAAATAGTCGGCCGGCTCACCCCCAACGCCTGTTGGATCGCCGCCGGACCCTCACCCACGGCGTAGCGCAGCAGGATCGCCGCGCGTTCGACTTCCCGCTTCGGCGCCTTGCGCGAATCCCGCAAACGCTCCAACCTCTTGCGTTCATCTGCCGAAACCTCCAGCGCCGCCCGCCTTGTCTTTCCCGCCATCATCACCCTCCCAGACCATGGATAAGCCTGGGAAGCCAGGATGACACCGCTACTCATAAAAGTAAATGTTTTATAGAATCGTTATACTAGTATTGGGCTCGCGGGCTAGCAAGAACGCAAACGATTTCTCGACAAGCGTGTTTGTTGCGAATTCCAGCTCTTATGCAGCAACAGGCAGATGAAACATTCCATGGCAATGGCTGAGCCACTCATAGGACTCAATCGTTGCACATGGAGCCGTATGTTCCGTCCCGTAGCGGTTCGGCGTTTCTCCGCTTAAGCCGGCATGGCAACGGTGCTGGTTATAGTAGTCTCGGTACGCAAGGAGCTTCCGTTCAAGATCTGTCCATTCCAGAAGAAAAGATGATCGAGATACGCGCGCCATAGCGTACCGATCACGCGTTCCACGAAAGGATGCGACTGCGGAACGAAGGGAACGGTCTTGATCTCTTCCAGGTATCCTCGCGAACCGACGACAGCGAGAGATTGATGCCTAAGGTGTTCACCGAACTTGTTCCCGCCTGTGCAGGTTACTGACTTGCGGATATCCGTATCACCTTCAGGGCGGGCTGGTACGATTTCTTGGGGCGGCCGAACAGTTCTTCAAGCTCCGCGCGTGCGCGGTCGGCTTTCGATGACTCTGGCAGCGCCGGTTCGACACGCTCCTCATCCTTCTTTTCACCAAATAGCGTGTCGAGCTTCGCCCGCGCGTCCTCGACCGTCGATGCTCCGGCTTGCCAGACGCCGGGTTGCGGTTGCAGCCACTCACAGAAGTTGGCGCGGTCGCGCTCCATGATCTCTTCCGCGCGCCGTTCGCGACAGCCCCGCCTACTGGGGTTCGAAAAACCGGCACATGCGGCAGGCGTGAAGTTCGGCGTGGCAGGCCGGGCACTGTGCCTAACGCGACAAGGGCAGTGGTATTTCGTCGAGCGCGGCACCGCATTTCCAGCAGACGAGTTCGGCAGTCATAGGGAGATGCTAGCGCATCGCAACACAGGAGTCTCATCGACGCCATCAGACAAAATAATAGGCGGCAAGATGATGAATTGCCCTTGTAGGAGCGCGTATGGCCCCTTTCGGGATTGAAGCAGCTCCCACCGGCGTGCGTAGGGTACGTGAGCGCGAAGTCAGGCCCGATAGACATCAAGATCGGAGGGCGAATGATAGCACTCGCTCTCCTCCGCGGACTGGCGCGTGAACCTGGCCAGTTCCCTGATTCGCTGCTGCGCGCTCACGACTGGCGCGCAATCGCGCAGCGCAGATCGCCGCACGGCTGACAAGCAGAGGAACATCCGATTTAACCCTATGCTCAGCAGCGACCGCTCACTCGGCCTCAGCGGGTAATTGGGTGTTTGGGGTTGGGCCGCGCTCTTGGCGTGAAACTGCCAGAAGAGCTGCTCTTCCTCGATAATGTCTTCCCAGGACCATAAGCTTAAAGCAAAAGCAGCCCAAAAACATCGAGGGAGATGCCGCGGTCCTGATTATTGAATACCGCCATACTAGATGTCTGCTGCTGGCTGAGTACTGGTTATGTGATCAGCAATGTGACTTAACGGCTCTTCATACTATGTACCTGCGCTCAGGTCAATGTCCGCCTCAAAGCGGACCGCGCCGCAGTGGCAGCTTCCGGGGTATGTCTTCTTCATATAACGCCCTGTCTAGGAGGCCGCCGTCGACTCGACCTCATCGTAACCGCTGCCTAATCGGTCGCTGATTGTGCCTAGATAGCCCCAAGGGTCGCATTGGACCTCGCCTTCGAGCTTGGCCCCCCGCATTCAACGCACGTTGGACCGCGGCCCAGACATCGTCAACGACGAAATCAGGGTGCACGGGCGTCCAGTGGCGACGGTATCTCCGAAAGGACGACGCCCAGGGTGAAGCCCGATGGCACTGGCATAGAACTCTACAGCCTTATCAAGGTCGTCGACGTCAACGTTGATTAGTAGCTTCATCGTTGTCACTGGATGCACACCGCCGTCACAGTAGGACGTCGGACTGCCTGGGTCGCACGTGAAGGTCGCGGGTCGCTCCTTTGTTATTGAGCGGTCGGTCCCGCACCTACCATCGTATGCCATGCGGCAGGATCCACCAGGTAGTAGTCCCGCAGCGCCGCGTAGAGCGCAGGGTGCTCTCTAGACAGGCGTTCCGGCTGTTCGAAGAAGGACTCTGTGGCCACGGCGAAGAACTCGCCGGCGTCCTCGGCGCCGTAGTGGGCCATGACCGTCGCCTCCCCGCGCGACGCCTTGTCGCGCAGGGTCCGGAACTCACTGCCCAGCACTTCCGCCCACATCCGGTAACGGGCTACGCTGTCGAGCACCGGCGTCCCGTCTGCGATCCCGTCCTCCTGGTCCAGTTGGTGGGCGAACTCATGGAGGACGACGTTCTCACCCTCAAAGCGATCCCCTGCATCACCCTCCACCTCGTCCCAGGCGATGATCACCCGGCCCACCTCCCAGGACTCCCCGATACGAGGCTCACGACGAGTCGTACAGACCCCCGCCGCGTCTACCAGTTCGCGGTTGACGATGAAGGCCGAAGGGTAGACCAGGATCGATTGGAGCTTTCTATAGTTATCGGTCTTGCGGTTCAGTATGAGAAGACAGGCCTGCGCAGCGATGAGCACCCGTATCGCATCACTGATCTCCAATCCACCACAGCCGTAGAAGTGCTTCTCGGCGAGGAAGACCGCGATATGTCGCCGCAGTTCTTGTCTTAAGAGCTCAGGCATCCGCGGGTAGAAGCGCAGACGTTCGAACAGGATTCTCTCCCACTCCGGGGGAAAAGGGGTCCGTTGCAGGCGCTGGCGGCGCCGAGCCTTGAGCATCGGCGGGCCGAGCAGGAAGGTGGCCAACAGTGCGCCCATGAGGAGAAGGGGGATCAGCGGTTCCATATCGGGACCGTGACTGCTCGGCTCAGTGCACCTCCAAGGCCTCCACGCGCCCCGAGACCGATAGCCCGGGGTGCGTGCCGCCGCCGATCACGTAGAGGACGTTACCCACGACCGCCGCGGCGAGGCCATGCCGGGCCGTCGGTAAGGGGGGCAGGCTCAGCCAGCGGCCGCTCTCTGGATCAAAGGCTTCGACCTCCGCGTGGGTCGCGCTCGGACGCTCTCCACCCACTACGACGAAAAGCCCGTCGAAGGCCGCCCCCGCCACCCCGCCGCGAGGAGTAGGCATGTTCGCTCCCACGTTCCAGGTGTCAGCCGTCGGATCGTAGACTTCGAGCGTGGGCAGGTTCTTCGACAAGCTCTGCTCGCGCCCCCCGCCGAGGTAGAGCCGGCCGTGCAGTGCGGCGGCCGCCAGGTGGTCCCGGCGGGTCGGCGCCGGCCGCCGTTCCTCCCAGTGGTCCGCTACGGTGTCGTAGACGTAAAGCTCATTCGCGAGCCCCTCGGGCCCTACGCCGCCGACGAGATAGAGTTTGCCGCCGAGCGCGGCCGCGGCCATGGCCCCTCGCGCCGCCGGCAGCGGGGCCACTGGCCTCCAAGACGTAGTCCGTGCAACCAGCGCGTAGACCTCGGCATGGGGTTCGAAGCTCGAACCGGTGTAGCCGCCCAGCGCGTAGAGAGCGTCCCCAGCTGTGACGGCCGCTATGTGGTGGCGGGGCGCCGGCAGGTCGGGGCCAGCTGCCCAAAGCCCGCTGGCAGGATCGTAGACCTCGACTGTCGCGACCGTCTGGCCGAGGCCATCGAATCCTCCGATCACATAGATCTTGCCCGCGAGCACCGCCGCGGCGACCTCGGTGCGGGGTGTCGGCATGGCCGTGCTTACACCCCAGGTGTAGGTGCGCACCCGCCCTGCCCGTTCGATAGTCGCAGGCCGCGGGATCTGGGCCGAGACGCCAACCCCACGCACGTAGTAGAGATAGGCCGCGCCCCCTATCAAGAGCAACAGCACCGCGATGGCCATCAGCTTGCGCATGCCATGAGTTTAGCGCAGGGCGCCGCCCCCTGACGACTGGGTGGAAGGACGGACCGCCGGTCTTCGTTAGAGGCTAACCGGCACTCAGATCACGCGCCATGCGGATCGCGGCCTCAATGCCCTGAGTTCCACGGTGTCACCGGGAAGCTTGGTCAGATCGATATAAATCTCGTCGATGCCACGGTCTTCAATTTCCGGTGCGATTTCGGCGACGGCCGCTTTGAACAAGCGAGAGTAATGCCGATATTGTTCGAAGTCCGCCGGTAGCAAGATCGCATCAGGCGCGAGCCTCGCGGCTTTCATGATGCCCGTGCCTGAGTGGACGCCGAATGCCCGCGCCTCATAGGTCGCGGTGGTGACGACACCTCGCCCAACATAATCACGAAGGCGAGGAAAGGTGTCCCCCGTCCGGAGGTGCCCGTGATGCCGACCGCCAATCACCACTGGCAAGCCTCTCAATTGTGGATACCGCAAGAGCTCCACCGATGCATAAAAGGCATCCATGTCCAGATGGGCGACTCGTCGCTGCATCAAACCGCCGATGGGGTGAGGGGGGAAGTAGCGCGGAGATCAATAGACTAGCTGCTTGCGTTTATCCGCTCAAGCAAGCGTGCTTGACGGCCATGGTGTTGCCGATCCTCCGCTTGTACCTGCAACAGTCGGCTGCTCCATAGCAAGGCCGTCCGAGGATCCCGGCGCACGTGTTCATAGTACTTCGCTAAGCGTTCCATCGCTAGGGCATGATCCTCATAAGCAAGTCGCGTCCAGATCTGCACGGCTTCCCGCCAAAGCCGGCGTTGCCGATGCAAATCGGCCAGCTCCATGAGCCCCGCCGCATCAAGTTCGTCGGCTCGGCCGCATAAGTACTGATAAGCAATCGCTTCGTGACCTCGTTTGCGGAAACCGCGCGCAATGGCGTGTGTATCGGACTCCCCATATCCGGGTTCGGCATAGACGCGGACCAACGTGGAGAGTAAGCCCGTCAGCGTTATCAAATCCAGCAAGTTGTGATGGAGGATGCGCGGCACCTCGGTGAACGCGCCCGAGCGTACAAACGCGGCCCATGCCTCGGGCACAAGGTGGCCCGGCAAATCATCTTCTCGTTCAAAGGCGAGCAATTCGCGTTCGGCGGTCTGCAGACGGCAATCGGGCCAACGGCTTCCGAAGGCGCGGCGCGTGGGATGCAAGAGATCCAGGTGTTTTATTACCGAAAGGGGTTCCGCGAGGTGCGCTAGGCGGTAACGCGTTGTGAGAAGTGGTACATCGAAGGCCTTACCGTTGAAACTCACCAAATGCCGTGCCTGGCCATACCAGCTACATGCATCTTCCAGTAAAGTGGCTTCGCCCCGAAAGCCCGTGAGGAACCATTGACATACGTGCAGCTCATCGCCATCGATGCGCGCGAGCCCTAATAAGAACGGTAGCGTCCCCGTGCCTCCCGCGAGGCCTGTGGTTTCGGTGTCGAGAAACAAGAGCTCGTTGGGCTCAATGGCGTCACCGCTGGTAAGTAGGGAGAAGCGCGTAAACGCCGTTGCCGAGACTCTCTCCCAACCGGGTACATGCGCCAGTAATCGACGCTGCTCGATACGGATCAGTCCGGGTGCGAGAGCCTGCCCCTGCAAGCGCGCAGCGACTTCTTGGTCATCGGTGCAGTCGCGCTTCGTGTGGGTCGCTTGCACGGTGAGGCGTCGCAGGCGTTCACTGATAGTCGTTTCTGGGATGGCAGGTTCGGCACTTGCCGGCGCGCCGCGTTGGCCTTTCAGAGCCGACAATCGTGCTTTCAGATCCATGCGCCGCGGTAGTTAGTCTCAGTACCGACGAGCACTTACCTTTGGAATAGCGCCAGCACACTCAAGGCGGCCGCCTTCGGTGAATGCGTTTCATCGGACGCTAGAATAGGACCGATGCAGGTTGGGCATCCCAGGAGGCAGGGACACGCGGCGATCAAGTCATGGGTTTTGGTGACGACCGTCGCACGGAGATCATAGAGCGGCGTGGATAGCCCTATGCCGCCTGGATAGTTGTCATAGAGGAAGACCGTAGGAAGGAAGGCTTGCGTTGATTGTTCGATATCGATAGTCCCGCCATCGAAGGCTTGCGCCCGTCCGCGTCCGTTCGGACCCGTCACGGCAAACCACGTGTGTTGACTATCGCCGACCGAGCGTCCTAGATCTCGCCGTTCAGACATCGTGAGCAGTGCCGCGACGTGGTGGAGGGCGTAGGCGGCGCCGAGAAATCCATCGAGAGCTTGCCATCGGGCGGGAAAGGCGGCTTCCAGCGCCGCAGGGTTTATTTGCCACCAAACAGCGGTCGTGTGCATTTCTTGATCGGGCAAATGGATGTTGCCGTAGCCGATGTTTTCGTGCGTGTAATAGCGGATCTTCTTGTAACCGGCAATGCGCCTAACTAAATGCACTTCGCCACGAGCACAGGCGGAACCTGAACGCTCTTGTTGCTCGAATTCGTCCAAGACTTTCAGTTTCGTATAGTCGATCGCATCGGTGTAGTAGTCCGCGTGCGTACGGGTGACGAAGGCCTTGCGTCCTTCCCAGTCGAGCCGTTCGACTTGCCAGGGTTGGGCTTGGATGAGATAAATGGCGCCTTCGTAGATCGTCATCGGTGCGCTGGAGTAGTCGACTTCGGCAATGATCTCCTGCTTGCCGCCGGTCGTATCGATTACCACGAAGTTGCCCTCGGCCACCGAGCGCAGGCCTACACTATTGGCAGGATAACTGTCGGCTATCCAGTGCCATTGAGGCGCTTCATGATGCAGGATCCCGTGTTCTTCGAGATAAGCCAGGACCTCATCGAGCGGTTCTTGACCGAACGGCTCGCCGTCCCTAAACGGTAACTCGAAAGCCGCGCAGCGGACGTGGTCCATCAGGATCGAGCAATTGATCGGGTGCGATCCGCGCATGCTCGGGGGAGCTGCCCATGAAGAAGTCGGGGTTGCGGACCAGGAATTGATCCAAGGGATCACTGGTTGCGACCAAGACGCCGAGTGCTGCCCGCTGGCGGCGACCGGCCCGCCCAAGCCGCTGCCAGGTTCCGGCGATGGTGCCGGGATAGCCATTGAGCAGACAGACATCGAGAGCACCGATGTTGACACCCAATTCCAGCGCGCTGGTCGTGATGATACAGTCCAAGCGGCCGGCGCGCAGCTCCTTCTCGGTCGCACGCCGCTCGCTCGGCAGGTAGCCGCCCCGATAAGCCCTCACCCGCGATGGCTTGCGCGGATCCCGATCAAATACATCCTTGAGATACTTGGTCAGCACTTCGACCATCAGCCGCGAGTTAGCAAAGACGATGGTTTTCAGTCCGTGTACCAGAGCGGATCTCGCGATACGAGTGACTTGCGAGCGACTCGAGGCACGCAGACCGAGGTCGGGATTGATGACCGGCGGATTCCAGAGGAGAAGATGCTTTTGCCCCTGCGGTGCGCCGCTGTCTGTCACGGCGGCTATCGGACAGCCAATCAACTCTTCGGCGAGCTCGGCGGGATTAGCGATCGTGGCAGACGACAAGATGAAAATCGGATCGGATCCGTAGAAGCGGCATACCCGTCGCAGCCGACGAATGACATTCGCCATATGCGAACCGAAGACACCGCGGTAGGTGTGCAATTCGTCGATGACGACAAAGCGTAAGGCCTCGAAGAATTGGGCCCATTTGGTGTGGTGGGGCAAGATCCCCTGGTGCAGCATGTCGGGATTGGAGACAACGATATCGCCCCGAGTGCGGACCGCTTTGCGGGCGTCGCCTGGCGTATCACCGTCGAAGGTATACGCGCGGACGCCTAAGCCACCGGCCTGATTGAGTTCCAGAATTTCGGTGACTTGATCTTGCGATAGGGCTTTGGTCGGAAATAGGTAGAGCGACTTGGCTTGGTCCTGGAGCGCCCCCTGGAGTACCGGCAGGTTATAGCAAAGCGTCTTCCCGGAAGCCGTCGGCGTGACGATCACCGTCGGCCTTCCTTGCGCAACTAAGTCCCAGGCCTCGCGTTGATGTCGGTAGAGCCGTTCGATGCCGCGTTTCCGGAGCGCGGA
The DNA here is from genome assembly GCA_963764725.1 of uncultured Gammaproteobacteria bacterium. GTDB lineage: Bacteria > Pseudomonadota > Gammaproteobacteria > JACCXJ01 > JACCXJ01 > USCg-Taylor. The sequence continues at coordinate 33,810 of CAVXTM010000001.1, read as the reverse complement.
CACGAGTCTTAAATCCAGATCCGGCGGGAATTCGGCATACCGACCTTCGCGGGCGGGGATGACGAGCTCTCCGGTGATCCGGCCAGCGTATTTGCGTTTGAGGCCTGCGATGAATGTGTTGACGCTAAGGGGGCGCGCGCGGGTAGCATCCGTTGGCTGCTCGGCGAGGTTACGCATGGCTGTTCTCAATTGGTTCTTATTTGTGAGAATATAAGAGCCTTCGATCATGTGCAAGCAAGCAGGAATGGTGAGGCTCACGCGGCGGCAACAGGAGATCTATGACTACCTCCAGGAACAGGCGGACGACTTTCCCTATCCGCCGACCTTGGATGAGTTGTGTCGCGCACTGAAGCTCAGTTCCCGTGGGTCCTTGCATCGCCATATTCAGGCCTTGGTGGACGCGGGACTCGTCGAACCCATGGATCACAAGCAGCGCGGTGTCCGGCTGGTTAGCCAGCACAGTGAGGCGGGAGCGGAGCCATTGCCGCTGCTTGGAACGATAGCGGCCGGGCGTCCGATTGAAGCGGTCTCTGATGAGGAGACGGTGGAAGTGCCTATCACTTTACGCACGCGCCGGCCGTGCTACGTACTGCGGGTCAAGGGGGATTCGATGGTGGAGGAGGGGATCTTCGATGGGGATCAGATCATCGTCGAACATCGCGAGGAGGCTCGCAACGGCGAAATTGTCGTCGCGCTCATCGACGGCCATGAGACAACGCTGAAGCGGATCGAACAACATCGGCGCCGCATCATCTTGCATCCTGCGAACGCCACCTATGCGCCGATGGAATTTGCACCTGACCGCGTTAGTATCCAAGGTGTCGTTGTCGGATTGATTCGCTCCTACCGTTGAATGAGACGCTTGCTGCACGAATGCGTGAACTAAGAGGGGCAGCAAGTCCTAAGGAAACCCTACAAGAATTCTGGTTCAAACTTCCGACTCGGGTCGGATTTGTGAACCTCACGCCGGACGTGGGGCAGTGCGTCGTGGCAAGTAGCCGTCCAAGAGGGATTCGATAACGAAATAAGATAATTGGCATTGGAACTCCTGGTTATTGGCATAGCTGCCTGCTTGGTCTCTGGGTTGACGCTCTTCTCGGGTTTCGGCTTGGGCACCGCGCTGACGCCAGTCTTTGCCCTCTTCTTCCCGGTGACCCTGGCGGTGGCGGCAACGGCGGTCGTCCATTTCGCTAACAACCTGTTTAAGCTCGGGCTGATGGCGCGGCAGGCGGATTGGCGGGTCGTGTTCCGGTTCTGCATTCCGGCCGCCTTGGCCGCGGTCGTCGGGGCTGCTATCTTGTTCTGGTTTGACCGTTTGCCAGTCCTGCTGCGTTACTCGCTGGGTGGCGGAATGCACGAAATTACGGTGGTTAAAGCGGTGATTGGCGTGCTGATCATCGCATTCGCGCTGCTAGAGCTTTCGCCACGATTTCAGGCGCTCGTCTTACCGCCACGCTATCTGTTTTGGGGCGGCTTACTGTCCGGATTCTTCGGAGGCCTGTCGGGCAACCAGGGCGCGTTTCGTTCGGCCTTTCTGATCAAGGCCGGGCTGGCCAAAGAGGCTTTTGTGGCTACGAGCGTCGTGTCGGCGGTGATCGTTGACGCGGTGCGTCTAGTCGTGTATGGCGTCACTTTCCTGGCCGAACACTTCGCCCAGTCACAGGAACTGATGATTCCCGTCGTGGTGGGTATAGCGTGTGCCTTCATCGGTGCGGTTCTTGGCAAGCGGCTGCTGCGCAAGATCACGCAGCGCGCGGTGCAGGTCGTTGTGGCGGTAATGATGCTGTTGGTGGGCGGAGGGCTGGCCGCGGGATTGATCTGAGCGGCCTTTGCCGGTCATGGCGGATGCCGATGCCCCTTGGAATTCGTGGACAAAATGCCGAGCGATCTTAGACAACCCGGTGGTACCGACATGGACGGGTAGCGCTGTGCGTGTGGCGGAACCGTGAAGCTGCCTCACTCTGGCAAGTCCACGAGTTCGCGAATTGTGATCTGCGCACAGTGGTCGGCCTTAGCCCTATTCATCTGACACCGGATTAACTGACAGCTGGACTTCTAGGAGTTCAAGGTGTGGTAGCAAACTCTAAGTCGGGGTTGGGTCGAGCGCATTACGGCATCATCACGGGTAATGCTGCATGATGCAGTTCCTGGTCAAAGCAGATCTACGTCATGATTGATATCTTGCCCATGCGCGCGAGCGCTCGTCGCTATAACTATGGGCCGAACAACAAGCGTAGTTGACCAACGCCCTGCTTCATCTCCATACAAACTGCTGAGCCGGGTTTGAAACTCACGACCGGTTGATCCCCATCATCCGCGACGAGATGTGACACTAGTAAACTCAGAAACGGCAGATGACTGATGATCACGGCTCCGGCACCGATCTCCTCAATCTGCTTTGCGAACTTCATTGGCGGATCATCGGGGTTGAGACCGGACATTGCGTCAATACTCACGTTTCTCCCTGAGTCCTTGGCGAGGATCTCGGCGGTTTGCTGTGCACGAGTCTTACCGCTGTGAATGATCCGCGATACGCGCACCTTAGCGGCATTAAGAAACTTGGCAAGCCCGCTCGATGTCCCGACGCCCGGTATCGGTTAACGGTCGGTCCGGATCCACTTCCTTTGGTACAGCGTCGCCGTAGGAGAGCAGACTACTTGTGGAAGTGGGAGCGCGCCTTCTCGAACGCCTCACGCGCCTTTGCCCAAGCTTCGTCAGCACCCCGTGCAAGGTCTAGCCAAGCGTCGCCTGCGGCCGCCTGGACCTGCCGCATTTGCTCCACCGCTTGGTCGCGTTGGCGGCGGAATGCCTCCAGTTGCTTCTCATATTCGGTGCGCACGTCGGCCTGGGTCCCCTTGGCTTTTGCCTCCCACTTCCTGACCTCCGCGTTGCACTCATCAAGTTGCGCCTTGAGCTTCTCAACGTACTCGTCTCTTTTGCTCATGTTTTGCCCTCCATCGTCGTCGGGTGAGCTTCAACAACAGCTAACAGCCTGTAGAATAACTCGAAAAGCAAGATTTTCAACATCGTAACGTTTTCAGTCATAACTGTGATCCGCATTTATTGTCTTTCGGCCCCTCATTTCGCTATTGAGCGGGGGGATGGCAACAGGATAACGTAGCGGGATACGGACCCCGGCGCCACGGATGCGACACGCCGTTCGCTACGGCGACGTTCAGACCCTCGACATCAAGCCATCGATTGTTCGAACGTGCATCCGCTGGGTTGCGAGTAGATCGCTGATGAGCGTCTTCTGATCTTGCTCTTTGATGGTCGGCGAGAATTCGACTCAGTGCGTCGATTGCCGTTACGTGCGCGGGATCGGTGTCTTTCTTCTCTAAAGCCTGCTGATAGGTTTCTATCGCCGACAATGCACTTTTCAGAAGCTTATTCATTTCATCGTGCATCGTATTAACCTCCGGGTTCGTTGACGTTCGTACCATCGCGAGCGGATACACCGCTCGCGCGTCTTCTGTATAGTGGTCAAGCTTCGTGCAATTGGATATATCTCTATAAATCAAGTTGTTAAGTCAAGGGACGACGATAGATATCGGTAACAATTACCAGACGGTCGAGGAACTTCTACAGGAGCTTGGCTCGGGTAAGGGACGCGTTTACGGCCGCTACTAACGCGACGCAGAGCCGCCCCGCCTTTCCGGCCTCTGTGCTGTTAATCTCCGACCGGGTGTTACTCCGGTTTTTGGGAAACCGCTAGCGAGCCGCTGAGAAATCGGTGTAGCCTGATCGCATGGGATTCGTTCGTCAGGCCTTACGGCCGATCGGGCGGTCGATAGCAAGTATCGATAGAAGAAGAAAGCTCGACAAAGGATTACAGGTTGACGAGTGCTCTGCCCGGCCGGAGCATATTCGCTATGCATTTTCGTCCGGCCTAATGGGTGAGAAAATCATTCCAAGCGATGCGAATAGGAGGAAACATGAAAATGAATCGAAGGCGCATACCGGGCTTTGTGCTTGCATGTATGATCCTTGCCGGATGCGACGAGTTGAAGGAAAGCAATAGGCGTAGCTCCGAAATGCCGCGCGAAAGCACCACTCCAGAAAGCACCCTTCCCGTGCCGAACACGACACCGGATATTCCCTCTCAATCCAATACTGACGATGCGATTACTCCCCAATAATACTCAATGCGGAGAGGCTAGTGTGCCTAGGAGTGTGCCCAACGCTCTTCTAGTTTGTTAAGAAGAGCAGTCAGAGTTAGGATAGCCGCGCTCAGCCCGAGCGCTTCAACATGCGTACCAAGCTCACGCCACAGTCCGCCCTGGCGATCGCGGCGATCCTGGCCGTCCTCGCTATAATCATCCTCATCGGGGCACAGGACCGGATCTCGTTTCCCGCGCAGGACGGGTGGATCATCCACGCGGACCTGTACGGAGGGAGTGATCGCGGCGTGGTGCTGGTCCATGGAGGCGGGAAGACGAAGAGTGATTGGAAGGAGCAGGCGCAGGTACTCGTGAAGGCAGGCTTTCGCGTGCTCGCGATCGACCTGCGAGGGTTCGGCCTGTCCCACGATGGCCCGCTGTCCGCCAACCGCGAGGCCACGTCGTTCGACGTGCTGGCCGCTGTGCGCTATCTGCGGAAGACAGGCGCAAAGACCGTGGCGGTGGTTGGTGCAAGCACGGGAGGCGACGCGACGGAAGACGCCCTCGGCCTCGCGACGCCCGGCGAGATCGATCGCGCCGTGCTACTGGCGCACAACGCCTACGGGCCGCCCAGAAAATTGATCGGTCGCAAGCTGTTCATCGTGACGCGCGACGACGCCAACGACGCGGGCCTGAGACTTCCGAAGATTCGCCGGCAGTACCAGCGATCTCCGGAGCCGAAAGAGTTGGTCGTCCTCGACGGCTCCGCGCACGCTCAGTTCGTATTCGGCACGGATCAGGGGGAGCGGCTGATGCGCGAGATTCTGCGCTTCCTTACGGCGCGGTAACACGAGGCCCTCGCTGGGCCGCAGGCCCGCTAGAACCAGAGCTGAGAGCTGCTGGACAGGTACCGCCCGCTGACGGACTGGAGCGAAGCGCTGGTCGACGAGCACACGGTCGCGATCGTCCGCGCGAACGGCCTGCACTCAGCCTTGTCCCTGCGCCTGCCGCGGAGTCAAACCCGCCATTTCGCACCAGCGTTTATCGACGAATGTATGCAAGCCGCGATCGTCTGTGCGAAACAGTCCGGCAGAGGGGCCGTGTGCAGCGATTCTCATTTTTCTATCTTCTGTTTTGTACACGTTGTGCGCCGCGCTGCGCTACTTCACCGGTTTTGCCGGCCTGATTCTCGATGTCGTGCGCGGTCTTTTGCGTTTCCTGCGCCCCGCGCTGGGCGAACTGAGTGATCTGATCGAGATTCCAACTGACGCCTTCGTTCAGCTTCGACATCTGCTCGGATAGCATTTGCGACATCTCGGATTGTGTTTGCGTCACGGCTTCGATGCAGTCCCGGGTCAAGTCCCAGCTTTTTTCCATTGCGGTGCGATAAACGGTAAACGCCTGGCCCGGATCCACGTTTCGATTCAGTCCGTTTTCAAGCGTCGCTTTAAGACTTTTCGCGTTCTCGGCATAGACTTCTTTCGCGGCTTCGGTTTGCGCCCTGAAAATACGGGTCGCGCCTTGCAGCGACAAATCGGTGAAGCGCATCAAGATCGCGAAGTTCTGCTTGCCGAGTTCAATAAATTGTTGTGAAGGATTTTGCATCGGTGTCTCCTCTCTGGATTTAGTGCTCAAACCCGCCGCCCGACATGAGCTTGCGGCATGACCGCGTATTGTCCGGGCCGCAATAGACGGTTGAAATCGGACGAAGGCCCATTCTGATGTCAACGAATGTCCTACATGTGACAGGATGGTGAAGTCGGGGATCGGGGAAACGAGGCTGACCTTGGTTTCCTATCCCCTATACCCCGAACACCCGCTTAAGCAGCCGGGCCCAGCTCATGCGCGCAGACGCCGAGCGCTGGGGCACGTCACCGGGATCGTCTGAGGTGTCAGTGGCGTTGATTGACGCGCCTGGAGCCAGGCACAGGGATGTTTGCCTGCTTGGCGCCCCGAGGATGGAATGATCTCGGGACGCAGCCTGGCGTAGGGCGAGAGCACGCCATGGGCATCATGATCCCTATCTCACTTAGCAATGATCTCGGTCTTCATCGACACCAGTTATACACTACGCCAGATTAGTCCACTTCTAAGCGTCCTCGTACCCTGACACATCCGTGCCTAGGTTGCCGAATTCTCGAACCGGAAAGTGCTGACTGTTGTTATAAACAACACTACGGATAGCGAGGCCAGGGCCGCACTACCTCGCTAGGACAAAACGCGAGTGCGCCACATCGAAGCTATCACCCACCTGCACCCGATGCTCGACGGTGTATTGCCCGGATGCGGTCAGAGGGGGGTAATGTCAGCTCGGTTACCGCGGTATTGAGGCCTGCCCTTGCGTATCGATTGTCGATACCTTCTCGCCCGATTTTCCGGCCGTCTCGAAGCAACACCCAGGTGGCTTTCACATGAGCTTCCGTGTCGCTTGACGGAAGGCTTAGAGAATATTCGGTATAAAACCGTACGGTCTCGCCCGGCCTCACACGAACACGCGAAGGGGTGACCTCTCGGATCGCTACTTGCCTGGTCTCGCGCGCCTTGAGCCCGTCGCCCGATCAGGCCCCGGCTACGGTTTCCGATTCCGGTGCGTTCACGGCCGGCCGCCGTTTCGAGCCTGGTCCGAGCCGCGTCCCATTGCTCCTCAGGACCGATGTGCCCAAGCGCGGTTGGAAAAGGCGGGCCTCCGGCTGCTTCCGGCCTTGGCCCATCTCTCACGTCCCGGTACGGGTACTTGGGCCGCCGGCTTGGGCAGGGTTTCGGTTGGCTCGTCACGAAAGAGGTTTCCGGAAAGCCATTCGTCTGCCGCATCGTAGAGGATAGCAAACGAACCCGGACGCATCCACGCCAAGGAGAGTCCCAGACCCACTATCCCTGCGATCGCGGCAGAGTATCCGAGCCACTTGCCGCGGTGCCGTCGTCGCAGGTCCCGTTCGGGGGGACTGCCGCCCGCCGTTTCATTGGAGGGATCGACCGTGCTCCGTACCCAGTCGTTCATTATCGGGATGTTCACCGGAACATCCGCTGGTTGTAATGACCGATTTAACGCCGGGATGCTCTCAATTTTCCCGTCCCTCCTCCCTGCAACGGCGGGCCGTGCTTGGTTGCCCGTCGGATCGCGCCCAAGCGTAACTAACTCGTTCGCGGTCTCTTCGGCCTGTAGGTGCCGCGTCTCCTCCACGAGGCGTTGCTGTACGACCGCGGTCTCGCGTGCCTTGAGCTCCTCGCGAAGGTGGGCTACGGCTTCCGATGTCGGTGCGATTCCCGCGGCCTCGTCGAGCCTGGTCTGAGCCGTCTGCAGATCGTGTTCGCTTATGGCGGTGCGCGCGAGGTCGAGAAGCTTCCTGACGGTCCGCTCCTCTTCGGCCACGCGCCGCTTGTGATCTTCCTGGGCTCGTAGTGTCTCGACATCATCACGCAGCTTGGCCACGTGCTCTGATTTAGGCCGGATCACAAAGTCGATGTCGAGCGAGTCGTTCCCGGATAGCTCCTTGCGCCACGCCGCAACGGTCAGCGGCCGCTGCGTGGGTAAAAAACGTAAGGCATGATCAATGGCTTTAAGAAAGGCATCGCTATAGTTTTCCTGCCCAACCGGCAGTACGGACATCAGCGGATCGGTTTCGCCTTGGACGACCATGCGACTGCGCTCGATTGCAGCTACCGGTGCAACGCCAACCACTGCCTGGTAGAGCGTTGCGCCAAGGCTGAAAATGTCGGTCCACGGGCCATGCAGCTCGCCATCGCCAAAGCAAAGCTCGATGGGCGCGAAGTCCGATGGGAAATGCTTGGTCAATGTGCTAGCGGGGTTGAAGAGAGCGCCGCCGCCCGGGTTGAAGCCCGTTAACACGGGGCTCCCATCTGGACGAATAATAATGTTTGACGGCTGAATGTAGCGGTGAATATAGCCGCTTGCGTGGATCGCTTCGAGCCCGTCCAGGATCGGTAATACCAAGGCGAGAAGCTCCTTTTCCGCCACAGTTGAGCCATCAAAGAGGTGTTCTGCTTTCTTGCCTTGCTCGTGCGCGACGACGATATAAGCGCTGTTGTTCGCTTCGAAGGCATTCAACGCTAGGGCGATATTTTGATGCCTGATCCCGGCGAGCTTTTGCGCGTCAGTCAGGAAGCACTCAAGTCCCAGCCTTATACTCCGCGCCATGCTCCGCAGCGGCAGGATGAATCACGCCGCGCGTATCGCGTACGGCGATCTCGCACGGCATGTATTCGGTAATAATGACCGTGCGGCCCAGGTTCAGGTCACTGGCTAAATAGGTTAACCAATAGTCTCCCTGGCCGAGGATGCTGTCGATTCGATACCGATGAAGCTTCGTCCCGGGTAAGTGCCAATCGGCGTCTGATGCGATGCTCAGATCCGCGACGGTCAAATCCTCTTCCATGGCGATTAAACGATCCCTCGATCAATAGTTGTTACTGACCTGCCTGTTAGAATGTCCCGCTGCAATGGCGGGGGCCAGGATGAATAAGGAGTGGCTGGACCGGCTGTCGGCCTACGTGCAGCCTCCGCGCGAAAAGCAGACGCATGACGACACCGACCGTCCAGCATCCCCGCTGCCCCAACGAGAGCGCCGAAACCGCACCAGCGCTTTGCGTGCGGCATCGTGGCTCACCGCTTTTGCCCTATTCTTGAACGTCCGCTAAGTAGGAAGCGCCACCGCAGTAGCGAACGGCAGCAATGGGTCGGCTTTCCGACCAGTCGCTAACCGCAGTAGCGCCCCGGCCCCGGTTAGATGAACGCCACCGGACGGCTAGGCATTGCGATATAGAAATGCTTACGGCTTTGGACTCTTCCTTCCACTAACGCTGGAGAACTCGGCGGCCGAGTTCCCAGAAACGATATCGCGCCCATCATAAATCCTCGCGAAATAATGACCCGCTGCGAAGCTGGATGTAAATTCACAAATATTCCACAACCAACCTCGGAGAAACAGCCATATCTCATTGATAATATTGGCGGAGAGGGAGGGATTCGAACCCCCGGTGGGTTGCCCCACAACGGTTTTCAAGACCGCCGCTTTCGACCGCTCAGCCACCTCTCCTCCCGCCAGCATAACCGAAAGCCCGCGGCGCACGAATACCTAGCGGAGTTGCATTTTTACCGCCTGTCAGTATCATTGGAGCGAACCTCACGCGCTTTTGTAAGTCTTAGTTAGGTGAGAAACCCTTTATCGATGGAGGACATCGTCTGATGAAAACGATTCAATACCCAGTAACCCAACCTGCGACCCAACCTGCAACGTCGGTACTGGCGACCAATAAAGTAATTCGCAACACCTACGCCTTGTTGTCGCTGACCCTGCTGTTCAGCGCGATGACGGCGGGTTTGGCCATGGCCCTCGATTTTCCCTACCCCGGGATCATGGTTACTTTAATAGGCTACTTCGGGTTGCTGTTCTTGACAGTGAAGCTCAGAGACAGTGTGTGGGGGCTGGCAGCGGTCTTTGCATTGACCGGCTTCATGGGTCTGACCCTCGGCCCGATCTTGAACGCCTATGTCAATCACTTTGCGAACGGCTCGCAGTTGGTCATGATGGCGATGGGCGGCACCGGCCTCACCTTCGTGGGCCTCTCCGGCTACGCGCTCACTACGCGCAAGGACTTTAGTTTTATGGGCGGTTTCCTCATGGCAGGCGTGTTGATCGCTTTCTTGGCCGGTTTGGGCGCGATCTTTTTCTCGCTCCCGGGGCTGGCGCTCGCGGTCTCTTCGATGTTCGTAGCCCTGATGGCGGGGATGATCCTCTATCAGACTAGCGAGATAATCCACGGAGGCGAAACCAATTACATCATGGCGACGGTGGGATTGTACGTATCTATTTACAATCTTTTCACCAGCTTGCTACATTTGCTGGGCGTGTTTTCCGGCGACGAATAACCACCCAAGCTTAGTGTCCATGAAACCCCACGGATCGCAAGATCCCTGGGGTTTTTTATTCGATTTCGGTGATACCCCCCATATAGGGTTGCAATGCTTTGGGTACGCGAATGCGCCCCGTCGCCTCCTGATAGTTTTCCATGATCGCGACGAGGGTTCTGCCGACCGCGAGACCCGAGCCGTTTAAGGTGTGTAGAAACTCCGGTTTGCCGGTTTCCGGGTTACGCCACCGCGCCTTGATCCTGCGGGCTTGGAAAGCCTCGAAGTTGCTGCAAGACGAAATCTCGCGGAATTTCTGTTGCCCGGGGAGCCAGACTTCGAGGTCATAGGTCTTCGCCGCCGAAAAACCGAGATCCGCTGTGCATAGCGCTACGACCCGGTAGTGCAGTTCAAGCCGCTGTAGGATCACTTCCGCGTGCCGGGTCAACGCTTCCAAGGCATCATACGACGACGCCGGCGGTACCAGTTGGACCAGCTCCACTTTTTCGAACTGGTGTTGCCGGATCATCCCGCGGGTGTCTTTTCCGTACGAACCCGCCTCGCTGCGAAAGCAGGGACTGTGACACGCATAGCGCCGCGGCAGGTCGGCAGCGTCAAGGATTTGATCCTGGGCCAGATTGGTGACGGGAACCTCGGCGGTCGGGATCAAATAAAAACCCGGTTCCGGAATCGCAAACAGATCTTGTGCGAACTTAGGAAGTTGCCCGGTGCCTTGCATGCTGCGGGCGTTGACCAGGTAGGGGACATAGACCTCGGTATAGCCGTGCTCGCGCGTGTGTACGTCGAGCATGAACTGGATGAGAGCCCGGTGCATGCGCGCCAGCGATCCGGACAGCACCACGAAACGCGCGCTCGCAATGCGCGCGGCCGCTTCAAAATCCATGGCCCCGAGCCCGGTCCCTAGGTCAACATGGTCTTTGGGATCGAAGTCGCAGTGGGGCGGATGACCCCAGCGGCGTACCTCCCGATTGTCGTGCTCACTCGTCCCGAAAGGGACACTTGCATCGGGGCAATTCGGGATCAACAGGCTGAACGCCTCAATTTGACTTTGCACGCCGGCAAGTTTGATCTCCGCTTGTTTCAGCCGATCGCCGAGATCCGCCACTTCATCGAGCAGCCCCTGTGCGTCCTCGCCCCGCGCCTTTGCGAGGCCAATCGCCTTCGATTTGCTGTTGCGTTCTTGTTGCAGTTTCTGCGTGACGATCTGCAAGGACTTACGCTCGGTTTCCAGGCGCAGATACTCCTCCGTGGCCAGCTCAAAACCGCGCGCCCGCAGCGCCGCCGCGGTCTCGCTTAATCGGGTACGCAATTGGTTGGGATCGAGCATCGCGCTAGGCCTGTCGAAGAGGGCTCTAGCGCGAATGAAACCCGGCACCGGCACCGTTTTTCATCTCCTCGGCGTTCGCGTCCAAGGCACGGAGGCGCTCGAGTTTCTGCCGGATCTGGATTTCAAGGCCACGATCTACCGGCTCGTAATAACGCCTGTTCTTAAGCGGCTCCGGCATATAGCTTGCGCCTGCCGCGTAAGCCTCCGGCTCATCGTGGGCATAGCGGTAGCCTTCTCCGTAACTCAGTGCCTTCATCAGGCGCGTCGGGTCATTCCGCAGGTGTAATGGCACATCGAGCGATCCCGACCGACTCACATCTTCCTTCGCCAGATTGAATGCCTTGTACACGGCATTGCTTTTCGGGGCGCAGGCGAGATACAGGATCGCTTGAGCGATCGCAAGCTCTCCCTCCGGGCTTCCCAGGCGCTCTTGCGTTTCCCAGGCGTCAAGCGCGAGCCGCAGCGCCCGCGGATCGGCGTTCCCGATGTCTTCAGAGGCTATGCGGACGACGCGGCGCGCGATATAAAGCGGATCGCAGCCGCCATCGAGCATACGGACAAACCAATAAAGAGATGCGTCCGGGGCCGATCCGCGCACCGCCTTGTGCAGCGCCGAGATCTGGTTATAGAACGCATCGCCTCCCTTGTCGAAGCGTCTAAGCGCGCCGCTTCCGATCACTTGATTCAAAAGGGCGGCGTCGATGGCGCCGGTCTCAGCAAGATCCGCTGCGATTTCGAGAAGATTCAGCGCCCGTCTTGCATCACCATCGGCCACGGCCGCCAGTTGGTCCCGAAGCTCGGCGGCCATCGTCAGTCTCCGCTCGCCAACGCCATGTATGTCATCCGTGAGCGCTCGATCGATGAGGGCGCGAATGGCATCAAGCGCAAGCGGTTTCAGCACGTAAACCCGCAGGCGTGAGAGGAGCGCGTTATTCAGCTCGAAAGAAGGGTTCTCGGTCGTCGCGCCGATGAAGGTCACCGTACCGTCTTCAACAAAAGGCAGGAAGGCGTCCTGCTGTGACTTATTGAAGCGATGCGCTTCATCGACGAAAAGCACGGTTCCCCTGCCTTCGGCCTCACGTAAGGCGCGTGCTGCGTCGATGGCCGCGCGGATCTCTTTGACGCCCGCCAACACGGCGGAGATGCACAGAAACAAGGCATCCGCATGACATGCAACCAGCTTCGCCAAGGTGGTCTTGCCGGTCCCCGGGGGTCCCCAGAAGACCATCGAATGCAAACGCCCCGACTCGATCGCGAGCCGTAGCGGTTTCCCGGAAGCGAGTATATGCTCTTGACCGGCAACGGCGTCGATGTGCCGGGGCCGCATGCGGTCCGCCAGTGGCCGGGGCGGTAACATCATCGCCAGCGATCGCAGTACCAGGTTACTAGCGATAGGATAGACGTTTCACAGGTTTTCGGCCGCATCGATGACATCGACCCCCGGAGGGGGCGTAAACACGAACAACCGCGGATCGATCGCTACGTTCCGATTTTGCGTCACAAATCTGATGCGTGTGGTTTGCCCAAAATTGTCGCGCAATTCCATCATCCGGAGCATCGAGCCCTCAAAACCCAGTTGGATCCCGGTGTATTGGCCTTCGTCGCGTTTTGGCTTCAGATGGAGGACGCTTATCCCGCCCTGCTCGCCACGCTCAGTGACAACGAATTCCTCCTTCAGGTCCACCTTGCCCCCGAGCAGCAAGGCCGGCGTGCTGCCCAGGGCCGTACCGAGCGGTTTGACGGTCACCTGCTCCAAGTCCTTATCGTAGATCCATACGCGCTGCCCGTCACCCACGATCGACTGTTGATAAGGACGATCGTATTCCCAGCGAAACTTACCGGGCCGATGAAGGTAGAATGTGCCGTGCGAGCGCTCGCGGGTAACGCCGCTTTCGTCGATCAGTTCTTGCTGGAACGCCGCTTTGAGCGTGGTGAGGCCTTCCAAATAGCGGCTAAGTACCGTCGCTTCATTGCCAGCCCCTACCGGGGTGATCCATAGCCCGATGAGGAGCGTGAGCACAAGGCTGTAATGCATTGATAAATTTATTCGCCGCGGTCGTGCCGCGGGATTCCTTTCAGGCCATGGGGTTCATACCCCGTGGTGGCGAAATCAAATTGATTTCCGCGGATGCCGGCCGCAATGCTTAATCTTTGGGCGGCGGCGGAGCCAAGACTTCGCGAAAGCCATTCGATTGGAGCGCCCCAACGACACCGCTGCGTTCCATCTCCTCGATCATCCGCGCCGCCCGGTTATACCCGATCTTAAGACGCCGTTGTACGCCGGAGACCGAAGCGCGGCGGGTTTCGGTCACGAAACGCACCGCCTCGTCATAGAGATCATCGACGTCGCCACCGGCTTCGATAAGAGCCGCAACCTCGTCATCCGCCGCTTCGTCATCGCCGCGGAGAATGTCGCTTATGTAATCGGGTGCACCGCTGTGCTTTAGATGCGCGACCACCTTATGCACTTCCTGATCGGACACGAAGGCGCCATGCACCCTGACCGGAACCCCGGTGCCTGGAGGTAGATACAGCATGTCGCCGTGTCCGAGCAGACTCTCCGCGCCCATCTGATCGAGAATCGTGCGCGAATCGATGCGCGAGGACACTTGAAACGCGATCCGGCTCGGAATATTGGCCTTGATGAGTCCGGTGATCACGTCTACCGATGGGCGCTGCGTCGCCAAGATCAAGTGTATCCCGGAGGCACGGGCTTTTTGCGCCAGCCGCGCGATCAGCTCTTCGACTTTCTTGCCGACCGTCATCATCATATCGGCCAGCTCATCCACGATGACCACGATATTGGGCAAGGCCGCGAGCGTCTCTTCGTCCGATTTATCGCCGAAGAAGGGATTCGGCAACGGTTCGCCCAGGCCGATCGCCTCTTGCACCTTGCGGTTGTAGCCGCTCAGATTGCGCACGCCGAGCGTGGCCATCAGCCGGTAGCGGCGCTCCATCTCCGCGACGCACCAACGCAAGGCGTTGGCCGCCTCCTTCATGTCGGTCACGACCGGGGCGAGCAACGAGGGGATCCCTTCGTAGACGGAAAGCTCCAGCATCTTGGGATCGATCATGATGAGCCGCACGTCCTTGACCGGCGCTTTATACAGCAGGCTCAAGATCATCGCGTTCAAGGCCACCGATTTACCCGCTCCAGTCGTTCCCGCGACCAGCAGGTGCGGCATGCGTCCAAGATCTACGATCACCGGCTTGCCACCGATGTCCTTGCCGAGCGCGAGTGTCAACGCCGATTGATTGGCTTCGTATTCCTGTGAGCTTAGGATCTCGCGCAAACTGACCAGTTCCCTCTGGTGATTGGGGATCTCAAGCCCAATCACGGATTTCCCAGGGATGACCTCAACGACCCGAACGCTCACCGTGGAGAGCGAGCGCGCCAGATCCCGGGACAGGCTCGTGACGCGCGCGGCTTTCATGCCCGGCGCCGGTTGCAGTTCGAAGCGGGTGATCACCGGTCCGGGGTGGACAGCCACCACATTCACCTCGATCCCGAAGTCCAGCAGTTTGAGCTCGACCTGGCGCGACATCGCCTCGAGCGTTTCCGTGGAGAATCCCCCTTTCGGCGGAGGCGGGGGATCGAGCAACGCGATCGGAGGCAGATGCGTATTCGGTGCATCGAAAAACGACGTTTGCCGCTCTTTGAGCAATGGCGGAGTCGCGAGGGGCGATGGGGATGCTTCAATGCGCGGCTTCGGACGCTCCGTGATCTTCACGATCTGTTCTTCGTAGACCGCCTCACGCGCCTTGCGCGCCCGCACTCCGGAGGCACGGTCGGTCACGACCGCCACGGCGCGCCGTCCCATCGCCACTATGCAAAGCATGCCGATCCCGACTGTGTCCATGAGCCAGAACCACGATAAACCGGTCAACAAGGTCACCCCAATTAGAAACATGGCCAGCATCAGCACCGTGGCGCCGAGGGAGCCGAAGATCTCCGCGGCTTCTTTCCCGACGACGTGGCCGACGAATCCGGCGCCGTGGGATGGAAAACCTCCAGCCGCATCAAAATGGATCCAGATGAGGCCGCAGCCCACGGTCACCATGAGCCACAAGCCGACAAAGCGCGTGAGCCCATGCACGTAATCGGCGACGCCGTGATTGTTCAGCCCGCGAAACGTCAGCCAGGCCGTAAATGCCACACTGGCCGGTAAGAGGTAGCCTAGGTAGCCGAAGAGGTGAAAGGCGATGTCCGCGAACCACGCTCCAACGATACCCCCCCGGTTTAAAATGACCCCTTCTCGCCCGGTGTGGGTCCAACCAGGATCCGCGGGATGGTAGGAAATCAGGGCCGTGAACATGAAAACCGCGAGGGCAACCAGCGCCAGTACCCCACCTTCTTTGAGGTGCCGGAGGACCGAGCCGGCGATGTAGAATGCCGGCGCCGCTTTTTTCCGAATTGCTTGAGTCACGTAGTACAAGAAGTCTATTCAAACGTCATTATAACATATTGTATTTAAACTCCTCTCGTCCATCGTTAATCTTCCAATAGTGGGACGCTATATTCTGCTAGTATCGCTCGGATCTGCTCACGGTGTTTGTCGATAAGCGCTTGGACTTGTTGCTTCCAGTCCTTTTCGCCGAAACGCACCGCCATGGCAATACTGAAGTCGAATTTTATTCCGGGTTCCGAGCGCATGGGGATGACCACTACCTCGGGGGATTGCACTCGTTTGGCGAAGTAACCGGCGATCGGTCCCCAAACGAAGGCGAGATTGATTTTGTCGCTGACGAGATCTTTCTCGATGATCTCGCCGGGATAGGCACGGGCATCGCCCGACATGATTTGGTACGGAATGATGTTTTCCATCATGTTGTTCTTGATGAGCCACATGGCCGCTGGACTCCGGTCGAAGAGGCCGATCCGTAGCGCCTTTTTGCGTTCAACCGGGAGCTTGACGAGGTCCTCTTGAGACTTGATGTCGTCCCATCCCCGGCCCTTGACATAGACCATGGTCCAGGTCGAACGGTAATAGGGCTTGGTCGTGGCCGCAAGCTCAAAGTTCGCGGGTACGCCCATCACGATGTCGCACTTGTACCGCCTGTCGGCCGCATCGTTGTTTCTCAGGGTGTTGCGAATAAAGCCGATCCGCTGCGGAAACCAGGTGTATTCCAGGGGGAGTTTAAGATCGCCGGCGAACAGTTGCGCGATCTTGTTCTCGAAGCCTTGCTGCTCCTTGTTCGAGCTCGGCAGGCTGTAGGGATCCGCGCAGACCTTGAGTGCCTTACGCTGGTCCTGATCCTCGGGTCCTGCCACTGCCGCAAGCGAGCAGAGAGCCCCGGCGACTATCCCTCCGACCCAAGACCGGCGCGGCCGAGAAAGGCCGCTGTAGACAGGCTTCCTGCGGCTCACCCAAGCGCTCCCGCGAAGCAGGCGATTGTGTCTATGCGAAGTCTCACGCAGACACAACCGCTGCTTCTCGCGAAGGTAACCGACCGCGGGAGAAGCCGGTCGCTGCCATACGCCTTACTTGGCGAACTTCGCCTCGACTTCCTTCTGGAGCTCTTTGACGATTCTCGCGACCGGTCCCTTATTTTCGGGGCTCTTCTGGATCTGCTCCATATTGGCGGGCATCTTGTCACCCACGACGATGGCCCCGGCCATACCCAAGCCGAGGTGAGGCGAGCACTTGTAGACATAGGCGCCTTCTTCGGTAAGCGTCACGGTCGCCCCCTCTTCCTTCTTGTTGAAGACCTCGGCGCCCTCCGGGATCATGCTCGGTATGGCCACGGCATCATGGCTCGCCGACGGGAGGCCCGTCCACTGCACCGTATCACCGGCCTTGACGAATACGACCACGGGATCGAACTTCATCCCCGAGGCCTTCACTTCAACCGTCTCGGCCGCTACGTTGCCCGAAAGCACCAGCCCAGAGACGGCTAAGCCGGCAATAAGCGTTTTATTGATCTGCATGCGTTATCTCTCCAATTTTCTTTATAAAGTTCTCACCAACCCTGGCGGGTTAAACAGCCATGTACATCCTGGAACATGCCACCACCTTCGACGCACCGTCGGACACAAAGTTCAAGTGTCACGCGGACGCGAAAGACCGCTATGTAGTCGATTCGTTCTGCCCTGTCAATGAATCCGCGCTGCTTATATCCTCCGAGAACAGCCACGGCGCATCCTGACGACGCCGCTGCTCGTAGGCGCGAATGAGCTCCGCCGTTTGCAGCGTGATGCCGATATCATCCAGACCTTCCATTAACCGCCGCTTAATGACCGGGTCGATGCTGAAGTCGATAACTCGTTGCTCCATCGTAACGAGCGTCTGCGCCTTGAGATCCACAGTGAGCTTATAGCCGGGCGCGCGCGAGACATCCTGGAATAGCCTGTCCATCGTTGGATTCTCGAGCATGACTGTTAAAAGACCGTTCTTGTGGGCGTTGCTGAAAAATATATCCGCGAAGCTCGGCCCGATCACGCAGCGGATCCCGTAGTCCAACAGCGCCCATACCGCGTGTTCGCGCGAGGACCCGCAACCGAAGTTGCCCCGCGCCAAGAGGATTTGAGCTCCGCGATAGCGCTCATGATTCAGCACGAAATCCGGATTCAATGGCCGATGAGCGCAATCCTGGCCCGGCTCACCCCGATCGAGATACCGCCATTCGTCGAAGAGGTTCGGTCCGAATCCCGTGCGGTGGATCGATTTCAAGAACTGTTTCGGTATGATCGCGTCGGTGTCGACGTTGTGGCGATCGAGCGGCGCCACCAGCCCCGTCAGTTTGTTAAACGGCTCCATATCCCCCACCTGGCAAAATATCCAACGCCGTTCGTCGTTCCACGCCGTCCCATTCGCTTCAGAATTCCCGTACATCGACAAAATGTCCGGCGATCGCCGCCGCGGCAGCCATCGGCGGACTAACCAGATGAGTCCGTCCGCCGGGGCCCTGCCGCCCTTCGAAATTCCTGTTCGAGGTCGAAGCGCAGCGCTCGCCCGGCGACAGCCGATCGGGATTCATCCCCAAGCACATCGAACAGCCCGCCTCGCGCCACTCGAACCCGGCCTCGATGAACACCCGATCCAGACCCTCTTGCTCGGCTTGCTTGCGCACGAGTCCCGAACCCGGCACCACCAGAGCTTGCATGATATTCGATGCGATGCGCTTACCGCGCACGACCTCGGCGGCGGCGCGCAAGTCCTCGATGCGCGAATTGGTGCAAGACCCGATGAACACCTTATCCAAGGGAATATCGGTGATCGGGACATTCGCTTGCAAGCCCATGTAGGCCAGCGCCTTGCGCATACCGTCGCGCTTGACGGGATCGCTCTCAACCCCGGGGTCCGGGACCCGCCCATCGACGGATACAACCATCTCCGGGGAGGTGCCCCAGGACACCTGCGGTTGGATGCCATCGGCGTCGATCTCGACCACACGGTCGAACGCGGCGCCGGGATCGGAACGCAAATCGCGCCAGGCGGCGATAGCCTGATCCCAGAGCCCGCCCGTGGGCGCCATGGTGCGGTCCGCGACGTAATCGATCGTCGTCTCGTCCACCGCGATAAGTCCTGCCCGCGCACCGGCTTCGATGCTCATGTTGCACACCGTCATGCGCGCTTCCATCGAGGACGCGCGGATCGCGGGGCCGGAAAACTCGATGGTGTGCCCCGTGCCGCCTGCCGTGCCGATGCGTCCGATGACCGCGAGGATCATATCCTTGGCGGTCACGCCGCGGCCGAGCGCGCCGTTGATCTGAACCAACATATTGCGCGATTTTTTCAGGATCAAACATTGTGTCGCCAAGACATGCTCGACCTCGGAGGTGCCGATGCCGAAAGCCAATGCCGCCAGAGCACCGTGCGTGGAGGTATGCGAGTCGCCGCAAACGATGCTCATGCCGGGCAACGAAAACCCCTGTTCCGGCCCGATCACGTGCACGATCCCTTGACGGACGTCGCTCATCTTGAACTGGCGGATACCAAAGCTTGCGCAGTTGTGATCCAAGGTTTCGAGCTGCAGGCGCGAGACCGGATCGTCGATAGTCGTCCGGTCGGTGGTTGGAACATTGTGATCGGAAACCGCGAGATTCGCGTCTATGCGCCACGGTTTTCGGCGTGCGATCCGTAACCCCTCGAAGGCTTGAGGCGAGGTCACCTCATGGATGAGATGCCGATCGATGTAGATGAGCGCCGTCCCGTCGCCGCAGTCCTGCACAACGTGGCTGTCCCAAAGTTTGTCGTATAAGGTTTTAGCAACCATGGAGCGTGTTCAATACCGGGCCGTTATTCGTCGGCGATCTTAACCACCGTCCGCCCTCGCGCTTGTCCCTGGAGCATCGCGCCGAAAACCGCGGGCAGATCTTCCAATGCCACCGTGCGCGCGGCAATCTTATCGAGATGACGCGGCCGCAGATCCGCGGCCAACCGTTGCCACAGCGCCTGCCGGAGCTCCGTCGGGCAGCCCGCGGAGCTGATGCCTAGTATGCTTACGCCGCGCAGGATAAAGGGCATAACGGTAGTATGCAGCTCGCTGCCGCCCGCTAGACCCACCGCGCAGATATTCCCCCACGGGCGCAGGGTCCGGGTAAGCCAGGCGAGCAGCTTCCCGCCGACGTTATCGATGGCGCCCGCCCATTGGCCTTTTTCGAGCGGCCGCGATCCCAGATCGAGCGTATTGCGGTCCAAGACCATGCGCGCGCCAAGGCTGCGCAGATAGAGCGCTTCCGCCATCTTGCCGGTAACCGCAACCACTTCGTATCCGCGTCCGGCGAGAATATCAATCGCGAGGCTCCCCACACCCCCGGTCGCACCCGTAACCACCACCGGGCCGCTGGCCGGCGTTTGCCCGTTATCTTCCAAGCGCTTCACGCAGATGGCGACCGTAAACCCTGCGGAACCGATCGCCATCGCTTCGTATAAGGAGAAACCCGCGGGCAGGGGCACTACCCACTCGGCCGGGACACTCGCAAACTCCGCGTAGCCCCCATCGCGACTCACGCCGAAGTCATAGCCGGTCACCAGCACCTTGTCGCCGGGCCGGTAGCGAGCATCATCCGACTCCGCGACGATTCCGGAAATATCGACCCCCGCCACCAAGGGAAAGCGCGTCAGAATCTTTCCTGCTCCCGTGGCGGCGAGCGCGTCCTTGTAATTCACGCTGGAATAAACACCGCGGATCAGCACCTCGCCGGGGCGCGGATCTTCCCGCTGCAGGGTTTCGATCCGGGCGTGGATCTTCCCGTCCTCTTGATGGACCCGAAAGGCCTTGTAGCCGCTCATCGGTGTTCTCGCGGAGATATTCGGCGGTTGTCGCGTCCGTCCAACCCCCGGCTGTACATTCGGCGTGTTAGTTATAAAGGTGGCAATTTTAACTCAATCGGGTACCGCAATGGAAAGGCCAAGGTAGATTGTGAACCACCGATGCCTCATGTCGTTGCTCCTATTCGCGCTCACACGGTTTTAAGGGTCATCAACTCATCCAGCGCAGTGTCCGTGCCTTCACCGGATTGTTGAACGGCCGCTTCTCCTGCTGGCTCTTGTCCCACTCGCGCTTGAGGCTGAAGTACCACTTGGCCTGGGTGTCGGTATCCTTGATGAACATGATCGGCGGTTTGTAGCGCAGGCCCTCTTCCTGCCTCACCACCACCTGTCGGTCCTGGCTGAGGAATCTGTGCAGCAGGCTGCGCGCCACGGGCTTGAGCAGCGTCAGCAGCGGCAAGGTCCAGTACAGGAACTGGTGCACCTCACTCTCCGTGTCGTTAAGCGGGGTGCAGCAGGTCAGTGACACCACGGTGTGCTTGTCGCACTTGATGTGCTCGATGCGCACCGCGGGCAGCTGGAAGCTGATCTCGGTGGACACGTTCTGCCCCAGCAGCTTGTAGAGCTTGGCGCTCTGCTTCAGTTCGTAACGCACCATGCGGAAACCGTTGGGGATGGGCTCGTAGTCCTTTTTCACCTCGCGCAGCTTGAGATTGCGCGCGCGCCACCACCAGGAGGTGTGCACGTAGGAAGCGTGCGCCGGGTCCATCAGGCCCATGACCGCGTGGTCGACGTTGCAGGGAAAATGCCTGGTCTCACCGACTTGCGGCCGGGCATCTTCGGGGAAATCCGGGATCAGCGGCACCGGCGGCAGCGCCTGGCCTTCCGCGTAACCCTCGCCGGGCACGAACACCCAGACGTTGCCCTGCACCTCCCGGCAGGGATAGGAACGCACCTTGATGGCGCTCAGCGGAAGACTAGTGTCATCCGGCGGGAGCGAAGGGATTTCGACGCAGGCGCCGTTGCGCGTATCGAAGGTCCAGCCGTGGTAGCAGCACTGCAGGGTGCAGTCCTTGAGCCAGCCGTAACTGAGGGGAATGCCACGGTGTGGGCAGATGTTGCGCAGACAGAAAACGCCGCCATCGTCGCGCCGGCCGATCACCACCGGTTCGCCCAGCAGGGTCTTGGCGATCAGCTGGCCGTGCTTGAGGTGGCTGCCTGACTGCGCCAGATACCAGCAGTTGCGAAGTAATTGGGTTTCCATGAGCGAAAGAGGTTAGCGGACAAGACCGCGCCACACCCGCAGCCTGACATATTCGCGGTACGTTTTCCACCGCGATTGTCCCGTTGCACCCGGCGCTTCATAACCCGGATCGAGGTCGGCACTGGGATCCTGCCATAAATGCTGTTCTTCCACTACATGGAATCGAGAGCGCTCTCTGCGATCAAAGTGTTGTCGCTGGCATTGCAGAACATTTCGGCAAAGACCCGGCCGATGTCTGGAGACTATAGGGGCCAGGCTCGGTTTGTTCATGATATATTGGGATCATGCCCCGCCACCCGCGTGTTCATCTCGATGGAATGCCCCTGCACATCGCGCAACGCGGCCACCACCGCGAGCCGTGCTTCTTTGGAGAAGAAGACTACGTGACCTACCTGCGCTGGCTAGGTGAGGCATTGAAGGAGACAGGCTGTTCGCTACATGCCTATGCACTCATGCCCAACCACGTGCACCTGCTCCTCACCCCCAAGAGAGCAGCGGCGGTACCGAAGCTCATCATCTCCTTGGGCCGGCGCTACGTGCAGTATATCAACCGGGAGTACCGGCGTACGGGCACGCTCTGGGAGAGCCGTTACAAGTCCTCACTTATCCAGGCGGAGACCAATCTACTCACCGCCATGCGTTACATCGAACTCAATCCCGTTCGCGCGGCGATGGTGGACGATCCGGCCCATTACCGTTGGACCAGTTACCGAGCCAACGCCCTCGGACAAGTGTCACCGCTGCTAATCCCTCATCGGGTCTACCTGGCACTCGGGCCGGCCGACAAGGCACGGCGAGTGGCCTACCGCGGTTTGTTCCAGTCCCCTCTCGATGAGAAGACCCTCCGCGCCATACGACTCGCGCTGAACCAAAGTCAGCCCTTGGGAAATGGGCGCTTCCATGCCAAGATAGAGCGCATGACGGGGCAGCGGCGCGAAGCGAGGCCACAGGGCCGGCCGCGGCTATATTCCGTTTAGATACCTCCATGTGATAACGTTTTAGGAACTTTTGGGAGGCGTCACCAATGCGTATGTTGCATACCATGTTACGGGTCGGGGATCTCGGCCGCTCATTGCAATTCTATACCGAGGTTCTCGGCATGACGCTGTTGCGGCGGGCCGATTATTCCGAGGGCCGCTTTACCTTGGCCTATCTCGGTTACGGCGAGGAGCGCGACACGGCCGTCTTAGAGCTTACGCACAATTGGGACACCAGCCGGTACGAGCCGGGAAACGGCTACGGGCATATCGCTATCGGCGTCGATGACGTGTACGCGGCTTGCGAGGCGGTCCGCGGGCGCGGCGGCAAGATCGTGCGCGACGCCGGGCCGATGAAAGGGGGTACGGCCGTGCTCGCCTTCGTGGAAGACCCCGACGGCTACAAGATCGAGCTGCTTGAGGATCCGGCGCGCCGCCCGGTTACGGGATGACGCCGCAGGCGATGCGGGCGCCGCCCCGCCTCCCTTGTCGGGCAGGTCGGAATAATTATCGCCACCCGCACGGATCATCAGTGAGCGCCCTTTTAGTTCTTCCATCTTTAGCCCTCTAGCAGTCGCCGCGCTCCGGCGGCAATTTCGGCGCTCGGGTTGACCTTGGGCCGCGACTTCCCGAGAATCACGCCCTCACGCCTCCATAAGGCCAATGCAAAACAATAATCAAGACCTAGAACCTCTCGTCCGTATCCGTGATCTCTGTTTCCGCCGTGGCGAGCGAGACATCTTCGACCACATCGATTTATCCATGCCGCGCGGAAAGATCACGGCCATCATGGGACCGAGCGGCTGCGGTAAAACCACCCTGCTGCGCATGATCGGCGGTCAGCTCAAGCCCCTATCGGGGAGTGTGCAGGTCGACGGGCAGGAGGTCACGGCGTTATCGCGAGGAGCGTTGATGAGCTTGCGCCAGCGCATGGGCATGCTGTTCCAGAGCGGTGCACTCTTAACCGATCTCTCGGTGTTCGATAACGTGGCCTTCCCGTTACGCGAGCACACCCGGCTGCCCGAGCGGATGGTCCGGGATTTGGTGCTGATGAAGCTCGAGGCGGTGGGGCTGCGGGGCGCACGCGATCTGATGCCGAGCGAGCTTTCGGGCGGCATGGCGCGCCGGGTCGCCCTGGCCAGGGCCATCGCGCTCGATCCCATGATCATCCTGTACGATGAGCCTTTTACCGGTCAGGATCCTATCTCCATGGGGGTCCTGTTGCGCCTCATCGAGCAGATGAACGAGGCCCTCGGCACCACCAGCGTCATCGTGTCGCACGATGTGCGCGAGACGGCGTCGATCGCCGATTACATTTACGTGCTTTCCGGCGGAAAGATCATCGGTGAGGGCACGCCCGATCAACTCGATGTCAGCGACTCCGAATGGGTACGGCAATTCATGGACGCTCGCCCCGACGGCCCGGTGCACTTCCACTACCCGGCGCGCGACATTGCCGAGGATTTATTGGCGGGAGGTGACGAGTGATGAGCCCGCTGCGCGCCTTGGGCCGCGCCGGATTGAGCTTTTTCGAGCGCCTCGGGCGCGGACACATCTTTCTGCTATACACCCTCGGCGGGTTGCCGGCCACGCTATATCGCTGGCGCTTACTCACCTTGCAGGTTTTCGCGCTCGGGGTGCTGTCGCTCGTCATCATCGTGGTTTCGGGGCTTTTCGTCGGCATGGTGCTAGGGTTGCAAGGCTATAACACCCTGGTGGATTTCGGCGCCGAGGAGTCGCTCGGGATCCTGCTGGCATTGTCGCTGGTGCGCGAGCTCGGACCGGTGGTCTCGGCGCTGCTGTTCGCGGGGCGCGCCGGTTCGGCCTTGACGGCCGAGATCGGGCTCATGAAAACCACCGAGCAGTTGGCGGCCATGGAGATGATGGCCGTCGATCCGCTGCACCGCGTGGTCGCGCCAAGGCTGCTCGCCGGGATCCTGGCCATGCCCTTGCTCGCGGCGATCTTCAGCGCGGTCGGCGTCTATGGGGGCTACTTCGTCGGCGTGGGATTGCTTGGCGTCGATGAGGGCGCTTTCTGGTCCCAGATGCAGTCGGCGGTTGATTTTCAGGACGATATCCTGAACGGCGTCATCAAGAGTCTTGTCTTCGGCATCGCGGTCACCTGGATTGCCGTATTCGAGGGATATGATACGGCCCCCACCGCGGAAGGCATCAGCCGCGCGACGACTCGGACCGTGGTAAACTCCAGCCTCGCGGTGCTGGGGCTCGATTTCGTGCTCACCGCTTTGATGTTCGACTAAAGGGCTATTCCTGATGCATTCAAAATGGATCGAAACCATTGTCGGAGCCTTCGTCGCGCTCGGCTTGGGAGCGCTGCTGGTGCTCACCATGCGAATAAGTAACTTGAGTCTCAGCAGTTTCGGCGCCGACAGCACCTACGAGATACGCGCTATGTTCGACAATATCGGCGGACTGAAGGTGCGTTCGCCGGTCAAGATGGCGGGTGTCACCGTGGGGCGCGTCAACGCCATCGAATTCGACTCAAAATCGTACACCGCGGTTGCCATTTTACAGATCGACAAGCAGTATAATCAGATCCCAGCGGATACCGGCGCCAACGTCTACACGGCCGGGTTACTCGGTGAGCAATACATCAGCCTTGCTCCCGGGGGCAGCGAAGAATTCCTCAAAGGCGGGGACGTGATCACGGATACACAATCCGCCGTGGTCTTCGAACAAGTCATCGGTCAGTTTCTATACGGGAAAGCCGCCGAGAGTGGCGGCGACAAGGACTCGAAAGAGTAACCCGCCCGGCGCGTTACTAATTCCAGTGGAATAACACTGCATGCGCTTTTTGCAACGAATATGGCAGATCTTCCGCGCCCTCAGCGGCGATGACGCCTATGAGCGTTACCTAACCCACTGGCGCGCCCGGCACGCGGCCGAGGAAGCGACGCCGATGACCCGCGCCGAGTTTTTTAAAGCCGAAGTCGAGCGCAAGTGGAGCGGAGTGCGGCGTTGCTGTTAGTGAAAAAGTCAACGGGCGCGGATCGCGACCTTTACGGCGCGCGCAGTTCGATAGCCCCGCGAAGCTTGACATAGTAGCTTCCGGAAGCTACCTTGTAGTCATGCGATCGGTCGGCCTTAAGATACTTAAGAACAAGCTGAGTGAGTACGTGCGCCTCGCGGCGAGCGGGGAGACAGTGCTGGTCACGGATCGCGACCGTGTGGTTGCCGAACTCACGCCACCCCGCGCCGAGAGGAGCCCGTTACTGGCGGATGCATTGCTGGCCGAGTCGGTACGCCGCGGCTGGCTGATCCCGCCGTCGCTGCCGACGGGCGTTCCGCCGGCACGCGCGCCTGTCGCCCCGCATCATCAACTCCTGCAAGAGCTTGCGCAGGATCGCTCGGAGCGGTGATCTACCTTGATACCTCGGTCGCCCTTGCATACTTACTGGCCGAGGATCGCTTGCCGCCGGAAAGCCTCTGGCACGAGATGCTGGTGGCGAGCCGCTTGCTCGAATACGAGCTTTGGACCCGCATCCATGCTCGCAAACTCGCCCATTCCCACGGCGAACACGTGCGCGCCCTCGTAGGCCGCGTGGCCTTGCTGGAGCTAGCTCCGCCGGTGCTCGCTCGTGCGCTGGAGCCTTTCCCCCGGCCTGTTCGGACCTTAGACGCGTTACACCTGGCTTCAATGGAATTCCTCCGCAACCAGGGTCAAACCGTAGCGCTGGCGAGTTACGACGAGCGGTTGCTGGCGGCGGCGCGTGCGCTGAAAATAGCTATAGCCGAACTCTAAACCCCACGATCGCCGATTGGGGTAGGGCTCTCGCGAGTGGAGTTTCTTTATCGGATAGACGCTAGTGAAAGAAGGACAGAGCCTCCTCGCCAAGGAACCACACCAGCGCAAAAGCGACGACGAAATAGAGCACCGTGGCGATCAACCAGCCGAAGGCCACGAAGACCATTAACCCGTCCTGCTCCAGCTCGGCGACGCACACAAAAAAAATGGCGAGCGCGGGGATCAAGTTGTTGAAGGGCAAACCGAAGGCGGGTATCGCCATCAACAAGCCGCCGGTCATGATCGTGAGGCCGCTGATCTGCCGGCCTTTCTCTCCGGTGACCCAATAGCTATAACGCGGTTTGGTAAACCGCCGGCACCACCCGAGGATCTTCAAGCATATGCCGATTAAGACATCCCAGGTTTTGTGGCCGATGACGGTATTCCTCGCCCTTTCGGGCAGCATCGGCGTCGGATGACCCCGGAAAAGCTGCCAGCCTAAGGCGGCGAAGCTGAGCCCGCCGATCACCGACAAGGGGCCGAGCGTGAGCGGTTGCAGAAACGGCAACGCCATGATGATGCAGATGAACGCAAAGGCGGCTTCTTCGATGGAGTCGAGCACCTGCCCCAAGGTAAGAGTCTCTTCGCGCGCGCGTTCGGCACAGCGGTTAAGCGTAGCTACGAGCGTTGCGTAGTCAGACATTCATCAACTCCCTGGAACTAACCAAAAATAAGAAAGCACTACCCCTCCGAAAACGATCCGGTAGTAAGCAAAGACGCAAAAGCTATGATTTTTTACGAAATGAAGCAACGCCTTGACGGCAGCGAGGCCGGAGATGAAGGCCGCGGTAAACCCGATCCCGAATAGCGATAGATCGCCCTCCTGTAACAGATGCCAGTTGTTTACGCCCTCATAGAAGGTCGCGGCGAACATGGTCGGGATCGCGAGAAAGAACGAGAATTCCGTCGCCGCCTGCCGCGATAGGCCGAACACCAATCCGCCGATGATCGTCGCCCCGGAACGCGAGGTGCCGGGGATCAAGGCCAGCGCCTGGACGCAGCCGATCTTGAGCGCCTCCGGCCAACACATGTCCTCGACCGCATGCACCCTGGCCTCGCCCTTCGAGCGCTCGACCAGAAGGATCACGACTCCCCCCAGGATCAAGGCCGCGGCCACCGTGATCGGATGAAACAGGTGATCTTTGATGAATCGGTGCAGCAGCACGCCCAAGAATGCCGCGGGGAGAAAGGCCAGCGCGAGGTTGCCGAGAAAACGCTGGGTAATGGCATTGTGCGTGATCCCGCGCGCCACCTCGACAAGCTTCGCGCGATAATACCAGCACACGGCCAGGATGGCGCCCAATTGGATGACGATCTCGAAGGTCTTTGCCCTCTCGCCGGTGAAGTCCAACAGCTCGCCCGCGATAATCAAATGGCCGGTGCTCGAGATGGGCAGGAACTCCGTGAGACCCTCGAGAGTGCCCATGATCAAGGCGGGTAACAATAGGATCAAATTCATCGTCGCGTGCCAAGTTTCTATGGGGTTCCGTGAACGATTACCAGTCAAGCCTAATGCCAAGTGTCTATACTGGGCCGTGCATGTTACAGGGAATGCGCGGGCTGGGTACAGAATTTTCGACTCTTCCGAAAAGTTCGTGAGTAACTATGGATTAGCTCCCACTCCCGGTGCGAAAGGCGGCCGCCTCGTTCAAGTCCCTAGCCGAAGATATTTGAAATTGTCGACTCTAGGAATGTAGGGTGCGTTAGGCGTGCTTTTTTACGCCGTAACGCACCGATCCGACGCGCGAAGCGCGTCACCTTAGATTTCGGCTTCGCAAGCAGGTTGAGGTGTCGGCCTGCGGCCGACGGGTTGGTGGGTTACGCCGCAAACAGCGCGGCTCACCCACCCTACATCCGATCTTTCAATCCCGTTCTGATCCCGGTCGGTTAAACAGCCACGTGCAATCTTACAGTGACCGCTGACAGCGTAGTTTCGTGAGGTTTCAATCCCGTTCTGATCCCGGTCGGTTAAACAGCGACCAACGCAGGTAGCCAGCGTCGCTGCAGACAAGTTGTGTTTCAATCCCGTTCTGATCCCGGTCGGTTAAACAGCGCTCAATGAGAGCTATGGGTCATGCCGATGGCACAGCATTGGAGTTTCAATCCCGTTCTGATCCCGGTCGGTTAAACAGCCGCAGCGATGGATATCGCGATCGCATCATCAGCGTAGTGGTTTCAATCCCGTTCTGATCCCGGTCGGTTAAACAGCTCCGTCAGCGTATCCAATGCGTACGGCAGTAGCGCATCGGTTTCAATCCCGTTCTGATCCCGGTCGGTTAAACAGCCATCGAGCGATGACGACGAGCGTGACCGTCAGATCTGCAGAAGTTTCAATCCCGTTCTGATCCCGGTCGGTTAAACAGCCACGATGCTACCGAGCCAGCTAAGCACCCGAGCATGAGTTTCAATCCCGTTCTGATCCCGGTCGGTTAAACAGCGACCCACGATGCGTCGACTAGTTTCAATCCCGTTCTGATCCCGGTCGGTTAAACAGCGGTCTCGCCATAGGAAGTTTCAATCCCGTTCTGATCCCGGTCGGTTAAACAGCTGCATGCGTCAAGCACGTCATCGCGAGCGTCGCTAAGCTCGCAGTACAGTTTCAATCCCGTTCTGATCCCGGTCGGTTAAACAGCATCGACATCGCCTGGGCAAGATGTCTCAGATGAGTTTCAATCCCGTTCTGATCCCGGTCGGTTAAACAGCTGCTGATTGCCGTCGATGACCGATGTCGACCATGACGTTTCAATCCCGTTCTGATCCCGGTCGGTTAAACAGCCACTGGTTCAGCAATCGCGCATGAGACATGCGGCATAACTGTTTCAATCCCGTTCTGATCCCGGTCGGTTAAACAGCAACTGGTCGGCAGCTGGCAATCGTGACGCAGTTCTGGCTATCAAGTTTCAATCCCGTTCTGATCCCGGTCGGTTAAACAGCCGGTATGACGTATTGGGTGACTCGAGTCAGCGGTACGGTTTCAATCCCGTTCTGATCCCGGTCGGTTAAACAGCCGTAGCGATGTAGTCCTGATCGTTGACCAGAGCTGGACAGGTTTCAATCCCGTTCTGATCCCGGTCGGTTAAACAGCTAGCAAGGAGTGTGCCGAACGTGCTTAGTCGTCATGATCAGGTTTCAATCCCGTTCTGATCCCGGTCGGTTAAACAGCGCAGAGTCTTGGCAGCTTAGACATGTCGATCATAGCATGTTTCAATCCCGTTCTGATCCCGGTCGGTTAAACAGCACGAGCATGATCAGGCGTGAGACGTCGAAGCATCGGATGTTTCAATCCCGTTCTGATCCCGGTCGGTTAAACAGCCGATGAGGTTGACAGACTAGCATGTTCGCAGATACTGAAGGTTTCAATCCCGTTCTGATCCCGGTCGGTTAAACAGCCGATCAACTTCATCTAGTGGAGCTTCTGGCTGTCTACAGTTTCAATCCCGTTCTGATCCCGGTCGGTTAAACAGCCCTTCGTCTGCAATTCCTTGACACACTTTCAATATTTCCCTTCCCTGCGGCCCATGCCCAAATTGCCATAATCAAGTCCGCGATGCAAGCGGTTTTTCGCCTGTTTCTCTCGATAAATCAAGGATCTGCCCGTGCGTGACGAGGTACTAGCCTAACCTCCTGATCGGCAAGCGCTTTCCGCCATGCGGCGTTAATTTGACGATTCGGGCCGCTGACAATGAGATGCACTCTCAAACAACCCGATAATCCCAGTCGGGCGTCTTCCGGCCCAACCCGTCGACGAGTACCGCAGTCTCATCTTTGGGACAGAGCGCGTAATAGCGCACGTGGTCCTCTTGCTTCATCGATCAGGGTCGAGCAAACGCGCTTGCAGCTCTTGTAGCTGCGGCTCCTCCAGATGACACTCGAACACGCTGTACTGCACCCGGCAGCCAAAATTCTCAAGCTCGGAGGCAACGCGATAGCGGCGTCGATCATCGGTGATATCGTAACACACCAATACGAACATAAGCGTTCCATCCTTAGGTGCGTAAGGCGATACATCCCTGTATCTGGCAATCAGACGACGGTGTATTTCCAGTCGGTCGCGGCCATGCCCCGTCCTCGCCAGATTACCCGCTCGCGGCACCAGAGGCAGAGCGGATAGTAGCGGAGGCTGTCCGCATCGCCGTCCAACTCTTCGCGCAGACGGGCCCGCAACTCCTCGAGCACCCGATCGTCCAGAGAACACTCGAAGACGCTCCATTGCACGCGCTGGCCGTAGCCCTCCAGGATCTCTGCGATCCGGCGGCGGCGCCCATCGTCGGCTGATGTCGTAAGAGACGATCCACCAGCGACTCATCTGAGCACCATCGGCGTGTAGGAGACTTGCTTGCCCCGGATGACGCTCGCCATGGTCATTACCTGTTCGTCGACACAGCGCCGGTAATCCAGCCGCTGGCCGGTGGCGGGATGGGTGACCGCGGCGTTCATCTTGGCCTCGAAGGCGTGGATGAACGTCTTGCGTGCGTCATCGCTGAGCATACAGGCCTTATTCCGCTCCCATTTCATTGTATAACTTTGTCGCCTTGCATCCTCGGCGCGCCAAGCAGGCGCCGTCCCTGGGCCTGGCTTTCCTCACTCACTCCTCGCCTACCATCTACGGTATGTCTCGTCGCTCGCTCGTCGGCTTCGCGTTCTACTTTTGAACTGGAACCGGAATTATCCGGCGTCTCGGCGTAGGTGAAATCCTCGAGGGCAAGGCGCCCATTCAGGACCAGTGACAGCACCAGGGCATCCACGACCAACGCACGGAACTCCTCGATGAGATCCGAGACCAGGGCCGGATGACCGGCGCGGAGCGGATGCAAAAAGCCTGCGTGTGGGCTCAGACCACGCGCCCTCACCAGGGCATAGATGTTGTAGAAGAGCAAGGTGTAGCCGTAGGACAGGAGGGCATTGAACGGATCCGTCGGCGGCTGGCGGACGCGTTTCTTGAATCCCCACGCCGCGGGCAAGAGCGTGCGCAGCGCTTCGAAATACGCCTTGGAGCCTATGCCTTCGTAACCTCGTAGCGCATCGAGCGTCCGGGCCTTTTCGATGTCCGCAACAAAGCCCTGCAGCGACCGCTCGGCCGCCGTCAAGGCCGGCGCCTCGCGCTTGCGCGCATAGCGCCGGAGGATGAGCCGCATGTTCTGGAGCTTGCCGGTCACGATCGCCCGCGCCACCTCAAGGCAGAAGTCCGGATCGGCCGACCGTTGGAACTGATCGCGTTGCAGCAGGACCGGATCGGTATCCAGCGAGTCGATCACCCCGTAGTAGCGGCCCCGGCCGGAGAGCAGCACGATGGGGATGCGCTCGATGAGACAGAACGCCATCGCCTGGGTCGTGATCTGCGAGTTACCGAACACCATGATCTGATCAACCTTGATGGCCGGCACCTCCTGCAGCACCTCGCCGTTCTTTCGCACCACCAGACGCTCGGATTCTTTTCCCAGGACGCAACCGTGCTCCATGAGATATAAGGTGCGGAGGATAGGATCACTGTCCGCGGTCGGCTCCTCCTCTGTCGTCGATCGCGAGGCTGTCCTCTGCATCCGCGCCCGGCGCCGTGTCCTCCTGCTTTTGCTTAAGCACCTCAGTCAGGGCCAACGTCAAAGCCCCTTGGATCGCGGGCTCGGCCTCCACCAGCACCGCTTCGGCTTCCACGTACAACGGCACCGGCGTTATCGGCGCCCGGCTCCTCCGGCGGCAGCATCTCGGCGTAGTCGGTTTGCTCGTCGGTCGTGCGGCATTTAAGCACCAGGTTGCGGACAAACTCCACCCCCAGGAACCGAAAGCCGCGCTCGAAATCGACGATGCGCGTCTTCTCCCGATTCAGCCGCAATCGCATGACCCCCAGGACCTCTTCGGTGAGATCGAGCGCGCGCGCCGCCTGCTCCTCGTGCTTGCAGAGGACCAGGAAATCGTCCGAGAAGCGCACCAAGCGCAGATTTTCCCCGAGCAGGGCCTCGTCGAGATGATCGAGATAAAGATTCGCAAGCAGCGGCGAAATCGGCGATCCCAGTGCGATGCCTTTCGTCGGCCGCCAGGTCGTCTCAAAGTCCGTGAGCGGTGCTTTGAGCCATATCTTTATGAGATCTATGATCCGCACGTCCTGAACCAGCTCGGCCACCTCGCGCAGCAAGCGCTCGTGATCGATCTCGGCGAAGAAGGAGGCGATGTCCGCGTCTACAACCCAGCGGAAGCCCTGATCCCGGTACTGCATGATGCGGCGGACGGCTTGATCGACCGAGCGCCCGCGGCGATAGGCGAAGCTGCAGTCCTCGAACTCGGCCTCGAAGAGGGGCGTGAGCACGAGCGCCGCCGCCGTTTGCAGCACCCGATCCCGCACCGCGGGCACCGCGAGCTGCCGCGGCTGCTTGCCGGGAGATCCCACGACGACGCTCAAGAGCGGACGCGGCTCGTAGCTGCCTTGAACGACCTCGTTGCGAAGCGCCGCGAGCTGGGTCTCCAGATGCGTCTCGAACTGCTCCAGCGTTTCCCCGTCCCCGCCCGCGCAGCCCCGGTTTTCTCGCACCCTGTGCCAAGCGTCGCGCAGGGTGGCGAAAGCGAGGACTTGATGCAGGAGGGCGGGCATGGTGATTCAGCGTTTCGATGGCTCGGTTACGGGATAGGGCGAAACCTTCGCCGACAGTGAGTAGGCGTTGCTATAGTAGCATGACTTCCATGCTATCATGGTATTATGATCGTCTCATTTGGAGACGGGGGTACAGAAGACCTTTTTCATGGCAGGAACACCAAAGCTGCGCGCAAAACCTGTCCGGTATCGTTATGGAAGGTCGCAGTCCGAAAGCTCGATCAGCTTGACTCCGTTACAACACTGGATGAACTACATATACCGCCCGGTAATCGCCTGGAAGCCCTTTATGGCGATCGCAAAGGGCAGCATAGCATCCGTATCAACGACCGCTACAGAATCTGCTTTGTCTGGTCGGAACAGGGTCCTGATCAAGTGGAAATCGGTGACAGCTAAAGAGGGTTAAGCCATGGTTCGCATTCCCACAGACCGCTCCCCCACGCATCCCGGCGAGATGTTGTTGGAGGAATTTCTGAATCCCACGGGTTTGACCCAGCGCGAGCTGGCGGACGCTATTCACGTCCCGTACCAGCGTATTAACGAAATTATCAATGAGCGCCGGGGAATCACGCCAAGCACAGCGCTTCGGTTAGAGAGGTTCTTTGGCATGTCGGCTGATTTTTGGATGAACGTTCAGTTGCGCTGGGATCTT